>NZ_JBJZOT010000008.1:0-46662 GCF_057808375.1 Priestia sp. TRM10
TCGAAAATTCATTATGCAGTGGAACAAAACACAAAAACTTTAAACAATTTATATGCGAGTATTGAAAAAGCAGTTGGAGAAATTGAAGAGCTATGAGTACCAAACGACGAATGATTACCTTAGACGAGGAAACGGATCAGTATCTTCAAGACTATATGGCAGAACATAAACTTCGTTTTCCAGGCGAGGCCATTATGGATATTTGTCAAAAGTATCGAGCAGAAGAAAAGAAAGAATGGTCCTTGGAGACGATTAGTGAAATCGTGAGTCAAAACCTTCATGATGTCTTACGAGAAGAATTAAAAAAGATTCGACTCGGTGTGAATCAAACCGATAAGCATGCTCAAGTTTTACTCGAATTGATGAACGGATTGTACTTTCATGAGGGGTATAAAGGTATCGTGACCACAGGTTTAGGAGAACTGGATGAGATCAAGTATGCGCGTGAAGAGGTAGAAAAGCGCATTCAAAAGCAACGACAAAAGCGACTCGATCGAGCGTAGTACTTAAAGAACAATAGAAGAACAGCCTTCAGGCTGTTGGGTGGCTATAGCCTATATGCATCTTGTTATGAATATTGGTTATATTCGTATCTATTTATCTTTTTAATTTGGGTGGCTGATTTGGTTGGTATGGAAAAATGAAGGATAAGAAGGAGTAACAAGTATATGCTATAGCCGTTATGACGGTTATAACGGCTAGTAACGAGGAAGAGAAGAAGTAATTTTTTTTAGAGTTATTTATGACAGGGAAAAATTAACTTGATATCCACTTAGCAAACCATTAAAATAGTAAACAAATAAAAGAACGCAAAATAAAAAGAAGCCATACAGGCCAAGTAATCGGACTGCAATCCTTTTACTTTGGTCGTCTCACCTACACTGAGACAACAGCTGACCTACATAACTTCTTTGTACTACTTTAGTTTTTTATGTGTACATTCTACCGTAAATTTAAAGTAGATTCAAGGGAATATTTTGGCGAACTCTCTTTCTTTTTCGTCGAACAAAGGCGTTGTTGTCCATCTTCGAGACAACAGCGTCTTTTTGTTTGCTAAAAGGAGAGGGAAAAGTGGCTAAAAAAGCTATCGAAATCATAGCAGGCGAAGATACATACAAAAACCTATCAACCTTTGAAAATATTGATCAGTTAAATAAAACAGTACGAGCACACAAAGAAACATTTAATGATGAATTAAATAAAACTCAAATTGCTGTACTGGATCTACTCCATCGTTACTCTGCAAAATACAAAGGTGTATCCTTCTTAACCAAGAACAAAATAGCAGATTTATTAGGGAAAAGCCGTCGCACTATTATTCGTGTATGTAATCGTTTAGAAGAACTTAGTATTATTCGCCAGCATGAAATGAAACGTAGCAGCGATATGCAACAGACATCTAATGCTATTGTAATTCAACCTGTAGATCAACCTGTGGAAAATAACCATAGCATAGCGAGTGACACACAAGAAACTGTTAAAATGTCACACCAAGAAAACAATATCTTTTTAAAACAACTACATAATATAAATACAATACGTAAAGAAGATACATATGAAGAAAGCTATCCATCCTTTATTCCAAATAGCTTTATTACACGTGTTAAACCATTATTTCCTAACGTAAAAGAAGTATATGAGTTATATGGTAAAGTAAGATTAGCACACCTAAAATCTAACCTTGAATGCCCACTAGAAGATTTAGAGACTATTACTATTACGGCTATATCAGATGCTATGTCAGCTCTTAAGCTTCGTCGAATTAAGAAAGGCTATTCTTATGAGGCTCTAAAAGCTTATCTGTATGGAAC
This sequence comes from Priestia sp. TRM10, assembly GCF_057808375.1. Taxonomy (NCBI): domain Bacteria; kingdom Bacillati; phylum Bacillota; class Bacilli; order Caryophanales; family Bacillaceae; genus Priestia; species Priestia sp. TRM10. The sequence goes on from NZ_JBJZOT010000008.1 coordinate 1,812, forward strand.
AGCTCATCGTTTATTCTTGGAAGAAAAACGTCGCGAAAGTGTGCGCAAGGATCCAAGCTTACTTTTCAACTTTTTAAAAACAAGAAAGAGTTAACTAGTTCAACATTTAGAGGAATTAAGTGTAGAGTGGTAGAGGTAAAGAACACAGGCAATTGAGATAGTTTTACGTTTTTTTAAAAGGAGTTAATTCTTTGCTGAAGAACTGTTAACGTATCATGGATATGTCAAGGAGGGGTGATATGTCAAGTGATACAGGGGCAAGAAAAGTTTATTCAGCCAAAGAAGTCTCAGTCCTTTTAGGTATACAAAATACAACAGTCAGAAAGTACTCACAACTATTAGAAAAAGCAGGTTACCATATACATAAAAATGAACTAGGACATAGAGGCTTTTTTGACAAAGATGTTATAGTCTTACGCAAAATCATAGAGTTAACCAAACAACCTGATATGTCGTTAGAAAATGCAATAAACGTAGTTGTATCAACGGATGAAGGGATAGACATATCAAAGTGTGACACGCAAAAATCGAAGTTATATCGGGAGGTACTGGAAGACAATCAAAGGTTGCTTAAGGAGTTCGAAGACTTTAAAAATCAACAATTAGAGTTTAATAAAGAACTGTTACAACAACTAAAAAACGTGATGATTATATTGCAACAAAGTTAGAGCAAAGAGATCAAAGTTTAATCAATACTATAGGGGAAATGCATGACACACAGAAATTAATCGCGACAACAAAGCAACCCAGCAAAAAATGGTGGGAGTTCTGGAAATAGTACTTGCATAAAACCCATGATTTTTATGCACTCTTTTTCTACTGTGTAATAGAAGAAAGATTGCTACATCAATGATGTATAAAATCTTACATAATGAGAAAAGGGGGAGGTTTGAAGTTCTTGCCTTCCAATGAATGGAGGAAAGACCAACTCTATTAAAGATACATTATGTTAACTAAAAGTGAAGATCTTATACATTATAAAAATAGAAAAAACCTATTGTTTAGTGGACAGTAGGTTTTTTCTGTAACGCATATGCTAGTACTTTTGAATAATGCTATTCATTTTACTTTTAACCTACAGCTTCTTCGTTCGAATTAGTTCCTAGGTTCCATAAGCTAAATACAATTGTGATTAAACCAAGAATTACACTTGACCAAACCTCTCCATTTGTTAACGAATAGATAAATGGGAAAATTACAAACCAGACACCAGTAATCACTGAAATCCAATTTTGCCATGAATTCCAACCGGGTTTGTCACTTCCCCACAATGACACGATAATCTGAATGATTCCAAAAATTATGCTTGACCACAAAGCTCCTGATTGATCTGAAAAACCAATAACCCAGGGTGCGATAATAAACCAGACACCAATTAATGCGTTTAAATAACCCCTTGTTTTCACAATTCCACCTCCTCAAAGTTTATGAAATCCTTAAAGATTTCATTATTGAATTATATGCTTAAAAATTATCAAGATTAATCAAAATAAGATTATATGCTGGGGGGGATAAAAAAGAAAAATCAATCCGGGGGAGATGGATTGGTTTTTTTAGAAATATCAGGATTATAGTTCCTGACATTTTATGTCTCTTATTTGTGTTATTACTACCTAGAAGAACTATTATGTTAACTAGATGTGCATAGAGTATACATTCTATAAAATAGAAAAACCTATACGCCTAATTATTAATTTTTTTCTTGCAATTGGGGTGCAGTTCAAAACTCAAAGGGGTTATTTTGTTTTACAAAGCGAATAAACTATTTAACGGGATGGTGGTATGCTTTGTGGGAAACAAAATAAATTTTCGGGATCATATTTCGCCTTTATTTTTCGAAGTCTTGCAAAGTTTGCACCATAATATTCTTTTCCGAAATTTTCAATGTTTTGGTCCGGAACATTAACATATGAACCTGCTACATATGGTTTCATCAGCTGACGTACTCTTTCAACTGATGCAAGATCCGAAGCTTCTTGTGATTTATTTACCCAACTAGCATTCCATTCCGTATAAAACAATGGACGGCGCCAAAAAAAGGCTGTTTCGTCTTTAGGTACTCTACTTATGGCACCACCCCAATTTATAAAAAAGAAATTGGATTCTGTTCCAGTGGCCTCTTCTAAAAATTTCCTCATGATTGAAATGGGTTCTTGAGGCCAAAGTTTATGGCCCCAGGCCGAGGAAAATTTAACACTCTGATCGCTTCTACCAGGGATTGGTTCATCGGGATCTAAGAAATCTATAGCATATGGATAAGGTAATGTTTCTATATCTGTTCGTGTTGGAGTTCCAGTATTTAATAAAGGTTTTAATAATTTAATCAGTTCATCTTTTGGACCCAGGAAAATTCCTTCTGCACGACATAAGCCATTTACTTTGCTGAATATTTCAAGTATGTACCCTAATCGTTCATCTACAAAAGGCGCCCATTTTTGCCAAGCTTTGAATACCGTTGCAGCTTTAGGAGCACGACGAATTTTAAACGTGTATTCGGTATTGTATCCAAAATTACCGCCGCCTCCACCTCTAGAAGCCCATAGTAAGTCCTCATTACAAGATTGATTTGCTTGAATAATATTCCCTTTTGCATCTACCGTTTCCAGTGCAAGAAGGTTATCACTTATAAGGCCAATTGCTCGTGAGAGTACTCCAAATCCACCGCCCGTTGTAATCCCTCCGATTCCAACGGTTGGGCTATCTCCAAACGGAGCCATAAAACCTTCCCGAGCTAATCCTTTTACAAGGGGGCCGACATGCACTCCTGTTTGAACGGTTGCAATTGCCTTTTTTTCATCTATATCTAAATGAATTTTATTCATGTCACTCATATCAATAACAATTCCTTCATTTACTACTGAAAGGTTCTTATCTAGAGCATGGCGACCACTTCTCACACGCAAGGGCACTTTATTCTCACGAGCCCACTTAATAGCATTACTTACATCGTATGCATTTTGTGCAAAAACAAAAACATAAGGATACACATCAACATAAGGGTTCCAATTCTTAATTGCACTGTTATAGCCTGGGTCCCCTTTGAATATTACTCGTCCCGTTAACTTTGTTGATCCCATATATTTCACTCCCAATAAACATTTGATTCCGAATACTAGTACGTGTAGGACTTAGACAAATTATCTACCAACCTAAAAATATGCAAATACAGGCTAAAGATATACCTTTTACAGATTAATACATGTAATGAAAAGGTAACTGCAAGTGCTAAAATTATTGATGGTGATCTTCGGATGGGTTTAAATAATAAAGTTTTCAAATATAAGGAAACGATAAAAACAAACTAAATGGTAGCGAGTTTTAAAATTAAGAAAAAACCCCTATCTGCACAATAGGGGTTTTTTCTATGATAAATCTAGAATGCAAATTTCTTATATAAGAGATTTTACTTCTTATAAGACTCATTATGTTAATTAACTTTGTATAGAGTATTCATATTTCAAATGATGATTTATTGCAAGATCATTTTCGTAAGACACCAAAGAACAGAGAGGTTGCGGAGGGATCTCTCTGTTCTTTGGTGTCTTTTACTGTACTCAACTTCGATGTATTTATGGAGATACTCTCATTATATGTATTACTTTCAAAAATGAACATCTTTCCTGTGATAAATAAAAAAACGCACGGTTTACCTGTGCGGTATGAGGAGTATCTGAAAATTTTAATTCCATTGCTTCTATCCTATGTCACTATGAAAATTATATTGATTAACAATATAAATGATATTCATATAGAAATAGAAAAAAGTATTTCTTTCTTGTCAGTCTCGTACATTTGTAATAACAGGCAGTTTAATTATAACTCTTAGGTAATTTTACGAATTATGTCTAAAAAGGCCATAGACTAGGACAAATTTCTAGTAATTTGAATATATAAGTACTGGAGGGAATGTAAGAGTTTCTTGTAAATCCAATCAATCACCCTCCTTTTAATAAGATTTTCGTATTGTTTAGTGAAATATTTTAAGTGTGTTGATTAAAATATCCACTCAATGATGAAAATCTTTGAATAATCATATTTAGTAATAAAATTTTAAAGGAAAGGACTGTTTTATATTATGGAAAATGGTAACGGACCTATTTTTGAGCTGTTGAGAACATTGAATCCAGGTACAGATGTTGAGGATGTTTTCATTAATGGATTAGAGGAAGCTGTAGATGCTTTTGCAGCTTTTAATCCTGACACAGGAATTGCTACTTTCACAAAAGCAAACGGTGAAGTTCTAGTTGTTGATTACCGTAGAATCGACGCTCTTGAATTTAACTAATAAATAATGTTTGTAAACATTACTAGGGACTCAGGGTTTATCTCTGAGTCTTTGGTAATTAAATTAATAGTTAGACTATGGATATATAGTGAGCTTGTGTAGGTCATATTGTTATTGAATATATTCTATCTGTATTAACGGCTAATACGTTAGAATCCTCAAGAAGAAAAGTCGATATATTATTGAGTAAATTATAATTAATAAAGCGTTCCGTATGAACACTAGTTCCGGAAATATTAATCCTTCTAATTTTTTTTCCTGGAAACAAATTGTACATTAAATGACTCATTGGATTTTTCAAGTTTTTAATCTTTAGGATTTCTTCTATTTGTTCTATGGAAGAGAATGAGTTGTGTTTTTGAATTAAATCATATTGTTTATATAATTGTTCTTGTATTTTGTCTATTTGTTTTTGCTTAGTATAGTAAAAACTCTGGTATCCAGTATTTTTGGGTTTCTCTTGATTAAGCCAGACATTCATCGGGATACTCCTTCACTAAAACAATAAATATAAATACATAATACATAGGTTTATGTGGCAGGATAAATTATTGTGCATGACTTCTTATTTTATATTTTTTGAATTCTGCAAATACGACCCCCGTTCTAAAATAGAACGGGGGTCTTTTGGAAGGTGAAGGGGAAAGAGGGTGTCGTAAGACAGTCAGTCCCTTTCTCCTTCACTTTTAAGTAACCGAAGGGCGGTAGTCGTAACCAGTGAAACTGGCGGAGAGGACAAGGAAACATGGCGAAGCTTTGTTGCGATTTGTCCGACTCTAAAATGATGCGAAGCATTCATTTTCAAGCACAGCGAAGCGGGTATTTGCAACGCAAATACGGTGCTTGTACTAGTAGAATATGTAGCTCAATGAAAAGCGTTTGGACATGTTGAGATAAAAAAAAGCCGTTGGAATTATTAATTCCAACGGCTTTTTTTCCGATAACAAGGATTATGCTAACTAAGTTTTTATGTATTGGTACGACAAGGGTGGTTGTGGTAGGTGTGGGGGTATTTTCCATTTGAGAAGAAGGGAGGAAAACAATATGAATAGCTCCCTTTTTATATAAGTGAAAAGTAAATAAGCGACAAGGGGATTTGTGGCAAATGTAGGGCATACTCCCACAAGATTATAGTAGTTATTGTAATGGAAACACACAAATATAGGCTCAAGTTTTGCAATTATCTTCTGTTTTGCAGAGCATAAGCATACTCCATTAAATGCAAAACTTGAGTCCTATAATAAGGATTATGTTAATTAAATTTGTATATGATACACACTGTTTTTTGAAGGACATACTTATAAAGGTATTATACATGAAAAATTTATATAAACCATTCATATAGTTTAGTAAGAAGGGATAGCATGAAAGGGAAAAAAGAAAGAATGATTTATCCATTATTTTGAGCTCTTAATAGCTGTACTACCATTTCTCCTACTTGTCTACCAAGTTTTAAACCTTCATCATTATCAACTTTAAAATGTACTCCAGCATATAAACGAGATTGAGCGCTTTGTTTCATCAATTGACTCATTGTAGAGGACTCCTGAGGGAAGAAATAATTTATTATTACTTCTGAGCATCCTGCAATTGTTGCATGTGCAGAAGGGTAAGCTGGAAAATGTGGAGTAAATAGAACGCTGGATATATTTCTGTTGTATTGATTTGGACGTGCTACATCCCAGAGATATTTTAAAAACCATGTTATAACACATACGTCATTTATGGAAGCATGAAAATAACCTAATATTTTAGCAGTATATGGGGAACCCATTCTATACTTTTCAGCGAGACTATATATCATAGGGGTAATTTTAGAAGTTAGTTCACCTGTACCCCAGTATCGTGCGATTTGAGCCTGTTGCGATGTTAAGGAAGCCAATGTTTGCTCTACAATCAGCAATTCTCTGTCCCAATCAATAGTCTCAGGGTTTCTAATGTTCCAATTGATACGGCGCTGAAATGGATCTAAGAAATTGTTATTTTCTTCTCTTTTTATAAAAAACATAGGCCAATATCCTGCTTCAGGTGAGCCTTTAGGAAGGGCTTGTTCCCCTGGATAGGGATGTTCTGTCCATCTTCTATAAGGTGTCCGCATAAACTCCAACTCCCTACGTAATATTCCTTTTGTTTCTTATGACTAAGTATAGAGAGATATGACAATTCATTGGAGTGTACTATGTTAACTAACCTCGGGAAACATTGCTTGTATGATTGTCCCTATGTAAAAAAACGTTGAAATCTTTATATCCAACAGCTTTCCTTCTGATAACACTCATTATGGTAATTGGAAATATATATAGTTTTCATGCAGGATATGTTGCTAATTAAGAATTATTTTTGCTTGTACTAATAACTAAAAATAGTTATTAGTACAAGTATATTTTTTAAAAAAACGTATAATAAATTACAACTCATTTCTCATTTTAGGAGTGGTAATTTATGAATTGGAATGAATTTATGTTTGGTAAACGTAATAAGAGAGATCAATATTATGAAGAAGAAAAATATGAGGATAAATACGAAGATGAATATGAGGAATGTGAGGAATAAATGTTGCTATAGAAGAATTGTTTGTGTACGTGTCACTATATAAAAATCCGTTGGAACTAGTGATTACAACGGATTTTATTTCCGATAACAAAAATTATGTTAACTAATAATGTATATGGTATACAGTTTAAAAAGAGAAAAAACTCCTGTTCTTAGATCAGGAGTTTTTGAAGGTGGATGGATTATCCCTTATAACCGGAGAAAGCACATGCACCAATAATGATTAGTAAAATAAACAGTACTACTATAATCGCGAAATTATCACATCCACCATGGTGATCACCACATCCATATCCATAAGCGGGAGCAGTATATCCGGGAGACATAGCAGGTGAGAAAGGGACATTTTCTCCAGAAGCAAATGGTGCGTTTACGTTATTATACATTTTCACAACTTCCTTTCGTTTGTAAAGTTCGGTGATTATCTATATTAGTAGTTATAGCTATCAGTGTAGAAGTCACCCCTTCAATAACAAGGACGAACTCCACGACAGCAAAGAGTACGAGGGTGAAGATAAGGCTGTGGATAGTAGTGTGATTGTTGTCTATAAAAAGTATCACCATGATGAAATTGTTAAAAATTGTTAGAGGTTACTTTAGGTTGATAATAATTGGACAAGCTAATTTTTCTTTTTGCTTTTCCCTAATACACTACTATATGTTTGAAGGAATAATGGATATGGACTTATACCTAGGAAAATAAGCCTGATTTTAGGTATTCAAACTAAGAGTGCATATTGTATGCAGTTTCAAGACGGAAAAAATTGTATGAAGCGATGTTTGGTAACATCTTGAATGGTGTTCACATAATATAAGTAACTTATTTGTACATTTAGAAGCCTTTAGTTTTTTTGATGAATAACAGTACCTAATTGACAGGATAGATTGTAAATGGATAATCAATTAAAAGAAATCTTTGGAGCATGGTTAGCAGCTATTGGAACAGTTACTTCTGCTGTTGGAAGTACTCCATCTTTATTTATAAAAAAAGATTTGAGAAATGACTTGAATTTGTGGGGAAATGTACTACAAGGTGTAGGCAATGCTGTTGCTGCTGATGGACAAGGAGAGTTGTCCCTTGAAACGATAGGAAATGAACTTCAATCAGTTGGTAATATAACAGTAATAGCTGGTCTTGTTATAGATTTCAAAGATGAAGTTCAGCAACGATTGATTATTGATGGAAATTTGATTCAAGCTTTAGGTGGAGTTACTGCTCTAGGAAATGAGCTTGAAGATGCTTTAGATAAAAATGAAATTTATAACATTATAGGTAACCTATTACAATCTATAGGCAATTCATTGCAAGCTTTAAGTGGTGCATATAAATTAAAATCTAGTAGTTATAACAAGGAGGAAGAGAGAGACCAGGAAGAAAACGGAGAATCATTAGATGTTATTGGGAGTTGGATACAAGCAATTGGATCAGTTATTTCTCTCATTGGACAGATACATGAAGAAAGTGAAGAACAGAATAACAATGATTAAGAAACTCGAAAAGTCATCAATCAGACAGCCATTCTTTTGTAAATTAAAAAGTGGTCGTGTTTTTACACTTAAACAAATATATAGATACCGGGAACTAAGTATGTATATTGTTTAAAACCTAAATAAATCTACTGATTAATCCAGTAGGTTTCTCTTTTGAATATAGTATTTCAAGCATTGGTATTATTCTATTTAATCCTCAAATATATTTTTTTACTTTAGCATCTTTATTTTTTTGTCGTGTTTTTTAAGTACGCCTGCAAGATTAGTAATTTTTACGTTATCCATCTAGAGTGTTATAGTGAAATAGCATATTTACATTTTTTAGGTTCTTTGATTAGGACAAGTTTTTTATTTTTCATATATTGTTTATGAAAGGAGGAATGACTAATGGGAACAAGAAAAGGTAAAAAGAAAGCTAATAATTCCTATCCTTTTATGAATGATAAGGTTTTGGATAACCAGGATTTAGGTAATAATCAAAATACTTTCAGAGAAATTGCTGGTGAGGAGAGAACAGTAGTGGATCCAGAAGAAACTATCGTAAATACTACAACTACTCGCCATACTATTAGACACATTCGTCCAATTAACATTGTAAACGTTAATCGAAATGTTTATAGAGTAGAAAATTACTATCCAGTAACGGAAGATTTTGTGGATGAAAATGTTGTTGAGCACTTTGAGTGTGGAAATGACCCAGATGATTCTTCAAATTGTAAACGTGTAAAACGCTCTCAAGAAAAAGAATAGAAAAGTTTCGATAAACTTTCTTTATACTGCTGTATCCAAACCACCTTGTATATTTTAAGGAACGTTGTCCTTATCTTTATATCCAGAGTGAGCATAATGTTAAGTTCGGTACAGTATGCATGGATTGTATGAAACTTAACATTATGCTTCTTTGATTTTAAAATTCCTTTTTACATAACAAGACGGTTATCTTAGCATCTAATTGTTTAGGTGTATGAGGGAATGTTTAGTAACATCTTGGATAATTTGATCATAATAGAAGAAATGATTTATTATAATAGGCTCGTTCCCCTTTTTTATAGATTTCTAGAATGTTTATTATGTGAACTGGAATTGTATATCGAGTGTACAAATAGAAAAAGAAACATCCTTTTGGAATGAAGAGATGTTTCTTTTTCTATTTGTTATGTTTTTAAAAACAACTAAACGATACAATTTGTCGTGTATCAATGCCAAAAACACTCCAAAATCGTCCATTCCATCTGAAACCAGCGACTGATCTAGGTCCCACAAAAACAGGGAAGAACCAGAAGCTAGAACCATTCCTAAGCCATATAAATGTATTTCGGAATAAACATAATGAAATAGCACCTGGATCTACAGCAAAAGGTGTAGCAGTTTGCTGTGTTGGTGTGAATGTTGGTGGAGGAGCTGTTGGGGCTTGTTGTGGATTAAATGTAGGGAATCCTCCTGGCGGCCTAGGTGGTGTCGAAGGAAATTGAGGGCCTAAGAATCGTTCATATGGATAGAAATCAGTATAATATGTGTCCATTTTGCTTTCATCTCCTAATCCTAATCACTATTTCATAATATATGGGGAATTTAACTAAATTGTTTGGGCGAAAGTATGGATAATTTGCTTTTAAGGTACTTACAAAGAGATACATTGAAAAGGGGAATTGGATGGATATGTTGTTACGAAATATGAGAAGGGATAACATTTATAATGTGTTGATGTTGCTGCGGTTATCTTGAAAAGAACGTTCAGATGAGATTGATTAAGGGGGATGTTGAGAAGATTCAAGTAGACCAGGAGACCATTTCCTTTGTAGAGGATTATATTTGATTATACAAAGCGTGAAAAGGTTGTCGAGGAAACCCTAATTTGTATAAGGTGTTATAACAGTTATAACTGTTATAAAAGAGTCCACTTCATTTTCTGGAGTAGACTCTTTTATCTTAAGGTATCAATCGTTTCCACCATTTCTTTTTACCTTTTTCGTTTGAAATACTAGTTGCTATTTCTTGTTGTGATTCTTGCATTTTTTTTAATGTTGCCGTTAGTGTTTCATCTCTATGATTTAAACTATTTGTTATGTAATCTTGTTGTTTTTGAAGTTGTTCTTTGAAATCTTTCTGCTGTTCTTGGATTATCTGATGTTGATCATGTACTAACTTCTTTAATTCGTTTAGTTCAGTTATAACTGTCATAACTTGTTTGTTTATAACAGTTACATCTTTGTTTTCAGGAGTTATATGAGTTATAACTCTATCTTGAATAAGCTCCTTCACTGCTTTTGATACGGTCATACCTTTTTCATTTTTCAAGACTATGAGCTCTTTAAACAAGTTTATATCATCTTGTGAAAATAATAGTTGTCCTTGTTGATTACGATTGAAGTTATAACCTTGTTCTTCAAAAATTAAATAATATTTTTTGGCAGTAGAAGTAGTTACCCCTATAGCTTTAGCCAAACCATCTACTTTTTCATAAAACTCTGTATACATAATAGTCATAACCCCCAATTTATGTAGAGTTATAACTATTATAACACTGACCCTATGTTAAGATTTCTAGTTTTTTATAATAAAAAATTAGTTCGCAACCATTAGTTGCGTGAGTATAAACTAATGTCTGCTCGTTTGATATCAATTTTTCTATTATATTTGATATATAAGATTCAATAACTATTAAGTGGAATAGGTGGAAAAATTATGAATTTATCATCTAATTTAAAGAAAAAACGAGAAGAAAAAAACCTCTCTCAAGAGGATGTAGCTACAGTATTAAATATATCTAGACAGTCAATTTCTAAATGGGAGAATGGAAACTGTTATCCTGATTTAGATAATCTAATTAAATTAAGTGATTTATATAATATATCTCTAGATGAACTGATTAGAGGAGACAAAAGTTTTCAGGAAAAGATTATTATAAAGGAAACTGAAGGTAAAGCGTATAGATGGCCCTGGTGGATTATATTTCCTATCTTTGGTATGTTATATGGTCTAGTTACTATGATTATAGATCATTTCTAATTTATTGCAGTTATAAAAGTTATAACCCTACTAGTATTATATTTTGTATAAAATATATAAGTAAATTGCAGCATCCAATCTTTTTATAAAGATTGGATGCTCGTCCCTTTCATTTTCATTTTTTTTTAATAGAATATAGTAATTCTATTAATAGGGGGTGGATAATATGCTTAATGATATCATTGCAATTATTGGGGTTGTGATAACATCTATCACCTCTCTCCTTAATGGACTGATTGCTCCAATTGGTAGTATTACAACTGGAGCAATCAATGCGGTACTCGCATTCGTTGCAACGCTCGTAGGGGCTCTTGTTACCTTGCTGAATTCTCTTGTTACTGCATAAAGTTTAAAAAATATCTAATTATTAGGTGAAAAAACTCTTTAAGGTACTTCTTGGTTAAAAGAGGTAAGGGAAGTTTATATTATTATATATATTTGAGAAGGTTAAGAAATTTTAATTCTTAACCTTCTTTTATTTTTATAATGTAGATTATATAAAAGCTATTATATTTACAGGTTTATTGGCTTTTTATGTGTAATTTAATGATAAAAATGCAAGTCTATTTCCCTAATTTTTATATAACAATATTAGCCCGAAGGCTAAAAACATAATAAATTCACCCTATTTTTAAGAAACAGTTATATTAGTACAAGCACAAATCTATTATCGGCATAGTAATAACATGTAATTAAATCTATTCCAAGGAGGAAAACTATATGAGTTGGGATGACGTGATCTTTCATAAATGTAACGATGATAGAAGAAAACATGAAGATAATTTTGGAAGAAATAGAAACAATAATGAAGATAAAGAACAAGATAATAACAATGATTTAAATTTCACGGGAAAAGGAAGAAAAGTTTTATTTGGTTTGACAATTGGAGCTAGAGTAAATGTTTCCTTAATCAATGGTATTGTAATTGAGGGTGTTTTTCAAGGGATTGTAGATCATTTTGCTCTATTCCTTGAGGATGATGAATTAATAAGAGTAAACTTAAAAGATATTGTATCTGTATCAGTTGTTTGAAGGGCATTGAACGACCCCATTGAGGAATAGTCGGCGCTTTTATGCTATTCCTATAAAGTTGCCTACTATGAACAACCTGTAGATTATATAATCTACAGGTTGTTTTCCTTATATAGATAAATTTCTGTATATAACTAAAGGGCAAATTTTATAGCATGTAGCTAAGTTACTCATCCACATATATTCTCTAAATCATTCGACATATGAAAAATTTACCTTGTAATCTACCCCATAACCATTTAAAATAGGTATCAAATAAATGAACGGACAATAAAAAGAGAGCCTAGACTATAGTGGTGAGGCGGCAACCTCCCTACTACGGTCGATGTGAAACAGCCACATCAACACTAATCCAGACTCTCTTGAAAACACATTTTTTGTATGTTGCTATTTTACAATGTACAGGGATGTTTTTCAAGAGTGAATTCTCGGTTTTTTCGTCTAATGTTGGAAGACGTTGTTGATGCACACATCGATAGCGTCTTTTTCTTGTTCCGAAACCAAAGGAGAGCAACTATTATGGCGAAAAGTAAAATTGATGTAGTGATTGACAAAATTGACAAATCCGAATATGCAACATTTCAATCCATGGAGGAGTTACGCGAAGCTGTAAATATACATGTACATACAATCCAAGATAGTAATCTACGTCCAAGCACGAAACGAAAGTTAATCAATTTATTAGATTACTTGCGTGATCACTCACGTGTTTATTTTGGTCTTTCTTTTAAAAGAAGGAGCATTATTGCTGAACACTTTGGCGTCAACAAAGCCGATACAGTAGGTGAATGGCTTAAACGACTTTCTGATATGGGAATCGTACGTATTATACCAACCAAACGATCACGCGACATGAAACAAACAGTTAATTTAGTGCAAATCTTACCTCCGTCACAACCGACAAATGGAGATAAACAGGCACAAGAAGAAGAGAAAATCGAGCACCATGAAGACAATACTCTTATTAAGACAAATAATAAAGATCATAGTATACGTAAAGAGGATACATACGAGGAAGTTTATCCATCATACATACCTCATAAATTTATTATACGTGTAAAACCATTGTTCCCTAACGTAAAGAAAGTATATGAGCTATTTGGTAAAGTAAGATTAGCTTACTTAAAGTCTACGGTTGAGAAACCTTTAGAAGATTTAGAGTCTATTACTCTTACAGCTATTTCTGATGCTCTGTCTGCTTTAAAGTTGCGTCGTATAAAGAAAGGTTATTCTTATGAGGCTTTAAAAGGTTATCTATATGGAACGGCTCATCGTCTATTCCTAGAAGAGAAACGTCGTGAGAGTGTACGCCAAAATCCAGATTTACTCATGAATTTTTTAGATCAACACTCTAGAAAAAGTGATATAGTAAGGAAATTAGAAACCCTAAGTACAACATGGTAATACAATTTCTTATTGTTAAAGAGTCTTGAGTTGTCCCTAAACTTAGGTTGATGACTTGAACACTTGGTTGGCTGCGTAAACAATGTCATTAATAATAATAGTTGATATGCTACTATCATTATCATCACCTACTTTTACAGGTAGGATCCTTGCAGGCGTAACGATACCAACTATGGCTATTATTTTTACAAGGGGCTAAGAAAACCGTGAAAAGCTAATTTATAACTCTTTCTCATGATTTCACGGCTCATATAAAGGTTTCTAGATGCTTGTTTTTCTTCCATAATGGTTTGGCGTCGTATTATTTGTAGAATAGCTCAGAGGAAGCTTAATGAACTTTTAAAAGGATATGAGGTTTGAAATTTCATTGAAATTCAGATTATGGGAGATATATTTAGAGTTATTTTCTATAAAAGATAATATGGTAGCAAATTTTTGAATACTTTACTTTGGCATTTAAGACTAAATCTTCATAAATGACGCGTAATATACTCTTTGAGAAGAGGTCTATACTTGCTCTCAATACTTGAGATTTCCTGCTGCATTTCTAGTTGATGTTTATAGGTTCCAGATTCTTTATGAATTCTAAATTTAGTGAGTTCTTCATCTAAATAATATATTTTATAGCCCTTTATCAATAACCGAACCCACATTTCGTAATCTTGCGTATAACGTAGATTAGGATTGAAATAACCAGCCTGCTCAAATATCCCCTTTTTTATAATCACTGTACATCCGTTAATCGCATTATAATTTAGAAAGGCTCTATAAACATCTTCATTATTAGAGAAAACTGGCCGTGTCCAGTGATCAATAGGTTGACTCGTTTCATCCATATAGTTATAGTTTGTAAAACTAGCTTCGACTTTTTCCTTCATCATAAAATTTATCTGTTTAGCAACCTTGTCAGGCAGAAAATAATCATCAGCACTTAACCATGCAATATACTCTCCTGTAGCTGAACGTATGCCCTCATTTAAAGCTGTTGCCGTCCCTCCATTCTCTTTTCTTATATAAACAATGTTTTCCTGAAAAGGAGTTAATTTCTCCTTAAATTCAGTTGATCCATCATCTACAACAATAATTTCTATATTGGGGTAGGTTTGATTTAGGGCACTTTCAATAGCTTGATCTACATAGGAACAATTATAAAAAGGAATGATTATCGAAACTTTTGGGTTCATCTATCTTTCCACCTTTAATATAAATAAATCGTGTTACACTCAATCTTTGATCAAGCCTCACGTTATTAATTAAGGTATGCACTATCTATTTTATGTGATAGGGATAATAACTTAAAAACTTTAAATACCTAATGACTAGGGGAATATTCTAAAACATATCCCTTATCAAATAATTATCCATAAAAAACCTTTTTATCTTGTATAAATGTTTCGAAAAACCTTTGTCAGATTGATTTGTTTTTCATTATATAAAATGAATGGAGAATTTCAGCAAAGGGTTATGTAGAAGGAGGATAATATGAATATACTGTTTGTCTATTATGTACCCAGTGGGGGAGTAGAGACGCTTAATCGTCAAAGAGGTTCTGCTCTCAAAAAAGTAAATATAAATTGTCATTTTCTCTACTATCGCAAAGAGAGAGACTTAGTAAATGATCATGATGCACCTACCTTTATTACAAATGACGATGATGAAATAAGGGCAATACTGCATGAGGGTAATTATGATGCTATCATTATTATCTCCGATTATAAATCCCTCTTAAGGTTCCGTAATTTAGGATATAAGGGTAAATTAATCTTAGAGATACAAGGATATGGTCCTAAGGATATAGCAAGGTCAGAGCTTAAAAAAGCCATCCCTTATGTTGTAAATTACGGGAATGGCTTATTAAATCCTAAAACGCCTCATATTGAAGAGATTTTTGATGAATTTTATCCTGATTTTCCTAAGTTTAGTTTTAACAATTGTTTTGATTCCAATCGTTTTTCTTATCAGGAATCTCCTACTCATCATCCTATCATCGCTTGGATTGGTAGAATTGAAGATAATAAAAACTGGAGGGAATTTCTGCATATTGGGCATCAATTGATTCATCTTTATAGTCCTAATCTAAAATTGTATATGTTTGAGGACCCCACATTATCTACCCCTAGAGAAAGACTTGCTTTTCAAAAGTTACTGCACCAATTGAAATTGCAGCAAAACCTTACTATTCACTCTAATGTTCCTCATAATAAAATGCCTAAATATTTCTCGGAAATTGGAGAATCAGGTGGTTTTCTTTGTTCCACTTCAAAGGTAGAAGGAGCACCATATGCCCTTTTAGAAGCTATGAGTTGTAAGTGCCCTGTCTTAACAACAGATTCTGATGGGGTGAAAAGTTCCATTATTCATAATCACACAGGCCTATATTATACGCTCGGAAACATTGGTGAAGCTGTTAGGGAAGCTGAGAAGTTAATGAAAAATCAGAAGTTAAGGGAGTCTATTCGTGCAAATGCGCTTCTCCATCTTAAAGAGAACTTTAGTCCAGAGCAATATTGTAACAACTTTAGTGAAATGCTAGCTTCATTAAAGGTAAAGTGAAAGATTATTTTCATCATTTTTGGCGATAGAAATCTAGAATATCTTTTAAGGATAAGGAAAACGGAATTCCTTGTTCCCAGCCTAGGTCGTTAAGTTTTCGGGATTTCATTTCAATAAATGATTCTAATTTTTCACTTGATTTGGATTTCACGTTAAAATCAATAGCTGTAAGAGCTTTGAAAGTCTCCGTAACCTCATCTAGGGATTTGCTTTTGCCTGAAGTAACTTCATATGTTTCTTGAGGTTTCCCTTTTATTAAAAGAGTTTCATAAGCTCTTACAGCATCTCTAACATCAAGAAAATCTCTTCGATCATACAAGTTATTCACTTCAAGCACTGGCTCTGCTTTATTTTCTTCCATTTCTACAATTCTTTGAGCAAAAATAGAACATACCCCATTTGATAAGCCTGGACCTATCAAATTAGAAGGTTTAGCAATAACAATGTCCATGTGATATAAAGAGGCCCATGACTGTGCAATGAGTACTTGGAGAGTTTTACTTAAACTGTAGGGGTGAGAGAGGGTAGATAACTGGTTAAGATCAAATTGAAGAGCAGAGCCTACAATCACTGATTTACAGGAAGGTGCATGTTGGCGGATAGCTTCAAGTAAATAGGCTGTAGCTAAGGAATTGATTTCTAAAGAGGAGATTGGATCATCCCATGATTGCCCAACGTGATTTTGTCCAGCTAAATGAAGGACATATTGGGGCCTGACTTTTTGGATTAGGCTCCCTATCCCTTTTTTATTCGTAAGTTCACAGTATTCAACATGAACATTTTTAGGAAGAGAGGCTGTTTTCCTTGCTACAGCTGTGACATTAAATCCTCTTTTAATAAAATGATAACAAGCATGTATCCCTGTAAATCCTGTAGCTCCTGTAATCAATAAATTTCCTTGCGGATTCATGACTTTTGCATCCACTCTCGTAATGATATCAACATTTCTTCATAACTTGGGACTATATATTCGAAATCTGTTCTGGTACTCTTGATAGTTCGATCAAGAACAATATCTTGATCACGAACAATTTTCACATTATTTTTCTGAAAAACATCTTGTATTAACATGAGTAACTCATACTTTGAAACTTTTTTACTGGAACCTAAGTGGTAAAGCCCTGTAACCCCATGATGAATCATTTCCTCAATAGCTTTAGCAAGTTCAAGGGTTGTGACACCATTCCATAAGACCTTCTCATATCCTTTTATTTCCCCTGATTGGTTCATAAACCATAAAAATAGGCCAATTCCCTCTTCTTTTAACTCCGGCCCTATAATGGACGTACGAATGGTTAAATGTTTATCATTTATAATTTCCCCTAATTGTTTGGATTGTGCATAAACTGAAGTTCCATCGGGGATTTGATCTTCTGTGTAGTCCCCTTCTAATCCTGAAAATACACAATCCGTACTAATCTGAATCAGTTTTCCGTTATGACGTTCAGCTAATTTAGCCAATTGGTGAGGCAATAAGCTGTTTACTTGAAATGCTAGTAAAGGATTGTTGTTAGCTAGCTCATTTAAGAGGCCAATACAGTTGATGATAATGTCAGGTTTTGTGAGTTCGATGACCTCTTCTACCCTTTTAACATTCGTAACATCTAAATAGATACCAGCTTCATCATTTGGGTCCCTAGATGTATAAAGGACTTCATAATGTTCTTTTTGCATAAAATAAGCCGTTATAACATGCCCTGCCATTCCCTTCCCACCAAGGATTAGTAATTTCATTTAAATAAATCCACCCTTCTGCAACATCTCTCTAATCTCGTCTTTACTCATTGTCCCTGTGCTAGAATTATAATTTTTCAGATTGGCAGATTTATATTGGGAATAGTGTTCCTTCAATCCTTCAATGTGAATAGAGGGGAGGATAACAAAGTATTCATCATCATAGTTAACAGTCGATTCACTCTCATATGCTGACAAGAGTAACTCGTGTATCTTTTCTCCAGGTCGAACTCCAAGCACTTCAATTTCAACGTTTTTCTTGCCGGCAGCTTCCATTAGGACATAAGCAAGGTCAATGATTTTGCAGGTCGGCATTTTCATGACGAAGATCTCTCCACCAACGCTCTCTTCAGTAGCTTTAAATACCAATTCAATGGCATCCTGAACCGTAAAGAAAAAGCGTGTCATATTTAAATCTGTAATTCCGACCTTATTTTTTTGTGAAATCTGTTTTTTAAATACATAAATAACACTACCGTTTGTTCCTAGAACATTTCCGCCTCGTATACAAACAAATCTTGTGTCTGTTTTTAAGGTATTAGCATGAATAATAAGTTTTTCTCCCATGGCTTTTGATAATCCATAGAAGTTGGATGGATCTGAGGCTTTATCTGTAGAAATATAAATGACTTTATGGACTTTACAAGCTATTGCTGCTTCTATGACATTTTGCGTTCCAATTACATTTGTTTTTAAGGCTTCAAGAGGTTGATCCTCACATACAGGAACATGTTTTAAAGCAGCTAGATGGAAAACATAATCAACGTCTTGACAGGACTCAAGTAAGATATCTTTCTCCTTTATATCCCCAATAATGAAACGTAATTTTGGATGATTGTCGAATTCCTGTTTCATGATAAATTGATTAGATTCATTTCTTGAAAAAACTCTAATTTCTTTTGGATTATATGTTAACAGTTGCCTAACCAATTCATGTCCCCATGAACCAGTTCCCCCTGTTACCAAAATAGTCTGGTTTTTAAACAATTCTCATTCCTCCTAGTAATATCTTAATGACCTTATCAGAAACATCGCTATGATTATATCCCTCAGGGTAAGCCCATGTTTTAGGGCTATTCATCATGACATGAACACAACTGATAATCTGGTTCTTATTAATTCCAGATAACATATTACTTCCACATTCAATGGTTTCTGGTCGTTCTGTTGTCTTTCGAATAGTTACAGTAGGCACATGAAATAAACAACATTCTTCCTGAACGGTCCCACTATCTGTTAAAACACAAAGCGCATTTTTTTCTAACTTAGCAAAATCAAAGAAACCGAATGGTTCATGGAATTCCACCAACGAATGAGTCTTTAGATTAGGGGTATTCTGAATTCTAGATTTCGT
Source organism: Priestia sp. TRM10 (assembly GCF_057808375.1). NCBI lineage: Bacteria > Bacillati > Bacillota > Bacilli > Caryophanales > Bacillaceae > Priestia > Priestia sp. TRM10. Next base: position 21,227 of record NZ_JBJZOT010000008.1, read on the forward strand.
ACGGGGGTGTATACTGCATATCACCTTTTGTTGGTAGCATTGGGCTACCATATTGATTCCTTCCATAATCTCTATTAAACGATCTTCATAATCTACATTTTCAGCTCGATGGATAGTAACGAGAAAATAATCTTCTTTTTTTAATAGGAGTTTTTGAAGAATACTACTTTGTTCAATTTCACTGTTGAATGCCTCTAATACCTCGTAGATGGGGTTTCCCGATACGACAATTCGATTTTTAGGCACTCCTTCTTTAATTAAATTCTCTTTACTTTGAGGAGTATAGGGCAAATTGAAACTTGAAATAGCGTCAATCACACGCCGATTTTTCTCTTCTGGTACTTCAAGATCGAAGCAACGATTTCCAGCTTCCATATGAATAACAGGGATTCCCATTCTTTCAGCTAAAATAGCGCTCAAACCACTATTGGTATCCCCTAAGACTAGGACTTTGTCTGGTTTTTCCTTTGAGAAGATCACTTCTAGCTCCTCATACATCGTAGCTAGTTGTTTTCCTAAGGATTGCTGCTGATTTGATAGTATATAATCTGGATTTCTAATATTTAATTGTTGAAAGAAGACAGTACTTAAAGTGAGGGTGAAGTTCTGGCCTGTGTGTACTAAAATGTGCTTGTCAGCATAATTATCTAGTTTTTTTATAATAAGACTTAGGCGGATAATTTCGGGACGTGTCCCTAAGATGGTCATGATTTTCATTAGCTACTCTCCTTCCTTACAAGTAAATCCCCACTACTTTCCTTGCTTTTATCGTTGGTTTTTCATTCTATAAACTATGCTTTCAACTTTGTGTTGCTATAGGTCTCTCTATTAAATCTTTCGTTAATCAGACTTCATGTTAGAAAAGAATAGGAACAATTTCTCTAATAAAGGAAGGATAAATATTCTAAATAAAAGGAGAGTGATGGACTCTCCTTTTCTGGGATGAAAAGTTTGGTTAATGTTCCTTTTCTTTATTTGTCATAGTAAGTGGAATTTATAAAGTGATTTATTTCCATTTACCAGTTAAGGTTAGTCCTTGAAGAGCATAATCCCACACTCTATTATCATTTGGATTATCAAGAGGAACTTGAATGGAGGCAATTCCATCTATTCCCCAATCCATTGGACGAATTTCTTGTAGTCCCGGTACTGGGTTAAGGATTAGTATATTAAACTTCCCTGGTACCATTTCAGATAAGACAGATTTCAGTTCCATAGCCTCAGTAGGGTTTGTAACCCCCCACCTAATGAATAAAATAGAAGAACTATTTGTAATTTTTTCGAGGAATCGATTTATACGATGATTCAGTTTTACTTTATAAGAAGGATAAAGTACCTTCCAATCTTGATTAGGGATGACTGGGAAATCATGAACTGAAACAATATTAGAATAAGTATCTTCTATAAAGTGCGCATTAACAGGTTCAGTTCCCCCCTCTGGTGGGAAAATAGCATTCCCATCATCAAGAAAGTGAGCATATCCTTCCGTCCATCTCATGTTTTTAAGTTCCATAAATCCTTGAAATCTATTTTTTAATAATCTACTCACATCAGGGAGTGAATTAGATATAACCCAATCAAGTGGGAATGAAAATCTCCTTAGATTATGTCGTCTTAAATGAAGAGAAGGTCCACACCAAGAGCCTAATCCAACCATTAAATCATAGGATCCTTTAATATCCTCAAATTTCACTTCTATCACTCCTTTCCTTACTATATAAAATGTTAGATTAAGGGATTTTGATTGGACAAAGTGATAGGTGATTTTATGGAATTAGCATAGAAATGTTATTTGTATACTGAGTAATCAGTTTGAATTATGATTTTCAGATAAGACATTAGAATATTTCCTTATAATAAGGCAGTCGTCTATACCATAGATAGATTATCCAAATACTGATGTAAGAAGATAGAATTAATCTAGTTCAAGAACTAATAAAGGGAGAGGAAGATATGAAAATTCTGCTTGCTACGTATTGGGAAGTCCCGCATTTGGGGGGGGTATGGAATTACATGGGGCAGCTAAAAAGAAAGTTGGAGGCACTAGGTCATGAAGTGGATTTACTTGGTTATGGGGAGAACAGTAACTATATTCATCTCGTGAATGAGGATCGTAAAATAAATAGAAATCAATTACTCCCTTTGGTCTATGCAAATTTAGCTAAACAACCTGTTCCAGCAAATCACGCCGATGCATTAGTAAGATATTGTGATATTTCAAGACGTGTCTATGAGTTAGGCGTAAGTCATCTCGGCCTAGAAAAATACGATATTATTCATACTCAAGATGTTTATTCTACTGCGTGTATTAATCGAATTAGAGGAAAGAAAACGCCTTTAGTAGCTACTCTTCATGGATGTGTTGCCCATGAGATGAAGCATCACATTATGAATAATATGAGTATAACCCCTACATCTTCTGTGGCTTGTTCATATTTTGATGATCTTGAACATGAAGGATCCATATCTGCTGAAATTACGATTGTCGCAAATAATTGGTTAAAACGTATTTTAACAGATGAATTTCATACTCCAAGTAATCAAATACAAGTGTTTCACTATGGCTATGATACAAATGCTTTCTTAGAGAGAATGGAAGAAACAAAATCACCTGTTCAACGTCCCAACGATAAAGCTGTCATCCTTTATACGGGTCGCCTCATTGAACTCAAAGGAGTTAACCATCTTATCTCAGCATTAGCTCGATTAAAAAAATTACGGAAAGATTGGATCTGTTGGATTGCAGGAGAAGGAGACGATCAAGATGCATTTTATGCTCAAAGTAAATCATTAGGATTAGAGAATGATATCATCTTTCTAGGAAGACGGAACGATATACCGTACCTATTATCTCAATCCGATATCCTTGTTCTTCCAAGTCTTATTGAAAACCAACCCCTTTCTGTCATTGAGGCTCAGATTACTGGAAAACCAGTTATTGTGAGTGATACAGGAGGATTACCTGAAATGGTCCAACATGGCGTAACAGGACTAATTTATCCAAAAGGAAATATAGAAAAACTAAGTAATAATATCAATCTATTGTTACAACATAAGGCTTATCGAGAGACATTAGGAAACAATGCAAGGAAATGGGGGATGAATCACTGGTCCCTAGATCAAGGAGTGGAAAATGTGGTAAAGGTGTATGAACAAGCAATTTTTAAAAGAAAGAATAACTAGGAGAGAATTTATTGTAATTAAATCGTTTTTATCTTTAATTTTAGGAGTTTTTAGTTATCCCCCCTGTCATTCTGCCTCTCTATTGCATTTAATATACTATACAAAATCATTGTATACCCTTACTCAGTTTGAGACTCAAACCAAGACACAATTTAGACTGGTCATATAATAAAATTCCCCCTATTTTAAGGAGAATAGAATATGAATCTAGACGGTATTAAAGGCAACTACGATGCTATTTTTAGTTTAGGAGATTTATGCTTGGCAGCGCTTCAACTTAGAAAAAATAATTTGAGGCCTTTTGCAGGAGTTTTGGATTGGGTATCCTCCCCTTCCCTATCCAACGTCAATTATCTTCTGAGGCATAGGTTTGTGGGCTTTATGGAGCTTAAAAATCTAAAGGCCGTATCCTATATTTCTGATTTAGATATTCTTGTGGTGGATGAGGCTCATAATATCGCTTTTAACCATGATTTTAAAACAGATAAAAACACACTTTCTTATTTAGGTGGGTTTCCAGAAGTGAAGGCGAAATATAATAGGAGGATTATTCGTTTTTTAGAAAAAGTATCTACGGGAAAAAAAATTCTCTTTATTAGAACAGAAGCAACGCTTCCTGAGGCAACCGAACTTGAGGCCACATTATCAAAAATAGTTAAACATGATTTTCGAGTTCTTATTGTTAACCATGCTAATGTCAACAATATAACGGAATTAAATTGGCCTTTAGAGAAGGTGTGTGCAATTGAACTTCCAAACCATGATAAATGGTTCGGAAATGATCATTACTGGAAAACGATATTTGAAGGTATTCATATCTCAAAATAATAGAGTAAACTTTACTTCCTTTTACTTTTTAAAAATAGTCTGTATAAGACTTTAAATGGATCTATATAATACGATTAATTATAAAATGATATATATATTAACACATATGTTAATATATATATCATTTTATAATTTGATGTATACATTATTTTCAATATTAATTAATATGTTTGCATTGTTGTTAATAATGTATTTATAATAAAGATATTGTTATTAATTATAGATAGAAGGTGATAATGTGACGGCTAAAATCGTTACTTTTGGTATTTCTAAAGGTGGCTGTTCTAAGTCTACTTCTAGTGGAATTACAGCTTATTTATTAAGTAAAAAAGAAAAGGTTCTTTGCATAGATATGGATGGACAAGGAAATCTAACTTCTTTTCTGACTGGTGAGTTTGATATTTGTAATGTATTTGAGGAACAAACCATTTTAGAAGCTATTAAAGATGAAGATGTACGTCCTTACATTGTTAAAATTAATGAAAACTTAGATTTAGTTCCATCAAATGATTTCCTAGCTACGCTCCCTCACCTAATGTATCAGGAAGGGAAAGGATTAGATGCCCTCACCAAAGCCTTGAATCCTATTATGGAGCGATACGATTGGATTATTATCGATACTCCCCCATCCTTATCAGAACAAACAGTTATGCCCCTTAGTACATATTCAGAAGCAGGTAGTTATTCAGTGGTAATGTTTGATGGATCTATGTTCTGCTATTATGCAATTCCTAAATTTTTAGAAATTGTAGAGGAAGCGAAAAGGCGATACAACCCAACCTTAGAAGTTGCAGGAATTCTTTTTGCGATTATTGATCCAAGGGCAAAAGAAATTCAATCTATGAAAGAATTAATTGACGAAGAATATAAAGGTCTACGATTTAAAACTTCTATAAAGAGAAAAGCTTCAACTAGACGTCTTCCAATTAACGGTTTTGAAGGTAATCAAGAATTAGGACAAGCTTTAGAATATTATAGATTGTTTGTAAGGGAGTTGAAAAAGCGTGTCAGACAAAGACAACTTGAAAAACAAGATTAAAAGACCTACAGCTGCAGGGCAGTTTTTCAATCAATACGAAGATCGCTCTAAAAAGGAAGAAGAGAAAGTCACGAATATAGAAAATAAAGCTTCAAATGATGAAGAATATTTTAAAGATTTAGCTCAGGGAAAAAAGCCATCTAAAGAAACTAAGAAGAGCAACAAGGTATTTACTTCTTTTTATATGGATGCAGATTTAGCCAAAGTTATTGAAAATAAAATTGTAAAGAACGGAAAGAAAGGCGACAAATCAAAATTTATTAATCTTGCGCTTAGAAGGTTGTTAGAAGAATACGATGCTTTTAAATAACATATACAATGACATATATATTGTTGTATATGTTAAAAATGATATTAACTAATAAAAAAGCTATCTATATTCAAGCATTAATTCATCTCTTAGTAGCTACAATCACTCAATTTAACATTCAATAAGAAAACTTGGAAGCACTCAAACCTTCCAAGCTTTCTTATGTCTAACTCTAATATAATAACTGGATCTTTTATCTCCATTTAATGTGGAATGTTAGATAGTAGCATTTTATATAAGGGAGGAAAAAAAGTATCTATAAATTCTTTAATTGTAATTATTTATCATTTAGAACTGTGTTCTAAATGATAAATAATCCAGAAAAAATAATATAAGAAACTAGAAGCCCGTATGTAACAGAGAAGCCTATTATCATTCATAGACTTCTCTGTCTCCCATTATGTTTGTCGTACAGCTCTATTGGCGTTTACTCTTCCATAAACCCAAAACGTACCTGTGCCTGGTACCGGATCTGAAGTATTTTGGATAATGCTTCGAATTTGGATGTTACTTCTTCCTTGTGCTGCTAATAAAGCCGCCAAACCTGCTACATGTGGGCAGGCCATAGAAGTACCACTAAGGTAAGAATAGTAACTATTTGGATACGTAGATAAGATATTAGAACCTGGGGCAGCTACATCAACCCATGTTCCATAGTTTGAGAAGCTAGATCTCTGATCATTTTCATCTGTTGAAGCAACAGATAAGACGTTTTGATATACTGCAGGATAAGTAAGCAAGTTGGCGCCGTTATTTCCTGCGGCAGCTACCGCTACAGATCCTCGGTTTATAGCATAATCTATGGCATTTCTTATTGTTACAGAATCTTGGGTTGTCCCTAAACTTAAGTTAATAACTTGAGCGCCTTGGTTGGCTGCGTAAACAATACCATTAGCGATATTAGTTGATATACCACTACCATTATCAGCAAGTGCTTTTACAGGTAAGATTCTTGCAGATGGGGCAATACCAGCAATCCCTAAATTGTTATTGGTAGCTGCTGCTGCAATCCCAGCTACATGTGTACCATGGCCATTAACATCCGTTACATTTGAGTTACCGTTCACAAAGTTATACCCAGGCAATAATTTATTAACTAAATCAGGATGATTCGTCTGCACCCCAGTGTCAACAATAGCAATACGAATGTTACTATTACTTGTTGTAACATCCCAGGCAGCTGGTGCACTAATCTTTTGTGGACCATACTGATATGCATAGAATGCATCATTTTGAGTAAGAAAAGCTTCTACTGTATAGTTTGGCTCAACGTATTCTACTTCATCTAATGTACTGTATAACTTCATCATTTTACTAGTAGTGTATTTAGATTCTAGTAATTGGAACCCTAGATCATTATTTTGTTCTAGCATTGTGCATTGATTAGTAGTATGAATCTGATCTATGATGTCCTGTGTTACACCATCTTTAAACTTCACAATCATTTGGTTTTCTTTAAAAGTGCCAGGCGTTGATGGATCCTCAGATATCCATTGAACGATCAGGATTAAAATAGCTGATACAATAATAGATAATATAAGCAATATCCAACTTAACATAGTATACCTCCTAATGAATAGACGAGTTATTCATAGCGTATTCGTTATTCTTTTAAGAGGATTGGACAGACAGACAAGTTGTGATAAAAATAATAGGTTTGTCTATTACTTTGAAACATAAAAAAGAGGAAGACACCTAGCGGTGTCTTCCTCTTTTTTATGTTTATAGGATATCGATTTGAACAAGAAGTGCAAGGAGTACTTGGAGCATTACTTGGATGGAAATAGCTATATCTGAATCCTGAGTTGACACTGTAACCTGTTGTGAACCTTCAATTAGGATTTTTTGACGATTTAATTGGCTAATAGAGGATTTTTGCAATAATCTTTGGGTAATATCTTCTGCTTGAACTTCATCAACAATAGCAATGTTGATTACAAGAGCGATTGCCACTTCTAGTGCAACTTGTAGGGATAGAGCAATTTGTGAATCAGTTGTTGTTACCTCAATTTCACAGGAATCCCTAATAATAATTAGTTCATCTGAACCTTGACCAATGTCACTTTTCTGTACTCCATCTTGAAAGATTCCATCAGCATCAAATCCACAACTTCCACATTTGCTATCACAGCAATTTTTGTCTTTTTTGTCAAATTTGTCAAATTTGTCAAAACGATCACTGAACGGTTTTGAACGTGTATTCATGAACATCTTCTCCTTTTTAAGTTTTGAGAGTTTTATATTGTTTTTCTCTCCTTATTTAGAAAGAAGATGAGAATTCGATAAAAGATAGGTTGTTTGCAAATGCTTAATGCCTACTATTATAGGGCATTTACGACTCATCTTTTTCCTAAACAGTCCTTATAGCTTATGTTTCATACTGTTGAAGTGATTAGACGAGTTGCCCATATTTTATAAAATACTTACGATTGTGACACAAAATGGACTGGTTAGAAGCCCTTTTTTAAGGTATTTAGTGTGCTTATCCATATCATATCCTCTAGCATTGAATATTCTATTACATAGTCTAAATAGAAAGGGATGATTGAAAAGTGGCTAGACAAATTAACTTAGGTAGTTCATCAACTGATCTGTTGACCAACCTCAATGGATTATTGTTCGACGATTTACTAGGACCTGTACTAGGAACTGACTCTCCACTTAACCTTCAAGACGAACTACAAACTTTATTAGATGCATTGTCTTTAGATAATATTGATGATTTTCTTACAGGATTGGAACAAATATTACTCTCCGTATCTGGATTAGCAACAGACACAGTAACGGCTATCTTAAATATTGTGGGAGAAATTTTAAACTTACTTGCTTCTTTAGTGCCTGACTTACCAGATGTGCCAGGATTACCTAATCCTGATGGTATATTAGGAAGCCTTGTAGACTTAGTGGGTACACAAGTTGCTATAACGGTAACTAACGAGCTGGTAGGGACTGTACAAGGTGAATTACTGTTTGTCGGAAATGACTATGCAGTAGTACAAGAAGCTGATGGCGGATTAACTTACATTCTTCCTGATGCAATTCAATCAGTGGGAATGTTAGGGGGTGGAGTATAAAATGAACTTTGATGCATCATTAATTTCCGAATTAAACAAGCAACTAGGTCGTTTTGTTGAAATCTTCACTGATTCTGGGCTTCCGATTAGTGGAGTACTATACAACGTGGAAGATGACATGCTTGAAATTACACAAATGACTCCAGGATATGGTTCAATGATTCCAACAATGATACCCTTATCTGCAGTAAATGCTATACGCGTTTAAAAAGAATGGGTGGATCTTCTACAGGATCTGCCTTTTTCTATGTAAAAAAATCATTTTATAGAGCATATGTCCGTTGCATTTTAGAGAATATATCATAGGTTGTATTAGCATGAATAAATTATGAAGGTGAGGTAACTAACGTTGAGTAAAGAAAACCGTGAGAAGTTAACAGCTTTATCAAATAACCTTCTTGGCCTTTTTGTTGCAGACTTGTTTAAGGATAAAAAAGTTAAAGAAATTCCGGAAGAGAAAAAAGCTCAGCTTAGAGCTCTAGTAGAAGATTTAAAGGCTCAAACTGATGCATTCTTAAAGGATCAAAAGACGACTGAAACTGCTGAGGGTACACCAACTAAAAAAACTGGAGATAGTCCATTAAGAGCTGCAGTTAAGAAACGTAAAGAAGAAAAAGGAACAAAGTAAGCTAGTTTAACAACATAAAAAGAGTGCATAAAACCTAGGATTTTCATGCACTCTTTTTGTGTGGAAAGATTCCAGAAATCTTGTTTAACCAACGATGGATTATGTTAACTAAGTTTATATATCGTATACATAATCAAGTTAAGATTTATTAACTGAAATATCTGTAGAAAGCAGGATATAGCACCGTTATAGCGGCGTATTGGAAATATTATTTGTAGAAATATGCTTCTTTTCAAATGTGGTAACTAGATAAAAGTAAGGTTTCTTTGTTTATCGTCCGAACAGGCGAGCAAGGAAGCCTTTCTTTTGTTGCGCTTCTATCTTTTCTTGTGTAGCGGCAATTAATTTTTGTGTTTCATCATTTTCCTTCTTTAGTGCTTGCATACCTCTTATTGCTTCCATAAATTTTTTACTTCTATTTATTGATCGTTCCTCTTGTTTTGCTAACTGCTGTTGAATAAATTTATATCTTTCCTCCAGGCGGTCAGCTAATACTTTTATGAATTCTGTTTGCTTTTGAACAGTCTCTTTTAATTCTTTTATATCGTTGCTATAGCGCCCCTCTATTCCTTCGTCCATCATAGCGGGCACCGATACAGATTTACCTTGAAGCATTGATACAACTTGCTTTGCTGCCTTTTCTAACGTTATATCGCTTTTATCTTTGGCTTGAATTATCCTTCTTATCGCCATAATGTCCGTATCGGTATATTGTCTATGACCATTACTATTCTTAGAGAACTTCCAACCCACTTTTTCAAGTTGGACTGCATACTTACGTAATGTTGATTCTCTTATATCGAGCATAGCACACAAATCACCAGGGGAGTAATAGACCTCTATTCTATTTTGCCCGTGCGACATAATATACACCTCCCTTTTAATTTTATGTTCTTCACTTCGCTATAGCGCTATGTCACTCCTCTTTGCGATAACAAATAACCCTCCCAATAGGGTAGACCCTATTGGGAAGGTAGAATATAGAGAATAAAAAACAAGGGAGTAAGAGTTTATACTCTCCCAATAGACTTGTCCCATAATTGATATATAATTAAGAGTATAAAATAAGAATTTATACTTCAAAAAGGAGTTAATAATATATGATTTATGGATATGCTCGTGTTTCAAGTAAAGAACAAAACTTGGATAGACAATTGAAACAATTAAATGATTCTGGTTGCGATAAGATTTTTGAAGAAAAAATTAGTGGAGCTACTACCGAACGTCTAGAACTACAAAACATGCTTTCTATTCTTCAACCTGGAGATAAAATTATAGTCTCTGATTTAACTCGCATTTCAAGAAGCAGCAAAGATTTATTTAAGTTAATTGAGATTATTAAGAAAAAGGGAGCTGCTTTAAAAAGTTTAAAAGATACATGGCTTGATATGACAGAAGACAATCCTTATTCAACTTTCCTTTTGACCGTTATGGCGGGGGTTAACCAACTGGAGAGAGATATAACGAGAATGAGACAAAAAGAAGGCATTGCTATTGCAAAAGATAAAGGGCGCTATGTCGGTAGGATGAAGAAGTATCATGATAAACATGCAGGTATGAATCATGCTATTGAACTTTATCAAGCAGGGAAGCATACAATCAAAGAAATTAGTGAAATTACAAATGTAAGTAAAAGTTCACTTTATAGAAAGTTAGCTACTTTAAAAGATAGACAATCTATATAGCCATACTTAATGTTATTGTAGTCTAAATTATAAAATGATTAATTGGCCAGCTTATGCTTAATAAATTCTAGGTCGCTTTATACCTTAACTTTTGCATAAAAAAATCAATTATTTATGCAAATATTTCTGTCTGTTTAAGCCGTAGAATGCTTTCATATATATCATGCATTAAAAGATGAATAAAAGAGTTAGAGGAAATAAAAATGAACCCTTATATACAAGGATTCATTAGAGTGCTTGGTTCCTAGAGGATGTATTATGTAAACTAAATGTGTATAGAGTATGCAAAATGAATAGATGGTAAAATTTTTAAATTTTTAAAAATTTTAGGTGATTATTTTTTTTAATCATGATACCTTTTTCATTGTAGTAAATATTGATGAAAAAGGAGCGAAGTTATATGAATATTAGGATCGATAACTTACCAACTTCCCGAATTGCATATGTGAGAAAAGTTGGTCCATATGGTCCCCATAACGTTGAAGTGATGGAAAAGTTAAAAAGCTGGGCTAAAAGGAACGGTCTGTTTAATAAAACAGCAATTATACTTGGTATTCCACGAGATAATCCTGAAGTGACCTCTCCAGAAAATTGTCGCTATGATGCTGGTATCGTCATTTCAAACGATTATCAAATTGATGATGTTGTTAGCGAAGGTGAATTACCAGGAGGTCAGTACGCTATCTATAAAGTTAAGCACACAGCAGAAGAAATTCAAAAAGCATTGGATACCATTTTTTCTGATTTGTTAAACAAAGGTTATGAAATTGATTCGAAGCCAATTTTCGAACGATATAGTGGTGAAGCTGATGATAATGATTATTGTGACATTTGTGTACCTATAAAACCAAAAGAATAATAGTCTCAGATCCTATTCTGCAATTTATTTTGTTTAAGTCAAAGTTAATAAGACCTCTTAATTTATAAGAGGTCTTATTATGTTTTCCTATAAGATGGATTACGTTAACTGAAAATGCATATAGTATTCACCTTATATTACAAAACAAAGGGGTAGGGGAAGAACCTCTCTGTTTTTCACTACGGCTCAAGTTAGTGAATTTATGGAATCCCTCTATCATATGTATTGTTCTAAAAACTTGCTACCCACTCTCTTGAAGTAAGTACTTGCTCCTGGTAAAACCTCATAGGGTTCGACAATTCTGTATGACTATGGATAAGTAGTTGTGATGAGAGCCACCATTTATGATTTCTCCATCAATTTCAAAAAAACTACCCTATACAGGTAGTTTTTTTAGGGTTAATAACAAGGATATAGTGGATGATGCTCACCTACACATCTTGGTTAGTTTGCTTAAAATATGAAATTATATTCTTTGATGAACCAAATTTCGATATAAGTGGAAGAATAATGAAAAGAGATTTGGAGATATTACACATGTGCATAGCAAGAAAGGTGGCACACTATCATGAATTTTATAAGGAGGATAACAATGGGTATTTTAAGTGGAAATCCTACAGATGAACCGATGCATTATGGTGAAGTATTTGGAACATGGTCATATCTTTCCACCTCAAAGGGGTTAGTGTCTGGCTATCAAACATTTCTAAATCATGTAGGAGACAAGGATCTACATAAGTTGGTACAAGAGACAATCGAACAGTGTCAACAAGAAATGAAAGGTATAGAAACATTGTTAAAAGAAAATGGAGTTGGTTTACCACCAACCCCACCAGAACGTCCTGAAGCTTGTTTAGATGATATACCTGTAGGTGCACGTGTTCAAGATCCGGAAATTGCAGCCGCCATTTCAATGAATATAGCTGCTGGTCTAATTGCTTGTAGTCAACTGATTGGACAGTCTATTCGTGAAGATATTGCAGCCATGTTTGCACAAATTCATATGCAAAAAGTAGCTCTTGGAGGAAAGTTTCTAAGACTTAATAAAGAAAAAGGCTGGTTAATTCCCCCTCCTCTTCATAAGTCTAAAAATACAGATTGTTAACGATTAGCTTTTCCAAAAAGCTTACCTTAAATAATGAAAAAGGTGTCTCTTAGCAAATAAGGACACTTTTTTCATTTCCGATAATCTTCATTATGTTAACTACAAATGTATAAGTTATACAACGTATAAAATAGAAAAACCTACTGATCCCGAACAGTAGGTTTTTTGTTACAAAATTATCGGTCGTGGGGTGATACTTCATGTATCTTGAGTAGTTTGCTCAATAAAGTATTAATTATTCTATATTACAACATAGAAACAGAGAGGTTGGAGTAGACCTCTCTGTTTTTTACCATGGCTCAATTTTGGTGAATTTATGAAATTTCCTTTTATTATATGAACTGTGTTTAGAATTGCTATTACTTACATCTATAACAAACATTATAAGAATGAAAAACCTACTGTCTAGGGTATCCAGATGACAGTAGGCTTTTTCTACAACATATTTGGCAACATTTCTTTACGATGCCAATGGAGAGCATCGTGAATAGTTTGCTCAAAGCTTTGAAGTTTTACTCCTAAAAATGACTGATAATCCTAATTTTTATTTTCTTTATCCATTAAACTGTTCAAGAATGGGCATTGAGGTAACTCTGTATCATCATTATCTCGTAAAAAATATTGTTTCCATTCATAATTATCCGCATTTCCATAACTATTTAAAGAAGAATGTATAGATATATCATCATATTTATCAATTCTTCTTCTTATTTGTTCCTTAATCTTTCTAGCGTACTTTTCATTTTTATTAAATTCCTGAAGAACCCAACGTGGGGTAATGGCCATCATCATATAAGGAAAGTTTCTACTATTTCTCTTTTCATGTTTAGGAGTAGCACAATACATGAAATACTGTTCTCCATGAAAGCAGTACTCCCAAGTATGGTCTGAAGGATCTTTTGGAATATGGGTAGGCCAATCGATTTCATCTAGCTCATTTAAATGGTTGAGCTGTTTCCAAAATAATAGTTCAAAATCCTCTATAATGCTGCTCTCGATAAGATGTTCGGGTGTATCAAAAAATATAATCAGGGTTGTATACTTTCCATACTTTCTGCAGTTTATCGTGAACTCTTTTAGTAAACTAGCTAGTTCTAGAGAGGTTTGATAATTTTTCGGATTTCCTACAAACCCATATCTGAGATGTCCCATTGAAAAAGATTGGGTAGCTGGAATACAGGGAAAGAGATGTTCTTTATCTTTCATTTTGTCACTAAAAGCATTTAGTGCATCCTCTTGCCAGGGCAAGAGATTTGCATCGGAAACATCCTTACTACCTTGAATTAATTTTGTCATACAATAGCCTCCTTGCCTCATTAGACTATTGCAAAAAAGTTGCATAGGTGAATGTCCTATTAATGATTAGGCACTGTTCTTATAGCGAAGATTATGTAAACTGTAAATGAGGATCTTAGACAGTGTAAAAAGAGAAAAACCTACTGCCTTTTGGGACTGACCCCATAAAGTGAGACAAATACAAAACACCTTTAAGTTAAAAAACGGGTATGTAGTACCTAACAATAACTTGGAGGTGTTTTTTCTATGGGAAAAAGAGTGAGCTATCCAGTAGAAGTGAAATTAAAAGCAATTGAAATGAGATTGGCAGGAGTACCGGTCAAAGAAGTTATGGAAACGTTACAGATCCGCAACCATACACAACTCAAAACATGGATGAGGTGGCATAGAAATGGAGAATCCTATCGCCTGGCACAGCCCGTTGGGCAAACATACACCCATCGAAAAGGGCCTCATTCTCAAGATACTCCATCAAAGTTACAAGCTGAAAATCAATATTTAAAACAACAGATTGAAGTCTTAAAAAAGTACAAAGAGTTGGAAAGGGAGTGGTACCAGAAGTTGTATTGAAGTTAGTAGAGGAATTAAAAGAGAAACTGCCTATCTCTCAAATCTGTCAGTGCCTGGGTATTCCTCGATCCACTTATTATCGTTGGAAGAAAAATGAGCAAGGAGAAGAAACAAAGGGAAAGAAATGGATAGAACGAAAAGTTGGTGAGCAGTGCCGTAAACATAAATTTCGATATGGCTATCGAAAAATTACAGCGTTACTCAATCAAACGATGCATATCAACCATAAAGTAGTGCAGCGTGTTATGCAGAAATACGGTTGGCAATGTCGTGTGAAAAGGAAAAAACGGAAACAAACAGGACAACCTTATCAGGTTGCAGAAAACGTGTTAAACCGTAATTTCCGAGCAGAGCGCCCTTTTCAAAAGCTGGTTACCGATATTACCTACTTGCCTTTTGGACCTAAACAGTTGTATCTTTCAAGTATTCAAGATTTATTTAATGGTGAAATCATTGCGTATTCAGTGAGTGATTGTCAAAACGTAGAGTTTGTTTTAGATACATTAAGTCAACTCCCTCCTTTACCTGAGGGATGTACGTTGCATAGCGACCAAGGTTCGGTTTACACATCATATGCGTATCAACGAAAAGTCAAAGAAAGAGGCATCATCATGAGTATGTCCCGCAAAGGGACACCTGCAGATAATGCCTCCATTGAATCGTTTCATTCCAGTCTAAAGTCTGAAACGTTTTACCTCGACGAGTTAACATGTACTACGACTGCCATCGTAGAACAAACTGTCGAAAGCTACATTACTTATTATAACCATATCCGTATTCAAACGAAACTAAACAACCAGTCACCGGTACAATACCGACAACTGGCTGTTTAAAAGGTGTTTTGATCCCTGTCTCAAAAACGGGGGTCAGTCCCTTTTTCCAGTAGGTTTTTCTTTGGTAAATACGTTATTATATCTAAAAAGATTTAGAATCTATAAATTATTACATATCATTTCTAAATCCAACGTATGAATGATTATGTAAGCGGTATTCTTGCATTGCAATCAAAGTTAGGTGTGAATTGTCCAATTTTTTCCAGAGGAATAGTTAAAGGTGTTGGAAATTGAAAAAATGGAGCAGTTACCATCTTAATATTAACAGGGAATAGAGTGACAGTTCCTTGTTCCACAGCATAAACCGTACCACAAAATATAGGCCTAAACGCTTGACCGAATAAGTTAAGCTGATCTGACTCTGTGACAATTAAAATTGATTCTCCAATTAACCCTTGTAATTCCTCAAATAAAGGATCTTCTACATCAGCTACATCAACACGCACGGGTGCTTCAAGGATTCGTGCTTCTTTTTTATCCTTCTTATTTTGATTATTGTGCCTTTCACCAAAACTGTATTTTTTGTTTTTATTATTTTTCCCATTTTCAAATGACATAAAATTCCTCCTTTTGTTTTAAATCGTACCGAATATAAACGGGAAGCTATAAAACAGTCTTGTTCCCTTTCTATTGAGATGTATGAAGGATAGGACTTGTTTAATTCAATTAAATGTATATAAAAGAATGATATGGTATTAAAAATATAAGGTATAAGGAGCTTGGATAAAGACAAGGTACAGGTAGTATTTTTTGTCCTATGGAACGCTAACGCTCAAAAAATCTCCACCTTTTTCTCCTTGTCTTTATCCATTTTGCAGTCTTCGTTTATTTTGCCGAACGACCGATAAACTGATGAAATACATGTTAAGATCATTCGACTTCTTTAAGTATAGATTGCAAAACCGCATTATCATCCGCACTAAATTATTTACCTTATTCTATATAAAGTGACGATGGTGAGACCTTGGGGCTAGCCCCAAACCCCAGCCTTCACTCCCGATTCCTGATGAAGAGGGAAAACCCTAATTCATGTAAAGATAAAGGGAATCGTTTAGATTTGTAGAATGTGATGTGAATAGTTATATAGCATATATATAGATAAGGGGCGATTCTTTGTCTAATAATGGGGAAAGTATCGGTATTGGATTATGTTTTGGTGTTGCATTTGGACTCGTTGTAGGTTTGGTAATGGACAATATTGGTTTAGGAATTGCGTTAGGTATTTCAATTGGAATCATGGTTGGAATCGGTATTAGTAAAAAAAAGAAGTAATATTAGAAGGGATGACATAAAAGACTCTTTTTTCACCTCCCAATGGGGTTTTTTTATTTGGTGAATAATAATTTGGGGGGGCAACACATGCTATGAGGGTCATATAAGGTAGTCCTTAGTGACATTTGTTGATGTTAACTGGATTGATTAAGCAGAGGGGACCTCTCCATTCTCCCTCTGCTTTTTCTATTGCCATAAAATGCATCATAGAAAGATGAGGAAAGTATAGGCGTCTGTCAACGGTAAATCGCAAGACCGAAAGGTCGAGAATTTAAGGAGTTGATAGACTCACCGCACCCGAACCCTCTTGGCATTGAACAAACCTTGTTTGTTCCTGCCAACCGGCGCGGGAGCCCCCTCAAAACTTGAGGGGGTTGGGGGAGTTTTTAAGGGGATCCAACGGCCTTTCGTTGGTCGTTGTTTGGGGGCGACACCCCAAGATCTTTTTCATGCGTAAGCATGAATACGGCATAGCCGTACAGGCCTCGCAGAGCACACACTTTTGGAACAAAAGTATAGTGTTTTATACTGGATAACCTTTCAGTTAACAGTTCTATTAATAATAAAAAGGATCTTCGATTGAAGATCCTTTTTCAATGCCGATAATAAGGATTATGTTAACTAGTTTTTTATAGAGTATACATTTGATTCTCTGGATTTTATTGAACTAAAGAGTACAGTTTAGTTCAATAAAGGCGAATTTATTTATTCTTGAATGATGAGTGAAAACCCCTTCAGAAAAGTTGAAGGGGTTTTAGTTGGGTTTGTTTTTTGGAAAAAATTATGCTTATGGATAGTATAAGCATAATCTCTCTTGTATAACTTCTAGGACTTCTTCTGGTATTTCCCTGACCTTGATATCCCCACCTAGGAAAAGTAACCAATTTGTTATTTCGTTCAATTCCTCGGGCTTATTAACATTGATATAAGTCTTTAGAATGGCTGTGGTTTGGTAAGGATTCGTATAGGAAATTGAAGATTTTAATGGATGGTATTTTTTAAACTGGGCAATTGCTTTTGGACCAAGTTCAAAGACAAGGTTGCTTACTTCTTCCTGTTCACTTAGTTTTTCTAATATCTTTTTCTTACTTAATCTTTTTTTCGCCGGGGAGGGTTTGACATTAGTGAGTTGGTCGACAGAAAAAATCTGCTTCTTTTCTTCCTTTAAGTCAAAGCCTTCGATCAGCCAAACGCTTTTTTCATGATAAAGGTGCAAAAGATAGATTGAATAAGTCTTTATTATTTTCTCTTCTTCGACGGTAACTAATAAATATCTATCCAAAAGAAGAATCTGGATGAGTTTTTCTAACATGGGGTGGGGGAGGTCCGACAGATCAAGTAGATCGGGATTATAGGGATTGGTCCCTGCAAAAAGCAAGATTTGATTTAAAAGAACAAGATCATCTTGCTGGTTTTGTGAAATGAGGCCAAGTAATTTTTCAGCTAAAGACTGACGACTCTTTAAATAGGGGAGTTGTTGATTTCTTGTGGCCATAAAGGCAATAAAAAGAGCTTTGACCTCATTATCGGTAAAGCGAACATCGGGTAGGACAGAGTTGTGCATGACAAAATAGCCTCCATCCCTTCCAACTTCAGCGACAAGTGGCATCCCCATCGCCTCAATTTCTTTGATATCTCTGATAGCTGTCGAACGAGAGATATTAAATTCTCGCATGATTTCAGAAATTGTAAAGTGGGAGCGATTGTTGATATACCGCATGATGATATTAATTCGTTCAACTTTTTTCATCAGAACTCCTAAACAGTACCATTTTTTGACATGATTTAAGACTATTATAAACTTATCAAGTGAAGATAACAAACTCATTTGATAAATTTTAAAAAAAGGAAGGTTTTAAATATGACAAATTATACTCTACAAGAAAAAGATAGCTTTACCGTTTTAGGTTTTGGAACTGAGCTTAAGAGTGATTACACAGACTATGCTGGCATAAACAAGGAAAAGTCAGACTTTTGGCAGGCATTCAGCCAAGATGGAAGACTTGACGCTTTAAAAGCTATAGCTACAAATGACTACGTTTTTGCTGTGAACGAGGCGGTAAATAACAAGATGATGCATTATGCTGGCGTCATGACAGAGGCATCGGCATCAGAAGAGGCCAGAGTGATTCAATTTCCTAAGGGGGAATACCTAGTTGTGAAAGGGGAAGGGAAGACGGCTGAAGAATTGAATAATAAACTTTCTGGCATTGCCTTTGGTCAAGTATTGCCAGAAGCAAAGAATTTTGCCTATGTTGGTGGACCAAATGCAACAGTTGAGATGGGGCAGCAAAACGGCTTAGTTTTTGGTGAAATGTGGATTCCTGTTGTTAGGAAATAAAGAGATAACTGGAGGGGTGGAAATGTCTTATATCGTTGATTTTAAAAATGTGTCTACGGTTGATTTAGAATCTTCACCTGTAGTAGAAGCGCTTGCTGGTTTACGTGCTAATGAAGCCCGTTACTTTATGAACAAATACAAGCATGAATTTACGGTTGTACCAGCTAGCGAAAGCCAGGAGACACTTGATTATGTGAACCGAATTTTGAAAGAAGAACGTGATATTAAGTTTGCGGCCAAACCTTTAGAAACTTCGCGTTTTCAAGTGGAAAATATCAAATTTGCCTACGTATTTTATGAGGACGGTCTTGTGGTAAACGTCATGTATACGGTTGATGACCCTAAGAAGCGGGCCATTGGTTTTAAGCTTTCTGAGGGGATGGAGGTACCAAAGGAGTTAGAAGGGAAGTTTAAGTTTTCTAGGCAGAAGTCTAAACTAGCTGGAACAATTCGGGGCTCGTTTTTTGTGATTAAAGGAGAATATTAAAGTAAGCAAAAGCGCAAGTTGAGGAATTCAGCCATTTTTGTATTTGGTCATTCTTTTTCTTCATTGAAATTAGTGAAAGCTATTTTCTCTCTAGGTAAAAAATAGCTTTCACTCGCTTAAAGGTGTCGTTTTGAATACAAATCTAGTGAAGAGTTTGTAAGAAATTATTGCATATTTAAATCAATGATTAAAGGAAGGGATCAAAAGATGAAAACAAAAGGAAAAATGATTGCTTATTGGACAGTCACATCACTACTCGCAGTATCAATTTTGTTAAGTGGTATTGGTCAACTGATGAAATTAGGAGGAAATATCGAGTTAGTAAAGAATATCGGTTACCCGTTATACATCATGAACATTCTTGGGATTTGGAAAATACTTGGAGTCATTGCTATCGTCTTTCCAGGTTTTCCTCGGCTTAAAGAATGGGCTCACGCTGGTATCTTCTTTTTAATGACTGGTGCGGCTTTATCTCATGTGTTTGCTAATGATTATGGTGATTACGGGTTTCATATTATCCTTCCGCTTTTCTATGCTATACTCAATATCGCTTCATGGGCGCTGAGACCAGAAAGCCGCATACTTGGTAATACTGAAAAACGTGGGCAAAAACAAAGTCTAGTATTCAATGATACGGTGACCCCAAGGACAAAATAGGAGACGAAATTAAATTAAGTGAAAAAGATTTTGAATTAGTTTCTAAGGCTTTTTTTACTGAAAACGAAAATAAGTATTTATCAGTTGTCCTTTGGCTTTACGTTACTTTGATCCGATTTCTCTCGGGCTCTTATTTGGTCCGTTGATAATTCTTTGTTAACACTACAACTAAGTAGAATAAAGGGGTAAGATAATGAAAATGGAATCTGTGATCAGCCGTATCCAGCAAGCACGTTCCAAAAATGCGGTTGAATTATTAATCCAAGCAATAGAAGAGTTGAATCTCATTGATGCGTGTGTGGAGGAGATTGATGAAAAAAAGGGTGAGTATATGATCATCACCCTTTCTGGGAAGTCTATCGTTGTAATGACAGCATTATTCACACCCGATTCTCCCAATTCAAAAAACATACTACAGGTTCATGCTTACCCGCTAAAGAGTCTAGAATCATTTATAATTGAATTTCATCAACCGGATCTTATAGAAAGTTTGGTTCGAAACGATAGGAAATTCACACTTAATTTGATTGATCGAAGTGTAGGAGTTCATATTAAAAAGGACGATCCAAGAACAGATGACTTGAATCATCTCATTAACAGCATCAAAAATATCATTAGTTGAATCCAAACCGCCCATGTGAATACGTGGTTTTCTCAAGATTTGAATATCAAATAAAACACCCAACCGGCTGCTTAACGTACAGGTAGTCAGCTGAATTGTGTCTAAAATATGTCTAAACGTGTATTTTTCTTCTTTTGGTAAGATGACCTCGGAATGTTGGCGATACCCCTTATGGTTTTTTCAGATTTCATTTCTTCTCTCAATTGCCTTTATAAAACGTTAAATAAAAAGTACCGCACAAAAGATCTAATCCAATAGCAAATCCTATTCCAAGTGTTGATTTAAAATAAAGATTGATAATTTGTAAAAAAGTTCGATAATTTAAAACAAAGTTCGATAAAACCCTGTATTAATAGGTTTTTTCTTTTGCCCCTTAAACTTCAGGTGTATTATTCAATTAAAGGGCCAGATTATGGAGCAACAACTTTAATGGAGATGGAAATTTAATATAGCATACGATTGAAATCAGCATTTTATTGCTGGTTTTTTTCTTTAAGTGTTAAATCTAAAAGTACCTTGTAATTTTAAGTAATATAACTTATGATAATATAGTACTTAATAATGTTATGTAGTTAGTTGGGGGTGTATAGCTTTGAATAAGGAATTATTAAAAGGAAATATTGATCTTCTAATTCTTTCTGTTGTGAAAGAAAAAAAGAGTTATGGCTATGAAATTTCAAAAATAATAAAAGAAAAAACAGAAGGAGAATTTGAAATTCAAGAGGCTACACTATATTTATCTTTGAAAAGATTAGAGAAACAAGGTGCAATATCGTCATCATGGGGGAAAGAGAGCCATGGAGGACGACGCAAATACTATTCTGTTACAGATGAAGGCCTACAATTATTGGATAGTCTAATAAATGATTGGAGAAAAGTCACTGAAATGGTTAAAAGATTTATTTAAAGGAGGAAGAATCATGAGTAGATATTTAAGAAAAATATTTAGTCTTGAAGATATAAAATATAGCTGGATACTATTACTTTCAGCATTTCTTTTTGGTATTACAAATTTTATTGATCAGTTGTATTCAGGTGATCCAATTTGGGTACTTATTAGTTACTGGTTTTCGATTGCAATTGCCGTTCTTTGGGGAGCACTAAATTATATTAGTCATATTCGAATGAACAGTTTGTATAAGAAACAAGATGATATAAGATTGTATGTTAACCAATTAGCTATGAATGAGGAAGACAAGTTAGAATTACAAACTTATTTAGAAGATTATGTTCATGATTTGATACAGCAAGGTAACAGCGAAGTAGACGCTACAAGGGAAGCAATCAATCAATTCAAGGTCAAAGAGTTTTTAAATTTATCTAAAAACTCTTTGTTCTTCAATTTACATGCCCATTATTATTTAGTTGGTTGGACAATTGTATCCATTTTAGCTTCTATTGTAGTCTGGGCACTAGATGTTGCGATATTTCCTTATTCATTAATTACGCTCACTTTAGAAATTACTTTTATTGTTTATGCATTTGGGCTTTTTGGAATGTTTATCTTGTATAAAATTATTGATACTACGATTTATCGAAAGTTTAAAGATTTATTTTAATAGTAGAAGGAGAATTTGAAATGGAAACTTGGATTACTAATATAATGGAACAATTCGGATATATGGGTATTTTCTTATTGATTACAATAGAGAATTTATTTCCTCCAATACCGTCAGAGGTTATCCTAACATTTGGAGGATTCATGACTACTCATACATCCCTAAGTGTCTTCGGGGTGATAGTGGCTTCAACAATTGGATCAGTGGTAGGGGCAATCGTTCTTTATGGAATAGGGTTACTTATTGATGTAAATAGAATAGAAAAAATTATTGAAAAGTGGGGAGGTATTCTAAGATTAACCAAAAAGGATGTTCGTAAAGCAAATGAATGGTTTTCTAAATATGGAGTGTGGGCAGTATTCTTTTGTCGCTTTATTCCTTTAATTAGAAGTTTAATCTCCTTGCCGGCTGGAATGGCTCATATGAATTTTGGAGTATTTCTGATATTAACAACTTTAGGAACGTTAATATGGAATTTTGCCCTTGTTAATATAGGTGCTGCAGTTGGAGGGTCGTGGGAAACGATAGTAGGCTATATGGATATATACTCAAATATAGCGTATGCAGTGATAGCGTTACTATTTCTAGTGCTTGTTATTTTGTTTATCAGAAAACGAATAGTATTGAATAAGTAAGTAATCTTTTAGCGAAGGATTAAAGTCGTAATAATAAAACATCTTCAGCAAAAGGGCGCGATTATTGAGCAACACTGGTAGAAAATGATCAAACTTTTTTATAAAAATCGTCCTCGTGAAATATTTAAAGAGCCTGTTTTGATCAATCTTTTTTTCAAAAGCAGGCTCTTTTATATTTGGAAAATCAACATAATAAGACGTGTTTTCAATCAAACTTTTTTATAACCCAACAGCCTCACTCCCGATACCTGATGAAGGGGGAAAACTCTAATTCATGTAAAGATAAAGGGAATCGTTTAGATTTGTAGAATGTGATGTGAATAGTTATATAGCATATATATAGATAAGGGGCGATTCTTTGTCTAATAATGGAGAGAGTATCGGTATTGGATTATGTTTTGGTGTTGCATTTGGACTCGTTTTAGGTTTGGTAATGGACAATATTGGTTTAGGAATTGCGTTAGGTATTTCAATTGGAATCGTGGTTGGAATCGGTATTAGTAAAAAAAAGAAGTAATATTAGAAGGGATGACATAAAAGACTCTTTTTTCACCTCCCAAGGGGTTTTTTTATTTGGTGAATAATAATTTGGGAGGCAATACATGCTATGAGGATCATATAAGGTAGTCCTTAGTGACATTTGTTGATGTTAACTGGATTGATTAAGCAGAGGGGACCTCTCCATTCTCCCTCTGCTTTTTCTATTGCCATAAGATACATCATAAAAAGATGAGGAAAGTATAGGTGTCTGTCAACGGTAAATCGCAAGACCGAAAGGTCGAGAATTTAAGGAGTTGATAGACTCACTGCACCCGAACCCTCTTGGCATTGAACAAACTTTGTTTGTTCCTGCCAACCGGCGAGGGAGCCCCCTCAAAACGTGAGGGGGTTGGGGGAGTTTTTAAGGGGATCCAACGTCCTTACGTTGGTCGGCGTTTGGGGGCGACACCCCAAGGCCTTCTTCATGCGGTAGCATGAATACGGCATAGCCGTACAGGCCTCGCAGAGCACACACTTTTGGAACAAAAGTATAGTGTGTTATATTAAATATTTTTTAAATTTAAATTTGCGAATAAATAATAAGAAAAGTTTACTGTTTACATTGTCATATTTCTTTTGCTGAAAGTTATTGACTGTGGAATTTACATCCACTAAACTAGATATAAGTCACTCATTTGAGTGACTTATATTCGAAGAGAATGAGGATTGGTATGACGAAAACAGCACCTGGATTTAAGCGATTGAATGCAGATATCCCAGAAGAATTGTTTAAAGAATTTGCAAAGAGATGTATTGAAGAAGGGATTAGTAAGAAAGATTATTTGGTTCGTCTTCTAGAGAAAGAACTCTACAACGATTCCAAGGAAAAGTAATAATGTATGTAAATAGAAGAAAGGGCACTTTCTCGACCAGGAAAGCACCCCTTGTAGAACTATTAGGCAAATAATATTATAACATGGGTTGCCCTCAAAAAAATAGGAGGGTTCAATCATGGAAGAAACTGAAAAGTTATTGATTAGCATTGAAAATGTATTACGTATTGCTAATGAATTAGTCGATGAAATGGCAGACTTACACGTCATAAAAGAAGATTATATTCGATTAAAGGAACAACTCTTTTTGAACCAATTTACGCAAGCCGAATGAAAAGTTTTTGAGTTCTCTCTGGATTAATGTAATGTTCGTGAGACAGCAAAGATTTTACATAGAGAGGAAGAAACCAGGAAAATTAGAGGGAAAATATTACACAAGTTAGAGGTTTCTTCAGTGAAATCAGCCATTGATTTGTACGAAAAAGTGGCTCATAGTTGTACACCTATCTCCTCATTTTTTAATGATGGAACGGGTCAAGAACGTATACGTTTCTCGTAAAATTTGAGGGGACGTTGAAGGGACGTATATACTCATGAGGTCGACAATGAAGGGACGCTGAGGGGACTTCATATTGACAGTAGCTCAACAGTATATCAACAGCAGGTCGGCAGAGTGGTAATTTTCGTGATATCACACTTTTTAAGGTGAGAATGACGTTCTGCTGGGCTTTGCCCAGCCTATCATCCTCCGATGATAGCAAAAACCCCTTATGCTCTTCTAACTTTATAGAGCAGTGCATACCAAAATGAGAGGATGGAACAGAAAAGTGGATATTTTATTACGAGATATTGATCCGGTAGCGATAAAAAAGATTGATGAACTTGCAAAGGAAAAAGGAGTTTCACGGCAATATTTTTTAAAAGGTCAGATAGAAACGTTGGCGTTTTTTCAAGAACAAACTACACGTGAAATGCATTTAACAAATCTGATTGATAAGAACCTTTTGTTCATGTCGAAAATTCATTATGCAGTGGAACAAAACACAAAAACTTTAAACAATTTATATGCGAGTATTGAAAAAGCAGTTGGAGAAATTGAAGAGCTATGAGTACCAAACGACGAATGATTACCTTAGACGA
>NZ_JBJZOT010000009.1:0-202951 GCF_057808375.1 Priestia sp. TRM10
TCCGCATTTCCTCATGCAACCGACAGGCTCGTTACCAAGCATGCCGTTTCGGATGGAGATTATCTTTGCGTCTAGATGAGTAGCGTTAGCTACACTGTAAGAAAGCGACTTCTTGTCGCACCATAATATTGATTCTAGGAAGTGCAAACACCAAATTCTTATAAAATACTAAAAATAAGACCAGATATCATGTAGAAATCTGGTCTTATTTTCAAAATTCATTTAATTAGCTGATATAGGGCGTTTAAAGAAAGCAACTAGGCGACCGTCATAAGGGCCTACTGATGTTAACTCCCATCCTTGTCTTCCCCATTTTGAAAGAGCATAGTCAAGATAACTTACTTCCAAGGCAGCCTGATTAGAGTTTAAATAATCACTGATTCCTGTTTCTGTACTATATTCCCACTTTAGAACATCTGTATTTTCTCTATTCTGAGGAACGAATCCATGATCCTTCTTATTTAGGCGTATAGAGGCTTGAGAAATAGCTTTTATAATCGCCTCTTTTTCTATTTCGTCTAATGAAAAGAAAACAGGAGCACTCGGAACATCAAACTTAGTATGGGAGTGAAACATTCGTAATACAAGTGTTCCTAAAGACGTTTCATCTTCTTTTTTTACTACACACCAGATACATCTTTCACGCTCTTCTGGTGGTCCCCAGTGTTCTATAGAGTTGGGCATAATGAAGCCAGGCTTTATATTTAATCCTGCATCTGTTAGTTGCTTTAGAATAGGTTTTAGAAGCTTATTTAAATACACTCCATAAGCAGGTTCACCTATTGTTTGAAAATGGTCTATTAATTCATCATGATTTTCTTTTAAAATCAAATCCCATTGCTGCTGTACAGATTGATTCATATATCTGGCTAGATTTCGAATCGTAATCTCTTTATTGGATGAGAAAAATTCATTCCACTTTTTCACTTTCCACAACCCCTTTTTCATTTATCCATCATGATTTAGTGTATTCGTCTATCATTCTCTTTCATGTATAGATGTATAATGACTTCAAGGACATATCTAAGTTGGTTTAGCCTTTTTATTAATTCATTTCACCGCCCCCACTTACTGGTGTATAACTTCCTGTAATATAAGAACTATCATCGCTCGCATAGAAAGCAATGGTTTTTGCAATATCTTCAGGACGACCAAGTCTTCCAAGTGGAAGGAAAGATTCTTGTTGTTGTTTAAATTCTTGTGGTAGATTAGCCGTAGCATCCGTTTCGACTAAACCTGGAGAAACAATATTTGCTGTAATCCCTTGCTTTCCTACTTCTTGGGCGATATATTTCACAAAACTATTCAGCCCTCCTTTAGATGTTCCATGGGCGATAAAAGCCGGAGCTGGATGATTGCTTAAGCCACTTGATACATACACAAGTTTTCCATACTGTTGTTTTTTCATATAAGGCAGTACGACTTTGGTTGATACAAATGCAGCCTGAAGTTCATCATTTGTTTTTTGAATGAATTCTTCCCATTCCATCTCTTCAAATGTTTTTTTAGGAAAACTCATGCCCGCATTATGAACAAGGATATCTACTGTTCCATATACTTTTACGGTCTCTTCCACCAGCTGACTCATTTGTTCCATATTTCTAGCATCAGCTTGTATAGCGATGGCTTGGCCACCTCTTTTTTGAATAGCCTCTACAACTTCTTCTGCTGCAGTTGCACTTCTTGCATAGTTAACCACTACTTTTGCTCCACGCTGAGCTAATAATTTGGCTGTTTCTGCGCCAATTCCTCGACTGGATCCTGTTACAATGGCTACTTTATTATTCATTTTTCCTCTCTCCTTTAATATTTTGATTGGTTATAGATTGTTATTTATGATTTTTTATATAGATACATCGATTAGAAACGTCCGATTGGATGTTCTAATCGTGAAATCTCAAGTTATTAAGTTATGCTGCTTGTTCTTCTTCTTTTTTCTTTTTAGGAACCCAGAATGTGACAACCACACTGATTACAGCTATTCCAGCCATAATTAGAAAGATGTCATGAATTCCAGCTGCAAGAGAATGGGAAGCTACTTCTGATAAGGAGTCTGTTGAAACCCCTAATTGTTGATTTAAGAATGCTCCTAGTACGGCTACTCCTAATGTTTGCCCGAATGTACGCACAAAGGTATTCGAAGAAGTAGCGACTCCTCTAAGGTTCCAGCCAACGGCAGATTGTACAACAATTGTAAATGTAGTAATCGACAAACCGAAACCTAATCCCATAATAAAGGTGATACCAAGCATCATCCAGATAGGGGATGATGGGGTAATCCATGTTAAAGCGAATGAACCCAGTGTAACCAGACATATTCCGATAAGGGAAACCGGCTTAGGGCCTACTTTAATTAAGAAGCGACTGCCGAATGTTGCTGCAAGTGGCCAACCAATGGACATGGGGAGTAAGATAAAACCTGAAGCCGTAGCCCCTTTTTGAAGTACATTTTGAATCCATAAAGGAATATAAGTTGTGAGCCCAATCAAAATAGCACTTGCTAAAAAGGCAACAAGATTTGATATTAAGATTTCTCGATAATGAAACAATTTAATAGGAATGATAGGTTCAGGATGCTTCATTTGAATACGCACAAAAACTACAAGAAGAATAATGGATGCCACTAAAAGTACATACGTTATCACAGAATTCCAAGGAAAACTGCTTCCTCCTGAGAGAAGGAGATAAAGTAGGGCTGTGGTACCGATGGTAAACGTAATAGCTCCCCCATAATCAATTTTCCGCTCTTGTTTTTCAATATTTTCCTCTAAGTGTTTTCCAATAATCCACATAGAAATTAGACCAAAAGGAAGATTAATAAAAAAGATCCAATGCCAACTTACATAATCGACTAAAAAACCTCCGACTAATGGTCCAAATAGCCCCGCAATTCCCCAAACGGAGCTAAATAACCCCTGAACTTTTGCACGTTGTTCAAAAGTGAAAATATCTCCGATAATGGTAAAGGTTATGGGAATAACAGCGCCAGCTCCAATTCCTTGAAGAGCACGAAATAAAATCAATTGCCCCATATTTTGTGAAAGCCCACATAATAAGGATCCTAGTAGAAATAAGAAAGTCCCCACTATAAAGACTTTTTTTCGTCCAAAAAGGTCAGCTAGTTTACCAAAAATAGGGGTTGTGACGGCGGAAGTAAGTAAATATAGAGCAAAAACCCAACTAATCAAATCGATTCCGCCTAGTTTTTCTACAATAGCCGGTGCTGCGGTACTCACAATCGTTCCTTCTATCGCAGATAAAAAGGTTGCAATAAGTAAAGCGATGGTTATTTTACGTTGATAGTCGTTCATTCTTTTGTTCCTTTCTTTGCATTTGGTTCAAGAAGTAATGAAGTAATAAAACGCTCAAGCATGTTATCAAACATGTCGAGCTCTTCTTTAGTAAAATCGGCAAAGGTTATATTATTGCTCATCTCTGTTCGAGGTTTCATTTTCTCCATAGTTTCCTTCCCTTTAGACGTAATCCCCACTCTTGTTATACGTTTATCATTTGAATCGGTCCATGTTGTAATCAACTCTGCTTTACGTAAGCGTTCAACCAATCCTGTAATATTTTGTTTTGTGACAAGTGTTTCCTCACATAATTTAGCTAAGGAAATTCCCTCATTTCGATCAATAATCCCCAACAATTGCCACTGTTGGACACTAGCTAACTCTGTGCCTTCTACGAGTTTGAGGCCTGTTCGATTAAGCAATGTAGAAGCTCGAAGGAAGTTCATAATAATTTTCACTTTAGAATCCATAATCATACTCCTTTAAAATAATCAACATGTTGACCATTTTAAAGAGCTTAATTAAAAAAGTCAACATGTTGACCTTTAGAGGAAGGAAATCAAAAAGTCATAAAATCATTAATTGACAAAAATTTTAACGATTGTTGTTTGATAAAAATGCAATCTAAAATAGCGTTGACTAACTTAGGTTTAATACTGCATCTCCATATTTAAATTCACATTCATTGTGAAAAGATTGATTCTGTGTACTAAAATAACGGATTATGTTTTTGAATTTATAAAAATCCGAAAAAATAACGAACACCATTCTTTACGAACAGTGTTCGTTATGATATAACATATTATATACCCGAAATAATAAAATATTTAGGAACAATAATGATTACATTTGATGTAAGTAATCAGATGATGAGAAGAATTCTATTTAAACGAATTCTTTTATTTGTTTATGCCACAACCGAACACTGTTCACTTGTGATTAAAATTAATGACTAGGAGTGAAATACATGATGAATAAACATAAACGTATTGCCATTATTGGTGCTGGTCCTGGCGGATTAACACTGGCTCGTATCTTACAACAAGCTGGGTTTAATCCAGTAATTTTTGAAGGTGAAACCTCTGTCACACAAAGAGAACAAGGCGGTACACTTGATTTAACAGAAGATATGGGACAAAAAGCACTTCAAGTAGCAGGCCTACTTGAACAATTTAAAGAAATTTGCCGTTATGAAGGTCAGGCGTTAAAAATAATGGATAAAACAGCTACTGTATTGTATGAAGATATCGCAAATGTAAATCCAGAGGCTGCTGCAGATTCTCGGCCTGAAATTGATCGTACAGTGTTGCGTCATATGTTATTAGATGCTGTAGATTCAGAGGCTATTAAATGGGGACATAAACTTCTATATGCTACTCCAATAGAAAATGGTCAACATGAACTTTATTTTGAAAATGGAGCTACTGAAATAGTCGATTTAGTAGTGGGTGCTGATGGCGCTTTCTCTAAACTGCGTCCATTTGTTAGTAAAGAAACAGCAGAGTATTCAGGTGTTAGCATGATAGAAATCAATATTTTAGATGCGAAAAAGAATTTTCTTGATATTGTTGAGCTGAATGGTTTAGGTAGTGTATTTGCACTTGATGATTATAAAGGTATGTTAGCTCAAATGAATGGTGATGGAAAAATTCGTATCTATTTAAGTTTTAAAGTATCAAACGACTGGTTACACAATAACGGTATTAACTATGACAATCTAGAAGAAGCAAAACCAGAGCTTCTTAAATTATTCGAAGATTGGGGCTCAGCGCTAAAAAAATATATTCATTATGCAAATGGACCTGTTTTCCCTCGTCGTATTTATATGCTACCTGTAGGACATAAGTGGGAACATAAAAAAGGTATCACACTTTTAGGAGATGCTGCGCACGTAATGTCACCCTTTGCAGGTGCTGGTGCAAACCTTGCGATGTTGGACGCAGCTGAACTCGCACTATCGATTATCAATCATGATAACATGGATGAAGCTGTCTATAATTATGAGTTAAAAATGTTCAAATATGCAGCTGAAATAGCTGCCGAAACTAAAGAGAACATGGATTTATTCTTTGACATTAACGCAGCTGAAAAGACAAGTGAATTGATGAAATCACTTAATGAAGAAGAAAATCAAAATGCTTAATATGAATTTCATTTAAAGAGATCAACTATAAAAAAACTAAAACAAAATGGAGGTGTATCTAAGAGTGGAGATGCAATTGCCAGACTCTTAGAATCATGATGACAAAAACAATTATTGAACCCATAACTTTAAATATCGAAGTACCGGCTTTTCCTGGTGGTCTATGGTCTATTAATCCTAGCTTAATTATAAGTAAAAATGCCGTTGTACTTGTAGATACAGGTATGCCGGGTAGCGAAAAGTTGATTGCTATAGAATTAGAAAAACGTGGTCTATCTATTAGCCAACTAACAACCACTATTCTGACACACCAAGATATCGATCATGTTGGCAGTCTGGCAAAACTTCTTGAAGTTAATCCAACAATTGAAGTCTTTTCACACGAGTTAGATCGTCCGTATATTGAAGGTGATCGACCTCTTATTAAAGAGTTACCAGCACCACTAGATGTTCAATTCAGTGAAGGGTATATAGTACCAACCACCCCTGTTATAAAACGTACATTAGCAGATGGTGAAGAACTAGACATTGCTGGCGGTCTTGTGGTCATTCATACACCAGGTCACACAGAAGGACACATTAGTTTATATCATCCTGCATCCAAAACATTAATAGCTGGGGATGCCATGGTTATTCGTGGACCTCAATTAGAAGGTCCAACCCCTGTGCAAACACCTGATTTAGACCAAGCCTATCAATCGTTAACAAAATTTGCTGATTTTGATATTAAACGTGTAATTTGCTATCACGGTGGTATGTATGAATCTGAAACATTAAATGAAGAAATCGCACAAATTGCTGCAACGGGTTCAGCGAAATAATTATATAGTTTGAGAATATGACGTCATCTAATATAGTGATTTACCTGATTGATTTTGAAAATATGAAGATATATAGGTATGATAAACTATAGGAATTAAGAACAATAAAATCAAATGTTATAAGGTGAATTATGAATAAATTTGAACATGTAAAAAGTCGACGCACACGACCAGCAAAACCACCATTAGGCCTAGATATTATTATAAAAACAGCCTATCAATTGTTATGTGAAGATGGTATGTCAGGAATGAGTATGAGAAAAGTTGCAAAAGCTTTAGACACAGGACCTGCCTCATTATATGTATATGTAGAGAATTATCAAAAGTTAAGTTCTTATGTATTAGATTATGCTCTTCAAGATGTTCAATTAGCAGAGAGTGAAACGGTATTTTGGCAAGATGCCATTATCGACGTGCTTAAATCCTATTTTTTAACATTGATAGAAACACCTGGCTTAGCAGAACTTACTTTAATCACATCGCCTAACGGACCAAATTCTATGAATATTAATGAGTGTTTGCTTCGAAATTTAAAAGCAGGTAATATTAATACACGTAGTGCAGCTTGGGGACTTGATATTTTACTTCTTTATGTCTCATCTCTTGCGGTTGAAAGAGCTCGTCATAATGAAAAAGACAAGGCTTTGGAAGAGTTGGAGGCCTCATATGATGTTTTGGACGAGTCGAAATATCCAATGATTAGTATGCTGAAATCAGAACTATTCTCCGGTGAAGGAGAGGAACGTTTCATTTGGGGAATAAAAGTGATTTTACAAGGTGTACTTTCAACGAAAAAGTAACCCAAATTCATTTTCTTCTATGTATAGCTAAAAAGAGTGTTCACATGAATTTTGAGTGAACACTCTTTTTTCATATATTTTCTAATGTTATTTCGCAATTTCTATAGTGAAAATAAGGCCTTTGGTAGGTAATTTTAGCTAACATAACACACATTCTAGGAAACAAAAAAGGTGTCCCTTAGTAGGTTGCGACACCTTTTTATTCTTTAGTTAACTAATTCTACTTCGTGAAACAAATTAACTCTTTTCTGCTAAGACTATTAAAAACATAGGTCTTCTAATTTCATGAACCATTTCAGGTATACTTTCTAACATTTCATCAGAAGGCATTGGTTCCTTTACTGCCTTGATTGTAAAACCTGTATTAATCAAATCATTCATATAAGTGGAAATTGTACGATGATACTTTATTACATCCTCCGTTAAGAAGGACGTATTACGAATTCCTTCTTCTTGATAATAATCAATAGGCCAATGTAAAGGGTTCCCATCATTGTCGTAGTACCAGTCTTGTTCATTTCTAGAAGTAAAGATTGGATGCTCTACTGAGAAAAGAAATGTGCCACCTGATTTTAAAAAGCTAGATACCTTTTTAGCAACTTCTCTAAATGATTTAATGTAGTGAAAAGCTAACGAACTAATAACCACATCAAATTCCGATTCTTTAAAATTAATATCCTCTATTGGCATTTGGATATATGAAATAGAAGCATCCTCGTTTTTTTCACGAGCTTTTTCAAGCATCTTTTTAGATATGTCAACACCGATTACTGAACGCGCTCCTTGTTCACGTGTAAATTGGCAATGCCAGCCGAATCCACAACCTAAATCCAATACTTTTTTATCTTTCATATCTGTCATTAACGTTTTTAATACATGCCACTCACCAGCTCCCTCAAGCCCTTTGATAGAACGTGGCATTTGTTCATAAGCAGAAAAGAATTTTTCAACATCATATTTATTTTGTTTCATTACTGATAACATCTCCTATATAGTAAAATAGCCTCCTAAAATAACCTAAACGTCTATCACAGGAGGCTATCTATATTCTTCTTACCATTATGACCACTCCACCCTGTTTAAAATGATATCAATTATAATAACACAAAGCTCTACTAGCTATTAAGACGTAGAAAAGTTTATCCTTAGAGGATGTATGGGCTTACTCCTTGCATGGATAACTTTTCATTAACTTGAACCAACTAATTAAGATAGTCATTTCTAGTTAACATAAAATGAGTTATCGGCACTATAATTTAAAATCCTACAAATAGCCATCCACTTTAATGACAAAGGATGGCTATTTGTATTGTTACAGCTCACTTCTATGGGGAAGTTACTGATTTAGTAAAAGGAACAAAATATATTTTTTGTAATGTAAGCCAAAATATTGCGGATACAATAATCATAATTCCAACAATGAACATGATTATAAACAAATTAAAGAATAAATTGAACATAGGTATAGCCATGACAAGTACACCCAATATAACAGAGTAAATACCTGTTAACTTGCAAACTGTATTTAGTTTCTCTGCTTTTTTTAGTTTCACACCACTACCAATAAGAGAAAGTTTTTGTTTGGCACATATTCTATAACCTAAGTAGATAAAAGTTAGACCTATTAGATAAATTGATAATATAAACCAGGCTGGGAACTCAATATCCAATTCACTCCACCTCCGCCCTTATCCTAACTTTTCTTAACTATAGCCAGTCCTTCACATAAGCAAGCAAACCTAATACAGATCCAATTGAAGCTCCAAAAAAAATACTCGGAGCGTATTTCCCTTTAGTTTCGTTTGATTTCCCTTTAATATTATGCATCAATATTCATCCTTTCCTTTATATAACTGATTATATCTTTAATGGAATAAAATTCCTATTATTTCAAGTTAATTCAAGGCTTATACTTATGTATATGATATACAAACTTAGTTAACATAATAGATTTTATAGAGACTTTGTTACTTCGGCTTTCCAAAAGTTCCTATTTACGATATACTTACACCTCATTTGTTACTAAATACATCCTTTTTTGTAAGGTTAAAGTGGGGGTTACTATGTATTTATTATTGCTTATTATTTTATCAACCATTGCTGGTTATCTTTTATTTCTTCTTGGCCCTTTAATTGGAGGAATCGTTGCCTTTGGAATTATAGTAGGCTGCTTACTTAGAGGACTATATTTATTGGAAGATATAAGAAGAAGAATTTCAAAAACATCTCCAAAACCAAATAAAGTAGAAATGGCTTATAACAATTATTTAAAAGAAAAAAGATAAAACATGGTCCAAGTAGTAAAAAAGCGCAAACCTGTTTAATAAAAACGAGTTGGCGCTTTTTTTCTATTATGAACGAGCTTAATGGTCATATCCACTAATTACCTTTTCACTCCATAAGAAGCGAACACAAACATATAGTTCGCAAAGTGAACGTCCATAAAAGTGTAGGTTTACAGCCTTTCTTTTTTATAATAAATCTATCCTTTTTGATGTTCGTTTAACTTAAAAATTAAATTACAAATCTCCTTGAAAATACATACACTTTTACAAACGTTTTTAATAGGAGAATAAGGAAATAAATACAAAGAGAATATAAAAAAGAAAAAAATCTTATTCGTAATTAGAACAGGACTTTTCATTACCTTTATTTACATCAAGGTTTACATATGTATCTTCTATATTATCCATAATATCTTCAAGACCTCCACCATAAAATACACAGCACTTTAAATTAAATGATTTAAACCTTGATTTGTCTTATAACATCACATGACGTTATGGTATAATCAAAGTTCAACAGTTGTTTAAAAGGAGGGAAAACATGAAGCTAAACACTCATAGTTCTACACCTTTGTATATTCAATTAAAACAAACGCTTACTGAAGATATCAATAAAGGCGTTTACTCACCAGGAGAAAAACTACCGATTGAAACAGATTTATGTGATATATATGGAGTAAGCCGTATTACAGTCAGAAAAGCTATATTGGATCTCGTCGAAGACGGTCTTCTTACACGTCAGCAAGGAAAAGGCACATTTGTACAGTACCCAAAAGCAAAAAGAGAGCTATTCGCTGTCAACGGACATGCGGAATATATGTCTGAAATGGGAAAAGTACCTAAAACAAAAATGCTGTCTTTTGGACTTAAAGCAGCAAAAGCAAACATTGCTGATATTTTGTCCCTTTCTCCCGAAAGTGATATTCTTGAACTACAGCGTATTTTATTTTACGATGACCAGCCCCTCACCTTAGAAATTTCTCATTATTCTTTAGAATTGCTACCAAAGTTAAACGAATATGTTCATAATTCTGTTTCAATGTATGAAACAATTAAAAAGCATTATAACGTAACCCCTGTTCATAACAAAAAGTTATTAAACATGGTATTTGCCAATGCCGATGAAGCAAAGCATTTAAAATGTGAAGTAGGAGAACCTCTTTTTAAAGTAGAGAAGGTGGCCTATGATGCCAAAAAAAGACCCATTCACTCTTCTTTTCTTTACTATCCTGCAAATCGCGTCACATTTACAATTGATAGCTCAATGTCAAATGGGGAATAAGAAAAGACTCTGCTAAACTAGGCAGAGTCTTTCTTTATTGAACCATTTTATAATTTGGATTATACTCTCTTCCATATCCAAAAGCTCCATAATTTTGACACGTTTGCGAAGCAACAGTTGCTCCTTTTTGCATTGCTTTAGCTACATCTAGCTCTTCTCCATATGAAGAAAGGAAGCCTGCAATAAAAGAATCTCCTGCTCCTAATGTATCAACAACTTCGGTAGGAATAATCGGTTGTTTGAATATCTTATCACTAGTAGAAAGAAGAGCCCCTTCTCCACCTCGTGTTATACAAACCATTTTTGTTCCTAATGAATGAGCTTTTTTCATTAGTTCCATACACTCTTCTTCAGATAAATCACTTCCTGAGAAAAAGGCATAATGAATGTATGGACACACTCTTTTTAAATAATCATCTTCGTAGTTTGTTGAGAAATCAAACGAAATATCGATAACCTCACTCAATTGTGGTAGACGGTATTCTAAACGACTAAATACACTTGTATGAAGGAGATCATGCTTGCTAATATAATCAATATCTTGCTCATCTAAAATAAGGCCAAGCCTTGATTGAATTCCTCCTTTATTTGAACCTTCAAAAACACGGTCCCCATCTTTATCTAGTGCAACAAAAGCCATTCCATTTTCACCAATTGCCCTTCTTACTCTGCTCGTATCAACTCCCTCTTGCTTCAATGAATCGATAACATGTGCAGCACATTCATCATTTCCGACAATCCCCATATATGCGCAAGGATCATCTGTAAGACGATTATAGAAAACCGCTACATTTAGAGCATTTCCCCCTGGATAAATCTTTCCTTGATCTCTGTAATAGTCAACAACGTTATCTCCAATTCCAATTAATTTCACTGTAAGTCCTCCCTTATTTGACACTTCCACTAGCAATGCCTCTGATAAAGTATTTTTGCATAAATAAAAACAAAATAACGATTGGTGCTGCTGATATTGTTAAGCCTGCTAGCAGTACGCCCCAGTCTGTTTGCAAGGCATCTCTGAACTGCATTAATCCAGCTGGAATCGTGCGTAAGCTATCATCATCAATAAAGATGATTGCAAACATAAACTCATTCCACGTGTAGTACGCTGTCAAAATGGTTGTTGTTAACAAAATAGGCACGCTCATTGGAATAAAAATCCTAAATAAAATACCTATACTTGTACAACCATCAAGACGAGCTGCTTCTTCTAATTCTTTTGGAATGGATAGAAAGTAAGCTCTAATAAGCAAGATTGTCAGAGGTATGCGATATGCCACATAAGGCAAGATCAAAGCCCAATGTGTGTTATAAAGCCCTAGTTTTTGAATAATGTTATATAAAGGAATTAAGCTTACTTGCGGTGAAAGCATTAATCCTCCTAAGCAAATCACAAGAATAAACGTTTTTCCCTTAAATTCAAAACGTGATAATCCATAAGCACCTAGCGCACTAACAAAAACCGTCAATATGCAAGACAAGCCTGTAACGATCACACTGTTTAAGAAATAGGAAGAAATCCCGCTCTCCCATGCGGCTACGTAATTTTCAACTAACCATGTTTTCGGAAGTGACCAGCTGTTTGTGAAGATTTCCTCTGTACTTTTAAAAGAGCTCATCACCATCCATAATAATGGATAAGCAATAATAAGAAAGTAGAAAATCAACCCAGCGTAGACAAATGTTACGCTTTTATATCCTTTCTTTCTTTTTACTCTTTTCACATCACGTATCGTTTCTGGAGTCATCATACTTTGTTTAGGAACTTGCATCATTCATCCCCCTTTCCTGTTTTAAATGCTTTCATTTGAAAGAGTGAAAGAAGTAGCGTAATGATTAAAATAATTGTAGCAATTGCAGAAGCATAGCCCATCATATCTTGAGAAAAAGCCGTTTTATAAAGATACGTACTAAGAACCTCAGAAGAAGTACCAGGTCCTCCCCCTGTTAAAATATAAGGCTCATTAAAAACCGTAAAGGCTCCTGTAAGAGTCAAAATGACAGCAACAAAGGTCATCTCTTTTGTTTGTGGCACTGTAATATGAAAGAAACGACGAATTTTATTTGCTCCATCAATTTCAGCTGCTTCATATAGCTCAGGCGGAATTTTTTGAATAGCAACAATGTACAGCATTGCAATATAGCCGATAGACTGCCATTGAGACACTGCAATAACAGCATAAATAGCTGTATCACTATCTCCTAACCATGGTTTTGCTAGACTTTCTAACCCACTCATTTTAAGAAACTGATTTAACAATCCGACTTCAGGGTTATAAAAAAAAGTGAAAAGTAAAGCAATAACAGTCATCGAGACAACGACAGGTAAGAAATAAACCGTTCTAAAAAGGGGTGAGAACCTACGAATTAATTTATCTTCTAATATAGCCGCAACAACTAATCCTCCGAAAACTTGAAAAACAATTGAGATTACAGCATAAAAAACGTTATTTTTTAAAGCCTCATAAAAGACAGGATCTTTGAAAAGGGTAATATAGTTATCTAATCCTACAAATGCTTTTTCAGGAGAAAAGGTACTCCATTCGTATAAGCTATCAAAAATATTTTGAAAGATTGGAATATAAACAAGCAATAAAAACGCTAAGGCTGGAAGAAGATATAAGTACGGTATTAATCGATTTAACTTCATTCTCGTTTTTTCACTCCCTTATAAAAAAGGAAGGAAGAGTAACTCTTCCTTTACTTTTTAGATTCCGCACGCACGCTATTTGCTGCTTTTTGCACATCCTTCATTACTTGCTTTGGTGTTTTATCACCGTTTAACATAAGTTGTGTTCCTGTTAAATACGCATCCGCAATACGGCTATCAATCGCCATATCAAACCATGGCGCCATTTCCTCTGCTTTTAAGATGTTATCTACAGCATCAAGCTGTTCTGGCGTTGTATTTTCACTATTTGCCGTATTTTGTACAGCACTATATTTCCCAACATCTTTGACAAGCTTATCTCCCATTTCTTTAGAAGCTAGAAACTTAAGAAACTCCATTGCTTCTTCAGGATGCTTTGTTTTAGAAGAAATCATGAATCCTTCCGGTGCTCCTGTTAAGTTGGTTTGATTCCCTTTTCCATCTTCTACTTTAGGGAAATTAAACATGCCTAATTCAAACTTGATTGGTCCAAAAAGCTTAATCTCTGCTGTTTCAGCAAAAATCATGGCTGCTTTTCCATTTGAAAATTGCTGTCTTGCATATTCATGATCAATCGAGTTTGTATTTTTATTAAAATAAGGGGTTAGTTCTTTAAACTTTTCTAGAGCTTGTATGTAGCCTTTGTCTGTGAACTTGCCTGTCTCACTTTTATAATCTTTTGCAAGCACGTTTTCTTTTACAATGCGCTGATTTAATGTGCCAACATAGTGAGAAATTGTCCACGTGTCTTGACTACCAAACTGTAATGGCGTATATCCATTCTTCTTTAATACTTTTAATACGTTGATAAGTTCATCCCATGTTGCGGGTGGTTTTAAATTCAATTTTTCGAAGATTGATTTGTTGTAGAAAAACATTTTTCCGTCCATTGTGACAGGAACACCGTAAATTTTTTGATCTACTGTGTACGGTTTAACTTGGGATTGGACGAGTTGAGAAGACCATTTGGCGTCTTTTTCATAGTAAGACGTTAAATCTAAAGCTTTATTTCCTCGTACAAATTGGCGAGCAAATTCATCGCTCCAAGAGAAATAAACATCAGGCGGGTTGTTTGTTCCAGTCATAACTTTAATCTTATCTTTGTAGGAATCATTTAAAACAGCTTCTGTTTTAATTTTAATATTAGGGTGTTGTTTCTCAAATTCTTTCACAACGTCATTGAAGTATGTTTTTTCTGGCTCTTTTGGCCATCTATGAAAGAATGTTAACACCGTCTTTCCATTCTCTGACTCTGAAGTTGTTTCTTTGCTAGAACATCCACCAAGCAGAAGTGCAAAACTTAAAAGCAAAAGTAACATAACTTTTGTCTTTTTCATTTCTTATCCCTCCTTCAATAAGATCATATACTATTAAGTTATACTATAATGTTATAAAACATTATAGTATAACTCGTAAGTAAAATATACAGATTTTTCAGTATGTTTAACTTAATATTCGACTTTCCACATGTAGCGTCTTTTACTTAAAGGATGATTGCGTGCTTCTGCTAGTTCCTCTGCATACTGTCTGAGGACACGATTTAAAATAAGTGGAGCAATGTAACCTTTCATTTCTTCGTCAATACCTGAAAGGTCATATTCTTTTGCATCGAGTACAGTCAGTTTCTTACCGTATCGTTTTGAGAAAGATAGAGCTCTTTCTTCAAGTGGGCGCGTTTCATCTAAGCCTAGTAAAATCATGAATGGTACATTTTCATCAATAATTTCAAACGGTCCGTGGAAGTATTCCCCTGCATGAATAGCATGTGAGTGAATCCACTGCATTTCCATCAAAATGCAAATGCTGAAAGAGTATGCCGCTCCATAGTTTGCACCGCTTGCCATTGTATAAATCACAGGTTCTTCCTTGTTGGCTTCAGCATATTTTCTTGCGTTTTCTTTCTCATATTGAAGTGCTTTTTCATAAACAGATTGTAAGTTTTCTAGAGAAGAAACAGCTTTAGCGAACTTTTCGTTGTTTTCTACAACAGATAAAACACCGAAAACAAGTTGATAAAGAACACCTAGATTTGTTTCAAATGCATCAACATCATTGCCCCACTCATATTTAATTACGCTATCTGCATTTTGAGCAAGTGGAGAAGTTGGTTCGTTTGTTAGTGCAACAGCGTAAGCTCCTTTACTTTTAGCAAACGTTGCTGCTTCTGCTGTTTCAGGAGTTGTGCCAGACATGGAGCATAAGATGACAAGAGATTCTTTTCCTAGTTGTCGAGGGTTACGATGAATGAATTCATTTGAGCTGTATAAGTCTGAAGTAAGGGTTGTGGCTTCCCGATCTAGTACATATTTTGCTGGATACATAATGGCTGAAGATCCTCCGCATGCTACAAAGAAAATGTTTCGAATGTTTTTGTTTTCTAATTCATTTAACACCGCTTGCACATCACTTTTTACATTTACAACAGTTCTACTCATACTTTCACTCCTCTAATTTTAATTAAGATATATAACATCATGTAATGTTATATATTGTTATATTAAGCTTTAAAGGTGCAGTCGTCAATATATTTATCAGAAAATTTAAAAATATCTTTAAATCTCCTTTTTCTATTTGATACTACTATTTATGGTCGCTAATACACTCTTCTGTATCAACATCAAAGAA
Organism: Priestia sp. TRM10; assembly: GCF_057808375.1. Lineage (NCBI taxonomy): Bacteria > Bacillati > Bacillota > Bacilli > Caryophanales > Bacillaceae > Priestia > Priestia sp. TRM10. The sequence continues at coordinate 15,900 of NZ_JBJZOT010000009.1, forward strand.
GCTAGCTTTTCCTAACTGAAAATGAAAATGAATTGTCTCCCCTATAGTGAATTCTTTTGGAGAATTTACACGAGCTACAAAAGATTGATCTTCTATATGTGTATATAAAATAGACTCTGCTCCAAGCATCTCTACGACTTCTAGCTTTGCCGCTACTTTGGCTGTATTTTCAAGCTGAACATCGCTATAAACAATATGCTCTGGGCGGATACCTATAATGACTTCTTTTTTATCATACTTTCGAGCTTTTAACATTTCTAACTTGCTTTGTGGAATTCTCATTTTCGTTTTTCCGACAATAAAATAGCTGTCTTCAATCATCCCCTTGAAGAAATTCATAGCAGGAGAACCAATAAAGCTTCCAACAAATACGTTTTTAGGATGATGATAGATTTCTTGCGGAGTTCCTATTTGTTGAATTACTCCATCTTTCATGACAACTAAGCGAGTAGCCATTGTCATTGCTTCAACTTGGTCATGTGTAACGTAGATTGTTGTTGTTTGCAATCTTTGGTGAAGCTTAATAATTTCAGCACGCATTTGCACTCTTAGTTTTGCATCTAAATTAGAAAGCGGCTCATCCATCAGAAAAACCTTTGCGTCTCGCACAATAGCTCGTCCTAAAGCAACACGCTGACGTTGTCCACCAGAAAGCGCTTTTGGTTTTCGATTTAAATAGGTTTCTAATCCTAAAATTTTAGCGGCTTCATTTACACGTCGCTTAATTTCTTCTTTCTTTACCTTTTTCAATTTTAATCCAAAAGCCATGTTATCATAAACTGTCATATGTGGATAAAGAGCATAATTTTGAAAAACCATGGCAATGTCCCTGTCTTTTGAAGCAACATCGTTCATTCGTTCTCCATTAATGTAGAAATCTCCGTTTGAAATTTCTTCTAGCCCTGCAATCATTCTAAGAGTTGTTGATTTGCCGCATCCTGATGGCCCAACAAAAACAATAAACTCTTTGTCTTGAATATGAAGATTAAAGTCCTGTACGGCAATATTCTTTTTGTCATACACTTTTCGAACCTTCTCCAAATCTAAAACAGCCATATCAAATCACTACCCCTCTGAATATTCAGACATCTTTTAAAACATTCCTACTTTTTCGTTACTTTCCTTAAAAATAGGTTCTCTAACTTACTCACTATCTTAATGAAATATCGTTTAAGGAGAAATAACTGTGTAAAGTATCATAACAAAAAATATCCAAACTATGTTATATGTTTTTTAAATTTAAGACAAAACCTCCTTAATCTCAATTTGTAAACGTTTCCATGAACCTATTATAGGAGAGGTTGTGAGAAATGTAAATATTCATCATTTAAAAAAATAAAATGCTCTTTTGCCTTCTCTTCTCAAAATAGGTTCAGTAAAAAAAGAGTCGCTTTGAAAAACGACTCCCTTTTTTAAATTTGATTATACGCTCTTTCTAGTATTTCTTGATAATCTTGGGCCGTTATTTTTCGAACATTGCTACTCGTTGAACCGTTTTGTATAGCGAGTTCAACAAGGTGAGCAAAATCTTTTTCTTGTACATTAGGTAAATCTTTTAACTTTGGAATATCTAGCTTTTTTGTGAAATTTTCAATTCCCTCTATCAACTTTTTGACTGCTAGTTCATCCTTATCATCATCTTCAGCAAAAAGCATATAGCGTGCAATATCAGCATGCATTTTTTTATTTTCTTCAGCATTAAATCTTAAGACGTAAGGAAGAAAAACCGCATTTGCTATTCCATGTGGGGTATCATAAAGACCACCAAGCGCTTCTGCCAAGCAGTGCACAGCTCCTACATCAGAAGAACCAAAACAAAGACCTGCAAGTAGACTGCCTTCTAACATGTGAAATCGAGCTTCTTTATTTCTTCCGTCTTCATATGCAAGCGGCAAGGAAGAAACAATTTTTTTCATTGCACTCGCGCCTAGCGCTTGTGAAATAGGGTTTGTTTTTTTACATGTGTATCCTTCAATGGCATGAACAAGAGCATCAACTCCTGTTGCAGCCGTTACTGAAGAAGGAACAGTAAACGTTAATTCTGGATCAAGAACAGCTAAAACGGGACGCAGCACTTCATGTTTTAACGTTATTTTACGATGTGTTGTTGCTTCTGTAATAACAGACGACCGTGTTACTTCTGATCCTGTTCCAGCTGTTGTTGGAACACAAATAAGCGGCGCTATATTTTCGTAGCTTCGCTTTCCATCAGCATAATCCGTTGGCGTTCCTCCATTTTTTCCGCACAGTGCAATGGCTTTTGCAGTATCCATTGCACTTCCTCCTCCAACAGCGATAACGGCATCAGCTGTGAAATCTTGAAATTGCCTCGCTCCTTCTACACAATGAGCAAAACGAGGGTTTTGTGCGACAGAATCAAAGACTGAAACACGATAGCCATAAGCTTCTAAATCGTGTTGAATCGGCGTTACAAGTCCTGCTTGAATAACTCCAGGATCGCTTACAAGCAAGATTGAAGAACCAATCTCTAGAGATCCCAACAACTGTGGTAGCTTTCGTGAAATTCCATTTCCCATTTCAATTCGCGTCGAACAAAAATAGCTGTATGATTCCATTTATATTCCTCCTGTTATGTAAACAAAGTGTTTTCTTTTTATTTCTACTGTTCTACTCTTTTCCCTTTTAACGCACATTTTAACAATTGAAAAAAATAAAATTTAAAACCACGTGGAACATCTTAAACATACCCTTTTAAGAGAATTTATTGAAAATTGATTGTTGACAAAAAATAATTCGTCCTTTATAGTGATTATTAATTCGAAAGACCTAACAAACACAACTACATGTATAAACGCAATGAATGGGAGTAGTAAAAGTTTTTTATAGATTCAGAGAGCTGCGGGTTGGTGCAACGCAGTCTATAAACGCTTTGAACTCGCCCAGGAGCAGCAAGATAGAACGGAGTAAAAATCCCCTATATTTTGACGAATAACCTACGTTATAAGGTATACGAGCAGGATTCGAAAAGAATCAACAAGAGTGGTACCGCGGTTTGCCTAAGAAGCTTATCGTCTCTTTTTTCATTCAAAATGAGAAAAGAGACGATAAGCTTTTTTGTTTTTTAAAATGTTATCCGGCCGGAATAAAATATTGAGATATTAGAAAGCTTGATTATGGAAAGTGGAGGTAAGTGTTATGAGAGACAACCAGAATTTACAACGCACAATGACTTCTCGTCATATTATGATGATGGCATTAGGAGGAGCTATCGGGGCAGGTTTATTTAAAGGAAGCAGTTCAGCCATTGATATGGCAGGTCCCTCTGTTGTTATTGCATATCTTATTGGAGGCATTATTTTATTATTCATTATGCAAGGTCTCGCTGAAATGGCGGTACAAAACAATAAAGCAAGAACATTTCGTGATCTTGTTCAGTCTCATTTAGGCACATATCCCGCTTATTTCTTAGACTGGATTTATTGGAAGATGTGGGTGCTAAACATTGCAGCTGAAGCTGTAGTTTCCGCAATATTCTTACAATATTGGTTTCCACAGTATCCAATTTGGTTTTTGACATTACTTGTTTCTGTACTAGTTACTGTTGTAAATCTACTTTCTGTAAAAGTTTTTGCAGAAACAGAGTATTGGTTAGCTTTGATTAAAATTAGCGTTATTATCTTGTTTATCTTAGCAGGTGTATTGCTTTTATTCGTATCATTTGGCAGTCATGAAGCAGTTGGATTTTCAAATTTAACAAAGCATGATGGATTTTTCCCGAATGGTTCTGTTGGCTTAATTACAGCAATGCTTGTTGTTATTTATTCTTACGGAGGAACAGAGATTATCGGCGTTACGTTAGCAGAAACTAAAAATCCTGAGAAAGTGGTTCCAAAAGCGGTTCGCAGTACGTTAACACGTATTATTGCCTTTTACATTTTTCCATTTTTTATTATCGTCAGCTTGATTCCTTGGAATGAAGTAAATGGTGTTCAAGAAAGTCCGTTTGTAATGGTATTTAAAATGATTGGAATTCCTGGCGCAGATCATATTATGAATGCGGTCATTTTACTTGCTATTATTTCCTCTATGAATTCAGGGTTATACGGTTCATCTCGTGTGCTATATACACAAGCTGTTGATGGTCGCCTTCCAAAAGTATTTGCTAAACTATCAAAAAGAAAAGTTCCTGTTTATGCAATTTTAACATGTACCTCTTCTTTATATGTAGGAGTAATCATTTCCCTTGTTGCAGGAAGTAAAACGTTTGATTACTTAATGGGCTCGTTAGGATATACTGTTCTATTTATTTGGTTAATCATTGGTCTTGCTCATGTGAAGTCACGTAAGAATTCATTTGAAGTTAACTCTTATCATGTGAAATGGTTTCCTTACACAACGTGGGTTGCGATTATTGCTTTGCTTTTAATCTTAGTTGGCGTTATTTTTACAACTTCTTTTATTATTACAAGTATCACCCTTGCTATCTATCTTTTGATTACTTTAACGTATTTTTTCAAACAACATCAAATTCAATAAGGTATTGTGAAAGTGTTGCTTCATATAATTATTGATTAAGTAGACCGTTCTTTATAACTAACAAAAAGCATGGTGGTTATGTCCATGCTTTTTTGTTAGTTTTTTAACCATTGATAGGCATCTATTCCATAGAAAAGTAAAAGCCCGCTGCCCATCCCCCATAAGCTGATGCTTATGACTTGCCACAGCACTATATTTTCTTTTCTCGCACCTGCTGCCACAGATACTAGTGCACTAATATGATTAGCTCCAACAATTGGACCTAAAAGCGCTAGACCAGGTACTCCATACTTATCAAAGTAATGTCTTGCTTTTGCAAACCGTCTTTTTATAGAAGGATAACGGTCATGGTGATTTAATTTATCCTTAATAAGAGTAACAATCAAGACAACAAGTAACACGGAGATAATATTTCCTCCAATACCTAAAAATGCGGTTAAAACGAATGGTAACTCCAATAAAACTCCTAAAGGAACTGCTACATGAGCTTCAAGAAATGGGATAAATCCAATCAAAAAAATCATCCCAAAACGATACATTAACTGCATTTCTTTAATTCTATACAAAATTTCTTCAACCAATCGATCTCCTCCATACTCCCTTTTCAATAGGTAAATCTTACATTTTTCAGTATAAAAGGTGACGTGAGGAGAGGTTCAAGTCATTTTCAACAAAAAAAGAAGTTCATTTTTTGAACTTCTTTTACTTGCTAAAAACTTAATCGACCTATTTTATTACATTCTTGGGCAAACCATAGCGCCCCATCAGATCCTAGGATAATACCATGTGGTTCAGCACTTTTTGTTGGAAGTTGATATTCTTTAAACTCCCCTTCTGTTGTAATGCGCCCAATTTGGTCTCTTCCCCACTCCGTAAACCATAGGGCATCATCAGGCCCCTTTGCAATGCCGTGTGGACGAGCATGTGATGTAGGAATTTTATATTCTGAAATTTCTCCATCAAGGGTGATGCGTCCAATTTGATTCGCATTGATTTCAACAAACCATAGGGCGTTATCAGGACCTCCTGTTATACCAACAGGACCGGCGTTCTCTGTCGGCAAATCAAATAGTGTTATATTTCCTGCTACCGTAATTCTTCCAATCTGGTTACTCTGATTTAATGTAAACCACAGTGCCCCATCAGCACCATATACAATATACGACGGAAAAGTAGCCCCTGCAGGTAAGCTATATTCAGTAATCTCCCCTGACGAGGCAATTTTCCCAATCCGGTTCCCTTTTGTTTCTGTAAACCATACATCACCATCAGGTCCTTTTGTAATGCCAAATGGAGCTGAGTCTTCGTGTGGAAGAGGATATTCCTTTATCTCTCCTTCAGATGTTAAGCGCCCAATTTTATTTCCCTTATTTTCTGTAAACCATAGTTCATCATTATAGGATGACGTAATAAGCAATACACCTGCACCAGCGGTCGGAACTTTTGTATACGTAACCTGTCCATCTAGCGTAATCCGTCCAATACTGTTTGCTTTATGCTGCGTAAACCACAACTCTCCATCCGTCCCTACCGTAATTCCATAAGGACCTGAGTTTTCGAGTGAAAGGTTGTACTCTTTATATCTCATCTTCATAAGGAACCCTCCTTTTTATGTATAGCTTCTTACATGCTTCTTCATAAAAGGAAAGAATTCCTGTATGAAACAGTGCTTCACACGAGTTTTTTCTTTTCAAATCGCTCTAGTGAAAATAGCGAAAGATCTTGCTCAGTCTCTCCTTTTGTTACGAGCTCGCTTAGCGCTTTCCCAATGGCACTGCTAAATTTAAATCCGTGTCCAGAAAATCCAGCAGCAATTGCAACATTTGGATAGTTCGGATGAGAGTCTACAATAAAATCTTCATCAGGGGTCATCGTATACATGCACGTTTTTCCATACTTTAAGCTTGGTTCCTGCACAATAAACTGTTTTAAAAAGTTTGTCAAATCTTGCTCATCTTCCTTATATGCAGAAAACTCTTTTAACGGATCATTAGGGTCTACAGGATGGCCTGTATCATGACGGCCTACTTTTAACCCCGCCCCGTTAATACTCGGAAAACCGTAATACATGCCTTCTTCCGTCTCAAAACCAAAGGCTGGGAACTCTCTTTCGTTATATATTTCTTCATCACTATTAAACCAAGCAAATGTTTTGCGAATCGGCTGTAGCGGTAAGTCTAAATGCAGCATAGAAAGCAGCTCATTTGAATAAGCTCCCCCTGAAACAATAAGAGATTCAGAAGTAAACGTTTCATTATCCGTTTCTACTGTCACCTGTTCCTCACTTACTGTAAGATTTATCACTTTGCGATATGGCAAAAGAGTCGCCCCTTCCTCCTCTGCAAGCTTACGATATGCTTTAATACATCTTTCACTATGAAGAACGCCTGACGTTGGCTCGAAGCATCCTGTTAAATGTTCATTAACTGAAATGCCTTTCCACTTTGCATTCACTTCTTTAGCTGTCATAACGGTTAGTGGTAAATCGTAGGTTTTGGCACTTGAGATGACGTTTTGGACAAATCTCGAATCTTTCGGACCAAGGGTTAAAACACCTGTTTTCGTAAATAAAGTTTGTCCCCATTCTTTTTCAAGTTCAGCCCACAGCTTTTTAGACTGCAATAACAGGGGTACGTATTTTTCTCCTTCACCATATGCATAGCGAATAATCCTTGTTTCACCATGATGACTTCCCTCTGTGTGTGGAGGATCGAATGCATCAAGCAATAATGTGTTCTTTCCGCTTTTTGCTAAATAATACCCCGCTGCCATCCCCATGGATCCAGCTCCAATAATAATGATGTCATAATGCATAGTGATGTCTCCTTCTGTTTTATCGGTTTTTAGTTGATTATAAGATGTATGTATAGAATATTCTCTCTATTATAACAAAAAAGCAGAAGAACTAAATATTCTTCTACTTTTTTGCTACAGTCTATTTTGATTTAAAGCTCTAAAATTCTTTTTGTTAACTCTTTAAATTTTTGGTCAAGTTCCTCATATTCTTTATGTCCTGGAGCTATAAAACTAAGTCTCCCTAATACTTCTTGCCTTTCCGTTTCAAGTTTTAACTTCAATTCTTCTCTATTGTCTCTTTTTTCGGGCACTTTATTGAATTGTTTTTGAATGTTTCCTTTTGTTAATAAGAGGTTCGTCTCTGTTGTTTTCTCAAGAAAATAGCGATCGTGGGAAACAATAAGAAGCGTACCGTTGTAATGAGATAGCGTCTCTTCAAGCTGTTCACGCGATGGTAAATCAAGATGGTTTGTGGGCTCATCGAGAATAAGCACGTCTTTTTCTTCTAATATATACATCATTAACTTACATTTCACGCGCTCACCCATGCTCATCTTTTCAATCGGTTCTTTCCACTGTGAAGACATAAACCCTAAGTGTTTCATTAAGTTTTGAACTTCACCTCTTTCGGCAAACGTTTCCCGGTAAAAAAGTTGCTCTGGTGTTTGTGCAAGAGGCAGGTCAAATACTTCTTGTGTTAAATAGCCGATATGAGCAGATGGCGATATCCATATGTCTCCTTCTGCTGATTCTTCTCCCATTATGATTTTCAGCAATGTTGTTTTCCCACTTCCATTTTCTCCTGTAATCGCTACTTTCTCTCCATGCTGAATCGTAAAATTCGCATTTTGGAACAATATCTTTTCGTTAAATGCTTTTGTTAGCTTTTTAACTTCTAAAAAGCGTTTTCCAACTTTATGGTGAGAAGAAATAGAAAACTGAACCGTATATTCATCTTCGACACGCTCCACTTTCTTTTTATCTAACTCTTTTTCAAGTCGTTTTCTTTTCGACTTCACTTGAGAATCCGTTCTTTTCGCTTTCACACGATGGTATTCTTTAAAGCCTTCTTTTTTAGTGGACTCAGCATGGGCTTTCTTTGACCATGAAGAAAGTTCATCCATTTGAGATTCAATCCGTTCAATCATTTTTTGCTGTTTTTCATATTCACGCTGCTCAGCGCGTCTTCTTTCTTTTCGCATTTTCATATAGCTGGAGTAATTTCCGTGGTGCTCAATAAGCTGTTCGTTTTCAATAGCCCATATTTTAGTTACCACATCATCTAAAAAAGCACGATCATGGGAAACAAGAAGAATTGTCCCTTTATAAGCATCAATTTTACTTTGTAAAACATTTAAACTTTCTTCATCAAGATGGTTTGTGGGTTCATCGAGTAATAAAAGGTCGCTCTCTTCTGCGAACCCATGTGCAAGGCGCGCTTTTAACTTTTCTCCACCGCTTAATTTTGAGAAATCATGGAGCGGCACTCTCCATTCGTTTAAAAGTTTTCGTTGTAATGGGAGTTCATAGGTCGAATTGTACGCTTCCTTTTCCTGTTCAACAAACACAACATTTATATTTTTTTCGAGCCACTGAATATACCCCTTTGTTGGCTGTATCTGCTGATGAATCAGGTTTAGTAATGTAGACTTTCCTGCTCCATTTTTACCAATAATCCCGATTACTTCCCCTTCATGAACCGTTCCATTGATTTTGTCAAACAGCTTATTTTCCGTCACTTCATAGCTTACATTCTGCAATTTCAACATTTCTTTCATAAAATCCGTCCTTTTCTATAATGAGAGGACAAAAAAATCCTCCCAAATTAATTGGAAGGATTAGCCGTACCGATACATAGACAAATAAGCTACTGTAAAATAGCTAAAGAGTTATAAAAGTGGGCAGACTAATCCTATTTTGTGTCATTTGAAATATCCGATTTCAAACTAAAAAAATAAGATTAGTTAATCATCGTCCACCCATCACTCCTTGTCATATTCTTACTATAAGTATAGCATACATTTATGAGAGATAAAACCGTGTATTTACTTTTGAGTCATTAGCCGTTTTTATAATGAACGTAGTTACGCAAATATTCTATATTATCACCATATATAAAATACACTATAATGCCTAGAACTTTGCTCCATGTTAAGTGTGGCATTTTAAGGGAGCCTTTAGTTTGACTAATCCTACATTATACGCAAAAGAAAATATTCATTTATTGAAGTGGGAAAAATACACCAATGGAGAGCATGCTAAAGCATATCTTCTTCCTCTTATGAAAAGAGATTCTCACTATTCCTTGAAGAAGAGCCTTATTTATTAAATAACAAAGTAATGAAGCAAGGACTAAAGGGTTTGTTATCTTGTTTAGGATTTTTTTTAAAAGGAGGAAAGCTGAATAAGGTAATTTATATTAATAACTGACTTCTTTCTACAAATCTTTATGAACCTTTATCAAGGGTTCAAGTAAAAGATATTGTTTCTTTTCTCTCATTAACTTTTCCAAAACATACGCTTTCCTTTCGTTCTGTTCCTTCTTTCTTTGAGTAGCGTTTTTATAAGATGGTTAAGGACGGTTTATTCTTTTCATAAACTTTAAGCTTGAAAAAAAGACCATCTGGACGGTATAATTGTCAAAGAATAAAAAAGACCGTCTGGACGGTTTTATAGAGGTGATTTTATGACTGCAAAATCTGAAGCAAAACGAATGCTTATTTTAAAAGCGGCTACAGAGTGGATTCTTGAACATGATTTTCACAATTTAACACTTGAAGCAGTTGCTAAAAAAGCAGGCATTAGTAAAGGTGGGCTTCTTTATCATTTTCCAAGTAAAGAAGATTTATTAGTTGGCTTAACACAATCTATTTTTGAGGAATTTACACTGTTGCTGGATGAAAAAGCAGAGAAAGATCCCATTAAAAAAGGAAAATGGTCTAGAGCTTATATTGAGCTTTCAAAATGGGATCTTGAAAATAACTCAAAGCTTAATGTGGCGGTAATGGCTCAGTCGCTTTTGAATCCAGAAGCTTCTAAAACAATGGTTAAAAGCTATGAATATACTCAAGATCGGCTGTTAAACGATGGAATAGACCCTGTTATAGGAGCTATTATTCGCCTAACGATAGACGGTCTTTATTATTCACAACTGCTCGATATTGCTCCGATTGAAAAAGAGTTAAAAAATGAAACGTTTGAAAAATTATATGAAATGACAAAGTAAGGAGGATTGGAATGAACGCTATCATTCTTTTAGCTTTTGCGATTATATGTGAAGTTTTTGGCAGTACAATGCTCAAAAAGTCAGAAGGATTTAAGAAGGTTTTGCCTTCGATAGGAGTTGTAATAGGAATGGGACTCGCCTTTTATTTTCTATCTTTAGCCATTCGTACTCTTCCTATAGGAACGGTTTATGCGATATGGGCTGGCGCTGGTACTGCTTTAACTACGCTTGTCGGCGTAGTTGTTTTTAAAGATCATTTTAATCTAAAAAAAGGAATCGGATTAGCTTTTATTATCTGTGGTGTTATCGCCTTAAAAATCTCTACAGGTCAAGCTCATTGATTCATAGCAGAGGAGGAATTGAAATGAAAGGATATATTTTGCTGTCTCTCTCTATTGTATGCGAGATCTTTGGAACAAGCATGCTAAAGTTATCTAACGGGTTTACTGTTCTGCTTCCTTCTTTTGGGGTTGTCTTAGGATTTGTGCTTGCTTTTTATTTTTTAGCTCTTTCTCTCAAATACATTTCACTAAGCCTTGGATACGGCATCTGGGCTGGTGCTGGTACTGGATTAACTACACTCGTTGGCATTGTCTTTTTCAAAGATGCATTTAACGTTATTACATTTATAAGTTTGGCCGTGATCATTCTAGGAGTGATTTTGTTAAACTCTTCTAGCTCTGATAAGGAAGAAGAAAAGCCATCATCAGCGTAAGATGATCGCTTTTCTAATAATATATCAACTTTCTCCCCTTCTCTCCTGTTGATAAACAAAAGGTGTTATCTTCATCACTTTTTTAAACTGATCAATAAAATAACTCGTACTATTAAAGCCTACCGCATACGCTACATTCGTAACACTCGCTTCTTCCTCTAACAATAAGAGCAGGCTCTTTTGAATCCGATATTCCGTTATATAGCTGACTGGAGTTGTGTGTAAAATTCGTTTGAAATATCGACAGCACTCAGAGCGGCTGAGTTGCCCTGATCTGGCAATATCATTTAATGTAATTTTCTCTTTGTAGTGCTCATGAATCCAGTTCAGCATCTTTTTCATACGCTCATTTTTCAGCGTATTTGTCTTAGGATGATTTTGTTGAAAAGCATGAGAAACTAAGTTTTTCCATATCCTTGTTAATTGAGTCACAATATCGATTTCAAAGAAAGGAGCTTTTTCCTTTAAGAGCTCTTTAACTTTTAAAATCGATTCTATTATACTTTTCCCCCATCGCTCTGTTCCATCTATAAAAATATACGATAAATGAGGAGCTTTGACATATGGATAACCGTATGTTGTATAAAGCTCTTGAGATAAAAATAAATGCGGAAGTACATTTAAACAAATATAAACGCAGTTTGATCCTTTCTTTTCTTCTGCCATGTGCAAACAGCCACTGTTTATAAAAAGTGCATCTCCCTCTTTGACAGCTCTTTGATTTTCATTAACTTGAAAAACAGCTTCTCCCTTTAGGACAACAACAAGCTGAATTTCTTCATGCCAATGAAGGGGAATATAGCGGTTTATATTTTCCCTAATGGTTGTTTCATAGCATGCAATAGGCAATGTCTCTGTACGGTGTTTTGTAATTTCTCTTAAATTTGCATCAATCTGAAAACTTCTCTCTTTCAATAAGATCACCTCAATATTGTTATACTTTTCAATCCTATATCGGTATTCCTAACCTTTTTGTTCTTTTATTATAACAATATCGTGATATAAAGATAGGAGAGATATAATGAACGAACAAAATCGAAAAATAGGATTATTTTTAGTTATAACAGGAGCTATTTTTTGGGGGATTGGCGGAACGGTCTCTAAGAAAATTTTTCAAGAATATAATATTGATGTGAATTGGCTTGTAGTCATTCGCTTACTTATCGCAGGACTTCTTCTTTTAAGTCTTAAATTTGTGACGCAAAACCCGCGCGAAGTTTTTAAGGTGTGGAAAGATAAAAAAGCAGCTCTTCATCTTATTATCTTTGGTCTATTGGGGATGCTTGGTGTTCAATATACGTATATGGCAGCCATTGATTATGGAAACGCGGCTACCGCAACGCTGCTTCAATATTTATCACCTGTGATGATTATTGTATATCTTCTTTTACGAAAGCGTACCGTTTTCACCACGAATGATATGATAACCGTTTTGCTAGCTCTTTTAGGCTCTTTTCTTTTATTAACAAACGGGTCTCTTTCTCAAATGTATGTCCCTGTTCCAGCTATCGTATGGGGTGTGTTATCTGGAGTTGCCGCTGCTTTTTATACTTTATATGCAGCGCCGCTTTTAAAGAAATATGATTCTCTTGTTGTGGTAGGATGGGCAATGGTGATAGGTGGAGTTGCTTTAAATTTTATTCATCCTTTATGGGCAGCAGCGTGGACATCCTTCACATTAAAAACTTATTTATATCTAGCTTTTATTATTGTGTTCGGAACAATGATTGCTTTTTGGTTTTATATTAAAAGCTTACAATCTCTCTCTCCAAAAGAAACGAGCCTTTTAGGCAGCTTAGAACCTTTAGCAGCTGTCATCACAACCGTCTTTTGGCTAAAAGAACCGTTTGGAACGTTTCAATGGCTTGGTGCATGTTGCATCATAGGAGTTGTGTTTATTTTAGCTTTTGGAAGCAAAACTCATTCTAAATTAAAAAAATCTCAAAAAAAAGTTAGCTCAAAAATTAGCTAACGTAATGCTTCATCACCCAAAGGCACCTTTTAAAAGGTGCCTTTGGATGAATCAATTACTAAATAATAATGACATTCTTCTTCCCTCTCATTAATAAATCGATGCTCTATGTCTCCTTCAAAATAAAAAGAATCTCCTTCTTTTAACTCTTCTAAGAACACACCGTTCCCTAACTCAACCTTTAATGTTCCTTTAGCTACAAATATATATTCTTTTACCCCTTTTTTATGTGATGGAAAAGTTCCCGATTCCGTAAACGGAGGAACAACATTTAAAATAAATTCCACTCCTTTTGAAGGGAGTGATGGCGATAATAAATGTCGCTCAAATCCTGACTGTTCATCACGGTATATAAGACGTTCTTTTTTCCTTATTGTGATCGTTTCCTTTTGTTGTTGCTCTTCAATAAGGAACGATAATGTTGTATGTAATGACTCCGCAATTTGGCAAGCTACTTGAAGCGTTGGGTTTTTTTCTTCTCGCTCAATTTGTGAAAGCATCGAAACGCTCACATTACTTTGCTCAGAAAGCTCTTGAAGGGTCATCTTTTGTTTTTTTCTCATATTTTTTATATTTGTTCCAAAACCCATTTTTATCACACCTTCTACACAATTTTTTCAAAAATAAGGGTAGAAATTAATTATACTATAGTGTAATATTTTATTCTATAGTATAAAACAGATAGGAAGTGTTATTATGCTCAAGATTATTTTATCTTTTCTTCCCCTTTTTAGTATCTTGTCGCTTCTTTTCTTATTCAAAAAGTCTTCTATTTTCACAGGCGTGTTCACTCTTATTTTAACAGCTCTGCTTGCCCTATCTCCATTCTTTCATAAGAGTCCAACAGCGTTGCTACATCCTATGGTTAAAACTTCTTTAACAACCTTTATGATTCTCTACATTTTATTCTTTGGTATTTTACTTTTTCATCTCATGGAAAAAGCAGGGGCTGTAAAAAAAATCGCATTCTTTATCTCTCTATCAACAAACGACCGAATTTACCAAGTATTAATCTTATCATTAGGACTATCTCCTTTAATAGAATCTGTTAGCGGGTTTGGTCTAGCTATTATTGTAATAGCTCCTATTCTTCTTGCCTTAGGTTTTAATGGCATTCAAGCTTCTCTTCTATCTTTAATTAGCTTATGCGCAATACCGTGGGGAACACTAGCTTTAGGAACAATTATCGGAGCTGAGCTAAGTGATGTAGATTTAGATATGCTTGGTGTAGGAAGTGCCTTGATGTCTTTTCCTCTTTATATCTATTTTACTATTTTAGGATGTACAATTGCCGCTGGAAAAAGGGAAGTTCTAAAAAGACTACCCGAAATTATTTTTGTCAGTTTAGTTCTCAGTAGTAGTATTTTATTATGCAATAGGTATATAAATGTTGAACTTGCAGGCTTATTCGGCTCCCTTATTACAATAATTATGGTGTTTTCACTCATTAAACTACGAAATAAAACACCTGATATTTCTTCCACGGAAAAATTAACATTCATTAAAAATATAAGCCCTTATCTTTTATTAACGTTTGTTCTTCTCACTTCTAGAATGATTCCTAGTTTTCAAGAAAACTTAAATAGTACCTTTAATATTAAAATGGAAAACTATGATTTTGAGCTTCCATTGTTATATTCTCCAGGTTTCTTTCTTATTTTGAGCTGTATTTTCGCAACCATTCTTTTTAAACTCTCGATACTAAACATCTTAGAAAGTTTAAAATTAAGTGTTAGAAAATGTTTTCCAGTTGTTCTTACGACATTTCTATTTATCTTCATTTCAGAAATTATGACTAAATCCGGAATGATCCATGTTCTTTCAAACTTTGCTGCTTACTCATTTGGAGCATATTTTATTTATCTTTCTCCTTTTATTGGAGCTGTCGGCGGGTTTCTAACAGGAAGTAATACAGCTTCAAATACAATGTTTATTAAGCTGCAAACCCAAACAGCTGCTGAAATCGGCTCCATGCCTATTTTAGCAGCCTGTACTCAAAATGTAAGTTCTTCAATGATTACTATGATGAACCCATCTAGAGTTACATTAAGCACTTCTGTGTGCAAAGTTGGAAAACAGGAGAATATTATTCAAAGAAAAATGACTTTCATAATAGGGGGAACGTTAAGTTTTTTAGTTCTTGAAATTTTTCTCTTCTCACTATGTATTTAAAAATACATAGTGAGTTGAAATTATGCCATAGTATGGATTATTTAAAAGTTTAGGAAATAAGGTGTACATTAGTGTGACATACAAGCACTACAGTTTAAAAGATAAGTGAAAAAACCTGCTTATGAGCAAAGCTGCAGGTTTTTTTAAAAGCTATTTTGTTCCTGTTCTCGTAGAAATCCATTTTTTAATGCTCAAGCAATAGGCGTACCGTTTTTTACAGGCTGATCTGGCTTTAATAAAACCACATCACCTTCCTCAGGTACGCCACCTATAACAAGTACCTCTGACTTAAAACCAGCAATTCGCATAGAAGGAAAATTAACAACAGCAATTACTTGCTGATTTATCAGCAGCTCTGGTTCGTATCTTTTTGTAATTTGTGCTGAAGAGCGTTTAATTCCTATTTCACCAAAATCAATTTCTAATTTAATTGCCGGCTTTCGAGCTTCCAGAAACGGTTCCGCTTTAACAACCGTACCAACGCGAATATCTAAGTTTAAGAAATCTTCGATTGTTGCCATTGCTATGCCTCCAAGATTTAGTTTGTTTTTATTAATTTAACAGAGTATTCCGGATATTTATAAGGGAATAAAGTGAAAAAATCCACTTTTACTGGCTTTCTTCTTTATTGATAATGTCTATATTTGTTTGTTGTAAACAGAATTTAATTCTGTTTCACGGTTTTAATGACAATTCGATCTGTTGTTCCATATGACATCCCAATACGTACTGCTTGTTTTTCTTTCTCACCATATGTCTCATCTTCCGTTACTTCTGTAATTTCTTTTAAAGGAATATGAATTATGGCTAATCCCCCTTGAATAACGAATTCTTTTTCTCTCTTTTCGACGTCCATGCCTACTGTGATCAACACCCCTTTTTCCTTATAATTACATTTTAACATATAAAGGGCAAATAAAAAAAGGAAGACTAGAGTGAGATCGTTTTAAAACCTTCTTTCTCTCATAAACCTAACGAAGAATGAAAAAAGATGAACATCAAACTTAGCTTTAATACAAAAAAGACGTTCAAGATAATGTTGAACGTCTTTTTTTATTTAATAAGCAGCTTCCACTCTGCTTGGTTCTTGTAAGCAATCTGAAAGAAGACGATATGCAACAGTGCTTTTCTTATATTGCTTAAAAACGTCCACATGATCGTTATAGCGATAAACTAGAAATGTAACATCCTTGCTTCCTTTTTTCGTCTCAATCACAAGAGGGGTGCCATTTGTTTTAGGAAAGAGATCATAGCGATTTAAAAAAACGGCTTCGTTAAACGAGCGAAGAACCTCGTTTTTGTCTTGCCCTTCTATTTGACTTTCCCCTATACGAATTGTTACATCTTTTTCTTCGAGCTTTGGATGAAGCTCGAACTTTCCTACAAGCCGTTCTGCCAGAAAGTTTGGCGGACATGCAATTATTATTTTAACTAAACTAATTACAACTAATGAAATTATAAAAAACCAGGTCACATTAATCATCTCCATTATACTTCAACTACATGTAATATTTACATCTTTTATCTTATCATAAGAGCATCCTTTTATCTTTGTCATATTCGTGACATCTCTGCCCTTCCCCCTCAAAGGTAACGTTCATTCATCATGAAACAATCAACTTCTCATAAAAATAAAAGATGAAAAATATACCAATATATAGTAACCTCTTAATAAGACATTTAAAGGAGAAAAATATGATTGAACTAAGCGGAAAGTACAACAAAGCAAAAGTATTCACGACTAACTTAGACAACAAAGCAAGAGAACAAATTGTGGAACTTTGCGATCAAGAGTTTGTGAAAGATAATAAAATCCGCATTATGCCTGATACTCATGCAGGTGCTGGATGCACAATTGGAACAACAATGACAATTGGAGATAAAATTGTTCCTAATTTAGTTGGAGTTGACATTGGTTGTGGGATGGCCGTTGCCAAGTTAAATGTAACAGCGGAGCAAATATCTTATGATCAATTAGATGAAGTGGTCCGCAAACATGTTCCAAGCGGCTTTGCGATGCGTCACAATCCACACCTTTTATCAAATACCATTCCATACGATGAAGTACGAGCTCCGATTAATGTTCATCGAGCAAAATATAGCATTGGGACGTTAGGCGGAGGTAATCATTTTATTGAGCTGAACCAAAGTAAACATAATGATGTTTATCTTGTCATTCATAGCGGCTCCCGAAATCTCGGAAAACAAATTGCCGAGCACTATCAAAATTTTGCATATGAAAGATTAACAGATTTAAGCGAACAAAAAAGAGAGCTTGTTCAGAAGCTAAAGAAAGAAGGCAGGCATGCTGAAATTCAAGATGCTTTAAAAGCAGTCGCGACCCCACACATCAGAAAAGCACTCGCTTATCTAGAAGGTCAAGGATTTGAAGATTATATGCATGACATGAAGATTGCCCAGAACTACGCCCTTTACAACCGTCGCGCTATGATTGAGGAGATCGTTCATCATATGAAGTGGAACATCACCGAGCGATTTGATACGATTCATAACTATATTGATATGGATAATATGATTCTCAGAAAAGGAGCCATTTCCGCTCGAAAAGATGAGAAAGTCATTGTGCCAATGAATATGCGCGATGGAAGTATACTTGCGTATGGAAAAGGAAATCCAGACTGGAACTACTCTGGTCCTCACGGCGCTGGAAGACTGATGTCGCGTACAAAAGCAAAACAAGTCGTGCCTTTTGAAGACTATAAATCAACAATGAAGGATGTCTGGTCAACATCTGTTGTGGAATCTACGATAGATGAAAGTCCAATGGCATATAAGTCCATGGAAGAAATTATCGAGCATACAAAAGACGCGCTTACTATTGAAGAAGTAATTAAACCACTTTATAATTTTAAAGCACATTAAAGAATAAACATCCTGAAAAGGAGACTAGCATTCTAGTCTCCTTTTCCCCTTTAATTCATATATGTTCCACCATTAATATTAATAGTCTCTCCTGTAATAAAGTCAGCCATATCTGAAGCTAGAAACAATACGCTATCTGCGACATTTTGCGGTTTCCCTAATTTTTGAAGTGGAATGCGTCCTGTTACAGATTGACGATATTCCTCTGTCCATTGACTGCTCATATCTGTCTCCACAGGACCTGGACATACGGCATTAACATAAATATTGTAAGACGACATTTCTAACGCAAGGTGCATCGTTAAATAGTTTACCGCCGCTTTAGACGCTCCGTAAGACGGCGCCGCGTTTTTATGCGCTGTTTTTGCCGTTGTCGAGCTAACGTTTACAATTTTTCCTCCATTTTGTTCAATCATATAAGGTAAAACTGCTTTACAAAAATAGAGCGTACCATTTAAGTTTACGTCAAGCACTCGCTGCCAATCTTCAAGTTCCATTTCGAGCGTAGATGTTCTCATATTCATCCCTGCATTATTGACTAAAATATCTATTCGACCAAACCTATGAATAGCTACTTTGACAACTTTTTGAGCTACATGTGGATCTGCTACGTCTCCTACTTTTACAATACATTCTCTTCCTAATAATCGGATTTCATCTGCCAAATTTTCAAGAAGTTCAACATTTGTTCCATGAATAATAAGAGAAGCTCCTTGTTTAGCAAGCGTTAAGGCAATGGACTTCCCAATTCCACGACTCGCTCCTGTTACAAT
This sequence comes from Priestia sp. TRM10, assembly GCF_057808375.1. Taxonomy (NCBI): domain Bacteria; kingdom Bacillati; phylum Bacillota; class Bacilli; order Caryophanales; family Bacillaceae; genus Priestia; species Priestia sp. TRM10. Next base: position 34,934 of record NZ_JBJZOT010000009.1, read on the forward strand.
CGCTATCTTATTTTCTAGCAACATCGCAAGTTCCTCCACTTATCGTTTAATTTCTTCTTCAGTAAGTTGAACATACTTGATCGTTTGCCTAAAATACGTAAACGCAATATGAAGATCTCCATCACTACCTTGCTTAATCGATGGATAAGAATATTCTCGGTTAAGCTTATCCTTTGAATTATTCGTCATTGCATAGCCGTCTCCAATTTCAATATCTTTCACAAATGGCCACGTCACACCGTTGTCTTCTGAAATAGCAACTGTCATCGGAGCACGAGGAGCTCCCCAGAACGCTTCTCTCTCTCCACTATCCTCTACCGCTTCTGTCACTACATTTTCTTCACTTTCTTCATCCTCAATATCATCGTAAAGAGACGCTCTTCGTTCAGTGCAATTTTCAGCATTCATATTGTTGAAAACAAGAGCTAAATGACCATTTGTTAACTTTGTAAACTGAATTGAAGAATTGTTGTTTGGCAGTTCTGTTGATTTAGGCTCACTCCATGTTCTTCCATTATCAGTTGAATAGCTGCTGTAAATATAATCTGCCCACCTGCTTCGAAATAGGGCTAAAAGCGTTCCATTATCAAGCTTCTCAATATTCATATGAACACATCCAGTACTGTTTGGTACTTCGTATTCTTCCCATGTGTTCCCTTCATCTTTTGAAATTTTTACAGCACTTGTATCTCTATGCCCTGTCCACTTCCTCCCTTTCGTTGTATGACAATAAAACACAGGAAGAAGCCATTCACCATTATCTAACACAACAATTGGCTGACGAATAAACGTCCCTGCTTGATTAAATAGCGTTTTAATAGAACCAAATGAATACCCATTATCTTCTGAGATGCGGTAGCGTACAATAGCTGTATCTTGATTTCCCGACTTTTGTGCTGTATACAATAACCATATCTTCTCGTCTGGAGCTTTAAACAACACAGGATTTTGTTCTGAACGAGTTGGATCATCTGATACTTTAACTGCTTTGCTCCATGAACTTTCTCCTTTTTTTAACCGAGACATATAAATATGAATGTCCGGAATTCCTTCTTGTGTTCCTGCAAACCATGTGCATAGTAGATCTCCATTCTCTAAAACAAGCAAGTTCGCTGCATGATTTTGAATGCAATCAGAAGGTAAATAGGCTTCTGTTCTTTTTAATCCTTCTGTTACCTCTTTTAATTTTCCATCTGAAGTAATGGTTGTTTGATTACTCATGTCTTAACACTCCCTTTGATTTATTTAAACTTTCGCATCCTTTAATTCTGAACTTTCAGACATTTTCCGGTTTTTATTTCCTCCGATGTAGCGATCAATCACCATCACGATAAATGGTGTGATAACAGCAATATACATATTATCAATACCGTATGGATCTCCAAGTAAGTACCATACAGAAGTTAATACACCTGACAAACCAAGTCCAATCGTTGCTCCTCGATTCGTGCTGAAAAATGGAAGGTAAAATCCCATAGCAGCTACAACTGCAATAGATGTTCTTAATGCACGTGTAAAAAATGACAAGCTTAGCAATTCTGGAGCTAATACAACCCCAATTAAAGGCACAAAACCAACCACAATAGAAGTAATACGCGTTACTTTCATAAGTTTTTCAGGAGATGGTTTTGCTTTTGGAGCATAAAAGTCATCGATAATTAGTGTTGTTGTTGCAAGAGCAACAGTTGATACTCCTACAAAAATAGAAGCGACTAGAGATGTTGCGACAATAGCTGTTAAGACAGGATTCATATGTTCTAAAAATACTGGAAAAGCATAGATAGGGTCAATATTCGGATACAAATAGCGGGCACAAACTCCGATAATTCCAATCGCAATCGCTAATGGTAAGCATAACAATGCAGCATACAAACTTGATCTTTTCGCTTCTTTTGCACTTTTGGATGAAGTGATCGCTTGAATGATAAACTGCGTGGAAAAAATAGCACCCATATTTCCAATAAGCCAAGCAAAAATCGTTGCACCACCAATTGTTCCATCCCATGTAAAATAGTGTGTTGGAAGCTCTGCTGCTACAGGCTTAAATCCACCGCATAAGTAAACGGCTACCACTACCGTGATCATAATTCCCGCATATTTTACGAGTGAGTGAAGAATGGTAACCCATGCTACGCCTTTCATTCCTCCAAAAGTGAAGTAAAACGTACTTACAACTGCTGTAATAATAGCACAAGTCATAAGCGGTAATCCTAATATAGAAGCAATAGCTGCTGAACCACTTAAATAGTTTCCTAGATTCACAAGAAGAAGTGCTACAATCATAATAACGGATACTACCATCTTTGTTGACTTTCCAAACTTTTGTTCAATAATGCCTGAAATTGTATACTTTCCAGTACCATAAAATTTATTTACAAGAAAGAAAGAAAAAAGGAAAAAGGCAATTGTTACAGTAATCAGTGACCAAGAAGAAGCAATTCCGTTTGTAAATGATGATTCTGCTGTCCCTACTGTAGACTTTGTTCCAATGAACTCTGACATTAATAGAATTCCAACAACAATCGCTGGCAGTGATTTTGCTGCATTGTTGAATTCAGCACTCGATTTACTTCGCAACCTCATTGTTAGCCATGTTGTGAATAATATATATACGACAATAACACCTAGTACAAAAGTTAAACTACCCGGATTTAACGTTTCCATCCTCCGCATCCCCCTATAAGTATCTTTCCCAGCTTTTAGATCCTTGTTTTATAAATCACTTTGCAATTCTATCTATCCTACAAAAGATAACGCTTACATGTATACTCCTAAAGGAGAAGGCCTTAAAAGCCTTCACTTCCTTATGCTATTTCACCGCTTCTTTTGGAGCTAATTCCGCCGCTGAAGCAATAGCTGCCAGCATACTACGTTCATCAACAACCCCAGTTCCTGCAATGTCAAAAGCTGTACCATGATCAACTGATGTTCGGATAATTCCCCCGTTTAGCCCAACTGTAATATTAACTCCTTCTTCAAGTCCTAATACTTTGATCGGCACATGCCCTTGATCATGATAACAAGCAATCACAATATCAAAATCTCCTCGAACCGCTCGGAAAAAGAGGGTATCAGCCGGATACGGTCCTGTCACATTCATTCCTTCGTTCGCTGCTTTTTCAATAGCAGGAACAAGTTTTTCTTCCTCTTCTCCTTCACCAAAGAGGCCATTTTCGCCAGCATGAGGATTAATCCCGCAAACAGCGATCTTCGGAGCACTGTACCCAGCTCTGCATAATGTTTCATGCGCTAATTTCACCACTGTATACGTTCTTTCCGGATTAATTAAATCAATCGCTTTTCTTAATCCAACGTGAGTTGTAAGGTGAATCACTTTTAGTTTTGGCGATGATAACATCATGGAGTAGCTTTTTGTATCTGTTAGTTCTGCTAAAATTTCAGTGTGACCAGGATACGAATAACCACCTTTATGAAGCGCTTCTTTATTTAACGGTGCTGTGCAGATAGCGTGAATCGCTTTCTCTTTGGCTAGATGAATGGCTTTTTCAATAAATTTGAATGCAGCGCTTCCTGCCTCAGGTAAAACTTCCCCAAATGGTAAATTCTCTGGAAGAAGATCAAGACTAAGGCAATTTATCACACCATGAATGAATTTCCCTTCCTTAACATCATGAATCTCATGTATATCTGCAGAAGACTCCAGCAATTCTGCGGCTCTTTTCAATATTTTTGCATCGCCAATAACAACCGGATCACACATTTCATAAACAGAAGAATGAGCAAGTGCTTTGATGATGACTTCAGGTCCTACCCCTGCTCCATCTCCCATCGTAATTCCAATAATAGGTTTCATAATAGCCTCCTCAAGCTTCAAATTTTAATTCGTTTTATGATTTAAAACATCTAAACGATCGCTTTTTCTCCCTTGCAGTTTATAAAGCGATTTCACCATTGCTAGTTCAGTTCCAAAGCTTCCTGCTTTTGTAACGGCAAAAATCTCTTGATTATCAAGCTTTCCGAGTGGAATCCCAGCTTCCACCTCATCCATAAGCTGAAAGGAGTTTGCGTTTAACCTTTCTAATACTTGCTGAGCGGTATCTCCTCCTGTAAGAAAAAGGTTCTTGAGATCGTAAACTTCTATAAGTTTACGCGAAACGTCTCCAAGCATAGCTGAAATTTCGTTGCTTACCCTAACAGCACTATAACCGTATTTCCTTCCCATTTCTTGTGTTTCTTTCACTTTTGCAGAAGAGAACAATGCAACATTTTTCCCGTATTGAAAAGCTTCGCCAGCTTCAGTTAGAATACGATGAATTTCTTTTCTCAACCCTTCCTTTGTCGCTAGCATATTTTTAGGATTTATTTCTAAGCCAACTGTATTTGTTCTATCTTGGAGTGTCTGAAGCTGATTTCTACCAACTTTACTTACGCTTCCTACAACGAATAAAACTGGATTATTATTATAAGTAAGCTGAAGCTGATCTCTTTTTTTTTGTAATCCGTAAAGAGGTGGTAAGTAGTTAATAAGCCCTGTTGATCCAACCCAAACAACCGAAAGATCTGTTTGGGCAACGGCTGTGACAAGAGAGTTTAAATCTCTTTCTTCAATCGCATCAACGGTTATATATGAAATTCCTTGTTCTTTAAATTGGGCAAGCTTCTTACTCACATTTTCGCTGCCGATTCGCAAGTCTTTATAAAAAAGGTGACCAACCTTTCGTTTAGCTTGTTGTTCAATTAAATGTGAAATTTCCGACTCTCTTACAGGTGTTTTAGGATCATTTGCTACTTCTGTTTCGTGAAGCTCCTTTTGATGAAGAAAGTGAATACCATCTACAACTTGACGTCCTGCTTTAGGAAAAGCGGGTGAAATTAACACAAAATCAGGACAAAAAACATCCGCAACAGCATTGATTTCTTGCCCGATGTTCCCTCTCATTGTGGAATCAATTTTTTTGTATACAATATCAAATGGTTGCTTTTGAACCCAATTCGCTACTTTTTTCACTCTTTTATAGGCTTCATTTTCAGCTAAAGCACGGCTATCTGTATTGAAGATAACAGCTTGATTTTCTTGAACTTTTTCATGATATTTTTGCAAAACAACAGATACATCAAGCCCATATTGGACTAGCTGACCTCCGCAATCACTTGCTCCAGTTAAATCATCAGAAATTACGGATATTCTCATCAATCATCATCACCTTTACGTTAAACAAGTAGTTTGCGGTAGATTGCTTCCATATCTTCTAAGCTTAGCTCTTTTGGATTGTTCTTTAAAAGACGCGTTACTTTTGAAGCCGAAACCGCTAATGAAGAAACGTCTCCTTCTGTTACTCCATACTCTTTAAGATTTTGGGGAATTTCTAATAGGTTAGTCCATTCCACGATTTTTTCGACTACTTTTTCTGCTGCTTCTCTTTCGGATAACTCTCTTGTGTCAATTCCCATTGGTTCAGCTACTAGAGAGAGGCGTTCTTCAATTGCGTCCATATTAAATTTCATTACGTGTGGAAGGAGCATAGAGTTCGCAACACCGTGTGGAATTTTAAATTTGCCTCCTAACGGATAAGCTAAGGCATGAACTGCTGCTGTTCCTGCGCTTGTTAAAGCCATTCCTCCGTACATTGAACCAAGAAGCATTTTCTCACGCGCTACAACAGAAGAACCATTTTGATATGCTTCGACAATGCTAGCTGAGATAAGACGAATAGATTCAAGTGCTACCATGTCACTAATTAAATTTGCTTTATTCGAGATAAATGACTCAAGTGAATGCGTGAACGCATCCATCCCTGTTGCAGCCGTAATTGGCCGAGGCAAACTAAGCGTTAAAATAGGATCAAGAAAAACAAGGTTTGGAAGAAGATGCTTACTGACTATCCCTATCTTCAGTTCTTCATCAGGAATAGTTACAATGGCATTTGGCGTCACTTCAGAACCTGTTCCTGAAGTGGACGGAATTAAAAGTGTTGGAATTCCTGGTTTCTTCACTAAATCCGTTCCTAACATATCTTTAAGAGATTGATTATTTGTTGCTAGAACAGAGAGAATTTTAACTGCATCAAGAACGCTTCCTCCCCCAAGCCCAATGAACAAATCATATTGTTGATGTTTTATAGATTCGAAAACTTCTTCAATATTTTGAAGTGTAGGTTCTGGAAGAACGTCAATGTTTATATCTGATTCAATTCCATGTTTGGCTAAGTCATTCTTCATTTGCTCAACAAAACCCAAGCGTTTCATCGTTGGCTGTGTCACAATTAACGCTCTTTGAAGCTCTCTATCTAAAAGATGAAGATAATCTCCTATATTTTTAAGGCTATCAGCACCTGAAATAATATGATCAGCTGTTTGAAATTGATATAAGTTTGTCATCTACTCTCCCTCTTTCTCTTCTATCATTCACTTACACTTTGTTTCTTATAGCCCTCAACCATCTTCTGAATATGAGCAAGTTCCATTCCTGAAATCGGTTGAACAGGGAACTTCGGTGGTCCGACCGGAAGGCCAGAAAGTTCTACAGCCTTTTTTAAAGCTGCTGGTAATGTCCCATATTGAAAGGTGTCACGTAAAGGCTGTAACTTTTGTTGAGCTTCCTCTGCTTTGTCCAGATTACCTTGAGACCAATTGTTGTAAATATCAACAACTATTTCAGGAATCATATTGGCAGTTGCTGCTATTGCGCCAACGCCACCTTTTTGTAACGTTTTGAGAATAAGAGAATCTGTACCTGCTAATACGCTAAAGTCTTCTTCCTTTGTTTCATAAATGTACTGTTTAATATTTTCGAAGTTTCCACTGCTATCTTTAATTCCGATAATATTGTCAACCTTAGCTAAAGTTGCCACTGTTTGCGGCTCTAAGCTCATCCCTGTTTTTGAAGGAATGTTATATAAAAGAACAGGTAGAGAAGTTGAGGAAGCTATTTTTTGAAAATGAACAATTACCTCCTCTTGCGTTGGAGTAACAAAGTAAGGAGTAATAATAGAAAGAGCATCAACTCCTAATCTCTCCATCTTGTTAGACAAGGAAATCACTTCTTCTGTGCTATTCCCTCCTGTCCCTACAATAACGGGAACTCTTCCATTTACTTCTTCTACAAGCACTTTAGCAATTTTCAATTTTTCTTCTTCTGTTAATAAATGAAACTCACCGTTTGTACCTAGAGCAAAGAGCCCGTGCACTCCTGCATCGATAAGCGAGTTTGCTAGCTGACGCAATACAGGTTCATTAACTTTCTGTTGAGCTGTTAAGGGGGTTAATAACGCTGGAATGATGCCTTTTACTTTCATTTTGATTTCCTCCTCTATCAAAAGCGAGCTTCATTGTTTATTTTTGAAACACAATGTGTTTTCAACTGTGTAAAGCGTTTACAATATTAATTGTATTACTTTATGTTTAATTTATCAACATAATAATTATAAATTTTCAAAAAACGACGATAATTGTTTAAAAATAAAACAGTTACCTTTTTTAACAAAGGCAACTGTTTTATTTACTTCAACTTTCGCCACAGGGTTGTGCGATTGATTCCAAGTCTCTGAGCCGTTTTCGTTTGGTTCATTCCTTCTTCTCTCCATACTTTTTGGATGATTTTCCGCTCAATCTCTTCTAATGTGCCGTTCAAGTCTATGTTAGCTGAAACTTCAGCTCTTTCTTTTATCACAGTAGCTCTCTTAACGTCTTTGCATTCTAAAAACGGACCTTTGGCAAGGACCATACTCTCTTGAATAAAGCGCTTTAGTTCATTTAAGTTGCCATTCCATTTCAACCGTTTCAGTTCTTCTACTGCTTGGGGACGAATTCCAACAATTTGTTTTCCAAGCTTTATATTTAACTCTCCAATAAGCAAAAGAGTCAAACTTTCAATATCTTCCGCACGATCACGTAAGGAAGGAAGGGAAAGGATTGTTCCAGCTAAAGCATAGTACAATGGCGGGTATAACTCCTCCATTTCTAGCAAGTGTTTTGGGTCTTGCTGAGATGAAGAAAGAAAACGACATGCTTGGGCCTCATTATTCAAATAAAAAGCGAGCTTTTTTTGAAGTGATAAAGGAAGATGTTCCACATTTTTCAAGAAAATGCTGCCATGAACATGATTAGAGAAAAAGTGCTGGGGATTTTCGGTGCTTAGTAACTCTTCCCATTGATCAGCATCTACAACATTGCAATCGATCACAACAAGCGGATACTGACGTCTACCGCTATTAAAGTGAATGTATCGTGCAAGTCGGCTTTTTCCTGTTCCTTCTTCACCACTGATCCATACGGATACATCTGTATTGGCACACATTTCAGCATTTGCGATAGCTTCTTTCATTACATTACTTTTTGTTGCTATTCCACCTAAGCTGTTTTTGGTTATATATTCAGTTGAAGGTGAAATAACAGATATACCATTTGCCTGCCTTTCATCTAGAAGTCCCTTCGTTATTCGAAAAACAAAAAGCTCTGAACTCTCATTTTGAAGCTTATTCCCTGTGATGTTCCATAAAGATCCGTTCATCTGCAACATCGTTTTGAATGTTCCTTGTGTTAAAGCATAACGGATGGCTTCTTTTATATTGAAATGATTCTCAAATTCATTCCCAATCTTCTCTGAGAAAGAAGGATTAGAAAATAGAGCAGCTCCGTTTATATCATATACAACAATTGCCTCTTGCTCTTCTTGTAGAAGCTGATGTGAGATTAAATATTTTTTGTGCAAAGAAGAGAGAAAACGATAACTTCTTTTCGCTTGTTGAAACGATTTTAATACACTCTCTTTTCCAGACGTTAATAAAATTCCGTTTAGCCCCAATTCCTCGGCTTTCTTTGTTGTACTAGCATCACCAATAATATTTTCATAACCTTTTTGCTGTAAATTAATTAAAATAGGCTGAATTTCGTCTTCTTCGGTTATCTTAAAAGAAGAAATATCAATATCTAGGATTTCGCAAATTGTAGCAGCTCCCTCTGAAATTGGAGAAAACCCTACAATAGCTGTTTTACCAGGGTAACCTTTAACAAGGGTTAAAACACGAAGCATATCGTAACCTGAAACTTCTATTTCAACAACAGGAATCGAAACCTTTCTTTCAATAAGCTCCGCTGTTCCACCGCGACTAATAATTACATCTACACCTTGATCACAGGCTTTTTTCGCAAGTGACAACCCTTCCTCTAAATCTCCAATCTCTACTTGAAGTTCAAAATCTTCCTGCTCTCCTAAACTTATCATTAACTCTTTTAGCCCTGTATAAGGTGCAATGGCCATTACCTTCATCTCATCACCTTCTGTTTCTGTTGCAAATTTAAACACATCTTTAATATATCAAACTTTCCTATTTATTCAAAAGTAAAATAATTGTGGAAAAGAGATTTTAAGGATAAGACGATAATCAACATCCCTTTACACAATAAATCGTTACAACTTATATAGAAAGAAGTTCATCTCTATCCAACAATCAGAAAAAATGTCATAATAAAAGCAGCTATCTTATGAGGAGTCGAAGTATGGAAAAAAACGAGCAAAAAGAACAAAAACTTGCGGAATTTCAGGACGTATTTCAAAACGTATTTCGAAAGCTAAAAAAGCAAAACGACCTTTTCCCTAAAACAAAATATAACCTAGCAGATGGACATATTTTAATTCTTCTCTATCTTTCTAAAAAAGGAAGATGTACAGCTTCTGAAGTGACATCTTATTTAGGAATCACGTCAGGAGGGGGTACAGTGTTAACGAGCACCCTCTTTAAACATCATCTAATTGACCGAGTTCGCTTAGAAAGCGATCGAAGAGTTATTCAACTTTCACTAACAGAGGAAGGAAAAAAAGTTGTAAATGAAGTGATAAAGCAACGAGCAGAGGCATTTATTGAACTTTTTCGAGATATGAAAGATGAAGAGATTGACCAAGTGACAAATGTGTTTAAAAAGTTGGATAACTTGTTAACATAAAGTAGAAAAGCTGTCCTTTACTAATAAGGTCAGCTTTTCTACTTTAAAATATTTTAAGCAAAATATTTTTCCATGATAATATACGATTGGCCTCCTTTTATAAACTCCTTACCCTTTTCATATAATCCAAACTTTTTATAAAAATCGATCTTATTCTTTCTTGCGTTACACCAAACTTTACATGCTCCCTCTTCTTTAGCTCTTTCTAGTGTATACCTTAACAACTTGCTTCCATATCCTTTTCCTTGCTCTTCTTGGGTTGTTGCAAACTTTCGAAACTGCGCTTGTTCCTCATCTACGAAAAGAGAAACTACAGAAATTAACTTTCCTCTTCTAAAAAGACCAAGGTGAATGCCAGATGAATCATTTTCTAATTTTATGTACTCTATGCTTTTATTCGGCCACATCACTTTATGCCTTATATCCCAAGCTTGTTCTTTCTCTATGTTAGCTATTGTCCACTCCATTTTCTCACTCTCCCAAACGAAAGATTGCGATTAATGTAACCTGAACTATCAATATCCCCCTCTTCTTAATAGGACAGTCCAGCCGTTTATTTATCTCCTTTAATTCCTGCTCCGCAAAGCGGAATTACAATACGCTCACTTTTTGCACCTTCATATTTGGAGTAACCCGCATAGTTTGCGGCTGTTGTAGGCTCCACGTAAAAACCTTTGTGAGCTAACTCGACGCGCGCTTTTTGAATTTCTTCTTCTGCTACTGTAATAAACCGACCATCTGTTGCACGAACAGCTTTTAAAATTTGCGAAGCTCGAGCAGGTGCTGCAATCGCTATTCCTTCTGCTACTGTTTCTTTAGTACCTTTTCTTTCTTGTTTTTCGTTATCACTAAAGGAATCTGCTAAAGGTGAACAGTTTTCAGCTTGAACAGCAATTAGTTTTGGCAATTTATGAATTAACTTACACTCTTGTAATTCTTTTAAACCATAATATGTGCCTAACAGTAACGTTCCATTGCCAACAGGAATAATAAGCGCATCTGGGAACTCTTGACTTTGTTCAAAAAGCTCATAGGCATAAGTTTTGGTGCCTTCATAAAAGAATGGATTGTAAACATGACTTCCATAAAACACCTTTTCAAGCTCAACAGCTTCTTGAGCCGCTGAAGCTACTTCTTCTCTTGTTCCTTGGATAGCTCTTACATTAGCTCCATGCGCTTTAATTTGAGCTATTTTCTTAGGAGATGTTGCTTCGCTTAGAAAAACATCACAAGGGATCCCTGCACGTCTCGCATAAGCAGCAATTGACGTTCCTGCATTCCCACTGCTGTCAGCAATCACCTTTGTAACGCCTAATTCTTTTGCTTTCGCCATTAAGACAGCTGCTCCTCGGTCTTTAAATGACAAAGTTGGCATCATGTAATCCACTTTCACAAAAGTATGGGGTACATTTTCGTCTAATCTAATAAGCGGCGTATAACCCTCTCCCATTGTAATCGTCTTCCATATCGAACACTCTTCACTAAATGGCATAGAAGAAACATATCGCCACATTGTACCCTGTCCTTTTTTCCATTCCTCTGGATTTATCTCCCCTTTCTCTTTCTTTAAATCTAACAAACCTCCACATTTACATTTCCAGATCATTTCGGTGATATTATACTTAGTTCCACATGAATGACACATATACTGCTCTTTCATTTCTAATCCCCTTCTATTTTAGTTTTCAAGAGAGTTTCTATCTCTATCTTAAGTTCGTCATGCCCTCTATTTATTAGCGCAATAGAATTTAAAATATGTGCTCACAAAACTATTAAGATTCTTCATTTAGTTATTCCGAGTTCTCCTCGCATTATAGAATTAGTCTAAAAATTGCTTTGAAATAATCTTTAGATAAACTCTATTCATAATAATTTATAAAAAATTATACAGCAGAAAGAAGTTATAATGGTTATACGTATAATTATATAAAAAATTATATAAAATTCAACTAATATAATATTTTATATATTTTTTTCTATAAATTATAGTATAATACAGAAAAGGTTATAAGAATGAACAAACCTATATCTAATAAGATGCCAATACAAGGTGGTTATTATAAAGTGAATGTTTCTAATCAAGAATTAAAAAAATATATTCCTATTGCAAACTTAATTGCTAAAACATTTGGGAAAGATTGTGAAGTTGTGATTCATGATTTAACGGTTCCTCAAAACTCCGTCATTTACGCAGTCAATAATCATGTAACAGGAAGAACTGTTGGACAGCCCTTTGATCACTTAGTAAAGGAAGTATTATTATCTCGCGAATTTCATGATGATTATGTAGCAGGTTACAAAACATATACCGAAGATGGGGAAGAAATAAAGTCATCTACGGCTTTGATACGAGGAACAGATGATAAAGTAGTTGGAGCTCTTTGTATTAATTACAGCATAAAAAATATGATCCATCTTCAAGCATTTCTGCAAGATTTCATAGGAACTGATCAAGAAGAGACAAAGGAAGCCACAATAGAGCCGGTAGAAAATGTGGTTGAAATTGCAGATGATTTAATTGACCGAATCATTTCAAATCATCATCAACAACAATTGAAAAGAAAAGATAAGATTAAGCTTATACAATTTATGGACGAAAAAGGGATCTTCCTTATTAAAGGATCTGTTGATAAAGTAGCAGATAAGCTTGGAATTTCAAAAGTAACGGTATATAGCTACTTAGATGAGATTAAAAAGAATGGCTTTAAATAACAGGAGAAACCTCTACAGGGGGTTCTCTTGTTATTTTACTCTATTTCCTCTACAAACCAAATTCCCCTTTCTTCTACCTCATAGTTTTTTATATTAATATAATTTCCTCTCCCCCTAAAATGCGTATTCTTTCTTTTTAATTCTTAAGTTAGGATAAAACTAGTAGAATAGAATGATATTGTAAAATATAATTATACAGTAAGTTAAAAGGACGTCTAACAAGGAAAGAAATAGCCCATAGTTTCAAAAAGACAATTAAACAATCGTCTTTTTAAAAATTTCTATCCTCACCCTGAAATCTGTCAACAGTCCGTTGCCCCACTCCCTCTATTCCTTTACACTTAAGAAAGTGTAAAAGCAAAATCATTCAAAAGGAGGAAATGAGAAACATGCAAGGAATTTTATTTGCCTTTTTAGGAGGAGCATGCATTACTCTTCAAGGCGTTATTAACACAAGAATTAGTGACACAGTCGGCACATGGCAAGCTGTTTCACTTACCCAATTTGTTGGGTTTCTGCTTGCCTTATGCATTTGGGTTGTAAAACGGGATGGACATATAGCTCAAATTAAAAAAGTAAAACCACTTTATCTTTTAGGAGGTGGCTTTGGTGCTCTTATTATATTTAGCGAAGTTACCGCTATTCAACATATTGGAGTAACATTTGCTATCTCTATTCTTTTAATCTCTCAACTTTGTACGGCTTTTTTAATTGATATAAAAGGTTGGTTTGGGCTTATAAAACAGAAGATGAAGCTTCCTCAATTTTTAGGCATTACGATTATGATTGTTGGTGTTCTTATTTTAAGTTATAAATAAGCAAGATACATATTCATCACCTTATGAAAGAAGGCATTCATATGATAATTGGTATTTTGCTCGCTGCACTTGCAGGAGCCGTTGTAAGCCTACAAACGGTTTTTAATAATAAAGTGAACGAAAAAACCGGTTCATGGACAACAACAACAACTGTACTTGGAATGGGATTTTTATGTTCCTTCATTGTAAGTTTGATTGTAGAAGGAAAAAATACGTTTGAGCTACAAAATTTACAAACATGGCAATGGTTTGGAGGAGTAATTGGAGTTGGAGTTGTTTTTTGTTTAGTACAAGGGATGAAACGACTTGGACCAACGTTTACAATCTCCATTGTTTTGACATCACAGCTCGGAACCGCTCTTTTATGGGATTCGCTAGGATGGCTAGGATTAGAAAAAATCCCCTTTACATTTAATAAGCTTTTAGGAGTTCTTGTTATTATTGCTGGCATCTTAGTATTTAAGTTCGGAAAAGGGAAAGAGGAAAAAAGCTAGCAATCACATTTAACCCTCTATACATACATGAAAAAGGCAGCCATAAGGCTGTCTTTTTAAATACTTTTCCTTTCTATCTTCCCTTTTCCTTTCCTTTGTCCTTTATGTACTGAAATCCATATAAAAGCAGAGAATCCATAAAGAAAATGAGAGCTAGCCCTCACTTTTTCAAGCGTACTAACGACACAATTCCTCGCTTTTTAAAAAAGTCCACTAATACAAACGTAAACAGAGAATCAACGAATAAATTCAGCAATAAAAACTGAACAAAGCGACCATATGTTAATTTGAAAATCCACATTGATCCTATTAAATAAGGTCCCCACATTAAAGGGAATTCACTAGATAATTTGGGGTGAAGTCTTTCTTCCCAGTGCCACCAATTCTTTCTTTTTGCTCTAAAATGAACGATTCTCACAACAAGAGAAATAAATAACGCTGCTGGCAGATACCTCTTAACAGCTCTTTTACCAAGCAATGGCAAGGAGAACCAAGGTAGAATTAGCATTAAAGATAACAATACCTTTGGAAATTTTAAGATACTCAAAATACCCCTACTATTTCCATCTTATGATAGCATTTCCATAAAAGAGAGAAATATGAAAGATTAAGGAATAGAATTAGGATACGAAAAACCCTCAGACAAGCAGAGGGCAGAAGTGAATTTATGGAATATAAAAGGGGCATTATAAAAACTAATGCTCTTTTTACATACGTATGAAAGAAGAAGAAAAGGTGTGCATACATACCCCATATGAAAAGTATATGATGATCTCATATACCTTTTTCCTCTCTTGTTATTAGGATGGCTGTAGTGGCTCAAGGCATGAAAAAATACATCCTTTTACTAAAAACACTGAATATATTATGTTCGTTTAAGATTTTTAGACACCGAAACATATCTTACATTCTAGTTAACACTTGAATTTTCTCTTTCTTCTCTGACAACCTTAACCATACTCCACCAATTAGTATTGCGCCTGTTAACAAAAGAAATGGAACGCCATACCCATGGAAAAAGTCGACGAACAATCCAAATATCATAGGAGAAAGCACAATTGCTAACTGGTTCAAAGTCAACGCAAAGCTAACTGTTAAACTAATAAAATGCGACGAGGCTTTCTCAGAAACTAAAACAATAAATAAACTGAACCAACCAATTCCTAAAAACCCAACAAAAAAGCAAAGTACGGTGTTTCCTGCTATTGATAGATGGCTTGGTAAAAAGATAAGAGCTAGTAGAAAAAAGACTGTAGCCAGTATTGTAAGCTGAAGCGGCTTGCTCCGATTCCCGTTAAAAACGGTATCACTTATAAAAGCAAGCACAATTCTTCCGATCATGCCTCCAATTAAACAGACACTAAGCAGAAGACCTGCTGTACCTAATCTAATATGAGAAGCTTGATGAAGATAACTCATAAGATGGGCAACAAGGATGATTTGAAACGAAATCATCGTTACGCCAATGAAAAAAACAGGATAAAGACTTTTGTTATTTCTAATTTGGTGAAGTTTTTCCATAAATCGTTCTTCTTTTCTATCCTTCCTTTCTATTTTCATATCTTTATAGAAAAGAAGAAAAACAATCCCCCCTATTATGGCAACAAAAGATTGCAGAAATAATGCGGAAGCTAAATGATACTGGTAAAAAACGATCGGTAAAAATGCGGAAGCTAAAGCTCCTCCAATCGGAATTCCCGTCTGTCTAATCCCCATCGCAAGGCCTCGCTGTTTTTTAGGAAACCATTTTATAATAACGCTGCTCCCCCCTGGTTGGGCCGTCCCGTACCATACCCCAACAAAAGTGAGTACTACAATAAGGAACGCATAATGATCAATAAAGGCGGCGAAAAAAATGTTCAAACCGAGGATAATTGCGCCTCCTCCCACAACCCATTTTTCACCAAACTTATCCATTAAATCTCCAAAAAACAACATTGAAAATATTGGACCAATATTAACGGTAGAAACGATTAAACCTGTTTGGAACTGTGAAAGAGCATATTCTTGTTGATAAAAGGTCGCGAGCGGTCCCATTCCATACGTAACAAATGTTGCCGCTGTTTGAGCAACAGTGGCAATAAGTAAAACAATCCATTTGTAGCTTGTTTTTTCTAAAAGGTGCTGATTCATGTAAGAAGGTGGTAATCCCGATTTGTTAGCCATTGTACCAAGCTCCTTTTAATTTCTAATGTGTTTAGAAAGAGACGTAAAAGTTTAGCTCCCTTTCCTTTTGAAACAGAGTTAAAATTAGTATAATATCTTATATCTATAAATGGTAGGGTTCTTAAGGAAGGAGTTTTTCATATTAAAACAATCGCTGATATCGCCAAGCTTGCTGGAGTAGCAAAAAGTACTGTGTCTCGCTACTTAAATGGCGGCTCGGTTAGTTTACAGACAAAAAAGAAAATCGAGCAAATTATTCAAGAACAAAATTATATTCCAAATACGTTTGCTCAAAGTTTAAAAGCTAAGAAAACAAATATAATCGGAGCTATTGTCCCTCGCTTAGATTCTTATGCAACTTCGCAAACCTTAACAGGAATGGACCAAGAACTGAGAGCTCAAAATTATCATTTGTTAATTTCTAATACAAATCAAGAACAACATCGGGAAATTGAGGCTATCTATGATTTTGCAAGGCAGAAAGTGTCAGGAATTATCTTGCTTGCTGCAGAAATAACAGAAGCTCACCTAACCGCTATCGAGAAGGTCGACATCCCCGTTATTTTAGTTGGTCAAAAACACAGTCAGTTACATAGTTTAATTCATGATGATTTTAAAGCTGGCTATATAATGGGGAAACATATTTTAGAAAGCGGCCATCAACAAATCGCTTATTTAGGCGTAACAGAGAAAGACGAAGCAGTTGGAATAAAAAGAAAACAGGGATTTCAAAAAGCCATTGCTAAACACAATTGTGAGGTTCAATATTATGAAACAAGCTTTAAAATTAAAGATGCGATAGAAGTAGCTTCAAACATTTTGGATGCCTCCCTCCCTTCTATTGCTGTATGTGCAACAGATAATATTGCACTTGGGGTCATGAAAGCTGCCCATGCGAGAGGCATCCGTATCCCAGAACAACTCTCTATTACAGGATTTGGTGGCTATGACACATCTGAAATTGTTCATCCTGCTCTAACAACTGTGCATTATGCTTACCTGCAAGCAGGTGAACTTTCTGCCCAACAAATTATTCAGCTCGTAGAAGATCAAAGCGTTAATATGTGTTCTACGCTAGATGTTACACTGATTGAAAGAGAAAGCGTTGACAAACTATAATACTATCTATTATGATAAACACAACGAAACCGGTTCCACTCCTTAAACTGAAGTTGGAATTGGTTTTTTCAAAAGTCTTTTTTGGAACCGGTTCCTAAAACCCCTATGATTTAAAACTCGATGATGAGGATGAAAATAATGGAAAAAATGACAAGAGAAGAGAAGTACAGGTATATTGAACAAGCTCTTCCTGAAGAGCTCGAGCGCTTAAAAGAAAAGGTGTCAAAAAGTCCATGGCGTCAAAAATATCATATTCAACCTCAAACTGGATTATTGAATGATCCAAATGGATTTTCTTATTACAATGGGGCTTATCACCTCTTTTATCAGTGGTTTCCCTTTGGTCCTGAGCATGGAATGAAGTATTGGTTTCATACGACCTCTAAGGATTTAGCTCACTGGGAAGAAGTTGGCATTGCTATTAAACCTGGTGGACCATATGATTCTCATGGAGCATATTCAGGTAGCGGAATTGTTAAAAATAACAAACTATATCTTATGTATACAGGCAACACGCGTGATCATTCTTGGGTGAGGCATCCTTTTCAGTGCTTGGCAGAGATGGACAAAAACGGTTTAATTACAAAGTTTGATAAACCCGTTATTTTCGAAACCCCGCCTGGATATACAGATCATTTTAGAGATCCGAAAGTATGGAAATCAGATGAAGAATATTTCTGTGTTATTGGAGCACAGCGAGATAATAAAACAGGCTGCATCGTTCTTTACCAATCAAAAGACCTCCTTCAGTGGAACTTTAGAGGTGAGATTCTTACAGACCTTAATGAATTCGGTTATATGTGGGAATGCCCAGATTACTTTGAAATGGATGATCATGGTGTCCTCCTCTTTTCTCCTCAAGGGATTGAACAAGAAAACGAGAGATACAATAACATTTACCAATCAGGTTATCTTATTGGAAAACCTTTAAATATGGAGTCGCGAGCCTTTGAACATCAACCATTTCAAGAGTTAGATAAAGGATTTGATTTTTATGCCCAACAAACAACCGAAACTCCTGATGGTCGTCGAATTTTAGTTGGATGGATGGGTCTTCCTGATTTAGAATATCCAACAGACAAAGAAGGATGGGCACACTGTTTAACACTTCCAAGACAAATTAATATAAAAGATGACAAGTTAATTCAACGCCCTGTTTCAGAGCTAGCTCTTCTCCGTAAAAAGGAGAAAAATATAAATATTAGTGTTGATAATGAAACAAAACAATTAGAGGATTTTTACGGTACAGCTTATGAGCTTATCTGTGATATTGAAGACATAAAAGCAGATCGAGTTGGAATTGAATTCCGAGCAAGCAATACCGAAAAAACAGTACTAGCGTACGATTCTGTGAGTAATAAAATAATTCTAGACCGCTCTTTATCTGGGCAACCTTTGGGGAAGAAAAACGGATCTATACGTCGCTGCTCTTTCGATGCGCAAACATTTAAGATTCACATGTTTGTAGACGTCTCCTCTGTTGAGATTTTTATAAATGACGGCGAAGAAGTCTTTACAAGCCGGATTTTCCCTAGTCAAAACAGTAAAGCTATTCGTTTCTTTGCTCAAAAAGGAACCGCTAAGTTTAAAGCAGTTAAATGGGACTATTAAGAAATAACGATTTTTAAAACGTAGAAGGTGAACAGATGGGAACATTATTTGCAATTGGTGAAGTATTAATAGATTTTATTCCTTTAGACAAAGGAATGGCTTTAAAAGATGTTAAATCATTTGAACGAGCTGCAGGAGGTGCCCCAGCAAATGTGGCAGCTGCAGCTGCTACATTAGGGGCAAACGCCTCGGTCATTACAAAACTAGGTAACGATGCATTTGGAGACTTCCTAATCGATCAATTATTAAGTGTTGGTGTACAAACAAACCTTATCAAAAGAACAAATGAAGCTAACACAGGCTTAGCTTTCGTTTCATTACAAGCTGATGGAGAGCGTGATTTTTCTTTTTATCGAAATCCTTCTTCTGATTTGCTTTTAACTGAAGAAGAAATTGACTCAAATTTATTTACAAGCCAAGATATTTTACATTTTGGATCTGTGGACTTAATCGAGTCACCGATGAAACACGCTCATGTGCGAGCAATTAATGAAATGAAGAAAAAAGGTGGACTCATTAGTTTTGACCCTAACGTTCGCCTTCCTTTATGGCATGATCACGAGGAATATCGTCGTACCATTCAATCTTTTATTCCACAATCAAATCTCTTAAAAATATCAGAAGATGAATTAGAGTTTATAACTGGAATTTCAGATAAAAAGAAAGCAATTTCCTCTCTTTTTATAGGAGATGTACAAGCTATTCTGTATACAAAAGGAAAACAAGGTGCACAACTGTTTTTAAAAGATAGAAGTTTTGACTCACACGGTTATCAAGTTGACGTACAAGATACAACAGGTGCAGGAGATGCTTTTATGGGAGCTTTCCTATATCAGCTACTTCAATATGGTGTACAAAAGGAAAAATTACATTCTATTCTACTAGAACATAATGAAACATTGCTGCAATTTGCTAATGCAAGTGGAGCTCTAACAACAACTCGAAAAGGAGCTTTTCCAGCTCTTCCAACTCTTATAGATGTACAACAATGTATGAGGAAAGGAATGAACATCAATGTCTGAAAATCAAAGAATTGCAAAAGAAGTATTAGAAGCGATTGGTGGAAAAGAAAATATTGCCTCTTTTGCTCATTGTGCTACTCGCCTTCGAATTATGGTTCATGACAAGGAAAAAATTGATCAAGACAAAGTTGAAAATATTGATAAAGTAAAAGGAGCTTTCTTCAATTCAGGTCAATTTCAAGTCATTTTTGGAACCGGTACTGTTAATCGTATTTTTGAAGAAGTCGAAAAACTAGGAATTGAAAGTTCCTCAAAAGAAGATGTGAAAAAAGAAGGTAAAAAACAAGGAAATGCTTTTCAGCGGAGCATTCGAACATTTGGAGATGTTTTCGTTCCTATTATCCCTGTATTAGTTGCTACAGGATTGTTTATGGGACTACGAGGATTGCTTACTCAAGACGAAATCCTCTCATGGTTTGGGGCAACACCTAAAGATATTCCGCCAAACTTCCTTCTATATACGCAAGTCTTAACAGATACAGCCTTTGCCTTTTTACCTGCTCTTGTTGCATGGTCTGCGTTCCGCGTTTTTGGAGGTAGCCCTATACTTGGAATTGTTCTCGGACTGATGTTAGTAAACCCTGCTCTACCAAATGCTTATGCTGTTGCAGAAGGTACTGAGAAAGCGTTAACAATGTTCGGATTTATTCCAGTTGTCGGCTATCAAGGCTCTGTTTTGCCTGCTTTCTTTATCGGTTTAATTGGAGCAAAATTTGAAAAATCATTAAGAAAGCGCATACCTGAAGCATTAGATCTTATTTTAACTCCTTTTATTACACTAGCCGTTATGATTACATTAGGACTTTTTGCGATTGGTCCTATCTTCCATTCACTAGAAGAATGGGTGTTAACAGGCACAACAGCTGTGTTGAACTTGCCATACGGTATTGCAGGACTTGTAATTGGTTTCTTTCATCAGATTATCGTTGTGACAGGTGTTCATCATATTTTTAATTTCTTAGAAATCCAACTTCTCGAGAAGTATGGAAACAATCCGTTTAATGCAGTTATTACGGCTGCAATGGCTGCCCAAGGTGCTGCTTGTTTAGCAGTCGGACTAAAAACAAAAAATAAAAAGCTAAAAGCACTAGCCCTCCCTTCTTCGTTCTCAGCCTTTTTAGGAATTACAGAACCAGCTATTTTCGGAGTTAACTTACGCTTTATGAAGCCTTTTATTATAGGGTTAATTGGTGGTGCTGTTGGAGGATTCCTTGCTTCTTTCTTCGACTTAGCTGGAACAGGTATGGCCGTAACCGTAATTCCTGGTACGCTCTTATACTTGAATGATCAACTTTTTCTTTATATTTTAACAAACGTTGTAGCAATGGCCGTAGCATTCACTCTCACATGGTTATTCGGATATAAAGATGCACCTCAAGAAAGCTCTCTAAACAAACAGATGAAAGCAGAGGAAAAAATCAATAAAATAAACAACTCGCTAACATCACTAGAAATCCCTTCTCCAATTAAAGGAGAAGTTATTAAACTAGAAGAGGTTCCAGACCCTGTTTTTGCTCAAAAACAAATGGGAGAAGGAATGGCTATTCAACCATCAGAAGGAAAAGTCTATGCTCCATTTGACGGTTCAGTAGGTCTTGTAGCTGAAACCAAACATGCTATTTTCCTAGAACATGAAAGCGGTACCCAACTATTAATTCATATAGGAATTGATACAGTGAACTTAAAAGGCAAAGGATTTACGTCCTATATCAAAACAGGAGATACGGTAAAAGCTGGTCAACTGATTATGGAATTTGATTTAGACGTAATTAAACAAGCAGGTCTTTCATCCATTACACCTGTTATTATCCCTTCTGGACTTCCGTCAGTCAAAGAAGTATTACCAAAAAGAAAACCTAGTAAAGAAACAGTACTCGCTGTTCAACTTGGTTAGCCTCTTCAAACAAAAAGAGTAGATATTGTCATCTACTCTTTTTGTTATAAAAATATTTAAAATACTTGTTGGAGTTTAAAAACTAGAAAGAAAAACAAAAACAATTTTTTGAATAATAGTAAGAACAACAAATCCTAGTATGAAAGATGATAGTCCTCCCCATACGATAATATTAAGGTCTTTCAATACATCCATATTGTAAACCCCCATATCATTTTTACTTACTATTCTTCTCATAGAGTTTTTAAGAGTCACTCTACATCATAAGGCTAATAAGCATAAAGAAGATGAATCTATTAGGCACCTATGCAATACTATAAACTTATCATGATTTAGCCTTACTCTTATTATATTTTGCAAATCGCCCCTAAATTCCTGCTCATTCTACATCATATTCTAAATTATGCTATCCTGTTCTTTGATTTTTAGGGAACGTAATTTCAAATTTTGTTCCTGCTCCTAGTTTGCTTGTTACCTTCACTTTCCCATAGTGTTTATCGATGATCCAACGAGCAATAGAAAGACCAAGTCCTGCTCCGCCTTCATCTGATCGTGCTTTATCCACTTGATAAAATCGGTTAAAAATTTTTGGGATTTCTTCTTCCCGTAAGCCGATTCCATTGTCTTTTACTTCTATATTGATAGAAGAAGGTGTTTCACGGCAAGACACTTCAATGCATCCATCAATATTTGTGAATTTCAATGCATTGTCTAATAAAATAATCATTAGTTGATGAATTCGTTCTTTATCTCCTTTAAAATGAAGAGAGTCCTCTACCCTCATCGTAATAGATTTGCCTTGATAGGATACAATTTCTTCATAATATTCATGAAGCTCTTCTAGCAAAATGCTTAATGAAAAGGTCTCTTTCTCCATTTCTAAACTTCCAGAATCAGACCGTGCAAGCATTAGTAAGTTGCCAACAAGTTTAGACAAGCGCCGGCTTTCCTTTGAAATTAGCGAGATATCCACTGCTTTTTCTTGAATGGTGGCAGACGGAGATTTCCAAAGTAAATCTGTACGTGATTGAATAACGGCAAGCGGTGTTCTTAATTCATGAGAAGCATCTGAAACAAAGTCTTGCTGTTTTTGCCAAGCCGCTTTAATGGGAACAAGCGCTCGTCCTGCTAGTAAAAATCCTGCTCCAACTGCACAGATACTGCCAATAATCCCTCCTACAAGGAGAAGAAGGAAAAGAGTATGAAGCATTTCTTGCTCAGACGTTACATTTCGGACAAATTGAACAGTTACGGTCTCTTTGCCCATTTCCGCTTGAACAGAAAGAGCGCGAAATGAGAACTCCTCTGCCTCAATTTCTTGAAACTCGCCTATTTTTGTAGGAGTGAACTCTTTTTCATTTTCTGCAAAAATAGGTGATAGTCTATCTAACTGATTAATGATTTCATTTTCATCATTCCAAATGAGAACAATCATACGAGGGTCCTTTTCAATTCGAGGAGTCTCTTCTTCTCTTACGTCTGTGAAGCGCTGAGCAGAATGTTGCAAGTCATTATTAACATCCCGATTTAATCGAGAATCAGCATAAGAGTAAATAATAATTGCCAGAATCCCCATCAAAATAATAAAGACGAGAGAGTTTACAATCGTAAGTTTAAGCCTAGTTTTGTGAAACATAAATCCACCCCTATTATTCCTTCAACATATAACCAATGCCCCGTACAGTTTGTAAGTCCTTATGATATCCAAAAGGTTCCATTTTCTTTCTAAGATGATGAACAAACACTTCAACAATAGCAATTGTTGTATCAGAGTCAAAGCCCCATACACGATCATAAAGTTGCTCTTTTGTTAGAATAGCTCCTTTATTTTGGATAATGTATTCAAGCATCTCGTATTGTTTAAATGTTAATCTAACAGGAGTTTCATCTATCATTACTTCCTTTTCTTTGCCAAACAATTCTATCCCTTTATAACGGATTGTTTGGCTTCTCGTTAAACTTCCGCTTCGACGCAAAAGAGCACGAATTCGAGCTTGCAGCTCAGGAGCTTGAAA
This sequence comes from Priestia sp. TRM10, assembly GCF_057808375.1. Lineage (NCBI taxonomy): Bacteria > Bacillati > Bacillota > Bacilli > Caryophanales > Bacillaceae > Priestia > Priestia sp. TRM10. The sequence goes on from NZ_JBJZOT010000009.1 coordinate 58,688, forward strand.
TGGCTTAACAAGGTAATCATCGCCCCCAAAATCAAGTCCTTTCACACGGTCTTCTAAAGAATCTTTCGCTGTTAGAAATAAAACAGGTGTCCGAATATCTGCTTCTCTTATATGTTGAATCACTTCAAATCCGTCCATTTCAGGCAGCATAACGTCTAAAACAATCAAATCATATATATTTTGAAGAGCAAGAAACAATCCATCTTCTCCATTCTCTGCTCCATCAACTTCAAATTCATTTGATAAAATACTTTTAATCGACTCAAGAAGTGATCGATTATCTTCTACAACAAGTATGCGCACTACAGTTCTCTCCTTTACTATTTATCATCATACCAAAACAAAGCGGTCGCAGTATATACGATCGCTTTGTTTTTCATTCATATCGCAGAGCTTGAATCGGATCTAGTTTTGAGGCTTTGTTCGCTGGAAAGACCCCAAAAACAATTCCAATAAAGAGGGAGAAACCAAAAGACATAAGAATAATGGGAATAGAATAAGAGACAGCTGTTCCTGTCGCAACTGTGAAAGCTTCTGCACTTACTAATCCCAATCCAACACCAATCAATCCTCCAAAAGAACTTAAAATTATCGCTTCAATTAAAAATTGAAGTAGAATATTTCCTCTTTTAGCTCCAATTGCTTTTCGAATTCCAATCTCTTTTGTTCGTTCAGAAACAGATACAAGCATAATATTCATAATTCCGATTCCACCGACAATAAGAGAAATAGCAGCACTTCCTCCAAGTAGAAGAGTTAAAGTATTATCAACAGAGTCTGCTGTTTCCATTAAATCTTCCTGACTTGATACATTATAGCTGTCTTCATCTCCAATGATGTCCCTCATTGTTTGTTCAAGTCTGTTCGTAATAAAGTTTATATTTTCTTCATCACGCACTTTCACATATACAGACTCAATGCTTGTTGTTGAAGCTAAACGCTGCCCTGTGCTTAATGGAACGATAACCGTACTGTCTCCACTTGTTCCTAATGAGCTACCAACAGATTGAAGAACTCCAATCACTTTATACGATGAACCATTAATCCCTATAGATTGTCCAACTGCATTTCCTAATCCAAAGAGCGTCTGTGCTGTGTCTGATCCAAGAACAGCTACTTTGGAATGATTATCTTGATCAAGGGCTGCAATAAAGCGACCAGATTGAAGCTCTAAATCTCGAACATCTAGATAAGAAGATGTTGTCCCTGTCATGGACACTTGGGTATTTGTTTCTCCGTTCTTCGCTGTTACACGTCCTGAAACAGTCGGAGCTGTAGCATCTATTCCGTTTACTGCTTCGAGCTCTTTTGCATCACCTTCTTTAAAAGTTACATCTGATCCTGTAATACTTACAGTCAAAACATCTTTACCTAAACTGCCAATTTGGCTTTGTACTTCTTGAGTTGAACCTTGACCAATGGCGACCATTACAATCACAGACGAAACACCAATAATAATACCTAACATTGTTAAAAACGCCCTTACTTTGTTCCCTTTAATGCTTTTCCATGCCATGGAGATGGAGTTCACGTTTATCCCCCCTTTCTTCATAAAGCTCGCCATCATAAATATGTACAATCCTGCTTGCTTTTTTGGCTACTTCTAAATCATGGGTGATTAAGATAATGGTGTGTCCTTGCTCGTGTAAATCCTTCACAATTTTTAAAATATCTCCACTTGTTTTATGATCTAACGCTCCTGTTGGCTCATCAGCTAAAAGGAGCGGAGGATCTCCAGCAAGGGCTCGGGCAATAGCAACACGCTGTTGCTGACCGCCTGAAAGCTGAGAAGGAAGATGGTTCCATCTATCTCCAAGACCTACCTTTTTTAAAGCTTGCAAAGCTTTTTCTCTTCTTTCTGCAACTTTTACTCCACGATACACAAGAGGAAGCTCAACATTTTCGATAGCTGTTAATTTTGATAAAAGATTAAAGTTTTGAAAAATAAATCCAATCTTCTCATTGCGAATAGAAGCTAACTGGGAACTCTTCATTTTTCCAACATTTTCACCGTCCAATAAATACTCCCCAGCATCTGGACGATCAAGGCAGCCAATCATGTTCATAAATGTGGATTTTCCTGAACCCGATGAGCCAATAATCGAAACAAAATCCCCCTTTTCAACGGTAAGCGAAATTTCTTTTAGGGCTGTAACGGTTTCGTCTCCAAGCTTATACGTCTTCTTCATTAAACGAACATCAATAAGAGTCTCTGTCATCTTTATTGCCCGCCTCCTTGTCCACGTCCACCAGCAGAAGAAGGTCCTCCATTTGGTGCCTGTCCTGGATTTCCTGACATTCCTCCACCAGATTCGTCTCCGAAACCACCTTTCATCATTGCTTTCTCATCTTGAGAAGAAGTTTGATTTGAACTAACCTTTGGAATTTGAACTGTATCTCCTTCGGATAATCCTTTTGTAATTTCAACACTTGTATCGTTAGAAATTCCTGTTTCCACTGTTACTTTCTTTGCTGATTGTGAAGAGTCACTTGAACTTGTTGGGACAAGAACATATTTCTCGTCTCCACTTTCGTAAACGGCTTCAACAGGTATATATAAAGCTCCTTGTTTACTTTCAACTTCAATGCTTGCTTCTGTAGACATGCCTACTTTTAAATTTTTTGGATCTGTAATTTGCACTGTAACATCAAATGTCGATACTCCATTTGATGATGTACCTTCTGAAGCAACCTCTGTTACCGTTCCTTCAAATTTCTCATCAGGAAATGCACTTGCTGTAACTTCTACACTCTGGCCTTCTTCAATATTTGTAATATCGAGTTCATCAACGCTTATTGTTGTTTCGAGAGAACTGTAATCAGTAATATGTGCAACTGTTGTTGAGCCTTGAACAGAGTCACCACTCCCAGCAGCAAGACTTGTAATTGTTCCTTTAGCTGGAGATTGTAAAATACTTCCGTCTGTAAAAGTCATAAGTGTTGTGCCTTTATTTACTGTCTGTCCTTCTTTAACATTTACAGTATCAACAATAAGTCCACTGCCTCCTGAATTATTTCCACTCTCTTCAGCAGTTGCTCCTTCAGTGGATGAAGTTCCCCCTGTTTCTTCAGATGCATTTTCGGTTTCTGCTCCGTTTTGCTCTTCACTATTTTCTACTGAGCTGCTTTCACTTTCTGTTGTTGTTTCAGATGATGTTGTAACAATTGTCGTTCCATTTCCTCTTGTAATAGGAGAAACAAAACCGTCTTCATTTTCTATTCGGAGTAAGACAGTTCCTTCAGATACACTGCTTGCGCTCGTTACCCCAACAGAGGTAATTTCTCCGTCAAATGGAGCTACTATCGTCTCCCCATTTTCAAAAATTAATAGCGTATCTCCTTTACTCACACTTTCTCCTGACACAACGCTTACGCTTTTCACACCTAATAAAGTGTTCGCCGCTGTCACATCTTGGTCTGTAATGGTCGTTACAGAACCAGATCCTGTAACATTTACTTCTAGATCTCCTTTTTTTACTGTTGATGTTTGAACAGCAGCATTCGCCATTTGAGGTTGCTCCTCATTATGGAGGAAGAACCAACTTCCTCCCCCTACCGTTGCTACTAAAACAGAACCAATAATCCATTTTTTCATTTCCTTTTCTCCTCCAACTTTCTTTGTTCCGCTTAAAATGTTTTATTTTTTGATTCCTTTTTACGCTGTTTTTTGGAATAAAGCTAGTATGCAGGTGATTCCTTAAGATTTCCTTAAGAAATAAAGGATATTTCTCAGAAAAAATATTTCTACTTATAAATAATGTAGAATACCTTTTTCTTAAACCTTTTATTTAATAAAGATGCTTTCTAAAACTCCACCCTATTTCTTCATATTTCTTCATTTTTCTCCTTTCCCACGCGAAATCTGTCTAAACAATAGTAGAGATGCTCTATTACATTCCTTTTTTGAACCTATTAAAATTAAGATATAAAACTAGATTTGGAGGAATGATGGATGACATTAAAAAAGAAAATTTTATCTTTTTCTCTATCAAGTATGATGGCCTTAGGAACCGTAACAGTTGTAGCTATACCTGCTAGTGCGGTTGGAAATGGACCGAATGCTGGAAATGGGTCTGTTCAGACGTCTATTTTACATACGTACGAAAGTATGGTGAGTTATTTAAAAGAACAAGATAAAAAGCAATCTGCCATGGACCTTGAAGTAATTGGGCAAACAGTAAAAGGTCGCGATATTTATATGGCAAAATATATATCAAATCCCGATAATCCAACTGTTTTATTTTTAACGCAGCAGCACGGAAATGAACAACTTACAACAGAAGGCGCTTTAGATTTTATTAAACATTTAGGAACAGGAAAAACGAAAGGCGTATTAGACAACGTAAACATCCTGATCATTCCGATGTTAAATGCAGACGGAGCGATGGGTGATGTGAATTTCTCGCTTGAGGATTATATAGCAGATGGAGACCGTCATTTAACACGCTATAATGCAAACAACGTTGATTTAAATCGTGAACATGCAAAAGATATCATGGATATGGAACCAGAAGCCAAATTTCTATATGAAAATGTGCTAGAAAAATATCCAATCGATTATATGATTGATCTTCACCATCAAGGAACGCTTAGTGAGACAAACGGTGAACTTGTTTCAGGTTCTATTCTTTATCCAACAAATTCAGAAGTAGACGCTGAAGTGGTTGAAAAATCAAAAAAGCTAGGTTCTGTTGTATACAACACGCTTGAGTCTAAAGGATGGGGACACATTGGGCAATATAACGGTGGATCTGGAGCTAATATTGGCCGAAATGGTATCGCTCTCCGCTACGGCATTTCTACCCTTTTGTTTGAAATGCGCGGTATGTCTGACCACTATATTGAATCTTACGCCCTTGGACAAAAAAGCAACGGCTACCTTATTAAGCAAACCGTTTCAACATTAGATGCAACTGTTCGAGCAATTGCAGACCGCTCAATTGAAAAAGAGGATACAAGTTTTTGGGATACGCTACCAACACAGACAAATCGTCAAAATGATGAGTAGCTCTCTTCTCCAAAAGAAACCGAAAATTCTATTTTCGGTTTTTTCAATATGGAAATTTTAAAAGCCTTTTTCTTTCAATATGAAAATTTTAAAAGTCCTTTTCCTTCTTTATCGAAAATAATACCATTGACATAGTATTAAACATTTACTATTATAAGAAAATACGTAGAATAACAATTTCATAATGCAAAAGGCAATGAAAGGAACATTAGTAGTTTTAATCTCCCTGTACTAGAGAGTTAACGGATGGTGAAAGTTAACACAAAGATTAAAAATGAAATTCACTCCTTGAGCTTCTTTCTCTATTAATATGAGCAAAGACGGGTAAAACTGTTAACATAAATGAAGAGGTAAATATTTATTTACAATCTAGGGTGGTACCGCGATAATTTCGTCCCTGCTGAAAACTCAGCAGGGACTTTTTTATGAATTTATAACTTGGGAGGAAAGCATGAAAGAACACAACACGTCATCAACTCAACTTAAGAAACAACTATTGCCGCGTCACATTCGAATGATTGCAATCGGAGGTATGATTGGAACAGGCATTTTTAAAGGAAGTGCCGATACTGTTGGATTAGCTGGACCAGCCGTAATCTTTCCATATTTGTTTGCAGGATTACTTCTTCTTATCATTATGGGCGCCTTATCAGAAATGGCTATTGCTTATCCTGGTCACAACATGAAAGACTTAATTGAAAGAGCATTTGGCACTCGTTTTTCGTTTATTGTTGGCTCTATTTACTGTTTCATGTGGCTATCTGTTTGTGTTATTGAAGTAATTGCGGCAGGTAGTTTCTTGCAATACTGGTTTACATCTATTCCCCTATGGGTGTTATGTCTAATTTGTTCTCTTGTGTTAATTTTAATTAATGTAACAAGTGTAAAATCGTTTGGAGAAATTGAGTTCTGGTTTGCAGGAATTAAAATTTTCGTTATTATTGCTTTCATTATTGTAGGAGGAGCCATTTTACTTGGATTGATTCCAAGCGATAACAGTGCTCAGCACTACTTACACAACTATACAGATTTCGTTCCAAATGGATGGACAGCTGTATTTGCGACACTTCTTGTTGTTCTTTTCTCATATGGTGGATCAGAGCTTATTGGTCTTACGATTACAGAAACAAAAGATGCAGAAAAAGTACTGCCTGGCGTTGTAAAAGGTGTGCTTGTGCGCGTTGTTTTATTTTATACTCTTCCAATTTTAATTATTTGTGGATTGATTCCGTGGAATGAGATCGATGCAAATGCAAGTCCATTTGTTCAAGTATTTGAAACGGTTGGGCTTCAAGGTGCATCACATATTATGAACTTTATTTTATTAACGGCTGTTCTTTCAGCCGCAAACTCTGGTATTTACGGATGCACGAGAATGATGCACTCGCTTGCTCAAACAGGTGGGGCACCAAAACGCTTGTCATATGTAAATAAACAAGGTGTTCCGATTTTTAGCTTGTTAGTTACCGTTGTTGTCTTGCTTTTTGGGACATATGTTGTTTATTTATTGTCTGATAAAGCATTCACATATCTTCTTGCGCTTCCAGGTTTCACTGTTTCACTTGTATGGATTTGTATTTGCTTAGCACAGTTAAAGCTTCGCCCATCATATAAGAATGAGCCTTATTTTAAATTGTGGGGCTTCCCTTATTTAACCATTTTCGCTGTTTTAGTATTAAGTATTAGCTTTGTTACCTTCTTGTTTAGTGAGGCTAATCGTCTAAGTTCAATTGCTTGTATAACATTCCTTATTTTAATGGTTATATGCTCATTCTTTGTCAAAAAAGAACCTCGTGCATAATAAAAAGAGGTTCCTATTATAGGAACCTCTTTTCTATTCATTATACTCCTTGCTTCTCAACGATCTTTAACCTCTTTATAATCTCATTTGTCACTTCTTCTGTTGTATAATTCCCGCCAACGTCAGGTGTTAAAATGCTGTCGTTTGTAACGCTTTCTACAACGTCTAATAACACGCTTCCTAATTCTTGTTCTCCAAAATGATCTAACATCATCTTAGCTGTCCAAATCTGTCCAATTGGATTAGCTATCCCTTTTCCAAGGATATCAGGAGCTGACCCGTGTACAGGCTCAAACATGGAAGGGTATTTTCCGTTAACATTAATATTTGCCGCTGGAGCAACTCCAACGCTACCCATAATACCAGCACCTAAGTCTGTTAAAATATCTCCAAATAGGTTACTAGCAACAATAACATCAAACTGATGTGGACGAGTAACGAAAAAAGCAGCGAGCGCATCAATATGTTGAGAATCTGTTTGAATTTCTGGATAATCTTTTGAAACATCTTCAAAAACGCTGTCCCAAAACGGCATAGAATAATAAATTCCATTTGATTTTGTAGCGCTTGTGACATGTTTTTTTCTTTTAGATGCTAATTCAAAAGCAAAACGCATCGCTCTTTCAGTGGCTTTCCTTGAAAAGATAGCGTTTTGAATTGCAATTTCGTCTTCTCCCTTATAAATATTCCCTCCAACAGAACTATACTCTCCTTCACTGTTTTCCCGCACAACAATTAAATCAAAATCTTTAGGGTTGAGGAGCGGTGAACGAATTCCTTTTAATACTTTAGCTGGTCTTATATTAATCACTTGTTCAAATTCACGGCGAATTTTAATCAACATTCCCCATAATGAAATATGATCTGGAACTAGTTTTAAATTTCCAACGGCTCCTAAAAAGATACTATCAAAGTCTTGTAATCGCTCAAGTGCATCTTCTGGCATCATTTCTCCATGTTCTAAATAGTACTCACAGCTCCATGGAAAGTCTGTGAAATTAAACTGTATCCCTCCGTGAATATCTGCAATCGCTTTCAAAACTTTGTTAGCTACTGGAACAACCTCTTTTCCAATTCCGTCTCCTGGAATAGAAGCAATTTTGAATGTTTTCATTCTCTCTCCCCCTCTTTTAAATGAAGTACTCTTTCATAATCAAAATATTAACCAACATAGTATCCGGTCGACTGTATCTACTTCTATTTTATAGATGAATTTCCTTTCAAGCAACACTTTTCTTAATTTTTAATTATAACAACATAAAAAAAGAGCACGAATACATGCTCTTTTAGTCTTTCTTATATGTTTGAAACAGCTTTGTATTGTCAGGAACATTTTCGAGATAAGTGATTTTCCCATCCTCATCTAGCTTTGCGATGTCTTTGCCTTCTTGTGTATAAACTTCTCCAGAAGCCCGCTTTCCACAAACGGCCCACCGGGTCTCATATGTACGCGTTTCATCCCCCTGAACTTTTTCCCATCCTCGATACATATGTTTGAGATCTTTATTTTCTGTATAAACTATCTTCACAAAATTGCGCCAGTTTTTAATTCCGGCCTGCTTGTAGCCATTTAGCACAAACTCCATATCATCTGTAAATAAATCAGCAAGCTGTTCAAATGCTTCCTCACTTGTTCTAGATTGATCAAATAGCATAAAATACTTTTCCAAGTTTTCCATAATATCTCCTTTTTCCTCGAGAGTTGCTATATCCTTTCCCAATTAACAGCTTAGCATAACAAAAGAGGAAGGGGAAAAATATGAGCTTGTCGGAAAGTAAGATAAGTAAAAAGTTTACTTATCTTACTTTTCGACAAGAGTAATCTCCCGATAATTCGGACATAATTTACAAGAGTTCAAAAATAAAATTTCTACTTAGAGTTTAATCCTAATTCCCGTAATTTATTGAATAAGGTGATAAATTGAAAAAGAAATTAATCTTAATTCTCAGTATAGCTTTTATAATTTTTATGACCGCTTTATTTATCTTTTATCTTATTAAAGGAGATTCTTCTCGTTGGGAAGTATCGCTAGGAGGGATATTTGCAAGTGCGTTACCTTTGTTATTGTTGTTTTCAAAAAACATCCCTTTTCCCGCTTTGATTATTATCGGTTATTATCTTTTTCTTTTCTGTACGTTATTTTTAGGTTCTATTGAAGAGTTTTATGGCCGCTTTAAATGGTGGGATGCGACTCTTCACTTTTATAAAGGAATCTATATGGGCGCTATAGCCATTTCACTGTATAAATTATGTGTCCCTAAACAAACACGAGATTATGTTTCTAAATGGATCCTCTTCCTTTTCGTGCTTTCTGTTTCAGTAAATGCTACAGCTGTATGGGAAATTTATGAGTTTGTAGGAGATTTAACGTTTACACGTACAATGCAATCAGGAGGCAATACAGATACTATGTATGACATGATTATAGGAATAGTAGGGGGTCTCCTTGTTGCAATTTATTCTATAGTACGAAGAAAAACACTATAAATAAATATGGAGGTGTAAAAATGAATCGCAAACTTGTTCTATTATTAAGTGTCATTTATGTCATTTTTATGGGAAGTTTAGCTGTATTTCTTTATATAGATGATAAATCATTTAAAGCATTGGTTGCTATAGGAGGAGTTATCTGTGGTCTCATTCCTCTTCTGCTCGCTCTATTTACTAAGTTTACCTTTAATTTACCTCTTGTCATCTCTTACTTAATTTTCTTATTTTGCTCACAATATTTAGGTTCTATTTTAGGGTGGTATGGACTAGGTTGGTGGGATACATTCTTACATTTAATAAGTGGCGCTCTTATTGCTTTTCTTGCGATTGCTTTGTATGAAAGACTCATACATAGAAGTGCAGGGAAAAGCATATCCTCATGGTTTGTTTTTCTCTTTGTTTTTTCTTTTGCTGCTCTTGGAGGTATCCTATGGGAGATTTATGAATTCAGTTCAGATCAATTGTTTGGAATGACTCTTCAAGGAGGCGGAAATAAAGATACGATGGTTGATTTAGTTGCTGATACGGTTGGAGGTCTTATTATCGCAATATGGGCAGGAATACGAACAAAAGTGAAAAAGAATAAATTGAACTAACCCCCTTCACTTAAGATCTTACACCTAAAGAAATGACTACAGGAAGTTTATATTTGTAAAAGAAGACTTAAATAGATAAATGTCTAACCCGCTCCTTCAGTATTGCTGTAATATTAGAAAAGTAATATTACGACATCTTTATGGTGTGTAGCATGATATTTTCCAAACGTATACAGTTTACCTTCACTCAGAATCGTAAAGCTAAACACACATAAAGAATATACACAATAGGAATCAAGACTTAAATGGTTGATATTCATTAAAAAATGGGGTTATAATGAAAGTAATAAAAGAGCGCTGGCTGCAACCAACGCTCTCTGTACAGTTTCACTGCTAGAAGAGCAGTGGTCCACATATCATATAAAGAGTACTGAAAAAGTAATAACTCCCTTTATACTTTAGTAGGGCTAAAGGGTGATATTACTTTTTTTTCGTGACAGCAATAATCGCAACAACAAGAGTAGATAACGAAATAGCAATTGTCATCGCTTCATACACAGTCAACATGCAGGGAACCACCCCCTTTACTTCGGGAGTACCGCTGCTCACCCTAAAAAACTGTACTCTATTATTATATCATATAGGCCTTTATCATTTCATAAAAGCGAACATATTTTCTGGTAAATAATTTTGTTTTTTAAAGACGCTTCCCCCTTCTCAAATATTCAATTCGTAATGCTTCCACTGTGATTCTACTCCTCCCATTTTTGCGTATAGTTTTTGAGCAACAACATTATCTTTTGCTGTCTCCCATGTCATACCCCCATATCCATGTTCCTTAATATATGTAAAACATGCTTGAAAAAGCCGCTCTCCTACTTTTTTTCCTCGATATGAAGGAGAAACATATAAATCATTCAAAATAGCGTTCTTTTGTAAACTAAGCGTGCTGAATGAAAAATAGAGAGTTGCAAAACCAATAAGCTCTCCTTTATGCTCGGCAACATATTGCACACCTTGACTTTGATGTGCTAGTAAATATGTAAAATGTTGCTTAATTTTTTCAACTGGCTGCTTTCTTTGATAAAAGTCAACAATATACTCCTTCATTAATGGAACCATTTTCAAAACATCTTCTTGAATTACTAAACGAATCGTAATAGAATTCATATAGTTTCCCTCCTAAAGCATATGCTTGATTTTCTATAACTTTTATTATAAAAATCCCTCATTACTTACAAAAGAGACAGTTTATAAAAATTATTTAGATACAGAATCATGGAGGTTTTTTACGTTGGTTCATATAACTCCCTTTATAAAGAAGGATAGTGGTCCTTTATATGTTCAAGTATACGACGATTTAAGAACAAAAATTATGGAAGGAAAAATCCCTTTCGGTAGTAAGCTTCCCTCAATTAGAGGACTTGCCAGACATTTGCATGTTAGCAACAATACCATTTCACTTGCTTATGATTTACTTGCTGATGAAGGCTTTATCGAGCGGAAACCACGAAGCGGGATATACGTTAAAAAACAAATAGAGGATGTTTTTAATTTTTCACATTCCTCAAAAGATGATAGGAAAGTAGAATACAAACCTTCACCTCGCTATGATTTTCGCTATGGAACATTAGAATCTACTCTTTTCCCTTCTAAAACTTTTCATAACATCGCAAATGCCGTCTACAATGAGAGGCAACAAGAATTGTTTGCATATGGAGATGTTCAAGGAGAATTTGGTCTTCGCAAAGAGATTCATCACTACTTAATAAATTCGAGAGGTGTCAAGTGTGCTCCTGAACAAATTATTATCACCTCTGGAACACAACAAAGCCTAATTCTACTTTCTCAAATTTTAAATCTGCAAGACAAGCGAATAGGATTTGAAGAACCTGGCTACAATGGAGCTCGAATTATATTTGAAAATTTGAATGTAAATGTAGAGCCTATTCCTATAAAAAAGGATGGACTTAGTATTGAAGAACTTTACAAAATCAATCCTTATGCTGTTTACATTACACCATCTCATCAGTTTCCGACAGGCGTCATTATGACGCAGAAAAAGCGTGAACAGCTACTTCAGTGGGCTAGAGACCATCATTCTTTTATTATAGAAGATGATTATGATAGTGAATTTCGGTATGTAGGAAAACCTATCCAAGCGATTCAAGGGATGGATGAAGCGGAGAAAGTCATTTATCTGGGTACTTTTTCTAAACTTTTTCTTCCATCAATGCGAATGAGCTACATCGTACTTCCTTCTCTTTTATTAAGTATCTATAAAGAGCGCTTCTCTCTTTATGAACAAACGGTTCCTCGCTTACAACAATGGATTATGGAAGCTTTTATGAAGACAAATTATTTAGATAAACATATTGCTAGAATGAGAAATGCTTACCAAAAAAAGCATTCTACTCTTATATCAGAAATAAATAAAAGGTTTGATACTCATAAATTTGAGATCTTAGGGGAATGTTCAGGGTTGCATATACTAGTAAAAGTGTACGGAAAGAGTGAAGAAGAACTCATTAAATTAGCCTTTTCAAAAGACGTTAAAGTTTACCCAACAAGTCCTTATTGGAAAAGAAAACCTCAATGTGAAACAGGGACTGTATTATTAGGCTTCGGATCGTTGTCTGAGGAAGAAATTCAACAAGGAGTTTCCATTTTGTCTGAGGTATGGATGTAAGATTTCTCCTATCCTTGAAAAGCCCCTATATCCTTAGTATATAGGGGCTTTATGGAATATTGTACCCTAGCTTTTTAGAAATCAAGTTTGCTCCTGAAGTGACTTTTTTAATAAGGATTGGGAGCCTTTCTGCTCCATACCTTCCTTCAATTCCAGCAATGCTAAGGCCTGCTATTACCTCTCCTTTATGATTAAAAACAGGAGCACTGACTGCTGTTGTATAATTCTCAAGTTCTGAAATACTTACTGTGTAGCCTTCTCTTTTTGATTCCGCTAATATTTCTCTTAATTTTTCTTTATCTGTAATTGTCCCAATTCCAATTTGTTCTAGCTTTACGTGCTCTAGGTAGGCTTCTCGTTCTTCCTCCGGCAAATAAGCTAGAATAATACGAGAGCATGCTCCTGCATAAAGAGGAGATCGCCTTCCAACAGACGTGTATAGTCGAACAGGTTGAAGTGTATCTACTTTTTCGATATACATTGCTTCGTTTCCATCTTTAATAATTAAATTCACCGCTTCTTCTACATCATCTCGAAGCTGTTCCATAATGGGTTTTGCAATTATTCTTATATCTAATCGATTTGCAACAAGTTGTCCAAACTGTAAAAAAAGAAGCCCTAAAGAATAAAAGCCGTCTTTATCTTTTGTTAAAAACCCCATTTCTTCAAGTGAACCAACCATACGATGTAGTGATGTTTTTGGAATTTCTGAGTAAGTTAGCATTTCTGTAAAAGTAAGCTTAGAATGCTTAATAAAAAGATTTAAGATTTGCATAGATTTAATAACTGTTTTATTATTTGTTTGCATTTTCTCTTCTCCCTCATATCCCTACTCTAACTTTTTCGAAGCTAACAAAATACCCATCTTTAATTTATAAAGTTCTTGCTCCTTTTCCAAATAAAGCTCTTCCGCTTCTTTTAAAGACACATAGGTAAAAGTGACAGATTCACCAGGTTTTTTCTGAGCAATGAGTGGCAAGTCAGTTGTAATGACTTGGGCAATTTTAGGGTATCCTCCTGTTGTTTGTCTATCTGCTAATAAAATAATGGGGTTTCCGTCAGGAGGAACTTGAATGGATCCTTGAGATACAGCTTCTGATAAAAGCTCTTTCTCCTCCTTTAATTGAAGGGAAGGTCCTTCCATTCTGTACCCCATGCGATCTGATTGTGTTGATACTTTAAAAGGCTTCTCTGTGAATTCTTGCTGACTTTTTGGAGAAAAAAAGTCAAGTTGACTGCCATGTACGACTCGAATGCTATCATTATTTGCTAGTGGAACAAACTTTTCATAATGAACAGACCACTGGGAAGTCACAGCCCCTTCTACAATGTTTTGAGATAAAAAAGATGGTATTCCATTTAATACATGAGCAAAATGCAATTCATCCCCTTCCTTTAGAGCTCTTCCTTTGAATCCACCAATCTCACCGCGTAAATACGTACTTTTACTTTCTAAAACTTTCTCAAGTTTAAATCCTCCTTTAACCGTTAAATACGCTCGACATCCCCTTTTACATTGACCGAATTTAATGGTGCTCCCCTTCTCCACAAATATCGGTTTCCACATGGGAATAGCTTCATCATTGACAGTTGGCGACAAATCACCTCCTGTAATAGCAAGTACACAGTCCTTTTCTACTTGTAAAAGAGGACCCATTAACGTAATTTCCAGTCCTGCTTCATTCTCGTCATTCCCAACAAGCAAGTTTGCTATTCTAAGAGAGTAAGAATCCATTGCACCGCTTACAATAACCCCATATTTCTGAAAACCTCTTCTCCCAAGGTCCTGAACAGTTGTAAGTAATCCTTGCTTTATGACACGTAAGCTCATTTTTCTCCCTCTTTTCGCTTTATTTCTTCATATTCTTCCTGTGAGATAGAAACGAACTTCACTCTATCTCCTGCTTTAAGTAAGCTTGGTGGATTTTGATTTGGAAGAAAGAGCTGGATAGGAGTTTGACCGATAAGTTGCCATCCACCAGGAGTTGAAATTGGATAAACGCCTGTTTGCATTCCGGCAATTCCAACGCTCCCTGCTGGAATAGAGGCTCTTGGTGATGAACGTCTTGGTGTTGCGACTTTTTCAGACAAACCACCTAAAAAAGGAAAACCAGGTGCAAAACCAATCATATAAGCTAAGTATTCTCCATTCGAATGAATATGGATGACTTCTTCCTTCGTTAAATTATTATATTTAGCAACATGGTCAAGATCTGGACCATAATCTCCTCCATAACAAACAGGGATTGACACTTGACGATGTTTTAAATCCCCTTCTTCAGACACTTCATTTAATTTTTCTTTTATAAGAGTTGAAACGATTTCAAAAGGAGAAATAAAATTTTTTATTGTACGTTTCTTATTTACTTTTATAACTTGGAGTGGCTCATAAAAAATCGTTACATTTGTAAATGCCGGCACACATTCAATAAATCCCTGAAATGGATGAGCTTCTAATGTATCCATAAACATTTTAATTTTCTTATGAATCTCATAGTCAATACGTTCTCCAAATGTAACAACAATAGCTGAGTCACCGAGTGGTGAAAGTGTTGCTTGCTGAACTAAATCTGTTTTTGTTGAACTCATATTTTCACCTCTTTTTCTATAAAACGCCAAGCTTCTCATCACGAATGTCTGTAATAAACATATGTCCTGGTGCATGCGTAATCATAATAGGTGGCTTTGTTTCCATTGCAACAGCTTGTGGAGTAACGCCACATGCCCAAAATACCGGTGTTTCTCCTTCTTTAATTGTCACTGAATCTCCAAAATGAGGCGTATTAATATCTTGAATACCAATAACGTGTGGATCTCCGATATGAATAGGTCCTCCATGAACAGAAGGAAAGCGTGATGTTACTTGTGCTGCCCTTACAACATCTTTGTGAGGAATAGGACGCATACTTGCTACCATATTCCCTCGGAAAATGCCCCCTTCAACACAGGGGATGTTTGTTTTATACATCGGAACATTGCACTCTTCCTCAATATGACGAACTGAAATATCGTTATTTAAAAGAGCATGTTCAAAGGTAAAGCTGCATCCAATTAAAAAACCAACCATATCGTCTTCCCAATACTCTATAATATCTGTTACTTCCTCCGTAAGTTCTCCTTCTCTATAAATTCGGTATTTTGGAATATCTGTACGAATATCTCCCGAAGATGAAGCGAACTTTGGAAAAGGAGAGCCAACCTCTGTTACATCTAAAAGAGGACAAGATTTAGGATTACGTTGACAAAATAGAAGAAAATCAAAGGCATGCTCTTTTTTTAAGATTGCTAGATTAGCTTGAGCATATCCGTTTGCCATTCCTGCTGTTGACTGCACAAGTTTACCTTCACGAATTAAATTTCGAATTTCTGATGGTGTTTTTTGAGATAAGTTTTCCACTAAAATCCCCTCCTAAAACAATAGTCGCCTGCACATAGCAATAGTCTTTACATGCAGGCGCTTAGCTTACTTAAATAACTGTGGAATTTGATCAACTAGTGTATATCCACCCATTAAGGCCATCACAACAACAACAAAGATACCTGAAATTGTTAGCCATAAAGGATGTTTATAGTCACCAACAATGCTCTTTTTGTACGCCGCAATAAGTAATGTTCCAAGGGCGATAGGAAGAATTAAACCATTGAGAGCCCCTACAAGAAGAAGTACTTTAACAGGTTTTCCAATTAAAACAAAGCAAACAGTAGAAATAATAATAAATCCGATGATAATCCAATTTGCATTTTTATCGAGTTTTTGGCTGAATGTTCTGATAAAAGAAACAGATGTATACGCTGCTCCAACTACAGATGTAATAGCCGCAGACCACATGACAATTCCAAAAATTTTGTACCCAATGTTTCCTGCTGCTAGTTGGAATACGGATGCTGGAGGATTCCCCGCATCAATTGGAAGCCCTTTTGCTACAACGCCCAGAACAGCTAAAAATAAAGCAATACGCATAACAGACGTAATTAAAATTCCAGTAACCGAGCTTTTTGTTACTTGTGGTAATGCATCTACGCCTTTGACTCCCGCATCTAATAAACGGTGTCCACCAGCAAACGTAATGTATCCTCCAACTGTTCCACCAACAAGTGTAACAATCGCTACAAAATCAATTTTGTCTGGTGCGAAAGTTTTTACGACCGCTTCTCCCACAGGTGGTGACGTTGTGAAAGCTACATAAATCATTAAGCCAATCATGACAAATCCTGCAATTTGCGTAAACTTATCCATCGCTTTTCCTGCTTCTTTGACAACAAAAATTAAAATGGCAATAATAGCACTAATTGCAGCTCCTACTGTTGGTGAGATGCCAGTGATAGCATTTAAACCAAGACCTGCTCCAGCGATATTCCCAATATTAAAAGCAAGTCCACCAATGACAATTAACGTCGCTAATACGTATCCTAAGCCTGGTAATACCATATTTGCGATGTCTTGTCCTCTTTTTTCAGAAACTGCAATAATTCTCCAAACATTCGTCTGAGCAAAAATATCGAGAATAATCGAGATTAAAATAACAAATCCAAAACTTGCTGCAAGATTTTGCGTAAAAACCGTTGTTTGTGTTAAAAATCCTGGGCCAATTGCTGATGTGGCCATTAAGAATGCCGCTCCTAACATAAGTGACCAATTAACTTTTGGTGCAGCAGAAAGCTCTTTCTTTGGTGTATTTTTTTTCTTTGGCTCCAATTCATTTCCCCCTATCTATACTTAGCTCGAAATCGCCTTCACTTCGATTTCAGATGTTGTTAATGATCCTTGAATACGACGAGCAAATTCTAACGCATGTGCGCCATCTCCATGAATACAAATCGTATCTGCCTGCAGTGAAACATCAACGCCTTGCTGAGACTTCACTTTTCCTTCCTTCACCATCCGAACGACTTGTGCTAAAGCTTCATCGTCATTTTCAATAAGCGCATTCTTTTCGCTTCTTGCTGTTAACGAGCCATCGCTTTGATATGTCCGATCAGCAAACACTTCACTTGCTGTACGTAATCCAATTTCTTTTCCTGCTTTAATAAGTTCACTTCCCGCTAAGCCGAATAAAATAAGGTCAGCGTTTATGTTATAAATAGCTTTCACAATTGCTTTTGATAAATTTTTATCTTTAGCTGCCATATTATAAAGTGCTCCATGTGGTTTAACATGCTGCATTCTAAGCCCTTCCGCTTTTAAAAAACCATCTAGCGCTCCAATTTGATACACAACAATATCATAGGCTTCTTGAGCAGTAATTGAAAGATTACGGCGACCAAATCCAATTAAATCTTGAAGACCTGGATGCGCCCCAATTTGAACGCCTTTCTGTGCAGCAAGCTCAACTGTTTTTCGCATAACGCTAGGATCTCCAGCGTGGAAGCCACAAGCAACATTCACAGATGTAACAAAATCCAAAATCTCTTCGTCATTGCCAATGCGATAAGCCCCAAAACTTTCCCCTAAGTCACAGTTCAAATCAACTCTATTCATCCTCTTTCCCCCTCTTATGTCCTTATAAAATGAAAGTGCAACCAAGCTCTAGTACTCAAAACAGAATATTCTGTTAAATGTTAGCAGTTTGTTCCGTTTTTCGGAACTATAGTACCGTTATTTGGTCACTCTTAAATTCTAACACTAGTATGTAACATAAACAATATATATGTCAGAACATTTGACAAAGTCTATCTTTTGTTATGTTTTTACTTCTTATTCTTTTAAGACTTTTGTTTTATTTTTGTAGTGAAAACAATTAATCATGATTAATTGTTAGATTTCCTTCTCTTATATCGGTTCGCTCTCATCTATTTAGCATTCGTTATGGTCTTTATATACAAATTTATTTGTTGCAATAAATAAAAAAAGAAGTTCTCTGAAAGAACTTCTTTTAAATGATTAAGAGTCGACTGATAGAATAATTAGAACCACTGCTCGTTAACTTTATTATACTATTTCTCCTTTTTCATTTAATGAACTATTAGTAGCTTAGCAAAGGAGTCAAGATAAGCACTTTCAACTCCTATTTATGATATTCTATGAACAGACAAATTCAACCTGTCTTAAGGTTTCGAATTAGAAAATCCAGTTGAAGACTGTATAAACTCCGATTAATGCAAAAAGGATTGTTAAGATAAGGATTGAAAAAAAACCGAAAATAACTACTTTATCTATAAAAGTTTCCTGAGGTTCTTCAAGCAAACTTTCTTTCACTTTGGGTTGTATTGAGGAAGTCCATTGCCTTAATTCTAATTTTTCTAGGATTTCACTTTCCCCTTTAAATTTTAACCCTTTCGCTATTGCGATAGGATCATTCCCCATAGATTTCTCAAATTGAAGGCACGCTTCTACCATTTCTGGTGTCTTATTTTCTTCTAGATACCAGTACCTACCTGCCATATCGGGATATTTTAACAAAAAGTAAATGTCACCTAATTTTTTACGAAGTGCCAATTCGTTAGGATAGGTTGAAATTAATCCATGAAGTCTGTCTCTTGCTTTCCCTAAATCGTTTTTTTTAATGTCCTCTTCTATCTTCTTAAGAGTTTTAATTGGTATTTTCTCTATTGGAAACACCTCATTTGTTATAACTTTCCCCCGTTGAGTAGAGACAGTTCTATCTAAAAAAAGTAGAAATGATCGCTTTCTATATCTTATCAACTATCAAACTCATTACTTTAATCAACCTATTACAGTTTCATTTTTAATCCTTCATGTGTTGCATAAAAACCTAAATGTTTATAAAAGCGTAAAGCATCATCTCTTTTTTTATCTGTTGTTAATTGTATTAAGTGACAACCACGTTCTTTTGCACGTTGGATGGCCCACTTGATAAGCTTAGTGCCTACACCTTTACCACGTACAGAAGACAAGGTTCTCACGCCCTCAATTGTAGCTCTCCATCCACCTTGATGTGTAATATATGGGGTAAAAGTAATTTGTTGGACGCCAATAATTTTATTTCCGTCAACAGCTACTACTAACTCATTATTAGGGTCATTCTTAATAGCCTGAAATGCTTTAATATAACTTTCTGGAAGTGGTTGCTCATAACGCTCACGCTTACTTCCTAAAACATCGTCAGCAAGCATTGCCACAATCTGCACTAAATCCTGTTCAGTAGCTATTCTGAACTCTAATTTCTGCTCCAATTGAGATGCCTCCTTTAGTAGTCAATCATTTCCTCACTTTTACATTATCCCATATCAGTATATAAAGTCATTGTATTAGTGGTTAAAAAGCATATTATAGTGCTTCTTTATATATATCTGTTAACATTTCTAAGGAATGAAGCATATGCTCAATCAAATTCGGAATATCTTCCATCTGATTCTCGTTTATTTTACGATTAAAATTGATTTCTATTGTATTATGAATGGTCTTTTCTTTGCCGTACTGATATTGCAAAGTCTGCTTTGGCGGGTTTTGCTGTGTCCAAATATCTCCGAGCCCTTTTTCAATTTTCGAACACTGTGCTTCTATCTTATTTCGATCGATGTCTACGTAAAAGAACAAACGAAGCGTGCAGCTCGGGTTGCTGTTAGGCTCTTCTAAAATCTCACTAGCAAGATCTTGTAAAGAAGCGTACAAACACACCTCCGCAGTAACCGCATGCTCATCAGAAAGCTGGAATCCTAGCCGGAATTCCTTTGCCATAATCGACAGTTCCAATGTATCTTTACGAGAAACAATGGTGACCTCCTCCTCAAGATTATCAAGGTCATATAGTTCGTTTTCAAATGCAACTTTTAAATTATCAAAAACAGTTGGATCGTACATCGGCAAACATTTCCTTTCAACAAGTTTCTTCCTATTATATATTACTTTTTTCGAATGCACTTCCTATTTCTCAAATCATGGAGAAATGGTTAGGTGATTTTTATGAACTTTACGTTCTTATTCCTTTTCACTCATTCATTAATCTATATGGCTTCTAATGTTAACTCAATAAATTTTTCAACTGCAGGAGCCTGCCACTTCTTTGATTTGACAAGTAAGTGTGAGTAAATAGGCTCGAATTTTTCATTATGCTTCATCACATTTAATAACCCCTGTTCAACCTCACTTTTCACTGTAACATAAGGTAATACAGCAAACCCTAACCCACTCATTACAGATTGCTTAATTGCTTCTAAACTCCACAGTTCCATTGTTTGAAATTTAGGAAGCTTATGATGAGTAAGGTATGTTTCAAACATAGAACGATAGCTGCATCCTTTTTCATTTGTAATAAAGAAGTCTGTGGTTTCTTTGTTTTTATAATCATCAAAGTGTTGATTTTTATCTGGACTCGTTATTAAAACAATTTCTTCTTTGTGTAGTTGATGATGAATACAATCATGTAGTTCTAACTCTGGCCAAATCATGAAAGCAACGTCAACATAGCCACTCATAAGGTCCTTTTGATTTTTCCCACAAGTTCCATTACTCAATATAATCTTAACGTCTGGATATTTACTAGAATATTCTCTGAGAATAGGGCCTAGACGAGAAATCGTTAATGATTCAGGGGCAGCAATCTTTAACTCTCCGCTTATTGTGTTATGATTTTTCATTTGAGTTATCCGGTTATACGTTTGCAACAATTCATCAGCTAAAGGAATTAATTCTTTTCCTAAAGAGGTTAAGTTTAATTCTCGTTTAACATAAGTAAATAATTCTCCACCAATCTCTCTTTCTAACGCTTGAATATGAGAAGTAATAGTTGACTGAGTGTACCCTAATTTTGCAGCAGCCTTTGTATAACTTCCAACATCAACAATCGTTCGAAAAGTGAGAAGTTGTCTTATTTCCATCCTTCATAATCTCCTCTCATATATTCAAAAAAATGATATTAGTTATTTATAATTTCAATTTCACTAATAGATAAATGCATATTACAATAAGTCACATAACTTATTCAACTATTTTTTATTGAGAGGACAGATTAACGAAATGAATTTTACAGCATTCCTTTCCTATATCATTATTACATCGATTACACCTGGTCCAAGTAATCTTTTGATGATGAATGAAGCAAGAAAATTTGGATTTAAAAAATCGCTTCCTTTTAACATTGGTATACTTTCAGGGTTTATTGTTCTAGGGATTTTGACTTCATTATTAACTACAAGTTTGTACAAATGGATGCCAATGATAGAACCTTATTTTAAAGTCGTTGGAGCCATATATTTACTTTATTTAGCATGGAAGATTGCTTTTTCTAAGGGTGGAAAGGACGAAGGTATTGATAATCAGTCTTCTTTCTTTTCAGGTCTATTCTTTCAAATTCTTAATGTAAAAAGTATATTGTATTTTTTAACGGCTATGTCAACGTTCGTACTTCCTTATAGTCGTTCAAATAGCACGATCCTCTTTTTTATGTCTTTAACAATCGTAATAGGTTGTGTAGCACTCCTATTATGGGCCGCGTTCGGATCGGCTTTTAAAAAGATTTTTTCCAAATACAATAGGACCATAAATATAGTAATGTGTTTATTGCTCGTTTATTCCGCTATTACGATTTTCTAAAAAGAAAGCTCGTTCCTTTATAAAGGAACGAGCTTTCTTTTTAGAAAATGCATTTCTAGAATAAGTTCACATAAAAAGATGAATTTCTCTTAAAGGAGCATTACAACAAAGAATCGCTCCCCTGCTTGATATAGGATAAATTAACTTTATATTAGGAAGTAGGGATATATACAATTAAAGTTCGTTTATTCATAACGATGTTTAATCAATAAATGCCTCGTTTAAACGTACTAAAAGCTCACCAAACAATTTTTGTTCTTCACTAGACCAGTCTTTTAACATATCTTGATAGCGCTGTATTCTCATTCTCTTATCCGCTAAAAGCTTTTCTCTCCCTAGCTCTGTAATTTGAAATAAACTCCCACGCCGATCTGAAGGATCTGAAAAACGGGAGATTAACCCTTTGGCTTCTACGGCAGAAGCTTGTCTAGATAGTGTTGAAATATCTAATTTAAAAGAATCTGCCAACGTTGTTAAACGGGCTGGTCCGAACTCTTCTAACTGCCTTAGTAATAAATAAACAGCTCGCTCTAAGTCCCCTATTTTATTTTCTGAGTTATCTTTGTAAACCGCTCGTCTTATAAAAGTTGTAAGCTCATATTCAATCTGCTCAATTGCTTTTTTGTTTTCTCTTTCCACCTAATTCCCTCCAAAAGAATAGCTCTGTTGCAGTTCTTTATTGACAAATAAAGATCTACTTGTATAATACAACTATATACTTGTATCATACAAGAAAAAAGATGGAAAATAAAGCGAATCTTGATTTTTATCATATTTTGAAAGGAGGCAGGTTGTTCTTAAGGGAAGAACAACTTTTTCTTATGAAAGGAATACGCATTATCTTACAAATTGCTATTTTATATGTTTTTTCAATCGTTGGAGAAGCGCTTCATCACTTTTTTCATATCCCTATTCCTGGTAGTATTATTGGTCTTATTTTGTTAATTATTTGTTTATCATACAAAATTGTTCCTGTTAAAATTGTTGAAGATGGATCAAGCTTCTTATTATCCTTTTTACCGTTATTATTTATCCCCTCTATGGTCGGTATTATCAACTATCCATCTCTATTCTCCATTAGCGGCGGTATCTTATTTATAGTCGTTGTAATGAGTACGATTATAACGATGATTGCTGCGGGAGTTGCTAGTCAATTTATCGAAAATAAAACAAAAAAACGAAAGAAGAGAAAAGAATGCAACAAACACTTATCGCGATCAGTATAATTCTGGTAACCATTGGCGCTTACTTAGTCATGACAAAACTATACACGCGTTTTTCATACCCTATTTTTCTCCCTGTTATTACAACAACGATCACGATTGTTTTACTTTTATTAGTTTTTCACATTTCATATAAAAATTATATGGTTGGTGGCAAATGGATTAATTCTTTGCTTGGGCCTGGCGTTGTAGCATTAGCTTATCCACTCTATAATAGCCGCAAAATTTTAATGAATAATATTTTCCCTATTTTTACTGGTGTGTTTATTGGCATGCTGTTTGGAATGGTAAGCGGACTCTTGTTTGCAGAAGCGTTTGGGATTAATCGCGATTTAATTTTATCAATTCTTCCAAAGTCTATTACAACTCCTGTAGCTATCCAAATTACAACAAGTTTAGGCGGAGTTCCTTCTATGACAGCGGTCTTTGTCATGATTGCCGGTATTTCTGGTGTTGTTATTGGGCCAGCCATTTTAAAATGGGTCCGTATCCATAGCTTTCTTGGAAAAGGAATTGCGTTCGGAAGTGCCTCACATGCGCTCGGTACTGCCAAAACAATTGAGTACGGTGAATTAGCTGTTTCTATGAGTTCTGTATCTATGACACTAAGCGCTTTGCTTGGATCTATATTTGGCCCAATTGTAGTATGGATTTTCCATATCTAATGAGCAACAGGTAAGATTTTAGTTTGTTTATGATATAAGATAACTTTAGTACAGATGAACTGCACCCCAATTGTTAGCCATAACCTAACAATTAGAGGTGCAGTTTTTATATAACTAAATATTTGTTAGACATAAAGGTTTCAGCTGTTCACGACTACCCTGAGGAGGTGAAATACCCTAAGGAAGTGGCTCAAGTTTATCAATTCAACATCACAATGCTAAAAAAGTGGGTGGCTCGATTTGAAGGCATGAAGATTAAGCCTCTCTGTTCCAATATAAAAATTATTCATTACCGTTTAAAATAGACGTAATTAAACATATCCATACCATAAGAAGCGACTATTTTCTTCTACCTTTCAAACGTTGAAGTGGTATCACGTAAATGATCCAGCTGAATTCTAACAACTACATAAAACAAAAAAAAGCAGAGAAAGATATGAAAAACGATCCTTCTTTGCTTCTTATCTTATTTTAAGAAATGGTCTTTGAAAAAGTCTAATTGATAATCTAATGTCATAGAATCATTAAACATAAAAGCATTTCCGTCAACTTCAAATACGTGGTGATTCTTCACAGCAGGCATTTCCTTATAGAGCTCCGTATTTTGATAAGAGTTCTCTTGATCTCTATATTTGCTAAGGATTAAATAGTCACCAACATATTCAGGGAGAACTTCCGAAGAAATTGTATGATATCCCTCTTTGCTCGTTGTTTCTTTTACTTTGTCAGGCATATTGAGCCCCATTGCTTGATAAAGAACTTCGGTTCCTCTTCCCCAGTTATCTCCTAATACCGCCATCTCTTTGTTGTAGCTTTCAACTACAGTGACTGTCGCATCTTCACCAATTTTTGCTTTAATTTCTTCACCAGCAGCCTTTGCTCGTGATTTAAAGTCTTCAATCCAACTTTTTGCTTCTTGTTCTTTATTGACAAGTTTGCCAATTTCCAAATGCTGAGTTAAATAATCAACTTTACCATACGTATAAGTGACCGTTGGTGCAATTTTTTGCAGTTTTTTAAGATTCTTATTTGTACTATCTCCTATAATCAAGTCGGGGTTTAAATCTATAATTTCTTCAATATCTTCATCTGATACTACAGGAACGTTTTTTAACTGATCTTTAAATAAAGGGCTCTTTTTAGCCCATTCTTCTACTCCTACTATATTTACGTCAAGTGAGAGTAAATCTCCAACATAACTAGTTAACACAACAACTCTTTTAGGATGAGCAGGAACTTTCACAGGTCCATTTTCTGATTGATATGTAATGGTTTCTTTATTATCCTTACTTTCTTCTCCTGATGATTTTTCTGTAGACTTGCTTCCACAAGCACTCATTACAAGTACAAGAATTAACACAATCGGTATAAGTATTTTTTTCACTATTGTTTTCCCCTTCTACTAATTAATACGTTAGGCATTTTCATTTAATCCTTCTACATCTACTCTCTTTACCGTTCATCCATCCCTTTAACAACATTAAAAATCTCCTCCCCATTCTTATTTTTTATATCAAACAAGCGAACGATAATGATAATCAATTTCAATAGATTTATTCATATTATGCTTTTAAATTCCATTCCTGTCAATATACTCTTATAAGAATAGATCATAAATTCCGATCTTTTATCCTATTCTTCATCATTTCATTTTCTAAAAAAAGACCTCTCTTTATATAAAAGAGAGGTCTTTCCTTACTTTTTACATATATTCGTTAAATAGGACCAATTACATAAGTCCTTGCTTTTAAGACTACATATGCTTTCTTTTCCATATTAATACCATTCATATATCTATGCTATGTTTTTAAGCCCAGCACCTACGATACTTAATACTTTTATTGAAGGTTAATCTATTGAACGCAATACTTCAAGTAACATTGCTTTAAACGCACTCCGATCAATAGCTTCACAAACTCTTACATTTTTGAAGCGTTCTAAACGATTATTAATATCCACAAGACTGTACCCTCTTGTGAGTTCACCAACTGTTTCAACATCTACGTAATATAGATTTGACTCTGTCATAATTTCTTCGTTTGCTGCAACAGCAGCTAGTAATGTATCTGGATGAGTTGTTCCATTTAACTTATGGACGCTTTTATTAAATTTCATAACTACTTTATTTACATCTTTGAAAAATTGCGCACCCTTTGTTGAAAGAGCTTCAATTTCACAATGGTCCTTATCATCCATAATGGAATACTTTGTACACATTTCCCAACCAACCATTGTAATAGGAATACCTGAATGAAGCACAATTTTTGCTGCTTCAGGATCCACAAAAAAGTTATATTCTGCGCTTGGTGTAATATTTCCTAATGCATTGTTTGTACCGCCCATAATGTACAAATGAGGAATTTTAGGAACGATAGCTGGATCTTTTTTTATGGCCATTGCAATATTTGTTAACGGCGCAATCGCTAATAAATGAATTTCTCCTGGATTTTTATGAATGGTTTCAATAAGAAAATCTATCGCATGTCCTTCCTCAGGAGGCTGGATTGCTTTTTCAAAAAACGAATCTCCCATTCCATCTTTTCCATGCACATCTTCAACTGTTCGATGTTGACTTTCACCAAATCCCATTATCGGGCCTTCATATCCTTTATAAACAGGGACTTTTCCGCTTTTACCCCCAACTTGAATTGTGTAAAGTGCATTTTCAACTTGTTGCTGAAATTGAACGTTACCACCCGTTATCATAATTCCTTCAACTTGAAAATAATGAAGAGCCATTAAGATTGAAATTGTGTCATCACCGGCTGTATCTGTATCAATAATAACTCGTTTCTTCTCTAGCATGGAACAACCTCCGTCACTTTCTTTGCTAATTCTGTTATGTATTCAAAGAAAGCATCGCGATCAACATCATATACTACATTTACAGGTCGTCCATCAGAAGTTTCAACTGTCCGCCCTTGGCTTGGTCCCTCTCTATGTACGATGCTGTTAATTCGCTCCACTTTCACAAGCTCAGGATTACCAACAAACGCAGTTGTTAATACATCCCACAGATAATAAGTCGAGTTTGTTGAAAAATGAACAAGTGGTGGCACCATTGCGTAGCACTGACCAAGAAAATCTACACCAAGATATCTTCGCTCCGCTGCCCAGCGCTCGCGTACATCTAAAGTGAGTGGTACTTGATTTGTACTTTCAAGTGCGACTAAATCAATCTCTATACTGCTGTCCCAAACGCGTCCAGCTGCTTCGGGGTCCCAAAATACGTTCCATTCTGCTGTTCCATCATGTTCAGGCTCATGAACATTTCCCTCTTCACGAAACGTTCCGCCCATCCAAACAAGTCGCTCAATTTTCTCCTCAATTTCAGGTGCTTCGTCTAATGCACGAGCAAGGTCTGTTAGCGGACCTGTAAATAGTAATGTTGTCTTTTCTTCAGTTGCATAAAGCGTTTCTATTAGATGAAGATGCGCCGGTTTATCAGCTACTTTTGTTACCACTTTCCCAGATTCGTTTAAGATAGGTAGAGCGTCAACATAAAATGCGTGCATACGCCAGTCTTTTGGAAAAGGGTTTTTCCCGCGTGAATTTGATTCAGCTACACTTAGATTACCGTCACCAAAACGGTCAACTATTTTACGACTTGCAAACATCGCAGGTTCTAAATAACAATCCGCTGGAATAACAGAAACACCTGTAAGTTCAACATTCTCCATCTTTAATAATAAAAATAATGATACTAAATCATCGACACCGCCATCATGATTAAAGTATATTTTCTTTTTCATCTCCTCTTCATCCCCTTTTATGAACTTTTTAAATAATCCTAACTTTATAAACGTATAATGTATCATTAAATTATGTCAATATATTTTCAGAAAATATTATAAATAAAAAGCCATGAAATGATTATTCAAAACAAAAAGCTTTTAAGGAATACCATCCTTAAAAGCTTTTTGTTTTACAATACTCCGACAAAAACGATATTTCTATAATTAAGGACTGTGATCTCTTCGTTTTCTCGATTGTTAACACTATTGTTGTATAAAAATTTGTTTACTCCTTTGGTTGCTGATTACTTTTCATAACCTTCTGATCTTTGTTTCTTAAAGTTACTACTATAAATAAGTGTAACAATAACAATTAAGATTGTGAGAACAGCGTAAATATTACTGTAGTTCAAGCTATTATGTTCTAGTAAGAATGGATTAAGTTGAAGACTTGCATCTTTAATTTCTAGTGCTTTACTAATTAAGGTTGTTGCCGTTGCTCCAGCAATAAAATTCATCATCATGAAAATCCCCATGCCTACTCCTGCTTGTTCTTTTGGAAGTGAACGCGACACAGTGTTTCCTAGTGCGATTTGAATGAACGTTTGGCCAACATAAGCAAGAAGAAGAACAACCATAATTAAATATGGAGATGAACCTGCAATAATGGATAAAACTCCATAGCCTAAGAAAAAGCATAATAAAGCTGTATATGCGACAAATCCATTTCCTTTCTGATCTGCTAACTTACCTCCTTTTCTCCCTAGTAGAGCGGCTAAAACAGCTCCAGGAAACATAACAAGCCCACTTAATAATGGGGACAAGCCATTGATTCCTTGAAGTAATAAAGGAGTGAGATATGGAATACCAAAGCCAATTCCTGAACTTAAAGCTGAAACAAGAAGTCCTGCTGAAAAGCTTCTATTCTTAAATAAAGAACCTTGAATAAATGGATTTTCTATTGTACGAATTCGCCAAAGAAATAAAGCAAAAAAAACAATTCCAATAAACGCAAGCAATAAAGATCCTTGTGTAATAGCCAGCAGAAGAAAAGCAAGCGTTCCTGCCAGTAAAAAGGCTCCAATTAAATCTGTCTTACTTTTCACTTTTTCTTCCTCACTGTCTAAGAAGCTTCGAAAGAATGGGAGTGCAATCAGAATAAGAAGTGAAATTACAAAAAGATAGTGCCAGCTTATAAAGTTTGTAACAAGCCCTGCCACAATAGGTCCGACAGCTGTTCCAAACGCTGTTGCAGATGATGTAATTCCTAATGCTCTTCCCCTTGTTTCAGGGGTAAAATAGCGAGTTGGAATAATCATTGATGTAGCAGGCATAACAGAAGCACCCATAGCTTGCAAGATACGGCCTGCTAAAACAAACCAAAAACTCGGGGCTAAAAATCCAATTAATGAACCAACCGCAAAAATAAGTAATCCAACGGTTAATAAATTTTTCAGTTCATACTTGTCAGCAAGCTTTCCAAACATAACAGATCCAATTGCATATACAACAATATAACCTGTTACAATCCACCCTGCTTGTGATGGCTGAAGGTGAAATTCCTCTGTAATCGTTGGAAGAGCAATATTAAACATCGTTGAGTTCATGACTGAAATAACCATTGCAAAGGCCAAAATTAAAATAAGTTTTCTTTTCCGACTTTCATTGTTTTCTAGGATCGTTTCTTTCATTGTTTTCCCTCTTTCTAATTTAGAACAACGTTTAATTAAATAAGGTTAGAGAGAACCCTCTCTCTAACCTTTATCATTTTCATTTATTCTCTTGATTTGCCATCTTTAAATCAAGTTTATGGATATTTGCAACTACTCGATCAAAACGAAGTGGCTGAGGTTCAGCTGGGAAAATATGAGCTTCGTACTTATCACCTAAAGTACGGAAGAATGGTTCAAACAGACCTGATACAAGTACTCCTACCATTTTTGTATATGGAGAATCTAAACGGTATGAATGAACAGTATGAGCTGGAACGTGTAGGAAGTCTCCAGGATTCAACTGAATTTCCTCCCCATCTGCCCACATTGTCATTTGACCTTCTAGACAATAAAATGTTTCTGTATGATGTTCATGATAATGATCAACAATGCGATCGCCTTTTGGACCTTCAGATGAAACAACGATAAATTGTCCATCTGTATTTGTTTGTGCCGCAACAATTCGATGAAGCTGGTCACCTGTTAGAAGACGATCACCTTCTCCAGATTCAAGGACATATGGAACAACTTCCTCAGGACGTGTTGCATTTGTTACAAGTTTTGCTTCTCCTTCTACGCTTTGTTCGTTTGATACAAACTCAATATCTGAAACAGCTGCACCTTGCAAGAAACGCTCATATGCTAGTTCTTCTCCATATGGAGGATGTTCCACATGTTCATAAGGTGTACCAATTTCAGCATAGAAGTTCGCAACATTTCCTTTCATTGTATATGAAACAAGACGAGTGCGATGGCTTTGCATTGTATAGCTGTGAGTTGTGCCTGCTGGAATTTGAGCATAATCTCCTGATACAAGAAGATGTTTTTCTCCATTAAGGATGAGTTCTACTTTTCCATCTAAAACAAGAATGCCTTCATGTGTTTCTTTATGAAGGTGAAGGGGAAAAGCGTCTCCTTTGCCACCTGCAAGTAAAACAATTTCAAACATATCGCCTGTGCTTTTTCCATTTGCCATAATTGTAGCTACTTGACGCCCAAAGAGATAGCGCGGACCCTCCCCATTTCGTAATAAATAAGGTACTTTTTCTTTTGGTAATTTACTTGTTAATGCTGCCATTATATTTCCTCCTCTATATTAGACCGATCTATATAATTATTTTCACGATAGACCAATCTACATAATATTGTGTACCGACCGGTCTACAATTTTTGATTATAAAGCAAAGAGTAACAAAATGCTACCCTTTTTTTCGTAAAATATATGGAATTTGATTTGAAATAAGAAGAAGCGGTTCTTTATCTTTATGTGCTAGCGAAAACATAACGCCGCCTTCAATCATCGAGTTGATAGTCATTCCAAGCTCTTCTGCTTCTTCCTTTTCATATCCATGTTGCATTAATTTATCAGCAAAAATATCAGCCCAATTTTTAAAAACTTCTACACATATACATCGCAAAGGTTCACTAATGAGGGCTGTTTCACTTGCTAATAATCCAACAGGAATTCCTTCAATATGTTCTGGATCATTAAACTGGTTAGCTGTTACACTTATAAAATGTTGAATGGCTTCAACAGGATCTAAGCTTTTTGCCATGCTCTCTTTAATTTGTTTTTCAATATATTCACCTGTATATTTTACAGCTTCAATTGCTAGCTCCTCTTTTCCATTAGGAAAGTGATAATAAACAGAGCCTCGAGGTGATCCACTTTCTTTTATAATTTGATTCAAACCTGTTGCATGATATCCTTGCAATTGAAAAAGATATGCTGCTGTTTGAATAATTCGTTCTCTTGCTTCACCTTTCGCTTTCATCAAACTTCCTCCTACCCATTATGAAGACCAATCGGTTTAAGTATAGAAAACGAACGTTCAAATGTCAAAAACTACTCGTAATCGCCAAATGTATGCTTTTCTCGTCTTCTACTAAAATAAACAACTCTTTTAAAAAATGATTCCCCTAATACAATATTATATATTATAACTCTTTTATAAACATTTTGAGTATACTTTCCCTCTTCTCTTAAACAATGCTATTTCCATATTAAGTCAAGGAGAAAGGGGGAACTTTTTCTCTCTTATACATTTTCAACTCAAACAAAGAAATTTATAAAATTCTCTCTTAGAAATTATTGTAGAATCATTTTTATTAATATACAATATGATAGATAAAACGCAAAGAGCTTCCATATATCTCTTATAGACACAAATACGGAATACTTCGGTATCCTTTTTCAACTGACTTTTCTTCCTGTTTAAAAAGGAGTTCTCTTCATTTTCTACTTGGCTGACTTTTCCGAAATAAAAGCTGAAACTTATGAAGCCCTATCCCTTCTATTCAGCATAGAGAAAGTTTTTTACTATATTGGAGAATGTATTTTAGTGAACTTAAAAAGAAAATGTTGATTTGCCTTATTTGCTCTACAAAGGGAATGGTTCTCTTTTTGCAAAATTCATGGAGGGATATATGAAATATTTAGTAGGGATTTTAGGTCTCCTTATTGTATTCGGACTAGCTTTTTTAATAAGTAAAGACCGAAAAGAAATTAAATATAAGCCACTTTTGGTTATGGTCATTTTACAACTTTTGTTGGCAATTGTGCTTCTTAATACAAAATTTGGGTTTGTTGTGATTGATGCCATTGCCTCAACATTTTCAACGCTATTAGATTACGCCAGCGCAGGGATTACTTTTGTTTTCGGTGGCATTGCAAATGACGGGGAAGCTCCCTTTTTCTTAACTGTTCTTCTTCCCATTGTGTTCATTTCAGCTTTAATTGGCATCCTGCAGCATATTAAAGTACTTCCATTCGTCATGAAATGGATAGGGCTTGGCCTTAGTAAAATTAATGGCATGGGAAAACTTGAATCTTACAATGCCGTTGCTTCAGCAATTGTTGGGCAATCAGAAGTATTTATTACAGTTAAAAAGCAGCTTGATAAATTACCTCCACACCGACTTTACACACTTTGCACGTCCGCAATGTCGACGGTTTCAATGTCAATCGTCGGCGCTTATATGACAATGATTGAACCTAAATATGTTGTAACAGCCATTGTTTTGAACTTGTTTGGTGGATTTATGATTGCTTCAATTATTAACCCATATAAAGTAGCACCTGAAACAGACCTTTTAGAAGCGGATCAAGACGAAGAAAAGCAAACGTTTTTTGAGATGCTAGGTGAATATATTTTAGATGGATTTAAAGTAGCGGTTATTGTGGGCGCTATGCTGATTGGATTTGTCGCACTAATGGAAGGAATTGATAACGTTTTTGAGATGATTTTTGGCGTTACATTCCAACATTTGCTTGGCTATGTTTTTGCTCCATTCGCCTTTATAATGGGGATTCCTGCATCTGAGGTGGTTTCAGCTGGAGGGATTATGGCAACGAAGATGGTAACAAATGAATTTGTTGCCATGATGAACTTATCTGAAATGGCGTCTGAGTTTAGTCCAAGAACGTTAGGCATTGTCTCTGTATTTTTAGTTTCATTTGCTAACTTTTCTTCAATCGGAATTTTATCCGGAGCTGTTAAAGGACTAAGTGAAAAACAAGGTAACGTTGTAGCTCGTTTTGGGCTTCGCTTACTATACGGAGCTGTTCTTGTTAGTTTCTTGTCAGCCATTATCGTCAGCTTCATTTTATAACCTATAAAAAAGAACTTCATATGAAGTTCTTTTTTTCGTTTCAGTACTTTTTAGTATGGAATGTCTAAGTTTTCTTCTCATATTTCTTAAAGTGTATATTTTAATTTCTGCTCTGCTTTTGGATAATGCTAACGAGCATCAGTAGAATGTCGCTTAATAATCTGATGCTCAACAGTAATCTTCTTACGCTCCTTTGAAGATGTTGCAAGCTGTTTCAACAAGCAATCTGCAGCTTCATATCCTAATTTGTAGATATTGATATCGACAGATGTTAAAGAAGGAGTTGAAACCTCTGCGAGCAAGAGATTGTTGAAGCTTATCACAGAAACGGCTTTTGGAACAGAAATCTCTAGTTCAGCTAAAATATAAAGTACTTTAAGCGCTACAAAATCATCTGCAACAACTAAAGCTGTTGGACAGTCTTCTAAACTCATAAGATATACTATCTCTTTTTTCATTTCTTCTTCTGTTAGTTCTTCATGGACAATATAACGACTACTTAATGAAATCCCTTTCTGTTGGAGAGCTTTTTTATATCCTAGTAAGCGATCGTTTGTAAACATAAAGCTTATATCTCCGCCAATAAAGCCAATACGCTCATGACCGAGTTCAAGCAAGTAATTTGTAGCTTCTTTGCCTGCTTTGTAATTATCATTATCAATATATGTAATTTGTTCTTCATTTTGAAACGGCTTGCCAATTACCGTAAAGGGAAAATTAACTTCTAAAAGATAATCAATAATCTGGTCGTCCTCTCGTGAATAAAGCATCACAATCCCATCAACCCGTCTTCCTTGTACCATACCAACAACAGCTTCATAAATTTCTTTTTCTGTTACTCCTGTTGAAATGAGTAGTGCATACTTTTCCTCATGTGCTTTCGTACTTATGCCCCGCAACACTTCAGGGAAAAAAGGATTTTGAAAGGCCTTTTCAGCAGAACTTGGCATCACAAGACCAAGCGTTTTGGTTGAGCTATTCGCAAGACTTCTTGCGTTCAAATTAGGGTGATAACCTAATTCCTCCATTGCTTCTCTTACTCGTCTTTTTGTTTTTTCACTTATTCTTGTATTGTTTGCAATAACTCTTGAAACCGTTGATGGTGCTACATTGGCTAGTTTTGCTACATCCTTAATCGTGACTGCCATAATCCTTCCTCCTGATCTATCTTCTACATACTATTGTAAACGAAATGCACTTCCTTTTCCATTGGCATGCTATAACAATAAAGCCTTATATTTAGACATAAAGCTTCTCATAATACTTACACTGTTACATTAATAATCCTCCGTTCATTTATCTATTTAAAATTAACTAGAATGATAAATTTTAATAGGTCCTATTCAATACAAAAAATATACAACATACAACTAGCACAGTCACACAGGCAGCTAAAAAAAAGTCTAATATATATATAGTACATCTTTAAGAGAGAGCGATATTCTTTGTCCTCAAATTATAAAAGAAGACGTTATTGCTGTTCAAATCCTTGTTGTTGTCCAATTCCATAATTTATCTTCTTCAGGTAAAAGGAATGAAGTAATTTCTTCTGTTTTTAAAGCACCTAACACTTACGAAACTAATTTACGTAATAAATATCTTATAATATGCAAAAGCCGCTGGATACAAAGGTTCCAACAGCTTTCTACATCATGATATACCTTGCCTATTATCACCTTGAAAACTTAGCTTACCTTTTAATAATATCTATCTTTCTTATTCTCATGATGGTTTCTTTTAACATAATATTTATCTTCGTGTTTATCTTCTTTACAACATCTGTCTTTCTTATCATCATGACGTTTTTTTTCAAAATAATATTTATCTTCTTGATAATCTCTATCTTTCTTATTACACTTCCCAAACATAAATTCATCCCAGCTCATATCATGGTTTCTTTCAACATAATATTTATTCTCGTGTTTATCTTCTTTACAACATCTGTCTTTCTTATCATTATGACGTTTTCTTTCAACATAATATTTATCTTCTTGATAATCTCTATCTTTCTTATTGCATTTCCCAAACATAAACTCATCCCAGTTCATAAGTTATCACTCCTAAAGTGAAAAATGACTTGCAATGTATTATACGTTTTTTCAAAAAATATGCTTGTACGAATAACTAGTTTTAGGGATTGCCCCCTTCAGAGATAATTTAGAGATAAGCTCATATCAATAAACCCTTCTATCATACTTCTTCATGTATGATAGAAGGGTTCATCAATTATTTGTATGTTTAAGAATCAGCTTGCTTTTGATATAAGGGTCAAAAATCACGGTGAAGTGAGGTAATGAACCATCATATTAAATTCGTTTGTACGCTTTCCTTCACTATCAAACAAATAATCCATTCTTAATAATGTAAATCCCTCAAACCTATGAGTAGAAATCTTTTCTGCCGCATTTTTAAATCCCCACTCATTTCCTGTCAAAGCAAGAGCATTTTCTCCATTTAACGAAATTCCTCGTTCCTTTGCTAGATTAGCAATTTGAGTAACTAATGTTTCAGGAGCACTATAGTAAGGAGATTCGTATGCTTGATTATCCTTCATCTCTAAGCATGTAAAAGTAAGGGCTAAGCGGGATGCTTTAAATTGATCAAGCAGTTTAGCATAGTTATAATATCCTGCACTATATTCGGCAGAGTGTGGCATAACCGGATCGTTCATCTTCCAATGAACACCTGAAATTTTAGCTCCAATTGGAACGTTAAAAAGAGGATCAAATCGCTTATGAGCGGCTTTCGCTATTTTTGATAAGTGCTGTTCAAGAGCTCCTTGATACCACATCATAAAATCTTTTCCATATTGAGAATAATAGACTTCACTATTTGTGAAAAAAGCATCCGCATTATGCGGTGGCTCTATATCTTCCCAACTTCTCAGTTTCTTTCCCCAAGCATTGTTCACATTTTTTAACGTAGCATACTTTTTACGCATTGCCTGTTGAAAATCTCGTTCCGCTCCTTCTGAATAGGCTTGAAGCTTCCCTCGTTCAGGATATTCCCAGTTGTCTCCACCTTGATATGAAGGATATCTTATTTCCCCTGCAGGCCCTCCGCTTAGATAGATTTTTACAATAAGCTCTCTTTTATCTGCAAAGTGACGTGCAAATGATTTATATAATTCATCATATTGCTTTTCCGTCCCTTTCCACCATGGTGCAAGAGCTTCTTGATTGATATAGCCGCTTTCACTTTTAAAAGCCATGTTTTCTGTTCTGTCTTTATTCCATAACCACGTTGGGATAGGATAAT
This sequence comes from Priestia sp. TRM10, assembly GCF_057808375.1. Lineage (NCBI taxonomy): Bacteria > Bacillati > Bacillota > Bacilli > Caryophanales > Bacillaceae > Priestia > Priestia sp. TRM10. The sequence continues at coordinate 94,910 of NZ_JBJZOT010000009.1, forward strand.
CACATTGATCTCCAACATTTCCACCACATTGGTGAGTAGATAAAATAGGAACCCATTTTAATCCAGAAGCTTCAACAACTTCAGCATATTTTCTATAATAACTCCAATCAAACTGATTATCTCTTTCTCCTTCAACAATCCCCCACCATATATCTGTTGTTAAAGCATATACGCCATTTTCCTCTAATTGTTCTAACTTTCTCTTAAAGTCTTCCCAATCTGTAATTTTTTCTAAAGGAGCCATAACATATAGCTTATAGTTTTCGTTAGTTTCAGCTTGTGCTGGCGAAAGAAATGCTGTAAAAACCAGTGAAAGAGTTAAGAAAGCACACCATAATTTTTTCATCGATTAAACTCTCCTTCTTTATTGTAGTGGAAAAATAAATGATGCATTCAATAAGAAAAAACACAAGCCATCCCCTTTAACAGGAACCTTCACTTGTGTTTTCTCTGTGCTGAACCGTTTATATTTTTACTTCTACTCCAAAATGATCAGATACCATAGGTTGTTCCCTTCCATTAAAAACCGTTTTTGAACAGCGTGGTTGAATTGAAACGTTCGAAAGAATAAGATCAAGACGAAGGTTTTGCGTATTTTGGCTCCACCCATCTATCTTCCCCTCCACTGTTATTCCATGATCTTTTTCTTCTGCCTGATTGTACAAGTCGTAAAGCCCCTGACTTAGTAAGTAATCATAGCCTTCTCCTTTTATACTAGCATCATTGTTGAAGTCTCCCATTAAGTAAAAAGCTTGCTCACTTTTAACATTTGCAAGAAGGGTATCAACTTGAAACTGAAACGACTCTTCTTTATCATCCCACCAGCCGAGATGACAAGAATAAAACATCACGTTTTCCCCCTTATAAGAAATGTGAGCTCCAACAACTTTTCTTGTTTTCCAGAAATTCTGGTCTTCACTTTTGGAAATGAAAAAGGAAAACCATTCATTAACAGGATGTCTGGTAAGAAGAGCTACCCCTTCCTCAAATACGCTGTAGCCAATATGAGAAAGATCCCATATAAATTCGTAATGTTTCTTTCCTATTCTTTCAAGCTCTTTTTTCAATAAAAAAGCATAGTTGTCTTCTCTTACATTTTCATAGATGAATGCTGAATCCTTATGCTGACTAACTTCTTGAAGAGCAATCACATCATATTCTTCATTGCTAATTTTTTCAGCGAGTAAGGTTAGTTTATCTAACTGATTGTCTTCCTGCCATGAATGACAATTTAATGTAATCAGCTTCATCCTGCTATGCGCCTAACACATCTTGAATGTCTGATTTTAATACATCTGCTTTTGGTCCATAAATAGCCTGAACACCTTTATCTTTTAGAATAAGACCAAGCGCTCCGTTCTTCTTCCATTCTTGTTCATCTGCTACAAGGTTTGTATCTTTTACTGTTACGCGTAAACGAGTCATACAAGCATCAACCTCTTCAATATTCCCTTGCCCTCCTAAAAGGCCAATAATAACAGGGGCAAGTGAATCATTTTTGACAGAAGTGCTTTCTTTTCCTTCCTGTTCTTCTTCAATATAGTTTCCGTTTCGTCCTGGTGTTGGGAAATTAAATCGTTTAATCATAAAGTTTGCAACAGCAAAGTTTAATCCAAAGAAAACAAGGCAGGCTAGAACGAAGTTGAGTAAATCGAGCCATAATCCTGCTTTCACAATCATTGGTGTTCGCGTAATAAGTTCAATAACCCCAAATGCATGAACACGAACATCAATGATGTCAACGACTGCAAATGCAAGACCTGTCATAATAGCATAGATAATATAAAGAACTGGTGCTGCAAACATAAACATAAATTCAATTGGTTCTGTTACTCCTGTTAAAAATACAGCTAATCCAGCAGATAAAAACATTGATTTATATTTTGAGCGTTTCTCACGATCAACATTTCGGTACATTGCAAGTGCAATTCCGATTAATGCTGCGCACGATAAAATCATCTGTCCAACTTTAAAGCGGGCAGGCGTTACATCATTTAATAATGCTTTATAGCTTTCTGTATCTCCTGCTGAAAGAAAGTTATTTAAGTCTCCAACCCATGCAAGCCATAATGGATCTTGCCCTGCAACAATTGAACCTGCTCCAGGACCCGTTAAAATTTTATATGTTCCTCCAAGTTCTGTATAGTTCACTGGAACCGTTAACATATGGTGAAGTCCAAATGGAAGTAGGAGTCGCTCTAATGCCCCAAAAACAAACGGAGCTAGGATTGGCGCACTATCACGCGATGTTGCAATCCATTGGCCAAAGCTGTTTAATGACCCTTGAATAAATGGCCATATAATCGAGAGAATAAGAGCGGTTACAACAGAACCTGCAATAACAACAAATGGTACGAATCGTTTTCCATTAAAGAATGAGAGCGAATTTGGAAGTTTATCATAGTTATAATATTTATTAAAAAGATTAGCACCTAAAAATCCAGCAATAATTCCAACGAAAACTCCCATGTTTAGCGCTGGTGCACCTAAAATAGATGTGAAGTAATCCTTTACAATAAGCTCTTGCCCAAATAAAGATTGAACAGTTGCCTCAGGATCTGTAAGCATTTCACTTTTCACACCAAAGATTGCCCCTGTAATTCGGTTCATTAAAATGAAGGCGATTAAAGCAGCAAATGCTCCTCCCGCACGTTCCTTTGCCCATGAACCCCCAATTGCAACAGCAAATAAAACATGAAGGTTGTTAATAATCCCCCAACCGATATCCTCCATAACTAGTGCAATCGTTTGCACAAAGGAGATGTCTGCGCCCATCATTCCTACAAGCTTTCCAAGTGATATCATAATACCAGCTGCAGGCATGACCGCTACAACAACTAATAGTGCCTTTCCAAACTTTTGCCAAAAGTCAAATGAAAGAAACTTTTTCATCTTCATTTCTCCTCCCTTTTGAAAAATCCAACCCCTATGTCTACGCTTACATTTATTAGTCATTTGAAACTTAGTTTTTTCTTTCAATCTAGTCTATACACTCTTGCTTCATACGGTTGTAATACAATATGATTAACGTTTTGTTCTTCCTTTATATCATAGTTGCTTAATAACAACTGATATGCGCTCCCTTTATATTCTAAAGGTAAATGGAAGTGAGCACATTCTTTAAATAAATTTACCATAACAAGTACTTTTTCTTCTCCTAGTGTTCTTGTATAAGCATAAATATTGTCATCTTCTTCAAGAATAAGATGGTAATCTCCATAAACAAGAACCTCTTTTTCTTTTCTAAGACTAATAAGCCTCTTATAATAATGATAAAGAGAATGAGGATCATCTAAAGCTTTTTCTACATTGATATTTTTATAGTTTTCATTGACCTTTATCCATGGTGTTCCTTCCGAAAATCCTGCATTTTCTGTTCTATCCCACTGCATCGGAGTCCTGGAATTATCACGCCCATTTTTCCAAATGATTGGCATGATTTCTTCATGAGACTTTCCTTTTTCTCTTTCTTCCTTATATAAGTTTTTAATTGCTACATCATTATAATCTTTAATGGAAGAAAATTGAACATTTGTCATCCCAATCTCTTGTCCTTGATAAATAAAGGGCGTTCCTTGCATAAGAAAATACATTGTTGCTAAAGCTTTTGAGGATTCTAACCAATAGTCACCATCGTCTCCCCATGTCGAAACAGAACGTGGCTGATCATGATTTTCTAAAAAAAGCGCATTCCATCCGATATTGTGCAATCCTTTTTGCCACTTTGTCAGTACTTCTTTTAATGTACGGATGTCAATCTTTCCGTCTATCCCTTTTCCCCAAAGATCTAAATGTTCAAATTGGAAAACCATATTAAACTTTCCTTCTTCTTCTCCAACCCAAAGGGATCCATCCTCAACACTTACACCATTTGCTTCTCCAACTGTCATAATATCATATTTGCTAAATGTTTCTCGTTTTAACTCTTCTAGAAAAGGTTGGATTCCTTCTTTGTTCATGTGCCCGGCAAAAGAGGAAACATAGCGTTTACCATCAGGATTAGGCAGATCTGGTAATCCTTTGATTTTTTTAATATGAGAAATAGCATCAACTCTAAATCCATCAATTCCTTTATCTAGCCACCAGTTTACCATCTCATACAAATTCTCTCTTACAGTAGGATTTTCCCAATTTAAGTCCGGCTGTTTTTTTGAGAAAACGTGCAAATAATAGTCGTCTGTCTCTTTATTGTATTCCCAAGCAGAACCTCCAAAAATAGACTCCCAGTTATTTGGCTCTCTTGCCTCTTTTCCATCTCTCCAAATATAGTAGTCTCGATATTTATTATCTTTTGAAGAACGAGATTCAATAAACCAAGGATGTTCGTCTGATGTATGATTAATCACAAGATCCATAATAAGTTTCATTCCTCGTTTATGTACCACTTCTAACAGTTCATCAAAATCGTCTAATGTACCATATTCTTCAGCAATTGCCTTGTAATCGCTAATATCGTAACCGTTATCATCATTAGGTGATTTGTAAATTGGACTAATCCAAATCACATCAATGCCAAGCTCTTTCAAATAATCTAACTTTGATAAGATTCCCTTAATATCTCCGATTCCATCACCATCAGAATCCATAAAGCTTCGCGGATAAATTTGGTATGCAACCGCTTCCTTCCACCATTGTTTTTTCATATGAACCTCCCTTTCTATATTTTTAAAATACCACACTCAAGATCATCTGCGCAACCGTTTGCACAAATTTATTATTGAAAAGTTTTACAAAGTTAGAAAGACAAACAACTAGTGTCCAAACACTTTTTTCTATGGTGAATATTGTAAAGGGAAAACCTTTATAAGGAGTGGTAGTATGGCTAGAATCTCAAATTTTCCGGAGCACTTCATCCGCGAGCATGAAACATGGCACCATGAGCATATGAACATGGGGAATCTTCGGGCGGGAGATGGCATTGAATTCCTTTCCTTTCACCGTGAGTTTATGGAAAGATGTCTCGAGTGGTATAACAGTCAAGGATTAAATTCAGATTGGGTTGAACCATGGCGTGCTGTTCCTAATCAAATTAAAAGACATCCGGGATGGACAAGAGAACTTGAAGAAGCTGAAAACCGTATTCGAAACAACCCTTCTTCTTTCCGTTCTGGTGACGAACTTGGACGCTTTTTGCAAGAAACGTCTTTGCACGATGCTGTCCATGTATTAGGAAGCGAAGTATTTGATGAGCCTGATTTTGGCCGCATTTCTCTCTCTCCAAGAAGTACGCTTTTTTATAACTGGCATCGCCTTATTGATAATTGGTGGAGAAGCGTTGAAAGAGGATAAGGAAAAGGGGAACTTGGTGTCCAAGTTCCCCTTTTTTCATTGAAGAAGTCCTTCTTTTTTCAAATACTCTTTTGCAACTGTTGAAGGTTTTTCTCCTTCCACATTCACTTTGTAATTCATTTCACGCATTTCATCATCAGTAATTTCACCCCCAAGTTTGTTTAACGTATCGCGAAGTTCAGGATGCTCTTTTAACGTTTCTCCTCGCAATAACGGAGCGCCTTGATATGGCGGGAAGAGGTGTTGATCATCCTCTAGTACAACAAGGTTATATTCTCGTAATTCACTATCTGTTGAATAAGCATCTACGACCGTAATGTCTCCTTTTTTTACCGCATTGTAGCGCAGCTTTGGAGCCATCGTCACAACACTCCCAAGCTCAAGGTTATATTTCTTTTGGATTCCTTTATAGCCATCTTCTCGGTCTGTAAATTCACCTGTAAATCCAGCTTTCATGCTGTTTTCAACGGCTTTCAAATCTGAAATTGTTTTTAAGTTATATTCTTGTGCAAGCTTTTTCGGAACAGCAAGCGCATACGTATTATTATAGTTCATCGGTTTTAATAACACTAAATCGAATTTTTCTTTCATTCCTTCTTTAGCTTGATTATACACTTCTTTTCGATCCGTACTTATAGGAGGCTCTTTCAAAAATTCATTAATTGCGGTTCCCGTAAATTCAGGATAAAGGTCAATACTTCCTGATTTTAGAGCGCTATAGACAAAGGATGTTTCTCCAAATCCAGGCTTAGTTTCTACTGTTAAATCTGTATCTTGCTCAATCAAAAGCTTGTACATATTAATTAAAATTTCGGGTTCTGCTCCTAGCTTTCCTGCAATTACAAACTTCTCTTTCCCACCATTTGCTGCAAAAGGAATGATAATAACAAGTGCAATAGCTACAATAAAGGTCGTTAAAACAACAATAGACTTCTTAAATGAAAGCTTTTCTAAACGACGCAATATCACATCAAAAAGAATAGCTAAAATAGCAGCAGGTACAGCTCCAATAATAATGAGGTTTGTGTCATTCCGATCAATTCCAAGCATAATAAGTTCCCCAAGACCGCCCGCTCCAATGAAAGCGGCAAGCGTAGCTGTTCCGATAATTAATACGGTCGCTGTTCGAATTCCTGCCATAATAACGGGCATTGCAAGCGGAAGTTCTACTTTTAACAATCGTTTTCGACCGTTCATTCCCATTCCTTTTGCAGCTTCAATGAGTGAGGAATCTACTTCTTTTATGCCTGTATATGTATTTCTTAAAATAGGAAGTAGGGCATACACAATAAGTGCAATAACCGCTGGAACTTTTCCAATCCCCATTAAAGGAATAAGTAATCCAAGAAGAGCGAGTGAAGGAATGGTTTGCAAAACAGCAGTAATACCAATTACCACCTCTGCTATTTTCGGCTTTCTTGTAATGTAAATGCCGAGCGGAATAGAAATCACGACGGCAAAAAGTAAGGCGATAAAAGAAATTTGAATATGTTCTAGTAGGGCGCTTAAAAGATCCCCTTTTCGTTCTCCTACTGCATCAATAAACTGATTCATGTTTGTCATCCTTTTCATCTTCTGTTTCTGCTAAATATTGAATAACCGTCTTTCGATCGATTTTCCCTATCACGAAACCTTCTTTTTCAACAGCTACTTCCTCTTCAATTTTTAGAGAAGCTAGCACTTCTTTTAAAGAAGCAGTAGCGGAGATTTTAGGTAAGGACTGAAGAGTATCGTTTTCTAGAAGTACTGAGCTTAAAAGCTGCTCTGCCTTTATTTCTTTTTCTAATGAAGTTTTCTGCAGCCCAACAAACTTTTTCACAAAATTGCTCTTAGGATGATGTACAATCTCCTCTGGTGTTCCAATTTGTTCTATTTCCCCATCTTTCATAACGCAAATACGCGTACCGAGCTTTAACGCCTCTGACATGTCATGCGTAACAAAAATAATGGTTTTGCGAATCTTTTGCTGAAGACGAATGATATCATCCTGTAGCTTTTCGCGACTTAGGGGATCAAGCGCACTAAAAGGCTCATCCATGAGAAGAATATCAGGATCTGCTGCAAGAGCACGAACAACACCAACGCGCTGCTGCTCTCCTCCTGAAAGCTCATCTGGTTTACGATTTCGATACTGCTTTGGATCTAATCCAACCATTGTTAACAACTCATCAACGCGTCCTTTAATCTTCTCTCGACTCCATTTTTTGAGTTCAGGCACAATCGCAATGTTTTCAGAAACTGTCATATGTGGGAAAAGAGCAATTTGTTGCAGCACATAACCGATATTGTAGCGAAGTTCATGGATATCATAATCTTCAATACTTTTGTTATGAATATAAATGGTTCCATCTGATAAATCGACTAAACGATTGATCATTTTAAGTGTTGTTGTCTTTCCACATCCACTTGGTCCTACTAATATAAAAAATTCGCCTTCTTTTATTTCTAAGTTTAGAGAGTGAAGGACTTCCTTACTATCGTATCTTTTAGATACATTGGAAAATTTGATCATCTTGTTACTCCTTGTTAAGTTGTGAAATCATATGCTATAATTTCTCTCATCTTAAAGTATTAGATAAATAAGTATAAATTTATCTGTTTTACTTTTTAGTATAACAGCATATAGTCTTCTCTTTTTAATAGAATAAAATAGTTATCCTCTTTCTGCTAGTTTAAATAGGTAATGAACTTGTTGTTTATGAACAAGTAGGAAGGTCATAGCTCTATTTTTGAAAATGCTTCCTAAGAAGTTCTTTTAAAAAATACATGTTCCGTATAGGATTATCAAGAAAGTGTGTCATAAGCTAAACCTTTTAAAAAAAGCCTGTTTGATAAAATCAAACAGGCTTTTTCACCGTGACTTCTCTTCTAAATTCCCATCAAAAACAAAGATTGTCATCGCAATATCTTCTCCGATATTAATGTCCGAAAACATTCTAATAATCTTTGCTCCAACAAGTTTTTCAAATTTCTTGACCAACTCTGGATTCTCATAAATTTTCTTAATTAAAGATGTTCTTGCTTCACGTACCATCCGTTCTCCCTCTGGGCTTTTAATCATAAATTTCTCCACGTTTGTAAGGTTTCCCTTCATCTCACTAATTGCCCATGTACCAATAAAACGAGTCGTAATTTCTCTTGGTCCATTCCCAACATGTTCTTTACGTGTTTCACGTACTAAACTGCTGAATTCATGTTCTAGTGCTCGACTCATGCCTCTATTTCCCCTTTTCTTGTTTTCTCTGTTTTCTTTGTTAACAATAAATAACTAACGGTAAGAGCCACAATCCCGATTGACAAAAACAAACTTCCAATTTGATAGCTATTGTTTACAATAATAAAGCGTATTGTAGCGGTGATACCAATATACAATAGATAGCTTAACGGAAAGTGGTGACTTTCTTTAAAATAAGTCATAATCGTTGAGATAAAAGCAAAGTAAAGAAAAAAACTTAATACTTTTCCAAGAATATGGTGAACGTTAGTGTTTCCCTCTATTACATCATTTATAATTTCAAAAAGCTCTTTAAATAGAAAAAAAATAAGAATAAAACTGAGTAAAATTAAAGAAAGGTTTAATATCCATTGATAAAGCGAGATTAAATAATTCCTTCGTTTCATCACAATCATTTTTAACATGTTTCTTTCTCCTGTTCTATAAAGTTCTTTAACAAGAAATAATGCTGATAGAATCCGTTTGACTCCCTCCTCTTTCCACAAAAAAACCCATCATAAAGAAACTTGTGTAAAACTACACAATTTTCTTTATGATGGGTTAATAATTAAGCATTTTACAATACTCACTATCCGTCCCGTCATGTTAGAATTACGAGATAAAAGTTGTCAAAGATAAAGATCATTCTTTATCAATAAACTTCTTTTCTTTTTTATTATACTCTATTGTAAAAAAGTTTCAACAATCGAGCTAAATAAAAGAAAGGCCATAGTCAAAATGGCCTTTCTTTTATTATGTTCCACAATAGGTTTGATATGGACGATTAGATGGTGTAGGTAATGAACAGTACTTTTCTGTTTCTATAGCGTAATTATACGGTTGGGAAAGAATGTCTAAAAGCTCTTCCATGACAGTATAGTCTCCTTTGTTAACCGCTGCTTCTAACGCTGCTTCCACAAGATGATTTCTTGGAATAACAAAAGGATTGTTTTTACTCATTAAATCTTCGACAGCTTCTTTTCCTTCTGATTGATTTTCTATCCGCGTTTTCCATTGCTTATACCATTCTGTAAACTCTTCTTTCCCGTAGAGAACTGTATCTTCTACTTTTCCCATTGTTAGTAAGCGGAATGTATTCGTATAGTCAGCTTTATGTTTGTGCATCATGACAAGCAACTTCTCAATAAGTGACTGATCATCTTTTCCTTCTTGGAATAAACCAAGCTTTCTTCTCATACCTGAGAGCCAGTTTTGATGATAAAATTCAGGATACTTTTCCATTGCATTTTGAGCTAACTTTAAAGCTTCTTCTTCATCTTCATGTAAAAGCGGCAGTAGAGCTTCGGCAAAGCGGGCAAGATTCCATCCGCCTATTCCAGGCTGGTTCCCATATGAATAGCGCCCTTGAGTATCAATCGAGCTGAATACAGTTTCAGGATCATATTCGTTCATAAAAGCACAAGGCCCATAATCGATTGTTTCCCCGCTAATTGTCATATTATCTGTATTCATTACACCATGAATAAACCCAACAAGCTGCCATTTGGCGATGAGAGAAGCATGACGTTTAATCACTTCCTCAAGAAGAGTCAGATATGGATTCTCACCTTGTTCAACATGAGAATAATGGCGATTTAAAGCATAATCAGCAAGTTCTTTAAGGTCTTCTACTTTCCCCCAATTTGCTCCATATTGGAATGTACCAAAGCGAAGATGACTTGCCCCAACACGAGTTAAAATAGCGCCTGGAAGCTCTGTTTCACGAAAAATACGCTCTCCTGTTAATACTACAGCTAAACTTCTCGTTGTTGGAATACCTAACGCATGCATTGCTTCACTTATAATATACTCCCGAAGCATTGGGCCAAGTGCTGCCCTCCCATCACCTCCGCGAGAATAAGGAGTTCGTCCTGACCCTTTAAGCTGAAGATCAAATCGTTCTCCAGCTGGGGTTAGTTGCTCACCAATTAAAAGAGCGCGCCCATCACCAAGCATTGTGAATCCTCCAAATTGGTGACCTGCATATGCTTGAGCAAGCGAAGCACCACCCTCTGGAATTTTATTACCAGCAAGAACTTCGATTCCTTCCTCCTCCTGCAGCTTTTCTACATTTAATCCTAGTGATGTTGCTAATGTTTTATTCAGTCTAACTATTTGCGGTGATGAAACAGGATTCGGACTAATAATGGAATAATAAATAGCCGGAAGCTTTGTATAACTGTTATCTAAGTTCCAATTTTGTTCTTTTTCGTTTGTCATTTGATCTCCTTTCTCTTGCATTTTTTATAGTATAAGATGAAAAGTTTATGTTTATTTAATAAATATCCGCAGAAACAAAAAAGCTCTCCTATTGTCTACCTCTACTAGCATATTATACCCTTTTTACCTACTATAAAGTTCTTAAATGCTTAGAATGAAAAAAACACGCTTTTTCTCACCATACCTATTATATTTTCAGGTCTAAAGACTCTTAATTAAGGAATTAAATGGTATAATTGTTTTTAAATGAAATTGACTAGAGGTAGGTGAAATAAAATGAAGAAAAGAAGATCGTTGATCTTCAATACACTTATTTTTGCTGTAGTCTGCTATATTATTGTTCAATATTTTATTATGGACGGAACTCAAGCTGGTTTAGTGCAGATGAAACTCTTATTTCTCGATAAACTAAGTCCATTATGGTACATGATGTTATTTATCCATATTACAACTAGCCTTGTTTCTTTAATCATTGGTCCTTTTACATTATCAAAAACATTTCGAGAAAAAAATCTGAAACGTCATCAACGACTTGGAAAAGTATATATGGTTGGGATATTATTTGGCGGCCTTTCAGGTTTTTATCTAGCTTGTTACGCAACGGGAGGCCTGATAGCAAAGTTAGGTTTTGGATTCCTATCTTTGTTATGGTTACAGTCTGCATACAAAGCGTTAAGAATGATTCGACAAAGAAACATTTCTGCACATCAACATTGGATGATTAGAAACTACTCCTTAACTTTTGCCGCGGTCACGTTAAGACTTTGGTTGCCCCTGTTTATGGTGTTATTTGGGCTGGAGAATTTTGAAGTTAGTTACGCTATTATCGCTTGGCTTGCTTGGGTGCCTAATCTCATTGTTGGAGAATTTATTATAAAATATACAAAGCGTCAGGAAACGAATATTGAGACAAATCTTTCTTCTTAAGGTTTGAAAAGTTAAAAAGTAATAAAAAGAGAACTTTAAAGCCCTCTTTTTACTATGCTTGTCCTTCTCCTTCTCCTTTTCTTACTCTATGATAAAGGAGATTTCTTTTCTTTATCTTTTAATCTCTCATTATATTCTGAATATTAACAATTGACTAAGAAATAACAATGTAATATATTAGTAACGTAAATGTAATATTTCAAGAATATACCAGGAGGGATAGTAGTGAAAAAGTTTGTTCGCCTATTTCTAGTTTTAAGTCTTCTTATTGCAGCAGCCTTGCCTTTTCAGCGTGCAGAAGCTAGCACCGCCTTTAAAGATGTGACTCTTTATAAGAAAGAGATTCTTTTCCTTGCTAATAAAAATATTATTAAAGGATATGAAGATGGAACATTCAAGCCTGAAGCATCAATCAAAAGACTTCAAGCCGTACAAATGCTTCTTCGAGCGAAAGGAATAAAAGATTTCAACGCCAAGAATCCAGGATTTGCAGATGTAAAAAAAGGCGACTATGGGTATGAAGAAATTGCAAAGGCTGTAGAACTTGGTATTATCTCTGGAAAAACAGATCCTCATACTGGAAAGAAATATTTCAATCCGTGGGATACGCTCACAAGAGGGCAAATGGCAAAAATACTAAGTCTTTCGTACAATGTTAAAGGTTCAACGCTTAGCGAGTTTTCCGATGTTCCAAATTCAAATGACTTTTATACGTATATTAATGCTCTAGCATATAATAACATTACAACTGGTTATGCTGATAATACATTCAAGCCTTATCAATCTCTTTCGCGTCAACATTTTTCAGTCTTTTTAGCTCGCACACTTCAACCTTCTTTTAAAGACAATGGTGCTAACCGCTTTGTAACAGCTGGATTGAAATTAAATCCTCGCAAAACATTTGTCTATAAATATCCAAGCGATAACTATACAGAAACTTGGAAATATGGAGGGAAAGATGAATTTGGAGAGAAATGGACAGCAAGCGGAAGTGAAGGAAAAGAATATTATTCATATCGTGAAAATAATAAAGGATTAGATTTTGGTATCCAAAATTCTGAGATTCTTCTTACGATCCCATATCCACTAAAGCAAAATACAAAGTGGACATATCAACTTTACGAAGGTGATCCTGTTACAAACTACGTTGTAACTTCTATGAACAAAACAATCACAACACCTGCTGGTACATTTAAAAATGCAATTGAAATTAAAGACTATGATGGCATTTATTCTTACTATGTTCAAGGACTTGGCCTTGTCCTAGTTGTAGATGCTTCAAATCAACCATCTGAACGACTTTTTGAACTGCAAAAAGTATATTGATGACAAGAGCCTTATCCAAATGGATAAGGCTCTTTATGTATGTACCATAATATAACTTTTCTCTTTAATTCTCCCACCCTTTACAAACATCTAACCATTTTATATATTTTGAATACTCTTCTAATTGTTCTATCGTTAGCTCGATTGCACTGTTTCCGCTTCCGCACGCAGGAAATACTGTTTGAAAACGTTGAAGTGACTGATCTAAATAGACGGAAACCCCTTCATTTACAGCAAATGGGCACACTCCGCCAATCCTATGCCCTGTTAGAGGTTCAACTTCATTTGCGCTCAGCATTTTTGCTTTTGTTCCAAATTCTTCGCGGTATTTTCGGTTGTCGATTTTAGCATCTCCAGCGGCTACAATTAATACAACTTCTTCTCCAACTCGGAAAGAAAGAGTTTTAGCAATTCTCTCTGGCTCACACCCTAGTGCTTGTGCTGCTAGTTCTACTGTTGCACTTGATTCTTTGAGTTGAATGATTTTATTTTCCATCCCATAGTTCGCAAAATAAGACTTTACTTTTTCAATTGACATATATTTTTCCCTTCCTATCTTTTTAATTACACCCAATATTTTTTATTATCAGTCTGTTCATTATATCATTATCTAAAATGTCCTTTAGGTACAATTATTTAAACATGAAGCGTTGCTTCTGAATATAAAACGGCTGAACCGCTAATACGAACTCTATCTCCTTCAAGTTTACAGTATAGTGTCCCACCTCGTTTTGAAAGCTGTCTTGCTTTCATTTCAGTTTTATGAAGACGTTTTGCCCAGTATGGAATGAAGTTACAATGTGCTGAACCACATACAGGATCTTCATCTACATTTAGTTTAGGAAAGAAAGTTCGTGAGACAAAATCATAACATTGACTTTGAGCTGTAAGCAGCACTCCTACTCCTTCCTTTAATTCTCTTAGCTTCGCAAAGTCTGGGGTTGCACGTTGGATGTCTTCTTCGCTTTCTAGCACAAACATCAAATCTCGATCTAAGAAAGCATAGAGAGGTCTCATGCCGAGCGCTTCTATCATTTCTTCTGTTAATTCAACCGATTTTGGCATACGACTTGGAAAATCCATTTCGTATTGCTCTCCTTTTCTGAGAACGGTTAACTCTCCGCTCATTGTATGGAAGGTAACCTTCATTACGTCTTGTTCATAAAAATTTGTAATCACATATGCTGTTGCTAATGTTGCATGCCCACAAAGATCAATTTCTCCTCCTGGTGTAAACCATCTTAGTTTATATCCTTCTTCTTCTTTTACAGCAAATGCTGTTTCAGAAAGGTTATTTTCGCTCGCAATATTTTGCATACGCTCATCAGAAATCCACTTTTCCATAATACAAACTCCAGCAGGATTTCCTTCAAATACTTTTTCAGCAAATGCGTCTACAACGTAGTATTTCATTGTTTTCTCCTCCTTTATAAATATTAAATCAGAAAATTCAAAAATCCGAAAGTATATTCTATGTAATGTTTCACTAAAAAAAGCTCTACCCAATAAAGGATAAGAGCTTTTTTATTACCACATGATAGTAGTGAATGAATTCTAATCCACAAGTATCCCACCTACTAATCACTGTCTCCTGCTGAAATTCTTTGTACTCTATAAATTAGATTCTCGCTTGCGCCATCTTCTTCTATAAGTCCAACCCTTTTTATTAAAAGAAAGACTGTTCATTTGGGCAATTAAAATTCCACATATAATAATAAATGCGCCTGCAGCATCTCTTAATGTGAATACTTCATTTAAGAAAAGAACGGCGAACAACGCTGCAAAAATAGGCTCAGTCGCAAAAATCAAACTCGTATGCGTTGGCGTTGTATAGCGCTGTGCTACTGCTTGACAAATAAACCCTACCGCACTACAAAATATTCCCAGTCCTAAAATGGCGATCCAGCTCTCTCCTGTTGAAGGAAGTGAAGGATCTTCAAAAATCAGACTGAACAGAAGAGCGATTCCTCCTGCAAATCCGAGCTGAAGCACACCAAGTGTTATGGAATCTTCTCCTTTTGTTAATTTTCCTGTTAAGAGAATATGAATAGCGTAGCATAATGCTGTGCCTATACATAAAGCATCCCCTGTATTAATGCTTAACGAGCCTTTTAACGTTAAAATCCCAATCCCTGTTAAAGAAAATAAAACGCCGAGAGAAATGGGCAGAGACGGCAGTTTTCTAATGATTAGACAGTGAAGAATAGGAACAAATATAACTGTAAGACTAACGAGAAAACCTGCGCTAGATGCCGAGGTCATTCCTACTCCGAACGTAACGGAAGAAAAAACGAGAAATAGCATCATACCAAGTAAAAACGAAAATAACACCGTACTTAGTTTTGCTTTTACTAACCTTCGATAAAAAAAGCCCCCTGCAATCACAAATGCGAGTAAACATCGAAGCGCAATAATGTTAAAAGATTCAAGAGAATCTAGTCCCATTTTCATAAAAACATAGGAAAGTCCCCAGAATACATTAACTCCAACCATCATTAGATTGGCTCTCATTCTATAGCTCATTACCCTCTCCCTCTTTTCCTTTCAATGAATATGTAACAACAGTATACAAGAGTGTTTGATATTAATAAAATGAATCTTTATAATTTATAACATGAACAAAATTCATGACAAAGGAGAGCTCTATGAGCCTAGTTAAATTTGAGATTTTCAGCAAAATCGCTGAAGTTGGAAGTTTCACTAAAGCAGCTGATTCTTTACAATTGACGCAGTCTGCAGTTAGTCACGCCATCACAAGTCTAGAAAAAGAGTTTGAACTTACTCTTATCAACCGTAATAAAACAGGCGTTACCCTAACAAATGCAGGTGAGCACCTTCTCTTCACTATTCGAAAAGTATTGCACTACAATGAAAAAGTATATCAAGAAGCCGCTAGTCTTAATGGACTTTCAAAAGGAACGATTAAAATTGGGATATTTACGAGCGTATCAATGAAATGGCTTCCTGATATTATTAAAATCATGGAAGCAAAATATCCTGCTATTCATATTGAGTTGAAAGAAGGAGATTATTTCGAAATTGAGCAGTGGCTTTTAAACGGAGAAATTGACTGTGGGTTTGTCAATATTACACAATCAAATCAGTTTGACATTATTCCATTAAAAAATGACCCTTTGCTATGTATTGTTTCTAATCAAAGTCAGCTATACAACAAACCTGTTGTAACATTTGAAGACCTTGAAAAAGTCGACTTTATCATGCCCTCATATGGTGGCTCTCATGATGTAAAACGACTGTTTGAAGCATATAATGTTCAACCAAATATTCGATTTGAACTTATGGAAGAAACCGCTATTATGTCGATGATTAGTCATCATTTAGGGATAAGCATTCTTCCCGAGATGGTACTTGATTCTCTCCCAAAACAGCTACGTGCAATTCCCCTTGAAGTAAATAGCTATCGTTCCATTGGCCTTGCGACTCGCTACAACCTATCACCAGCAGGCCGAAAATTTGCAGAAGTTACAAAAGGTTGGCTAAGTGGTAAAGAACAATGAAAAGAAAGAGATTCTATCTTTACTCTTGGAAGAAGGAAAAATGCAAAAAAGAAACCGTGCACCTCTCTCTCCTATTCTCGTTCTATTTATTGCTTTTATCGGCTTTCTCTTTCACATTTTTGGTGGGAATGAATTACTGAATACCTTCGTTAATCTAATAAGTATAGTTGCCATTCTCTTGTTATTTTTAATCAGGAGATAACTCATTACAAAGTGGAGGATATTATGCTTAAAGTAGGCTCAAAAATTGGGGAAGGTGAAATCTTTTCTTCCAAAAAAGAAGTTAAAGAATACGTAGAACTGCTTATAAGCTTTCCTCTCTACATAAAAAAGAAGCTTCATAAGAGAAGCTTCTTTTTTATATGTTCTTTAAGTATGTTTCAGGAGCTTTAATAGTAGAAACCCATCTGCTTCATATACGATGCAAGCAATCAAATAGGAATTTAGAGAACAATAGTAAAAATAAGGGGAAGAGTAACTAAACTTAACAGCGTACTTATAAGCGTTGCGCTTGAAACAAAATCAGGATCTGTATTAAACTGGACAGCATACATTGTCGTGTTAGCAGCTGTTGGCATTGCGGCCATAATGATGATAATTTGTTTCATCATCTCATCAAGGGGTAAAAAAAGGGTAAATATATAGGAGACACATGGAGAAATACAAAGTTTAATAAGAATAGAGAGAGTAACTTTGCTTTTTTGGATGCTCCGAAGCGAGATTTTAGCAAGCTGCATGCCTAAAATGATCATAACAGTAGGAATGGTTGCATCAGCCACTAAATCAACGGCTTTTGTAAGAGCGTCACCTATTGGAATATGGCAAATTTGAAAAAGCGTTCCTGCAATTGCTCCATACACCGTTGGCATGCGTCTTACCGAGCGAATTGCGAACTTTATACCATCCCCTTCTTCTCCGCCCTTTGCAGCATAATATACCCCGACTGTACACATTACAAGCTGCTGAATGACCATTAAAATAATAGCAAAGTCAAAACCAGCCGTTCCAAAGAGCAGAAGCGCTACTGGAGTTCCGTAATTTCCGTTATTCATAAAAGAAGATGCTAATATCATCCCACATGTTTCGGCCCTTGAGTATTTTTGAACAAAAGTTATTATATACACGATAAGGATTAATACAAAACAAAGAGCAAACGTATATACCGTCAAATATAAATAGTCTAAGTTAAACTCTATTGTATAAAAAGTTCTAAAAACTAATAATGGAGACATTAAATATAGTGTCATTGTTGAAATCGTTCTCGTGTCAAAGCCAATCTTTTTCTCTCCGATAAACCCAATGAGAAATATGCTAAACACCGGTAATACAACTGTGAAAAATGTCATTTTATTCACCTTTATTATTATTATTTAAAGCTATGTAACAAGCTTTCCTAACACTTTAAAAGCAATCTACATTATTTATAGATTGCTTTGTGAATGACATACACTCTTTCTGTTTCAACCTATTTATTCTTTTCGAAAGCATCAATGAGTTTTCTAACATATGTAGCATTTGCGTGTGCTCCCCCATTTTTCCCCTTATTCAATAACTTAATAAACAGAATATTAAATCAACTTTATTTAATATTATATTTCTCTCCTTATAAACAATCAACAGTTATCGTTTTTATTTTCATCAAGTGTATGAAAATTGTTTCATTTTGAAACAATTTCACCAATCTCCATTTTCACATCAAAAAAACACCCTCAAACTGAAGGTGTTTTCTCATAGATAAAACCATTAACTTTCTTCATACCGCTTTGCAGCTTCTCTCACTTCTTGAACTGTGGGCTGATGCCCTTGCTGTAACCAAGAAATTTGAACATTAGCACCTGCTTTTTCTAACAGATCATAAAGCTCTTTTGATTCTTCAGCTGTACACATTAAGTCATTTTCTCCTGCTTCAATAAAGACCCGGTTATGCGTTAGATTCGGCAGTTTTATTCCTCTTCGTAGCACCATGGGATGATGCAAAATTGCGCCTTTTAAAGCATCCTCATAGTGGAGAACTTTATATCGTAAGCCCTGGTGGAATGTGTAGAGAGCTTATGTATGATTATGCCCCAGACTGCTACGTCATTTTAGAGGCCGATCAGGAAATTGTAAAAACAAAGATAAGTGAGCTTCTTCCTTTAAAATATGTAAGGGTTTAAGATAGTCCCTCACTCTTATATAATGCAGAAGGATTCTTCTTTCTACATTATATAAGGAGTTTTCCACTTTTATTTCTGGAGAGTTAAAGCTTATTTTCTTGTTGTGAGGTTCAGTAAAACTATATATAATAATTTATAGTTTTACTGAGTTTCTTTAATAAACATAACTATCCAATATAACTATCCAATATAGCTATTAAAAGACATATTTTACTTACAAGGAGATAAAGTTCATGCATAGAAACAACCAATTATATCATTTTCTATTGGAACGCACTCGACTATTAACTGAACAATGGTATGAATCGATTGATAAATCAGAAGCAGGTGGTGTATATGCTTCTGACGATCCAGAAGTAATTGAAAGCGTCAAAAAGCAAAATTACGAATTTCATTTACGTTTTTGTAAAATGTTTGATGAATCATCCACACATGCGGAATTTCTAGAGTCATTTAATGAATGGATCTGTGCTGTTTCAAAAGATGAAGAACATTTGAATACGCCGATTCATCTTATTCTTCGCGAGTTTTTTAATACAGAAGAACAGTACTTAGATCTTGTTGAAGAATTTGTGGAAACGAGCGAAGAAACATACTCATTAAAAACTATTAATCGCTGGAATCGAACAATTATCGAAAACTTTAACTACGTTGTGACTGCTTTTACAAATCAAAGCTATATTCATGCGGAGAAACGTTTAACTGCTCAAAAAGAAATGATTTATGAATTAAGTTCTCCTATTATCTCCCTTAGTGAAAATTTAGCGTTACTTCCTCTTGTTGGAGATATTGATACAGAACGTGCAAAAAGAGTCCTAGAAAACACACTGCAGGAGTGCTCTTCCCAAGGTGTTAAACATCTTCTTATTGATTTATCTGGCGTTCTTATCATTGATACAATGGTGGCTCACCAAATCTTCCAACTTATTAAAGCACTAAATTTAGTTGGTGTGAAATGTACGCTTTCAGGCATTAGACCAGAAATCGCTCAGACCGCTGTTCAAATTGGAATTGATTTTAACGATATGTCTGTTGTTTCTAGCATTCAAAAAGCATTAGCTTTGCATAAATTAGGATAATGTAGGATAAAAAGCTTCTGTTTTATAAACAGAAGCTTTTTATAGTTAATAGCAGGCGTACTTACCTCTCCTATTGTTCTTATGCTAAAAATTTCTATCTCCTACTATAACGTTCACACTAGAAACTTTTATTTACTTGTTGTTTTCCTTGTGGTTCGTAAAATGAAATGAAATGAAAATAAGGCCGATAAAGGCAGAAATAATTGGATACATCACATAATCTAGTTGAAAAAAGCTCGAACCATTGACGTAGAAACTATCCATTGCCTTTCCTATCCCCGTTAGTAGACTTAGTATAAAAAACATACATAAACTAAGAGCAATGAAAATTGCTCCTATCATAAAAAGCATATATTCCAACACCTTCCAAGTATGTTAGCTTTCATTGTAACATAGTCCTACTTACTATTCTTTCCTCTTTCTATCTCCCATTCTCTTAAACGCGTGCGAATATTGTACGCCGTTTCTGTAGGATCTTCCATTTGAAAAATCACATATCTGTATTTTTTATGCCCTGTGAGCTCAATCATAACAAGCGGTTCTCTTCTTTCGTATGATAAGAAGTACCACTCATCTCGATATTTAAAGCTCCCCTCGCGAATACTCGTTCCAGGAACAGATGTACCAGGCATTCTCAGCATGATTTGTGGTGCTTCATAGTAGTCAACTAACACACTATCAATCATGTGATAAGGAATTCGTACTTTTCTTTTTAAACAAAAATAGCTTGTTAATCCTGTTAGCTCTAACATAAGTTCATCTTGTGCAAAACGGATTTTTCTTCCCATAATTCTCTCCTCCCTTTGTATTTTTCTTACAAAAGTGTAAGATGTATTGTCATCTTCTATATCTTATAATCAAAATAGTGAAATGTTCAGGAGATAAGCGAGGCGATAGAAATGAAAGATAACCACGATATCATTATTCTTTTTGATGGTGTATGCAATATGTGCAATAGCTTTGTACAGTTTGTGATTAAAAGAGATCCAAAAGGTATATTTAAATTTGCTTCTCTTCAATCTAATACTGGATCTTCTATATTGAATCAATATGGATATAGAAAAGATTTGCATTCTATTGTTCTTATTGATGGAGATACGTTATATACCGAATCAACAGCTATTCTGCATATTATTTCAAATCTTGCGGGGTCTGTGAGAATCCTCTCTTTATTTAAGATAGTTCCAAAACCGCTTAGCGATAGATTGTATCAATTCGGTGCTAAATATCGATATCAATTATTTGGAAAACAAACTTCTTGTATGATTCCCACAGAAGAAATCAAGAGTCGATTCATTGATCTTAACGAATAAACAATCGAGAAAGAAGGAAAATGAGTGAATAAAACCGTTTTTTTATACAAATTAAAAATGAGCACGATTACTACATTTCGTTACGTTTTAGCATTAGCTTTTTTTATTTACGGAGGAGCTAAGATTTATCCTGGCCAATTCTCTACAGGTAACTTTGTTTTCGATTCCACAAAGGATTCCGCTATGCAACTTGCTTGGCATTTTTTCGGATACTCTGACATTTATAATTTATTTATTGCGGGTGGAGAAATTACAGCAGCCTTATTATTGCTTATACCAAGAACTGCAACTTTAGGAAATATTATTTACTTACCTATTACAGTGAATATTACCATTCTCGATTACTGTTTTAATATCCCTGCCCTTGCCATTAGCTCTCTTCTTACCTTTATGAGCATTTCTCTTCTTCTTTTTGAATATCAAAAGCTTAAAATGATTTTCTACAATTATCCATCTATTGTAAAAAAAGAAATGTCACATCATGAGAAGGTGAATATTTTATGATTATTTTTGTTGCTTTATTTATTATCTTTTCTTTTTCTCTCTTCTATTATTTTGTAATTCAAAAAGATGTGTGATCGATTAAAAGCACAAAAAATTTTTATGTTTTTGTGCTTTTAATTTGTTTTTGATACTGGATTTTCCGTTCACTTTCCTGTTCTCACAATTCACTCTTCTTCTGTCTCATGAAACTTTTGACTTACTCTTACTCTGAATCCCTTCCGCTTCACATCTTAATTGGTAAAGATACTTGATTATACGCTGTTCTTCTAATATAGATTTTTCAATTCTTCACAATGTTCTCTTTCCTACGCGTCGATCTATCATACATAACATCTTCACAATAGAATTAGAGGAACGGAGAGCTTTTTCTATAGGCAAACTAAAATACTCTTCAAGAGCGGAAAAGAAGTCATATTGAGCATAAATAGCACCTTTTTCAAGCGTTTTATATATTTCCTTCCAAGTGCGCTCTGTTTCCTCTTCATTCTCAAAATCATATTGCTGTTCTTTTTTCTTTGTTCCCACTCTCTAAGATAAAGCTTACTTTCTGTCTTAATTGTACACATGCTAAAAATCTCTTTGTGATCAATCGTAATGACCGCTCTTCCTAATCCATCATGTGCTTTTCGGTAATTGATCATATGAAAATCCACTCTCTTACAAAGAGAAGCACAAAGAAAACTTAACAAATGTTTTTTAGCTTTGCTCCATTTTGGGCTATATAACAATGATGTATGTCTCTCCCTTTATATATCTATATGTTGACATATCCATATATTAACATAAAGTTATCTTTTCTTTCTATATTCCCAATAAGAAAGGGGTTTTAACTATACAACCATAAAAAAAGAGCGTTCTACAACTGTTAGAATGCTCTTTTACATAAACGATTTGAAAAAATCCTAATCTCTCAGATAACGGACTTGGTATTCTACTACTTTTGATATAACAGGCTCTTTTCATCCTTATTCTTCAATTGAAAGAGAAGGTATATCCGTCTCTTTCTTCGCTCATTATTAATCTAGTTCTTCAATATTTTTCAACTCTTTTTTAAAACTCTCATAATGCCAGTTAAGATGATCAAGTTCTGTTTCTAACTCAATTAGAAGGTCTATCATTTTTTCTTTCGTTATGTTAGTACTCACTATCTGAAGAACTAAATCCTGTATTTTAGGAGCACTTTCCAAAATATCATATAAGTCTGTTGCCACTATCTCTGTTTCTTTCTCTGATGATAGCAAAGACATACAGTGCGTTAGTCGATTAAAGTCTATCTCACCCACATTTGTTCCTCTTTTCATGTTTATTATGTAACTAAATTTCTCCTTTTTTCATACTTTTCTCCATTATATATAAAGAAGAATTATAAATCAAACGTACGTTCGCTTATTGTTTTTCTTTTCATAAAAAAAGATAGTAGAGCTAATCAACTCTTACTATCTTTCTATTTCCTATTCTATTTTTCATTTTAAATAGTTTAAGGCATATTGAGCAAGCAATGCTCCTCCATAAGGAAGAGCTTCTTCATCAAGATCAAACAATGGATGATGAAGGGGGTACACAATTCCTTTATTCTCATTTCGCACGCCTAACCTGAAAAATAACCCAGGTACTTCCCTTGTATAAAAAGCAAAGTCTTCTCCACCCATTGAAGGATTAACAATTGAAAAAGAATGTTCGCCAAGTATCGTCTTAACCGTTTCTTCTAAGGTAGGAATTAAAGAATCATCGTTAGTTAAAACCGGAGTTTCGTAGTGATAGTGAAACTTATACTCTCCGCCTAATGATGAAGTAACACCTGATATGACATTTTCCATCTTTTCTTTTATTGATGCCCTTACCTCTTCATCTAATGTTCTAACAGTTCCACCAAGACTCACAGAAGAAGCGATCGCGTTATCTGCATATCCTCCATGAATTTGACCAATCGTTAAAACAGTAGGAGTGAGCGGATCTATTTGTCTGCTCACAATTTGTTGAAGAGATGAAATAACGTTAGCAGCCATCGGAATGGGATCTTTAGAAAGGTGCGGGTGTGCAGCATGTCCACCACTACCTTTTATTTCAATATTAAAAAAATCAGATGCTGCACATACTTCTTTTTTAGAACATGTTACATGTCCTGTTTCTACCATTGGATTAACGTGCAATCCAACAATAGCATCAACTTTTGGATTTTGTAGAACGCCGTATTCAATAAGCTTTTTTGCTCCTTTTCCTGTTTCTTCAGCAGGCTGAAACAAGAGCTTAATGTTTCCTTTTTTTACTTTGTGTTCACTTAACAGCTTTGCTGCACAAAGGAGCATTGTTATATGCGCGTCATGACCACAGAGATGACCTTTTCCTTGAACTTTAGACGCATAAGAAGTTTCTTTTTCATCCTTAATAGGAAGAGCATCGATATCTGCTCTTAATGCTAGTGTTGGTCCATCACTTTCCCCTTTAATTAAAGCCACAATTCCTGTCTTAGCAACGATGTTAAAAGGAATATTCATTTCTTTTAATCTTTCCTGAATAAACTGCGATGTTTTCTCTTCTTCAAACCCAAGCTCTGGGTGTTGGTGAATATATCTTCTCCATTGAACCAAACTTTCTTTTAGTTCTTCAGCTTTCTTTCTTAGCTCATTCATATTCTCACTCATCCCCCCTTATAAAAAAAGAAAATGAAAACCTGAATTCCATATCAGTGTTTCATTTTCTTCTTGTAATCTCAATTATAAATACGCTTAGAAAACACATACTATGTTTTTCTTTACGGCTGTGAAGAAAGCTCTTTTTCTTCACGCTGATGAGGATGTCTCCAAGTAAGAGTAATGGCTACCCCAACTGCTGAGAAGAGGGCAGCAAAGTAAAATGGATAATTTAGATTAATATCAAACAAAATACCTCCAACAATAGGACCGAATACATTCCCAAGACTTGTGAACATGGAGTTCATTCCTCCAACAAATCCTTGCTCATTCCCTGCAATACGTGAGAGATACGTTGTTAAAGCAGGTCGGATTAAATCAAATCCAACAAACGTTACCATCGTGACAAGCAAAACCATATAGTAAGAATTCACAATTGTAAGCAAGAAAACAATGATCGTTGAAAAAATGAGGCTGTAGCGCACAACGCCAATTTCACCAAACCATTTTGTTAAACGCTCAAACAATGCCACTTGCACAATAACACCAAGAATAGCTCCACCTGTAATCATAATTGCGATATCTTTTGGTGTAAAAGCGAATTTATGGTCTGCAAAAAGAGAGAAAAATGATTCAAAAGCAGATAGTCCAAATGAAGAAATGAAAAGAATTAAAAATGCTATAAAATACATAGGCACAAAAATGCGTTTTAAGCGGCCTTGCCCTTTTACGATTTTTATTTCTTCATTTTCAGGGTTCCGCTGGGGTTCACGTAAAGCAACAAGAGAAAAGACAGTAGCAACTAATGCAAGCCCTGCGGCGAAAAAGAACGGCAACCGCGTACCAATTTCAGCTAAAAATCCCCCAACTCCTGGACCAACAATAAATCCCGTTGAAATAGCAGCTGACATATAGCCAAGCGCCTTAGCTCGAGTATTTAAAGTTGTAATATCTGCAATGAAAGCTGTAACTCCGGGCATAATAAAAGCAGCGCTTACTCCACCGAGCATGCGGGAAACAAATAATACTTCAACCTGCTGCCCTATTCCAAATAAAAATTCTGAAAGGCTAAAAATAATTAACCCAATAATAATCATTTTTTTACGTCCAAACTTATCAACCCACCGACCCGAGATTGGTGACACGACGAGCTGTGTGAGTGCAAAGGCAGCAACCATATACCCAACAATTGTTCCAGACAAATGAAGTTCATTCATGATAGTAGGTGTTACAGGAATTACAAGTCCAATGCCTAAAAAAGCGATAAATAGATTTGCTAATAGGATAAATAATGTTACATTCTGTTTTTCCATGGTGTTTCTCCTTTATTTTGATAAAGCTATAAACATTTAAAAGATAAGATGATTTTTACTTTTCGTTCCGAATATTGATCAAGATTAGCGAGCTTTTCTTATCATAAAATCATTTAGCAAGTAAGAAACTAATCTAGTCTCATCGTTTCCTACACTAAAGAACCCTATTCTTTCATAAAAGCGAATCTCACTATATCTTCTCTCAAACCTTCCTTTTATATTATTTTGAGCAAACCGCAGCCTTCTTTAAGAAGTGTAGAGATAAACTTCTCGTATGAATCAGCACTTTACTACACATAAGAAACATAGAAAGAAGATTTGTCGTAAACTTCTCTTTTTTGTTTTAACCTAGATTCCTCTCTATATCTACATCACTGTTATTTCTCCAGTTTTCATTATTCTCCATCCATCATGCCCCTTTCTTATCTCTGCTTTGTAAAGCTGCTAGTGTTACATTTTAAAAATCTTAAATTGACAGCTTCTTTTCCCTTTGAGATAATAACTAACGACCGTTAGGTTTTAAACAATACGAATGTATTATACTAGAAATTTCCTTCCAAAGAAAGGGGTTTAACTTCTTTGAGTTCTAAAAATTTAATTCTCACTTCTGCCCTTCATCATTTTTCAAAATATGGATTTGAAGGTGCATCCTTAGGAATGATTGCTGAAGATGCTAACATTAAAAAACCTTCCATTTATGCGCATTTCAAAAGTAAAGAAGATTTATTCATGAATGTCTTTTCCCTCGCTGAACGCGAAGTAAAAAAAAGAACATTTCAATATTTTATCGAACGATACAATCGTCTAAATATGCGAGAAACATTAGAGGCTTTTCCTTTGTTTCTCATTCGAAACTACCAAGACGAACCAAGCTTTGGATTTCTGCTTCGCCATTCTTTCTTTCCCCCGGAAGCTTTAATGAAAGAAGTGATGGATCGAACAAATCCACTGCTTGATTCGTTTCAAGAATTATTGAGAAAACGTTTTGAACGAATTCCGCAAGAAGAAATTATTGCATCCCCACAAGATGCTTCCATTGCGTATCTTACACTTGTAGACGGTATTTTAATTGAAATGCTTTTCGCATGGGAAGAAAAAGCAATGCTTCGGATGAATGCTGCATGGCCCATTTTTTGCAGGGGCGTTTTTGCAGATGAAAAGAAATAAAAGCAATAAGATAAAAGGAGTTTTATGAAATATGAATAGGGATTGGATATACGTCATTGGAGCAGGAATTGTAGAAGTTGGTTGGGTAACCGGTCTTAAGCACTCTTCAAACATTTGGGAATGGCTATTAACGGCTCTAGCGATCATAGTGAGCTTCACGCTCATTCTAAAAGCAACAAACAATCTGCCGGTTGGCACGGTTTATGCTGTTTTCACAGGATTAGGAACAGCTGGAACAGTAGCATCTGATATGCTATTGTTTGGAGAACCTTTTCAGATTGCAAAAATATTATTAATTGCTCTGCTACTAGCGGGCGTGATTGGCTTGAAGTTAATTACAGATAAAGAAGATAAACAGGAAGGAGAGCATGCATAATGGCTTGGGGATTTTTAATTGTCGCTGGTCTTTGTGAAGTACTCGGCGTGTTTGGACTTAAACGCGTTACCATTAGAAAAGATGTATTGTCTCTTCTCATGCTTATCGCTTCTTTTGCATTAAGTTTTACAATGCTTTCATTAGCGATGCGTGACCTGCCAATGGGAACCGCTTATGCGATTTGGACAGGAATCGGCACTGTTGGCGCAACCCTTGTTGGAATGTTCGTCTACAAAGAACCAAAAGAATGGCGACGCATTTTATTTATTTCAATGATTTTATGTTCTGCAATTGGATTAAAACTGTTAGGATGAACAACAAGGCCAGCTAAAAAGCTGGCCTTGTTTATTCATGTATTAAAGTGTAAATATATACTGCCACAAGAAACCCATTATTTATCACTATAATCAATTGGCATCCACTATTATTTAAGATTTGAATATATATTAAAAGCATTTCTAAAGAAGACAGACACCGCTTTGGACGGTTTATTTTCACAAGAAATATATTTATTGTGAAGTGCTTTTTAATTTTAAAAACAAGTTACATTTTTCTATGAAGATACATTGGAAATATCCATTATGCCAAAGGAACTTTGTCTGATTTTCTAGCTTTCTGACTTTCTAAATATTTTTATCACCACCATAATATTTAGAAAGATTGGAGGATAAATCAACTAGACAGAATACTATTTAATAATAGTTAATCAAAACTTTATGTTGAAACTTGTTTTTTAACATGCTAGTATAAATAACAATATGATATTGCCTTTAATACGGTCCAGTGAGGCCGAAAAGGATGGATTGATAATCTAGTAATATTTGTTTATTAACATATCCATGCCCTTTTGTCCTCTTTTGACAGAAGGGCATTTATTTTTGTTTACATTTAATACAAAATTTTCAAAACCTCTTTTAAACGAAGTTCTGTGAGACTTCAAAAGAGAATGGATAAGATGCTGTAATCGGTTTTCTAATCCATTCCTTCAAAACAAAAAGAGTTTTTACTTCAAAGAATATTACTGGAGGGTGGATTAATTTGAATTATCGTAACAAAACAGTTGTGGCATCTGTAGCAGGTTTAACATTAGAAGGCATGGACATCATGTTTATCTCTTTTGCCATGTCAATGATTGTAGCAGATTTTAACATTGATTTAGCAACAGGAGGATTTATTTCTTCAATCACAAATATTGGCATGCTTATTGGTGGAATCATTTTTGGAATTTTAGCAGATAAATTTGGCCGGGTGCGAATTTTCACTTATACGATCATCTTATTTGCAATAGGGACAGCCTTAACCGGATTAGCAGCAAATATTGAACAGGTTTATTTATTTAGATTTATCGCAGGACTTGGAGCTGGAGGAGAATATGGAATTGGTATGGCTCTTGTTGCAGAGGCTTGGCCTAAGAATAAACAAGGGAGAGCTTCCTCTTATGTAAGTATCGGTGCCCAATTTGGTGTTATTCTTGCAGCATTGCTTAGTGCCATCATTCTCCCTACCTTAGGGTGGAGAGCCTTGTTTATCATTGGAGTGCTTCCTGTTATTTTTGCCTTTATTGTTCGAAAAAATTTAAAGGAATCTCCAGAATGGCTAGCAGCAGTAAAGACGGAAAAGGTTGTCAACAAGCCCAAAAAAGTAAATTTACTTCAGCTATTTGACACTCCTAGAACAGCGATAACAACCATTACTTTAGTTGTTATGGCAACAGTTCAAATTGCAGGTTATAATGGATTGATGATTTGGCTACCATCTATGCTTCAACAATCCCAAGGTTTATCTGTTTCAGGCTCAGCGCTCTGGACTATTAGTACAGCTGTTGGAATGATTGTAGGAATGCTGACCTTTGGACGATTCATGGATCGATTTGGTGCAAAACGTGCTTTTGGAGTTTTTCTTTTAGCTTCAGCATCGGCTGTATTCTTATATTCGTACGCTGAAGGTGGTGCAGGAGTGTTAATTGGCGGGGCAATCGTAGGTTTCTTTTCAAATGGAATGTTCGCTGGGTACGGAGCATTAATAAGCAGTTATTATCCAGTTCATATTCGCAGTACGGCCACGAACACAATTTTTAATTTTGGTAGAGCAATCGGAGGATTATCACCAATTCTCGTTGGATATATTTTGCAAAGCTACGATATGACAGTAGCTATGACCTACTTAGCAGCACTATATTGTCTATCTTTAGCCTTTATGCTTACTCTTAAGAAAAGAGAATTCAATAGTAATAATGGAGTCTAGTATCTAGTCACTCCCCGCATATATCCGAAAGTTTGATATAAGGATATATGCGGGGAGCAGTCTTTTGAGGGCATCCATTTAACAAGTATCACAAAAGGATCTTCGTTTGAAGATCCTTTTATAGTCCCACCCTACTTTCAGTGCCCAACGCACGTACTTATCTCTCTTTTACCTAAAATCAAAAAGAATACGTTGATACACTGTTTTCACCTTATAACCATTCATAATTTGGCGGTAAATTTATATTTTGGAAATTATCTTTATACCAGAACCACTAGCTTTATTTATCCTTTAATAAATACAGTTTTAATAGCAGTATAGAATTCTTTCGCTGCTTCTCCTTGTTCGCGTGAGCCAGTACTAGAAGCTTTCATTCCACCAAATGGCGCTTGAAGTTCTACCCCTGCGCTTTCTGCATTGATTCGAACTAGACCAGCGTCAATATCATCAATAAATTCAAGTAAAGAACTAATATTAGATGTAAAAATAGAAGCGCTTAATCCATACCTTGTATTGTTGGCAACTTCAATGGCCTCTTCTAAATCGCTTGCTCGAAGAAGGGCAATAACGGGTCCGAAAATTTCTTCTTGAGCAATTTTCATTTCTGGTTGTACGTTTCCGAAAATAGCAGGCGTTACATAAAAACCTTTGTCAAATTCTTCACCAGTTAATGTCTCTCCACCAGTGATGAGAGTGGCACCTTCCTCTTTTCCCAATTCGATATATTTTCTCACGGTATTAAATTGGCTTTCACTAGCGCACGGTCCCATCCAAATGCCTTCTTTAAGACCATCTCCTACAGTGATTTTTTTTGTTTCCTGAACGAGTTTTTCTACAAATGAATCGTAAATCCCATTTTCTACAATGACACGACTTGATGCTGTACATTTTTGACCTGTTGAACGAAAACCACCGCTAATTACTGCTTCAACTGCTGCATCTAAATTGGCATCTTTTGTCACGATGACAGGGTTTTTCCCCCCCATCTCCAATTGAAATTTAATACCACGTGATGACGCAGATTTTGCAACTCTCTCACCAACACTTTCAGAACCTGTAAATGTGATAGCATCTAAAAGTGGATGGTCAATCAACTGCTGACCTATTACAGATCCAGAACCTGTAATAAAGTTCAATACCCCCTTTGGAAGCCCTGCCCTATCAAAACATTCTACTACTTTTGCAGCGGTCACCGCTGCTTCGGTTGCTGGTTTAAATACGACTGTATTTCCATACACAAGAGCAGGAGCAATCTTCCAAATTGGAATAGCAACCGGAAAATTCCAAGGTGTGATAATACCAACAACACCAAGTGGAGTCCGTCTTGTAAACATAAGAGCATCCTTATCAGAAGAAGGGATAACATCTCCGTCTTTCCTCATCCCTTCACCAGCATAGTACCGAAGGATTGCAACGCCTCTAGCTGTTTCTCCCTTTGCTTCGGGAAGCGTTTTTCCCATTTCCTTTGTCATCGTTTCAGCAATCTCGTCCAAATTTTCCTCAAGAATGTTTGCTACTTTAAATAGAAATTGACCTCTTTCTGCCTGTCCCATTTTCCTCCAAGACTTTTTAGCTCCATGCGCTGCTTTAATGGCTTTTTCTAAATCCCCTTTTATTGATTTTTGAGTATAGCCTACAATTTCGTTTTTATTAGCAGGATTGATACTCGCTTCTACTTGTTCATTTAAGCTACTTACCCATTCACCATTTATATGATTTAAATATGTTTTTGCTTTTGTACTTACAGTCATCCTAATCATAACACCCTTTCTTGAAAAATAGAGAATGGGTACAACCTATTAAAGATCACTGTACCCATTCAGATAGATTTTATAGTTTTTTAAAAATCAAACAGTTACTCTCTTAGAATAATGGAAAGCCTCTTCTATTTTTTGATACTGTTCTTTGCTTAACGGTAAACGAGGTGGACGTGTAGGTCCTACTGGTTTACCAGCTAGTTCCATCATGTATTTAATAGATTGAACTAGTTGAGGACTAGCATCATAACGAAAAAGAGGTAAAAGGTGCTTATACAGCTTAAGTGCTTCCTTTACTTTCCCTTCTCTTCCTAGATGAAATAATTCTACACCTTCTTTTGGTAAGGCATTTGGAACACCAGAAATCCAACCCGTAGCTCCAACTAAAGCTCCTTCAAGAGCAAGATCATCTACTCCAACCATTACTTCAAGATCAGTTTTTTCTAAGATTTCTTGCATACGACGTACATCACCTGAAAATTCTTTGACGCCAACTACATTTTCAAACTTCGAAATTTCAGCTAGTAAGTCAGGAGTTAAATCTGTAGGATAATCTTTTGGATTATTATATGCAACGATTGGAAGCCCAACTTCAGATAATGCTTTGTAGTGTTCAATAATTTCATTCTCTAGAGGTTTATAGTTGATTGGAGGTAAAGCCATAATACCTGCTGCACCATGTTCTTTTGCATGCTGTACCCATTTTACAGACTGAGCAGTTGACGGTGCACCTGAACCAACTAAAACAGGCACTCGACCATTAGCCGCTTCTATTACAGTTTCTACTAATTTTGCTCTCTCTTCAGCTGTAAGAGTAGCATATTCTCCTAAAGATCCCCCTGGAACGAGTCCGTCTACCCCTTGGTCAATTAACCAATTACATAGTTCTGTTAATCTAACATAATCTACTTGATAATCTTTCGTAAAAGGGGTAACAAGTGCCACATAAACTCCATTGAATTTTGCCATCATAAATTCCTCCTAATTGATCTGATTTCTTAAACACTTACCTTTTTAAAAAAGGTTTTATTTAATTTTTTGATTTCATCTTGCAAAGATTGGACATTAAAGATCTTTTTTAGTTAATAATTCAAGAATAAAATGCACTTCTTTCTTGGAACCAAAAGATTTATATTCTAACGAATCCCTCCTCAGCTTATTTATAAAGTGCTAGTTAATAAAAAAATAAAAGTTGAAGTGTCACTTCATTTATATCGACCTTATCATACAATCCACCTCTTGTAAACTAAATTTTCTGAATATTTTTAAACTATTCTATATTGCTATTTATTTTGTTTATTATTCATAGGAAATCTTTTCAATTGTTTGATTTTGAATAAAATAAGATTATAATAAAATTAAAGTTCCACTTTAATTTTCAAACCAAAGCAAGTTATATTATTAACTACAATTTTTATCATATATGTTAGAGAGGTATAAAGAATGGATGATTTAATCGGATCTAAAATAAAGAAATTGCGAAAAGAACGAAAACTAACGCTAAAACAAGTATCAGAGAAAACCAATCTTTCTATCAGTTTTTTATCACAAGTGGAACGTTTAAAATCATCTATTACACTTGAATCATTAAAAAAGATTTCTGACGCACTTAATGTCAATCCAGGCTACTTTTTTTCGGAGTCAGAGAAAAAGACTAAATCGACCATTATACGAAACTCTTTAAACGATTTAAATAGTAGACCGAGTAGCTTTATTTATAAAGATCTATCTAAAAATATAGAAAATCCACTTTTTGCTCCTTTGTTAGTTATGCTCAAACCGGGTGAAAATAGAGGAAGTTCGTATTCACATCAAGGCCAAGAGTTTCTTTACGTTTTGGAAGGTACTCTTACTGTCCTTATTGACGATGAAGAATACGATTTACATCCTCTTGACTGTATTTATTTAGACTCAGCTACCCCACACAATTGGATTAACCATACTGATGCCGATGTGAAATTTTTATGCGTTTCCTCCAATCCTATCTGATATGCAAAAATTTTGATTTGAAGTAAAAATGCCATACTAAATGAAGTTAAGATGAGTTAAATACTTAAATTAGCAGATTCATCATTAGGGTGAACTCTGCTCAAACTCGTAAAAAGTTTATTTATAAATCAAACTATCTTTGCGTTGAAAAATAGAGACTCCTCCATAGCTCCCGCATTTTATTCCTCCCGCTGTCAATCTTAGGATTGAATTGGATTGTAGCTTGCCTCCGCACAGTGCAAACATTTTGTATTGCTTGTTGTAGCTGCTGATCAATTGTTTCTGACTTTTGTCCAGCATATTTGGCAATTGACAAGCCTGCAGTTGTTCCTTGGGCCATAGCAATTTTGCCACTTTCAATCCCGGTGATATTACCCGCTACAAATAACCCATCAAGAGGGGTTTCCATCGTCTCTGAATGATGGGGCACATGGCCGCCAAGTTCTGGAATGTATTGAAATGGACAACCAGCCACAGCAGCGAGCTCTGCCAGCGGATATAAGCCTCCTGCTATACAGACAAAATCTGCCTCGTAAATCGTCTGGGACCCAGCAATAACATTACCATTAGCATCAGTATCAGCGGCACGAACTCCTTCCACCCTATCCTTGCCTATGATTTCAAGTGCCGCTTTACGGAGCTGGAGAGGGGTCCCGTTCACTTTCATGCCGTTTTTGGGATAAAAATTCAAACCGATTTTTCTCATTCGATCATTTTTCATGAAATGACTCCCAATGCGTAATAATGGCGATGGAGCTAGATGAGCTGCGTTTAAAAGGGATTTCATAACCTCCTCTGGTTCACCTGCTTTTTGGCTAAGGGGACTTTTTTCCGGAAGTATCACCCGATCAACCTTAATGCCAGCTAGTTGTAATTCATTTAAGATCGCAAATGCTAAAATATTTGCTCCGATAATGATCCCTTTTTTGCCGACTTGGACGCGGTGGACATTCGTCATTACTTGAGCCGCACCAATCGACATTACACCAGGAAGAGTCCAACCCGGGAGCGGAATAGGGTATTCGGCGGCTCCAGTAGCTACTAATACAAATGGTGCTTCCAGCGTACCTGAACTTGTATGCACATTCCATAGGTGTTCTTCTTTTTCTAAATTATAAACCGATACACCACAACAAATATCGACCGATAATCTTTTCGCTTCTTGATGGAGTCGTTCTGATTCTTTAATACCATTCCACCATTCACCAGAAGGTTCTTGATGAAGTTGTCCAAGCAAACGGCCACCTGGCTTTATAAATTCATCAATAACTTTTACTTTGAGACCAAAGCTCGCACAGGCAATAGCTCCTGCTAATCCCGCTGGCCCTCCTCCAATTACAATCACATCAATCATTGCTTTTCCACCATCTCTCTCACAATATTTGGATGACGTTTTCCACTTTCAACAATCATGTCTTTTTCTACAGTTGTTAAGCAAGCTCTGACGTTTTTTTGATTATTGACTGTTACACGACACTCCAAGCAATGACCGATATTGCAATAAATACCTCTAGGTGTTCCGCTATCTTCGTGAACACGGAGTTTTCTAATTCCGTTCGCTAAAAGAGCAGCAGCAATTGTTTCACTTTCGTAGGCTTCATATGTAACTCCATCAAACCGAAAAGAAATACGTTCTCTACTATCTAAACTGCCTAGAATAGGATGATCCAATATTCTACTCATTGCTTTTCACCTACTGTTCCAAACGTTACCGGTCGAATTGGTGGCTGGTATTTTAGCGGAATTTCACTAGAGGACACATTAGGAATGACACTTTCGATAATCTTATCTAATGTTAGCCTGCATGTACGGCCACCACAAAAACCCATACCTGCCCTTGTTCTTAATTTCAATTCTCTCGCTGTGCATGTATGTTCATTTGCTGTTGATCGAAGTTGCTCATAAGTAACTTCCTCACAGCGACAAATAACAACGCTCTCTTTTTTAGGCATTTGTATTCCTCCTCTAATCTCTTTATATAAAAATATTATGCAAGAAACGTGCCAACTTAGAGATGAAAGAGGATTAATTTATACCAAGCCGCTTCAATCGATTGTATAAAGTAGCTCTTGTAATACCGAGCTGCTTAGCGCATTCTAATTTGTTTCCATCTAAAATGTGTAACGCTCTTTCGATTATTTTTTTCTCATGTTGATTCATTTCTTCTTGGAGCGGTAGTATTGTAGAGTCATTTTCTTTAATTACAACAGATGCATTCTTTGGAGTACTTTCAAAGCTGATATTACTTGTATTAAAGGGCAAATATTCTCTTTTTATGACGCCATCTGTCGCAAATACGATAAGCCGTTCAACGATATTGCGAAGTTCGCGAATATTGCCAGGCCAATCATACCGAAGCATTTCCTGTATTACCTCTGGAGGAAATTCATGAATAGGTCGTTGATAACTTAATGAAAAATCATTTAAAAAATAGTGAGTTAATTCAATAATATCTTCTTTCCGTTCCCTTAAAGGAGGGATGTTTAGACTGACTACATTTAAGCGATAATATAAATCCTCTCGAAACTTCCCTTCTTTCATTAGTTCATGTAAATCACGATTTGTAGCCGCAATGAGACGAAAGTTGATATCAATTTCTTTCTCTCCCCCAACGCGATAATATCTCCGCTCTTGAAATACCCGTAGAAGCTTTACTTGCATTTCGAGCGGCATTTCACCTATTTCATCAAGAAATAATGTCCCTCCTTTTGCTAATTCTATTTTTCCTTTTTTTCCTTTACTGTTAGCCCCTGAGAAGGCGCCGCGCTCATACCCAAACAATTCACTTTCAAATAAAGATGCTGGTATTGCACCGCAATTAATTGAAATAAAAGGTGCGTTTGGCTCTTCGCTCGCTTCATGAATAGCTTTAGCGAACACTTCTTTCCCCACACCACTCTCCCCTAGTATTAAAACTGTAGATTTAACAGAACACACCTTTCTAGCCAAGTTCACTGTTCTTTGTAAGGCAGAACTCTTTCCTTTAATGGAATGAAAGGGATCAGATGAATCCTTATACTTCGCTACTTCTTGTTCTAAACGATGTACTTCGTTGGACATGTTAAATAACTTTTCATTAAGTGCTACTTGATTCGTGACATCTGTTTCTGAGACGACTGCACCGATAATCTCTCCCTCTAAATAAACAGGATTAGAGTTAATTAAGACAAATAAATCAGATCGAGGCTGATGGTAATGACCTACAATACTTTTTCCTTTATACAAGGATTGCAATATTTCTAATTTTTTGTAGTCAAAAAAATCAGTAATAGGCTGCCCCATTATATCTTGACGGGTAACCGAGAATATCTTTTCCGCTCCTTCCGTCCATGTGCAAACGTTCTCGTTAGCATCAATAACCGTAACTGAGGCATCTGAAGTTTGAATAATAGTCTTATAAAATGCTTTCAATTGATTGTAATAGTTATAAAGAAAACGAATCATTTTGGAGGCTGTTATACAGCCTATAGGTTTTTTGTTTGAATCTAGAATAACAACTGCAGAATGATGGTTAAATGCTTCTAACAATGTAGAGAATGACTCATTCTCATCTAAGGTCTTACATAGAAGTTCAACTGTTTGGGCTGTTGAACGATAATAAAATTCACCGTTTTTTCGTTCAATGTGACTCCTATCAAACGATACATTCATTATTAGTTCTTTTACTGACGGTAATGAAAATACCATAATGTTCCCCTCCTAAACTGTAAAAAACAATCAACACTGTATAAAAAATTATACAGTTGTTCATAAAATGTTCAAAATATTTTTACAATAAATTTTGTTATTAGTTAAGAGGTAATCAATATTGTGTTTTTTAAAATTAAGAAAACCAGACTGAATCAATATTTAATAAATGTCTAGTTATATAAATAAAATGTCGCACTTTCTAAAAAAACAGTGTTTTTCCTTACTTTTGTTTCACACATTTTCATGTTCTTGGGTCTCTGTCAATCAGATCTAACATCAGAAGATAGAAAAATATTCTCTATATACAGAGGTTTGAACTAAGTTGGCACATTAATTGCAATATTTAACGATGAAACAATTTCACCGAGGGGAGAAAAGATATGTGAGACACTGTGACGTTTTAGTAATTGGTGGAGGAATTATTGGCTGTTCAATAGCCTATTATGCTTCTAAATATGGTAGGGATGTAACCATAATTGAAAAAGGAGAATTTGTCAGTGGCACGTCTTCACGATGTGACGGCAATATTTTGGCAATTGATAAAGACCCGGGTTTTGATAGTCAAATGACGTTATTTAGCCAGGAGTTAGTAGATACATTAAGCAGAGAATTAGAGCACCCTTTTGAATACCGAGCTCCAGGAAGCATTCTTGTTTGTGAGTCAGACGAAGAGATGGAAGCAGCCCAAAAATGGGTCGACCGTCAAAAAGCCGCTGGTTTACCATTCCGAATGCTTGACCGACAGGATATTAAGCAGGAGTCCCCCTTTTTTGCAGATGACTTATTAGGCGGATTAGAATGTGCTACTGATTCTACGGTTAACCCTTATCTACTAGCCTTTTCTCTTCTCAAGGAAGCAAAAAAATTAGGAGCCAAAGCCTTCAAACATACTGAAGTTATGGAGATAAAAAAACAAAACAGCCGTTCATTTACTGTAGAAACGTCTAACGGAGTGTTTACTGCAAATCATGTCGTCAATGCTGCTGGGGTATGGGCTCCTCGAATAGGAAGAATGCTCGATCTTTCGATACCAATTGAACCGCGAAAAGGACATATTATCGTTGCCTCAAGACAAGAACATGTGGGAGCTCGGAAAGTAATGGAGTTTGGTTACCTAATTTCTAAATTTGGTGGACAGCGTCGTGTTGATCCACTAACTGAAAAATACGGGGTTGCACTTGTTTTTGAACCAACGGAAAGTCAGAATTTTTTAATTGGAAGCAGCAGAGAATTTGTTGGTTTTAATACAAAAGTAAACAATGAAATCATCAAATGTATTGCTAACAGAGCAATCCGCTTTTATCCGAAAATGGCAGATATGATGGTAATTCGTTCGTATGCAGGGCTGAGACCATGGACGGAAGACCATTTGCCAATCGTTTCACGGGTGGACAAGATTCCAAACTATTATATTGCAGCTGGTCATGAAGGTGATGGCATCAGCTTAGCAGCAGTAACAGGAAAAATAGTTGAAGAATTAATTAATAAAAAAGAAACGTCTATTCCTATTGAACCGCTTAGCTTTAATCGTTTTAAAGAAAGGGTGTTGGGTCGATGAGAGCACAAAAAATCTTTACAACAATTGATACACATACAGGTGGCAATCCAACGAGGACGCTGATTAGTGGTCTTCCGGAACTAGTAGGAAAAACCATGTCGGAAAAAATGCTTTATATGCAAAAGAAGTATGACTGGATCCGCAAGCTTTTAATGAATGAACCCCGGGGTCATGATGTTATGTCTGGTGCTTTGTTAACCGATCCGTGCCATCCAGAAGCAGATATTGGCGTAATTTACATAGAAACCGGTGGATATCTACCAATGTGTGGGCATGATACGATTGGTGTATGTACTGCTTTAATTGAATCAGGATTAATCCCTGTCCAGGAGCCGGTTACTTCATTAAAATTAGATACGCCTGCTGGACTCATCGAGGTGGATATTTCCGTTGAAAATGGAAAAGCAAAAGAAGTTTCCTTTTGCAATATTCCAGCATTTCTTTTAAAGAAAGTTTCCGTTGCTGTCGAAGGAATTGGACGTATTGATGCTGACATTGCATATGGTGGGAATTTTTATGCGATTATTGATGCTAAATCTGTTGGATTGGATTTAATTCCAGAGAATGCTTCCACCATAATCGAAAAAGCCATCAACATTCGAAACACCATTAATGAAAAAACAGAAATTATTCACCCACAATATTCATTTATTCGAGGGTTAACTCATGTTGAATTTTTCACTGAACCAACTCATGAAGAAGCAGATGTAAAAAACACAGTGATTGTCCCTCCAGGAGGAATTGATCGTTCTCCATGCGGAACAGGTACCTCTGCTAAATTAGCCGTGCTATATAGTAATCAAGAAATTTCAATTGGCGAAGATTTTGTTCATGAAAGTATTGTTGGTTCCCTATTTAGAGGACGTGTATTGGAAACAACAGATGTGGAAAGTCATGAAGCTGTAGTGACTAGAATCACAGGATCTGCTTGGTTAATGGGGTTGCATCAATTCTTCTACAACGAAAAAGATCCACTTAAAGAAGGGTTCTTGCTTATTCCCCCTATGCAACATGAAACGGAGGACGTAAAATGAAGATTCAAAAAATGTACTCAACAATAGATGTACACGTAGCTGGTGAAGCTTTTCGTATTATCAAAGACGTACCTTTCATTCATTACCAAAACTTGAAACAATTAAATAAACAGCTTTCGTATGTTTTTCTAGAAGAAATCAACCTTTTATTAAATGAACCACGAGGGTTCGCAGGCATAAATGGCTGTCTTATTATTCCGCCGGTTAATCAGGAAGCAGATGCTGCAGTCATATTTTTAAATCATGAAGGAACCGTCCCTCTTCATTATGGTGGCATTGTTGCCGTGATTACAGCTTTACTGGAATGCGGCTATTTAAAACCAAGGGCGTCAAATAAATACAAAATTGAAACAGTCAGTGGTGTGATCCCAGTTACTGCTACTATAGAAAATAATGAAGTCGTTTCGGTTTTGATAGAAAGTGAACCATGTCAAGTAACCCACGTAAATGTTCCATCGCCTTATGAGCATTTAAATTCCCGCTTCTCTCTCGTACAAGCCGATCAATTATATGCTGTGTTTGAAAAATGCGATACTTCTGCAGAGATTCGTATTGAAGAGCTTTCCGAATTGAAGAAATGGGGAAAAACAGTCCTTCAGTCTCTCAAATCAAAAACACCTGTAAAAAGTATCATTTTAATGGATACTTCCCATCTAGAAGAGAAGCGAATTAAAACGCTCACTTTTCGTAATGATGAGTATATAGTTCGTTCCCCTGGCTTTGGATCAACAATGGCATGTTATACAAGCTTGCTTTCTAATAGTAGATTGTACATGGAACCACCATTTGTAAATGAAAGTATTTTTGAGAGCTCTTTGACTGTACAATTTGCCAAACAAACAGAAAGTGGATATGCGTTTGCGTTGGCAAGCCGTGGCTTTATTACAGGAATGCAAAAATTTATATTAGATCCGACAGATCCTTTACCAACTGGTTTCTTATTAAAATAATTCACATAAAAAAAGCAACTAATAACTCCATTTGGCCTAGCTGCAGGTGTGTGATCAAAAAAGTATGGAATTATAAATTAATGATTACAATATAAGCACCGCAGCCCCATTTGGTAGCTATAAACACTCAGCCGTCCAAAACGAATTGTCTTTTATGCACTTGAAAACTGGTACTAACAGCCTTTTATTTTTCTGAATATTTAAATAATTAATATCTTTTTTCTTAGAAATACAAACATTATATTAAGGAGGAATTGGATGGAAAAATTAGTGGAATGGTTAGTTGGACAAGTATGGAGCCTCGGATTAGTTGTCTTTGCCCTTGGAGCGGGATTGTTTTTCTCGATTATGACCCGCTTTCTACAGATACGCTATTTTAAAGAAATGATTAAATTGCTGTTCGAAGGCAAAAGTTCTGATTCAGGAGTATCATCTTTTCAGGCTTTTTGTATGGCTCTAGCAGGACGTGTAGGAATTGGTAATATAGCAGGTGTAGCGACAGCTATTGCCTTTGGAGGTCCAGGGGCGGTGTTCTGGATGTGGATTATGGCTCTATTAGGAGGAGCCAGTGCTTTTATCGAATCCACTCTTGCCCAAGTATACAAAAGTAAAGTAGGAAATGAATACCGAGGAGGTACACCCTACTTTATTGAAAAAGGTTTAAAGATAAAATGGTTTGCTTCGTTAGTCGCTATCGTTGTTACCATTTCCTATG
Source organism: Priestia sp. TRM10 (assembly GCF_057808375.1). Classification (NCBI taxonomy): domain Bacteria; kingdom Bacillati; phylum Bacillota; class Bacilli; order Caryophanales; family Bacillaceae; genus Priestia; species Priestia sp. TRM10. Next base: position 135,879 of record NZ_JBJZOT010000009.1, read on the forward strand.
GATTCTTATTGCCTGGTATACAATCAAGTACTATTGCTGTTGGATTTGAAAATACATCCGGTATAAATAAGGGCATCACTGGAGTTTTATTGGTTGTTTTGCTTGCAATAATCATTTTTGGTGGTGTTAAGCGAATTGCTAATGTCGCAGACAAAATAGTTCCCTTCATGGCTGTAGGGTATGTGGTCGTTACATTCATTATTTTATTTGCAAATATGAAGGAAGTTCCCGCTATGTTCGCCCTTATATTCTCAAGTGCATTTGGTGTGAATGAGGCCTTTGGTGGGATTGTTGGGGCAGCGATTTCCTGGGGGGTTAAAAGAGCCGTGTTTTCAAATGTTGCTGGTGTTGGGGAAGGAACATATAGTTCGGCGGCAGCTGAAGTTTCCCACCCTGCCAAGCAAGGGTTAGTCCAAGCATTTTCAGTCTATATCGATACAATTGTTGTATGTACAGCGACGGCTCTTATGATTCTTGTAACCGGTATGTATAGCGTTACTCCAGAAGGAAAAGAACCCATTGTGGAAACGATGGGGAATATTGAAGCTGGCCCCATCTATACTCAGGAAGCAGTAGACACTGTATTACCGGGATTTGGATCAATATTTGTATCTATTGCCATCTTCTTCTTTGCCTTCACCACGCTAATGGCTTATTATTATATTGCCGAAACGACCCTTATCTATCTTGATAAAAAACTAAAAATGCAGTGGTTGAAAACGATTCTGAAAATCGTATTTTTATTTATGGTTTATATCGGAAGTATTGAGTCAGCATCTTTATTATGGGCTCTAGGGGATTTAGGTATAGGCAGCATGGCTTGGCTTAATCTTATTGCTATTTTACTTCTAACAAAACCAGCTTTAAAAGTATTAAAAGATTATGAAGCTCAAAGAAAAGCAGGAAAAGATCCAATTTTCGATCCAAGCAAAGTAGAAATAGATGGAGCGGATTTCTGGGAAGAAAAATACAGAGAGATAGAGAGTGAGGCTTCCAAAGATAAAGTGTCTACTGGTGGACCAGGGACAAAAATAATGCAATAAAGAGATAGAATATCAATCCCCTCATTAATAACTTGTAGAGAGTATATGAAACTCATACTGGTAAAGAACCACCCCTAGTAACTAGCAAACGATTTCCTGTAAGAGGCTGACTTATAAAGCTAATCCAAACAATTAACGGATAAGTTCTTATTGATTTTGGGAAGACATCCTCCTTCCTTCGGGATAGGCAGAATTCTTAACTAAGATTATGATAGGAGGTTTAGAAATATATATAAGGCCAAGACTTTTTTAAAAAAGTGCTTGGCCTTTTTTATTCCTTGCCTCAGTAAACATCTAAGGAATTCTCACCATGTTATGCAAGGTTGTTCTTACTGCACCTGGTGCTTTAATTAGGAGTTTAAAAAATTCTTCTACTTTTCCTCCCAAACCGATTTCATATAAGTCTACCCCAAAGATTTGTGCATTTGTTAGGATAGGTTTTAAATGATTACGAACAGAATTTGGATTTCCAAACTCTATCTTTTGAATATGTTGCTGTACTTCTTCTAGCAGAGGATCTGGACTAAGCGTGAATACTTCACCATCATCATTAATCCCCATTAAATAACGACACCAAGCTGCAATTGTTAATGGAATAAAAGTTAAGTTGTTTACATCTAGGTCGTCTCTTTCTACATATAATTTTAATGTTTCTCCAAAACGAATGCCTAGCTTTTGTGAAGTATCTGTTGCGATTCGTTGTGGTGTATCTGGGTTGTTCGGATTCGCAAAGCGTATTTCAATTACTTCTTTCAAAAATTCCCTCGGATTAATAATCCCAGGATCCACCACTACTTTCATACCTTCAACATACCCAATTTTCTCTACTAATGCCTTCAAATCTTTATCCTTCATCTCGGCAGCAATCGACGTATAATTAAGCAAACAACCGAATATGGCTAATGCTGTGTGCAGCGGATTCAAACAAGTGCATACTTTCATCCTTTCTACGCGATCCACAACTTCTCTTTCTGTAAAATACACACCAACTTTTTCTAAAGACGGTCTTCCATTTGGAAAAGAATCTTCAATAACAAGGTATTCAGATTCTTCAGTATTCACAAAAGGCGCTATTGTTGGTCCATTTTTTCGCGTTTGAATTAAATCTATACTTCCAAATCCTACTTCTTTCAATTTCTCTTGTACATCTAAAGAAGGATGCGGAGTAATTTTATCAATCATACTCCATGGAAACGTAATAACATTCTCATCATTTAAATACTCAATAAACCCTTGATCTACAGTATTCATTTCCTTCCACATAGAAGCTACTGTCATAACAGCCTCTTTTAACTTATCCCCATTATGAGAAAAATTATCTGTACTTACCAATGCTAATGGTACTTTCCCATTCCGATATCGTTCAAATAAAAGTGCTGTTAATATTACTATTGTATGTTTTGGGTTATCAAGTCCTTGCTCAATTTCTTTTTGAATAGAACATTGGATTTTACCCTCAATATCTTTTAAATTATATCCTTTTTCAGTAATGGTAAGTGTTATAAATTGCAGAGAAGGATTCCTGAAGATTTCCTTCAACCTTTTCCAAGATGAAGTTTTAGAATCTGCTGTGATACTTTCTGCAACACTTGCTATGACTTCCATATCCAACGTTCCATCTACTTTCATGGTAACATCTAAACACAAATTATCGTAAGGATGATAAGCTTTTTCTATCTTGCCATCATTGCTAGTTGAAACAACAATAATTCCCTTATCCGCTTCTTTTAATTCTATTAAATGATGTTGTAAGACCGAGTGGAAGGCTCTAAACAAATTTCCTCCTCCAATGTGTAACCAAAGGGGCTCTTTTTTTGTAGCTTCCCAAACTTCCTCAAAGTTATATTCCGGTGTTTTGATCCCTATCTTCTCAAAGCAATCTTTTTTATTTTTTAGTTCTTCTTTTCCTAATCGCAGCATTTGTACACCTTCTCCTAACTCCTACATTATTATTTATCTTTAAGACGGGAAAATGATGGCTTCTTTCAGTTTAATTTCAAAATACTCCGAAGCATTGTTGTAGGATATATCCTGGACAATTTGCCCTAGCCATTCTAAATCATATGGATATTCGCCATTCTCAACCCATTCACCTAAAATATTGCATAAGATTCGTCTAAAATACTCATGACGACTGTATGATAAAAAGCTACGTGAGTCCGTTAACATTCCAATAAATCTAGATAATACCCCTACATTGCCAAGTGTTTTCATTTGGGCAACCATACCATCTATATGGTCATTAAACCACCAAGCAGAACCAAATTGAACTTTTGAAGGTGTTCCCCCTCTTTGGAAATTCCCTGCTATTGTTGCTAATAATTCATTATCCTTTGGATTTAATCCATATAAAACTGTTTTAGGAAGTTGTTGAACTTTATCTAATTCGTCAAGCAACTGGCATAAAGGGATAGCAATAGGGTCATCTTTCATAGAGTCACAACCTATGTTTGAACCAATATTATAGAATAGATGAGAATTAGCATTTCTTAAAGCACCAATATGATATTGCATAACCCATTTTCTCCGACTATAAGACTTTCCAAGCCTTACTAGCAATTGCGCTAGAAACTGATAGATTTCCTTTAATGAAAGAGATTCCCCATTTAACCTCTTTTCCACAATCGCATCTAATTCTTGTAGGGTGGCTTTCTCAAAAACAACTGTCTCTAAACTATGATCAGCTAATTTACAGCCCATGTTCTGAAAATAATCCAGCCTATTCTCTAAGGCATCTATCAGTTCTGTAAAATTGGTTATGCGAATTCCTGCTACATCTCCTAAATCTCTGACATAATCTGTCCAAGATTCATGTTGAATAGACATAACTTGATCTGGTCGAAACGATGGTAAAACAGTTGTAGAAAAGTCCCTATCCTCTTTCAATAGCTTATGATAATGTAAATCATCCATTGGATCGTCTGTCGTTCCGATGAATGTTACGTTTGAGCGTTTAATTAACGCCCTTGCTGAGAAATTTTGCTCCTTTAGTTTCTCATTACATATATTCCAAATATCTTTTGCAGTAGTTCTTTTTAGAATAGTTTCTACATTAAAATATTGTCTTAATTCCATATGTGTCCAATGATAAAGTGGATTTCCTATTAATTTCTCAACCGTTTCAGCCCACTTTTCAAATTTTTCATATCCGCTAGCCTCTCCAGTAATATAATATTCGTCTACACCATTTGCCCTCATTGCACGCCATTTATAATGGTCTCCCTCTAACCATAATTCTGTCATATCTTTATAAGTTCTATTTTCATAAATTTCGCGTGGATCTAAATGACAATGGTAATCATAGATTGGCATTTTAGAAGCATAATCGTGGAAGAGTCTTTTAGCTGTTTCAGTTTGAAGTAAAAAGTCTTTATTCATAAATGGTTTCATTTGTTTCATCACTCCTATTCAAAAGCTTTTGTATAAAAGAATTCATTTTTTGTATCCTTCATTTGCAGTCTTATATCTTTATAAATGGGAAGTACTCATAAAGAATCTTTATCTTCCAATTAACCTATTAGTGTTCCATAACTTTAGTTATATGCCCTACTATCAAATGAATTTCTTTACTAGTTATAATCACCCTTATTTGTCTATTCGCAAATGAAAATGAATAAAGCGCTTCTAAATCAAAGAGCATTTTTTCAAAGAAATCAAGGAATATTAGGTGTTTTGAACATGTATGTTTTCAAAAATGCCCTTCTTTAACGATACATTGGCATCCCATGCGCCTTGTAAATACATAGCGCCTAAAGCCCGGTCATATAAACCGTATCCAGGTCTACATACTTCGTCCCAAATATGTCTTCCATGATCAGGACGAGCATAACCTTTGAAATCATGTTCAAATAACGTATTGACGATTCCTGTAATGGGTAGAGATCCATCTTCGTTTCGATGAGAAGATTCAATGAAACTACCATCTTCAAAATGTTTTACATTGCGGATATGAGCGAAAGGAATCCTGCTAATAAAGGATCTTAAAATATCAATTAAATCATTGTTAGGGTTTGCCCCTAAAGAACCAGAGCAAAATGTTAACCCATTTGAAGGACTATTGACGGCATTTAGAATTGCTTCAATATCATTTTTATTCTTTACAATACGGGGTAAACCAAAGATTGAGAACGGTGGATCATCCGGATGAATAGCTAATTGAATCCCACATTGTTCAGCAATCGGGCAAACTTCTTCTAAAAAGTAAGTTAGATTATTTAATAAATGTGCTTCTGTTATGCTTTTATATTGATTAAAAAGATTTTGTAAATCTTTTAATCTTTCAGGCTCCCAACCAGGAAGAGTAAAATTATTTGAATTCTCTTCCATATTTTTCACGACTTGTTCAGGTGTAAGAGCATGGACTTTTTCAGCATCGAAAAATAGAGCTGTACTGCCATCTTCCATTTCTTTAAATAAATCCGTACGTAGCCAGTCAAATACAGGCATAAAATTATAGCATACAACTTTGATGCCAAATTTGCTCAAATTTTTCAATGTTTCTTTATATGCCTCTATATATTGATCTCTTGAAGGTAGTCCAAGTTTTATGTCTTCATGCACATTAACACTTTCAACAACATCGGTATTTAACCCGTATTTTTTAGCTTGGTTCACTACTTCTTCTATTCGTTGAACAGACCAAACCTCTCCTACTGGTACATCATGAAGTGCCCATACAACTCCCTTCATTCCAGGAATTTGACGAATCTTAGCTAATGTAATAGAATCATTTCCTTCCCCATACCATCGAAATGTCATTTGCATAGTATCTATCTCCTCTCCATTATTTAAATTCAGCGTATAAATATACTAATTCATCTCTTTAAATAAAATGTTTTAACTAACAGTCCCCCTTTCTTTATTCCTGAATCAACTTTTAAAAATAACTCTAACATACTAATATGGTAGCATAGCTATTATTATATTTTATTTTCCGAATATTTCAACTTAATTAAATTTCCTAATAAAAAATTGTATTAATTCAAGTCTTTTTGATTAAAATCTGACTTTCTAAAATTGGTGGATGGGTGCTGATACCCCACATTATTATTTCCCCAAAGATTTTCATATTCCCATCCTGTTAACGCTTTCAACGTCATGCGTGTTTGTTCATCAGCTTGGTCCATTGTTCCATTGGCTTTTAATCGATTAATTTCCGCAAGCATAATAGAGTGAGTCTTCTTAGATAGTTTGAATCTAAAAGCCACAATTAAACTAATGATAATAAGTCCAATTGTTCCAAAAAATAAAATACTCGTAATCCCATTTACTGCTGTTGTTGATTGGGTCGTTGCATTTGCATTAAATCCAGTCTCTTGCAAAATAACCCCTACTAAGAAAGTTGCGAATGCTGTAGTACTTTTACGTGTAAAGGTCATAATACCTGCAAATATGCCTTCTCTTCTTCTTTGCGTTACCATTTCATCTACATCAGGAATAAACGTGTAAATATTCCATGGGATATAATAAAGGCCACTCTTCCCAATTCCTAACACAGTAGAAAGAATGTACAAGGCAATAATCATATAAGTTGGCTGTGTAAAATATAAAAATATGTAACCACTTATACTTATCATAATCGCAAGATAAGATATTTTCAGTGATGGGGCTGGTCCAATTTTAATAACAAGCCATCCAAACAATAATGTACATACCATTTGAAGGAGCGATCCAATAGATAATAAGTCAGATGCTAATACAGCATCTTTGTTCAACGAAAAGACGATAAAATAGACAAAAACTGCATTTAAAATATCCATTGCTGTAAAGGAGCAAATGTACATTGTGAGATGTTGACGAAAACTTTTAATTCTTAAAGTAGATGATAAATCAATGATGAATTTTTTTGTAGTTTCCATAAGAGGCAATTTTTCGGTTGCAGAAGGTTTTGTAATATCGTCTTCTATATTACGTTCCCATGTTGTTCTATGTGTGATTAACAGCGAAGCCATAAAGATAAACGTAAAAATAATCCCATTATAAAGAAAAGCTTGTGGTGAGTCCTTCCCAAATATTTCAAATAATCGACCAGGAATAAAAGTAGCTAAAAATGTCCCTAATCCTGAATAGATTAATCTGATAGTTGAAAGCTTTGTACGTTCATTAAAGTCATCTGTCATTTCAGCCCCAAGAGTTTCAAATGGAATTAACACCATTGCTGCCAAGAACTCTAACAAAATGTATACTACCAGGTAATACCAATAGCTCATATCAGAAATCCAAAGTAGAGAATAAATAACCATTAAAGGAGCTCCAAGTAATAGAAAAAATCTACGTCTTCCAAACTTCTTTCCAAGTTTTGTACGCCCAAAATTATCAGTGATATGACCCATAAGTGGACTTGCAATGGCATCAACAATACGGGCGATGGCAATAATTGACCCTGCTTCAACAGGAGTAAGACCACAAAAGGTAATATAAAAATATAACATCCATGCTCCAATAATTGCGAAGGCTCCACCTCCAAATAAGTCCATTGTTCCATAACCCATAAAATTCTTCATTGTTAATTTCCTATTTGCAGACTTCATTCTTTCTCTCCTCTCAAATATGTTCTAAGAGATTACTTTTTAAATAGTATAAGAATAGTATTTTTTGGTTGCTCATGCTCAACTCCTTTCCTCCTTTATTTATAAGTCATAGGCAGCTTGAAAAGAAAAGGACTGAAATTACACTAACTCTAATTAATAGTTATACTTATTATGAAACCTGATAGTTAAAGTCATCTTCCACCACCTCCTTTTTCGTACTAAAATCGTCTTTTTTAATATGAAAAGATAAGCCTATTGTTTATTACAATAAACCGTTCTTTTGAATGCGTTTTCATTTTAGTTTTTACTGTTCATAAAAATATCTATAAATCTACTCCCTTTCTAGGAGGAATTTCATAAATAATGTTTTATTCATAGATTAACAAGCTGAAAGTAAAGATTAATAGATAAGGAGCCCATGTAATAGAAATCCCTATTATATGGGCCAATATTTCAAGTTAGGGGAACATGAGCTAATACAAGTTCAGTTTTTATTTAAAATAATGTGGATGCTCTTTCTTTAACAATTCTCTGTCTATAATAACAAGTTTTAAATGCTCTTCCATTAGTTGTTCCGCTTCTTGTACATCTTGGTTTTGTATCGCTTTAAAAATACTTTCATGTTGAAGCAAAATACCATCCCAGTTATAATCTGTTACTAGTCTTAACATACGGCTTCTATTAAAATGAACATTCATCTGTTGGATAATTAACCATGTTTTTTCTTTGTTACATCCAGCAAAGATTGTTCTATGAAATTCCTCATCTAACTCAAACATTTTTTTATAGTCTTTTTCTTTAATACATATTCTTTGCATATTTAAATTCATTTCTAAGGCAATCATCGTATCTTTAGGAAGACACTCACAGGCTAACTTAATAATAGCCTTTTCAAGATGTTCCCTCATAAATCTTGCTTCTTCTACAAGATCTAAATCAATTAAAGAAACAAAGGTCCCCCGTTGAGGATAGATGTCTAGCAGCCCTTCTTGTGACAATTTTAAAAAGCTCTCTCTTACTGGTGTACGACTAACTTGAAATTGCTCTGAAATCTCTTTTTCAGAAATATTGGTTCCAGGAGCAAGTTTAAGACTTAATATTTGATCTTTTAACATATGGTAAACTTGTTCTCGAGTCGAAATACTTTGATTTTTTAAATTCATATTTATCATCTATACTCCTTTCACTAACATACTACCATACAAGTCCACTAAAGCAACATATATTTTTTACTTTTCTGTTTTTTCACTCTATTAAAATCTCGAGATGTTTAGAATTCCTAAAAAGATTTTTACGATAAAGATTACCATATCTCAAAAATAAAAAACTAAAAAAGTATTTAAAATTCAGAATATTTATATTATAATACGGTTTGTACTACCATACTAGTATAGTTATAAACTATCAAAGTACCTTTTAGAAACTGAGTTAATAATTTTTTGAAAGCGCTATCTGTACCTTTGTTTTAGAAAACTATTTTCTTACAGAAAGGAAAGATTCATATGACGAACATTGCCATTATAGGAACTGGCTCTATTTCAAAATCACATATTGAAGCTTATCTCGAAATGCCTGAAATTTGTACAATTGTAGCTATGTCTGATATTTATCCTGAAAAGGCTGGAAGTTTGGCCAAGAAATATAATTTAGAAGTCAAAGTTGTTGCTGACTACAAAGAGTTACTACATGATTCTAATATTGATGCGGTGTCTATTTGTACCCCTCCTTATATGCATGCGGCTATTGCTATTGATTTTCTTAAAGCAGGAAAACATGTTTTAGTAGAAAAACCTATGGCCTCTTCCTTACAAGAATGTGATGAAATGATAAAAGCAGCTATTGAGAGTCAGAAACTTTTATCGGTGGTTGCTCAAAATAGGTTCTTAACGCCCATTATGAGATTAAAACATGTACTTGATCAAAAAATGATTGGAAAAGTTGCTCATGCTCAAGTTGATTCGTTATGGTGGCGCGGCCATAGTTACTACGACTTATGGTGGAGAGGCACGTGGGAAAAAGAAGGTGGAGGTTGCACACTAAATCATGCAGTACATCATATTGACATGTTGCAATGGATGTTAGGATTGCCAACTGATATTTTTGCCGTAACTAGCAATGCTCTACATGATAATGCAGAAGTTGAAGACTTATCTGTTGCTGTACTTCGTTATGACAATGGCAGTTTAGCGCAAGTAACAAGCTCTGTTGTTCATCACGGAGAAGAACAGCAACTTATTTTCCAAGGTGAAAAAGCAAGAATATCTGTTCCTTGGAAAGTAACAGCTCAAATATCTAAAGAAAATGGATTTCCTCAAGAAAAAAATGACGAAAATTTAGAAAATCAAATTCACGAAGCTTTTGATCAATATCCAGAGCTACAATTTGAAGGCCATACTGGACAAATAAACAATTTCTTAATGGCTATTAATAAAGGTGACAAGCTTTTAATTGATGGAACAGAAGGAAGAAAGACGCTTGAACTTATTACAGCTATCTATAAATCAGCAAACTTAGGAGTAAATGTAAAGCTCCCTCTTTTATCAGACGATCCTTTTTATACACGTAAAGGAATGCTAGCCAATGTTAAACACTTTTATGAGAAAAAAAGCAGTGTAGAAAATTTCTCAGATGATACGATAACAGTCGGAAGAGATTATAAAAAGGGATAAATATAATCATTTAATGTCATGTATCTAAACCTTATCTCAAACTCTAAAATGTTTTTAAGGAGGAAGAATGATGAAAAAAAGCGATGGAATGAATTATGCTCCTAAAGGAAAAAGTGCTCCTGTTGTTACAGATGGACAATTTATCATTGCAGCTATCGGTCTTGATCATGGACATATCTACGGGATGTGTAATGGATTAATTGAAGCTGGTGCTACATTAAAATGGGTATATGACAAAGATTCAAAAAAGGTAGCAGATTTTTGTAAAACTTATCCTCAAGTACAGCCAGCTCAAAGTGAAAAAGAAATTCTTGAAGATCCTGATGTAAAACTTGTAGCAGGCGCAACGATTACATCTAAGCGTTGTGATTTAGGATTACGTGTATTAGATCATGGTAAACACTATTTTACTGATAAATCCCCGTTTACAACATTAGAACAATTAGAGTTAGCACGTAAGAAAACCGCTGAAACGGGACTTAAATGGGCGGTTTATTATAGTGAACGGTTACATGTAGAAAGTGCAGTGTTTGCTGGGCAATTGATTGAACAAGGAGCCATTGGGAAAGTAGTCCAAGTTCTTGGAACTGGTCCACATCGTAGTAATGTAGAAAGCAGACCAAACTGGTTTTTTGAGAGAGAATATTATGGTGGAATCCTATGTGATATTGGTAGCCATCAAATTGAGCAGTTTCTCTTCTATTCAGATGCAAAAGATGCAAAAGTCGTACATAGCAAAATTGGCAATTACAAGCATCAACAGTATCCTGAATTTGAAGACTTCGGCGATGCAACTTTAATCGCTGATAATGGGGCTACAAATTATTTCAGAGTAGACTGGCTTACTCCTGATGGACTTAAAACTTGGGGAGATGGACGTACAACTATCCTTGGAACAGATGGATATATTGAAATTCGCAAATATATTGATATAGCTAGAGACGAAGATGGAGATCACTTATACCTAGTGAACCATGATACAGAGCAACATTTTTCTTTAAATGGAAAAGTAGGCTTTCCTTACTTTGGTGAACTCATATTAGATTGTTTAAATGATACGGAAAATGCTATGACTCAAGAACATACCTTTAAAGCTGCCGAACTGTGCTTAATTGCACAACGAGACGCCATCTATGTAAATGATAAATTTACAGTAAATAGAGTTTAAAAATTAAGAGTTATTTTAAACTCTGATGCAAAAACTTCGAAACAACTACTTAAATCAAATATTCTGGTTCGTCTTTGTTCAAACATCCTGACTTTCTCTTGAAGCTACATGTTTTAAATTCCTTTGGACATACTGTTTATGTATCTTTTATATCAATGACAGTATATAACAAGGAGGAAGAAATATGCTAAATGAAAATCAGTCTGTACAGAAGAAAATGGAAAGCTTGTGGAACACAACTTGCGGAACGTGGGGAAACTGCAATGAAACTACTGTTCAATCCTTTTTATCGGAGTGTGAACAACATAGCATTGATCCTCAATTTTGCATGAATTGGATTCAGCAGAACAAAGACAAAATTCCGAACTGGTCCGCTGTTTCGGATACAACACGAGATTGGGTCAATGAACATACTTCTACTGGTTCTCCTATTTCTATGTCAAATCAAAATGATGATTAAATAAAGAAGAGAGTCTTAAGGCTCTCTTTTTTATTTAAGAAAATGAAAAATATGGGCTGTTATCTCTTTTGGGAAGACAATCAATAGCAATTGGTTATTCATTAATTTGATAATAACCGCAAATAACAGTCCCAACTGCTTTGGCTGCTACTAAAAGGGCATCTTCATCAATATCAAATTTCGGATGGTGATTGAAATAAGGTTTTTCTACGTCTTTAGGTGTACAGCAAATATAAAAGAAACAAGCTGGAAACTTTTTTGCATAATGGGCAAAGTCTTCTGATGGCGATAATTTAGGAAACTCTTTTACTTCTTTAATATCTTTATCATTTGTATTTTTCAAAGCAGTTTCCACCATCTTGGTTAGTTCTGGATTATTATATAGCGGTGGATAGTCAGGCGTATAAGTTAACTCACATGTTACATTAAATTCCGCTTCTATTCCTTTTGCAATACGACGAATTTCTTTTTCAATTAATTCCCACGTTTCTTCAGTCATGCCCCTGACATCACCTTCAAGTTCCACCTTATCTTTAATCACGTTGAATGTACCTTTGCCATCAAAAGAACCGATCGTGACAACACCCATGTCAAACGGATTTAATCGTCGACTAATAACAGTTTGAACAGCTGTGACAAAATGTGCACCAGCTACAATAGCATCATTTGCTAGATGGGGAGAAGAACCGTGCCCTCCTATCCCTTGTACTTTTAATTTAAAGTATGCTCGCCCAGGAAAAACGTATCCACTATTATATCCAACTATCCCTGCAGGCCCAAGAGGTAGTAAATGAACACCAAAAATATGATCTAAATCATCAATTAAACCTGACTCAATCATACCAATTGCCCCACCAGGCGGTTCTTCCTCAGCTGGTTGATGAATAATTTTGATTGTTCCTGGGATCTCATCTTTTAGCTGGATTAAACAATCAGCAAGAATCATTAAATATGCGGTATGCCCATCATGTGCACAGGCATGCATAACCCCCGGATTCTTTGACTTGAATGGTACATCCGTTTCTTCTTGAATAGGAAGAGCATCAAAATCCGCCCGTAAGCCAATCTTTTTTCCTTCTTTCTCTCCTTTAATCGTTACAATAATGCCATATCCTCCACCTACATTTGTTTGTATCTCGACGTTCTTGCCTTTATAAAACTCTACAATATACTGACTAGTTTTCTTCTCCTGAAATGATAGTTCCGGATTTTCATGGAGGTACCGTCGGATGTTAATCATCTCATCTTTGCGATTTTCTAACATCTTCATCAATGTTTCTTTCATCTTAGTGCCCCTCTCTACTAAATCTTTTAATTATTGAGGTTTCTCCTTCTCTGCTTTATTAATTTTTTCGTAATCACGACGTGAACAAACTGACTATGAATACTACTATTCCAAAGATTGCATTTACAATGGTGCCGAATAATAATAACTTCTATACTGTTAATTTTTCACACAAAAATAAGAGGAATTTTTATTTATTCTTTCGAAAATGTCCCACACTCTATAAAAGTAAGAAGAATCTTTCATATAACCATTGAAGAAACATTTAGGTGTAAAGGTAACTTTTACAATCTAGGGTAAAATGCTATCCTATACATAAACCATACTGAAAAGGTGAAAAATACAAAAATATTTGGAAAGAGGTGGATAATAAATGAATGATTTTAAAAATAAGTACAATAAAAACTATATTAATGGAGAGTGGATTGATGGAGATGCGGAACGTACAGAAGATATTATGAATCCATATGATCATTCGGTCATAACCTCTGTTAAATTAGCCTCATTACAACAAGTAAAGGATTCATTTAAAATCGCTGAAGCAAGACAAAAAGACTGGGCACATTCACCTGTCAATGATAGAAAAATGATATTCCGTAAGACAGCTGAATTCCTTCAGAATAATCGTGAGGATATTATTCAGATTATCAGTCAAGAAACAGGAGGAACCCTACTTAAATCAGAATTAGAATTGAATCTTTCTATTGATGTACTAAAAGAAACGTTTAAATATATGGATGCTGTTGATGAAATAATAGACATCCCTTCGACAATCGAAGGAAAAAGAAATAGAGTTTATCGTCAACCACTTGGCGTCGTGTCATCAATTTCCCCCTTTAACTTTCCAATGAATTTATCACTGCGTTCTATTGTTCCAGCTATTGCGCTTGGAAATACAGTTGTTCATAAAGCAGATTTACAAGTTGGATTAACAGGGGGTTCTATTATTGCACGAGCCTTCGATTATGCTGGATTACCGAAGGGCGTATTTCAGTCTATCCTTACGACTCCTGATGAAATCAAGGACGAAATGTTAGAAAATCCAGTGATACAACTAATTGCTTTTACAGGTTCTACTGGATTTGGAAAACATATAGGGAAAGTAGCTGGAGAAAATCTCAAACGTGTTGCATTAGAGCTTGGTGGAAATAACCCCTTTATCGTTCTTCAAGATGCAGATATTAATAAGGCTGTTGATGCAGCTATTTTTGGGAAGTTTATGCATCAAGGACAAATTTGCATGTGTATTAATCGACTTATCGTACATAAAGATTTATATGAAGACTTTGCGAATAAATTTATGGAAAGAGCTTCAAAGCTACCGTACGGAGATCAAACAAAGCGGGATACAGTAATTGGTCCGCTGATTAATGAAAAACAAATAGAAAAAGTCCTTGAATTAATTGAAAAAGCTGAGAAAAGTGGCAACAAACTAGGGCTAAGAGGTAAACGGATAGGAAACGTGTTAACCCCATTTGTATTTGTTGATGTAAATAATTCTGATGAAATTGCTCAGTCAGAATTATTTTCTCCAGTAGTTTCAATTATCAAAGCTGAATCCGATGATCATGCAATTGAATTAGCTAATGACACTATCTATGGCCTAAGTTCTGCTATATTTACTTCCGATTTAAAAAAAGGCGAAGAATATGGATTGAAAATTGACAGTGGGATGACCCATATAAATGATCAAACTGTAAATGATGCATCTAATATACCGTTTGGTGGTAATAAGCAAAGTGGTCTGGGAAGGTTTGGAAACCCATGGATAATTGATGAATTTACAAAGTTAAAATGGATCTCTATCCAAGATAAATATCGAGAATTTCCGTTTTAATCGGATGAAGAATAGTCTTCATTTCTTCCCTTCTTATTGTTTAGTCATACGCAAAAATAAAACTCATGGAACCAGTAAAGGTTCCATGAGTTCTCGTCATTAATAGATAAATATTAATGAGTTGTATTATTATTTGGCATGTTTTGCTGTCCTTGAGCAGGTGCATATGCATTTAACATTTGTTGCATATCTTGTTGCGCAAGTTGTGGTACTTGATAATAATGATGTTTGTTTTGATAAAGAGAAAGCTCATATGCCATTTCAATACTATTTGGGATAGAATCTGCAAGCACACGGCGCACAACTGGATTAGTTGTTTCAAGAGCTGCTGTTGTTTTCATTGTTGCACATGACTTTACAGAGCCAAGCATACAGCTTGAAACACATTCATCTGTAATTTCATTTACGGATTGTAATGGCTTCTTAGGTTGAGATGGCTTAAGACCATATACAAAGTCATTACCTTGCTTCATCTTATAACTCTGCGTTGGCTTTGAAGGATCTTGGCCACTTTTAAAACATTCTACTGTTGTATTGTACTCATCTTGAATAAATTGATATTGGCGTTCCAAAATATCTTTTAATTCAGGATCTTGTACATGTTGACGTAACAACGTATAAGAATTTAGAGTACCAATTGTTCCTGATAATACTTCTTGCACATCAAATACTTCATGTCCACCATGATTCATATGTTGCGGAATATTCCCCGTGTGCATGTTTTGATGTGTTTGACCTTGTTGATTTTGCATCATTTAAAACTCCTCCTTTTGGAACCATATTTTCGCAGTTAGTATAAAACAACAAACAAAAATTATTCCTTACAAAAATAATGGTATAGGTAAGATGATTTTTTTAGTTTTAAATGATACATACTATTTTATAACTGAGGGAAAAGAAAATACCTTGTGGTTAGAAAAGAGTCAGCCCCTTATAAAAGAGAAGCCTGCTTTTCTATCTTCCTCTTTCCCCTTATTTTTCAGATATAGTCTTCTATGTTTCTTCAAGGAAAGCCATCATAAAAATCCGTAAACAAACCTGTTTACGGATTTTTATGATTTACTTCTTGAAAAGTATAGTTAAAGACTTTCTCTATTTTTATTAGGGGATGATTTTTCTCACCATTGTTTAAATGGTGGTTAATGAATAACATCTGGCTTAATAACTGGATTAGAGTCATAAAGTGAAACATACATTTCGTTTCGCTCATTAACAGAAGCTAAGAAAATACGATTTATATCTTTAATCCCCTTCTTTTCCAATTCTTTATTTAACCATTCTTCTGTCAAATGGAGGTCTGTTAGTACCTTTCTATATACTTTCCCTTCAATCACAACAGGATAAGCAATTCCATCAATACTTTTTTCAATACCTAAATCATTTACCGTTACAACATCGTTAGCAGGATGTTTATAAACCGTTAACTTCCCGTTTGATTCAATAATACCAAGATGAACATGTGTTATATCAAAAACTCCGTTTTCTCTTAACATTTGCAAGATATTGTCAAGTGAATAGCGTATCTTTTTTATATTAGTTCTTGATATTTGACCATCTTTAATGACAACCGTTGGGTCAAATGTAATAAGTTTTCCAAATCTTCGAAATGAGATGGCCGACTTTGCGATAATACGTTGAAGAAAAGCAATTAAAACAATAGCTATAGCTGTATGAATATGTTCAACATTCGGATCTGCAATATCCGCTCCAACAACAGATCCTAATACAAGAACAACAAGAAAATCAAAAACAGGAAGTTCTCCAATTGCCCTTCTTCCCATTACAAGCGTTACAACTAAAAGTAAAGGGATAATTGTGACTATTCGTCCAAAGATAAGCATTAGCTCTTTTAAAAGTTCCATTTCCCCTCCTGCCTTTTCTGTATAAATATATATTTACTTTTTCCGTAAAGAAAAGGAAACATGTATCATACGTTCTAGAATTTAATAAGTGTGATGTTTAAGCATGTCCTCTATTTGATTCATTATTGGATCATAGAGATTTAGTCGTTCTTTTTCATACCATTTATATATTCTAGCTAGACTTTTTCTAAACGGTTTTGCAGAGCATACATCCTATATTCTTTTAGTTTTACACTGTCTAAAAAAAGCGTAATATTTCTGAATGGCAAAATAAAATTCTCTTTTTAAGAAAAAGTAAAAGAAAAGGACGAGAACAATGAGAATAAGAATTGGCTTTTTTAGACTTTCTTTTAACCGTTTACACAAAAGAGGAGTTGGGAAAGTGGTATATAGTAACTTTTTTAGAAAGGAATGATAAAATGGGCAAAGCATCGTTAAACTATGTCAAACGAAATGTATTTTCAGGTATTCTTGTTGGAATGGGTTTTGCTGCTTTTATTGATGAAGTTGTTTTTCATCAGCTTTTACAGTGGCATCATTTTTATGACGGTTCAACAACTAAAATTGGCATCATATCTGACGGTTTCTTTCACGCCTTCAGCTGGTTTGCCACAATTGGAGGTTTGTTTCTATTTGCCGACTTACGCCGCCGAAATGCTCTGAAGTTTAAAAAGTGGCACGGTAGCTTTTGGCTTGGGACAGGAGGATTTCAGCTTTACGATGGACTTATTCAGCATAAGCTTATGGGCCTTCATCAAATCCGCTATGTTGATACCTTATGGATATATGATACTATTTGGAATGGGTTAGCCCTTCTGATGATTATAGCTGGAATTGTATTACTACAAATAAGCAAAAAGAAACAAGGACGTCATTCTTATGAATAATATGCATCATCATATAGTTAGAGCAGATTTCATCTTAGCTGCTCCATTTCTTATCGCTTTGTTCCTTTATCTTTTTTCTGTATTTCATTCTAATTCTCGCTATAAAACATGGCCTTTTTCTAGAGTAGTTTTGTTTGCTTTAGGTATTCTTTGTGCGGTAGGCTCTGTTAGCGGTCCAATTGCGGAGGGAGCTCATTCTAATTTTGCTCTACATATGGTTGGACATTTGCTGCTTGGCATGCTCTCACCGCTGTTGATTTCTTTATCTTTTCCAATAACGCTTTTGCTGCGTACGCTTCCTAAGAAACAAGCTAGAATGCTTTCTGCCTTTTTAAAAAGCAGATTTTCACGTTTTTTTACTCATCCTGTTGTTGCAACATTGTTAAATGTTGGCGGACTTTGGTTGCTTTATACTACAAATTTGTACAGTATGATGCATGAACATGTTTTATTGCATATTTTCATTCATGCTCACGTGTTTATAGCAGGCTATCTTTTTACAATTTCTATGATTTATTTTGATCCTATGTCACATCGCTTTTCTTATCTGTACAGAACGATTGTCCTTATTTTTGCACTAGCAGGTCATGGAATTTTATCTAAATACATTTATGCACAACCGCCTAATGGAGTACCCGTTCATGAAGCTGAACTTGGCGGCATGATAATGTACTACGGGGGAGATATCATCGACGCACTGCTTATTTTTCTTCTTTGCTTACAATGGTTTAACTCTACAAAACCGCGAAAAAGTCCTGAAGCATATTATGCTTAATTCACTCACCTTAAACAACATTGAGATAGAATAGATAAGCAAAGAAAAAAAGCAGGAGATTTATATTTTAAACGTTAACAACACTACCTAGATGATTGTTCCGCTTGTATGCTGCAAAATAGGTTTTGTTATTGCTTTTTTGTTAAAACCTAAGGATGAAGAATCTACATTCTTCATCCTTTTTTCTCTTTCTTTTATGTTGTTCATTCGCAAGTCTACATGTCTCTCACCTATGGAGAAAGAATATTAAGCAACTTATTTCAAACAGGCGGATCCTTTTTCCTTACACCACCAAATAAATTCCTCATAGTCACAAATCGCCTTCCATTAAAACAAGTGAGACATATCATGCCTCACCTATTCTAATACTCCACTTGTAAAGATCGTTGTTTTTGTATTTTTTGGCGCCACAAGTACAGGCCACCAAAAAGGACCGCCTCGCCAGCCGTTTTCTTCTTTTCCATTTTGACGAAGTAAAATCAACACAGGTGTATCAATAGCAATGCGTTTTGCAAGCATTAGCTCACTTTCTTCATTTGCAGCTGTATCTGGTGCATCTTCATAGCGATAATTGCTTCTTATCCGGCTCATGTTACGATTTTCTCTTACAATACATAATACGTTGCCACTGCATTTAGAGTTCAAATTTTTAGAAAGGTACGTGAGACTCGAAAGAAAAGCTGCATCATCCCAACTTTCTCCTTCTTTCTCATCATGCGTTAATTTAATTTTTCGGATCACTTTTACAGCTTCTGCGAGAGGAAACAAAAAGAGCTTTCCCTCTTCTCTTTTTCTCCTTTCTATGATTTGATCAATCTCTTTTACATGTTTTACAATAGTTGATTTATAACCTGTTTGAAATCCAACAGGCAACAGGCGCTTTAATGGTTTTAGCGCTACAGTTTTAGACAGTAAGATTTTGTTTGGATTGCAAGGAACAAGCTTTTCATCTTCATCACGTCTTATAAATACAACACCTCTTTCATGGCTCTTCTTTTCAAAAGATTCCCGTAGTGATGTATCAAATTCGTGAATTTTTTTCATCACCTGATAAATTTCAAGCGTTGTATAAAAGCGAGTGACAGCTAAATCTTTCTTTAATCTGTAACCAAACATTCGAGAGTGCTGTAAAACGGTATCCTGCTGAAATGTTCTTGGATTTCGTCCATAATAAAAACCAATTAAATTTTGTACGGTAATTCCGCGATCTAAAATTTGTCCGCCAATAAAAATATTAAGAGGTGCTCGAAGTTTCAGCTGTCCTTTATCATCTAAAAGCTCTGATATTTCTTTTTCTGAATTTACTTTTGTCACAAGTACATAATCGTTTTGTAAGTAAAAACATGTTTCATACTGAACATCTTGAAGCATTGGAATTTCTCCTTTTATTCTTTCTAATGATTTTTTTAAGTTAGCATAAATAGGCTTAATGAGTTTATAAAGAACCAGAGGCTGTTCAACTGTCATTTGTTGAAGCTTTCGTTTCATCTCAACCACAATCGTTTCTTGCCATTCGTGCGCTGCTTTTGCTTGCTCAGTATGGACGATAAAGCTGTATTTCATCTCTCTTTTTCTCATTTGCCGCTGCTGTAGCCTTCTGATAATTCCACCAACGATAAATTGAAGGAGCGCTGTGCGAAGCGATTCAATCCTTTTACTTGTTAACGCTTCTTCTAGTTTGAACCGCCTTCTATCTGGTTTCTTTAAAATCGCAAGCTCATGCGATGGAATCGCTTCATAGAGATAAGAAGCAAGCGATTGTTTCCTTGTGCTCTCTTCGAAATAATACTCTCCTCCAATATAGCCGTCAGATACAGGAACAAGCTCTGTGAATGAAGGCTTCACAGGTTGAAACTCCTGAATAGAGCCATCGATTTTCAAATGTTCAGGCTGAAGGTAAAGAGAATATGGTGTTGCTGTCACTTGTAAAAAGGAAATATTGTCAACTTTCTTCCGGAACTGATCAATCTCCCCTGCGATAACTCTTATTTCATGAGCTTCTTTTTTTGTTTTCAAGAAACCGACACTAGCAAAATCTGCTTCATCATCAATTAAAAGAATCTTTCGGTTCTGAAGAAGCGGGTATTGTTCAAAAAAAGCTTTATGAAGCCTTTTTAAATTGTGAATTTCTTTCTTCACAACAAAAACGAGCTTTTGGTTTAGTTCATATTGAATGAGATTGTCTGGAAGATTCATAATGTCATAAATTTGTATTTTATCATGAGCCTGAAACGAAGAAAATTCTTCTTTCAAACGTTCGTACGTTTGCCTTGTAAGAGCTTTTGTACCTTTTGTAAGAACAATTGCAATATCATAATTGTTATCAAAAGCTAATCCTGTAATTCCAATAAACGTTTTCGTTTTTCCGCTTTGGATTTTCCCAAGCAGCATCCCTGGCTTATTTGCCGTTGTCTTTTTATTTTTCAATCCTTTGAGCGTATTAAAAATGCACTTCTCTGTTTCCGGGGAATAATCATTCTTCTTCAACAGTCCTTTATAGAATAGACCCCGAATAAGCTGTTCATTCATGCTGAATCCTTTTCTCCTCTTTCATCATAGTCTTTGCTCATTGTATCACAACATCCCCTTTTTCACGTTGCACAATCTATGCCATAATAAATAAGAGAAGGCTTCATTACATATAAAGGGAGGAACATTATGTTTACGGACTATCATACACATACGAACCATTCATTTGACTCAAAAGCGATCATGATGGAAACATGTCAAAAAGCGCTTGAGAACGAAGTAGAACAAATTTGCTTCACCGAACACTTCACTCTAAACCCGAACATTCCAACTTATGGACATATGAAATGGGAGAAGTACAGTGAAGACATTCAAACGTGTCAAGAAGCTTTTAAAAATCAGCCTCTTCACATCTTAAAAGGAATAGAACTTTGTGAACCACATAAGTATACAGAAGAATATAAACAGCTGTTTCAAACAGAGCACGTTGATTTTATTCTTGGTTCTGTTCACAATATTAAAGATATCGGCCTTCGCAAAACGTTAGCAAAATACTCACGGCTAGAAGCGTATGACCTTTATTTTAAAGAAATGCTCTTACTTATCGAAAAAGCGGACATTGACTGTTTAGCTCATTTTGATCTTATTAAGCGCTATTCAAAAGAACCGTTTAGTAAGGACGACTTCGAAAAATTCGAGCCTCTTATAAGGAAGATACTTTCTAAAGCCATTGAACGAGGTATTGGAATTGAAATTAATACTTCAACAGTAGAAGCATTACAAGAACCAATGCCTTCACACTATATTTTGTCTTTATATAGAGAGCTCGGCGGACGCATTTTAACCATTGGTTCGGATTCTCACTATTCAGAGCATATTGGTCGAGGCATTAAAGAAGCGTATGCTCTTGCCAAAGAGTGTGGATTTACAGAAGTGAGTGTTTTTGAAAACCGACGTGCAACATTTGTTTCTATTTAAAAAAGCAGGCTTTCCTTGGCGGAAGCCTGCTTTTTTATAAATCATTTTCTTTAAAACGCTTCTTTTAAAGATTCTGCTCCTTCTTTCAACGCTTCTCTTGCTTCTGGAACAAATTCAATAAAGTTGGCAAAGCCGTGGATTAAATCATCATAATTTTTATAAAAAACAGGAACTTCGTTTTCTCTTAGCTTTTCTGCGTAAAGCGCGCCAGAATCACGAAGCGGATCATATTGAGCAGTAAGGATTGTTGCCGGAGGAAGGTTTGCTAAATCTTCTGCAAGTACAGGGGATGCATACGGATGCTTCCAATCTTCTTGTTTATTTACATAATGTTCTCCAAACCATTCCATGAGCTCACGGGTGAGAAAATAACCTTCGCTGTTTTCTTTCATGGAGGGAAGCTCATAATCACGACCTGTTGATGGATACAGTAAAAACTGATGAATAATGCTTGGTCCTTCTTTCTCTTTAGCGATAATGCTTGTAACTGCAGCTAAATTTCCTCCTGCGCTGTCACCTCCAACAGCAATTCGATTAGCATCAATATCAAATTCCTCCCCATGATCGCTAATATATACAAGAGCGTCATATGCATCGTGAACACCAGCAGGAAATTTATGTTCAGGGGCTAATCGGTAGTCTACCGAAATGACCGTACATTGCGCCATATTTACAATTGCTCTGCACACGCCATCATGACTATCAATATTTCCTAACACCCAACCTCCCCCATGGTAGTAAACAAGAGCAGGGAACTTTCCATTGCCTTCTGGCTTGTAGACTCTCACTCGAATATCTCGATCTTTTAATGGAATCATCTTATCTTCTACTGCTCCTACTCGTTCAACAGTTGTCGGAGCTTGTTTCATTTGTTCTTGAAGCGCTCTATATTCTTTAGGAGTAATCGTTTTCAAATCTAGTTTTGGCATACTATTCAGCTGATCAAGCATCATTTTAACTTTAGGATTTAAAGACAACCAAAAAACCACCTTTCTTACATCATTTGCTACCTTTAGTATACCCCTCTTTTATAGATAGTTCAGCTTTAAAGCTTATCTCGATAGGCTAAAAAGAGCTATCAGTCTCGATAGCTCTTTTTCTTCTATGCTCGTCCAACAACTGCGATTGTTTTTTCTTCGATTACATGACCTTCAATTGCTCTATAAAATTCATTAAGATAATAGCCGTCTTTTAAATCAAGCTCTGTGTCTAGCGCATATACAACAAGTGTATAGTCATGATCTTTATCAGGAGGTGTTGGGCCCCCGTACTGTTGGGTAATTTTTGAATCTTTATGGCCGGCTACTGGAGAAGCATAGCTTGTGTTCCCTTGAACAAATGGAAACGGCTTTTCATCACTCGCATTTTCCGGAAGCTCTTTGACCTCTGCTGGAATATTCGCTACAAGCCAATGAATCCATGCGAAATTACAAACTGGTACTGAATCATAATCAATAAGAGTCAACGCTAAACTTTTAGCATTTTCAGGCACATTTTCAAATGAAATTGGGAAAGAAACGTATGGAACACCATCTCTTAAATATTCTTCTGAAGCTTGCTTTCCATACTTGTCTGCTAAAGAGCCATTTTCCGTCGCTACGTGAACTTTCATCATAAATCATCCCTCATCTCTATTTAATACCCAATTTTGGATATATCTATGATAACTTATCTTTATAAATTTGCGCAATTTTTAGATACTTTTATTTTACTTTGTTAGTTTATATGTAATGTAGTATCCTTACTCTCTTCAAGCTGTCCAACATATAATCTGACAAATTTATAGTTTGTATTTTCGTCTACATTGCTTATATCTGCCTCTCCCTCTTGCAGTTTGTAAGCATTCCAGACCAAGGACCTGTTATTATTTACTGCTCTGAAGCTTCTAATATTCCATCATAAGGGAGCGTTCCGTACTTCGTTATAACCCTATTATCCTTTAAATAAAATGTCACCTTATCAAAGGCAGTTGTTTCACTCGCTTTTAATGTTAACTTATCTTTATCCCTTGTAACCTTAACACTTGTATTTTTTCCTTTTACCATTTTCATATTGCTCTGTGAATCTAGTCATATTTTATACTCATCTTCTAAAACCCTTCACAACTATAGGTTAACAAAAAACTCTCTAAATAAGGAAAAAGAATTAATCCAAACTAGTTCTTTAGTCTCTAAATTTAGAAACTAAAAGAGAATCCATGTTCAACTGTTTTTCTTCTTTACTTTTTTACTATAATAGAGAGAAAGAGAGAAATATGGTATTCTACTTTTATTCTCTCACTTTAAAAAGGAGTTTTTTAACATGAATTCAAAAGAGATGGAACAAAAAATTATTCAAAATTATCAAAAAGACGAAGAAATGATGATTCTTGTTTTTGCACAATGGTGCGTTAACCATGATTTAGATCCTTTTGAGCTATATATACGCGCATACCCTAACCAAAAGGAGAATGCTGCATTAAAACAC
This sequence comes from Priestia sp. TRM10, assembly GCF_057808375.1. Taxonomy (NCBI): domain Bacteria; kingdom Bacillati; phylum Bacillota; class Bacilli; order Caryophanales; family Bacillaceae; genus Priestia; species Priestia sp. TRM10. The sequence continues at coordinate 160,308 of NZ_JBJZOT010000009.1, forward strand.
GCGCTTTCTCTTACTGTACCAAAGGATGAAGCAGGTGAAGTTGGGGATAGCACGCTTTTAGGTGTTTTATCCCTATTTGGAAATGATGATTTAGCATTTGTGGTAACTGAAGAAATGAAAAAAATGAAAGAGAAAAACTAATGAACCTTTTTTTCCTCCTCTACATATAGTGACCACAACGATGTAGAAGGAGGCTTATGTACTATGGATAATGAGACAAAGGACTATAAAACATACTTAGAAGACTGGGCTAACGATTTATACAGCCATTGGGACTCTCTTTCCTCTCACCGAAAAAATGAAGAAGAATGGCACCAAAAGTGGAAGGAATTTGCTCATCTTTTAGAAGAAAATCATGATCAAGATATGCCATATGCTTGTTTTGAACGAGCAAAAGAGCTTTACCTTTTGTGGGAAAACGCCTATGAAGAGAAAGAGCGAGATGAAGAAATTCATCACGATGAAGAGAACCACCATGATGAAGAGGGTCACCGTGACGAAGCAAATCATCATGATGAAGAGTCTCGCCCTGCTTTTAATCCTGTACCGATTGGAGGACATACTTTACCTCCTTTACCATATCCGTATGAAGCACTTGAACCTTATATTGACCGCGAAACAATGAGGCTTCATCATGACAAACATCATCAAACATATGTTGATGGGTTGAACAAAGCAGAGAAAGAAATGAAAAAAGCGAGAAGCAGTGGAGATTTTACGCTTATTGCCCATTGGGAACGAGAAGCCGCTTTTCACGGTGCTGGACATTATCTTCATACGCTGTTTTGGAATGTAATGAGCCCAAATGGTGGAGGAAAACCAAGAGGTGAAATACGAAAAGCGATTGATAGCACGTTTGGAGGATTTGAACGATTTAAACAACAGTTTACAGAAGCCGCAAACAAAGTAGAAGGATCTGGGTGGGGTATTTTAGTATGGGCTCCCCGTGCTCATCGTGTGGAGATTTTACAAGCTGAAAAACACCAAAACTTAAGTCAATACGATGTTATCCCCCTTCTAGCTCTTGATGTATGGGAGCATTCTTATTATTTGAAATATCAAAATGACCGCAAGAAGTATATTGAGAACTGGTGGAATGTTGTCAATTGGGCACATGTTGAAGAACGTTATCGTGAAGCAACGAAAGTGAAATGGAAGCCATTTTAATATAATATAAATATCGCTCTTTTTTAGTTGTGGAACACCTTGCCTTGGGGTATAATGAGACTATCTCTTACAATGGAAATGTGAACAACAGATTCATTCCTCATAAAAAGGAGCGATATGTTTATGAATATTACGATTTATTATGGAAGTCACGATGATAAAACATTACATACAATGGACTGTTTTGTAGAAGATGAAACAGATGAAGAAGGTTCAAACCTTGCATAATCAAAGCATTGATGATACTGATCAATGCTTTTTTTGTTTCCTTTTTTATTATACTGGATGAAAAATAAGAGAAAATCTTCCTTCTCTCTCAATTTTTCCTCTTCTTTTTCTTTACTTTTAGAGAAAAGTGCTGTAGTATAGGGTTATAGAACATCTGTTCGTGTTACTAATGCAAGGAGCTGAGCTTATGGCAAGAATGACAAAACATAGTCGTAGAAAAACCTCTTCCCCTACTCTTTCAAATACTGGTTTCATTGGGGCAACGTTCACAGACTTAGATGATTTAACGAAATACGAATACTACTTCTCTCGTAAAAAGCTACAAATTACACATCACGTGCTTGATGGGCTATTGCAAGGAAGCAGCATTTTATTTTCGCAGCACGGTATTCCTGCGCACATCTCCTGCATCTATTTACCAAAGCAAAAGAAAATTGGTCTTGTTTTATCTAAGACACCCTTCCGCCGTAAAGAAGGAAAAAGTTATTTTATTAACTACCTACGTGAAGTTGGACATTTAAATGAAGATGAAAAAATAAAAGAACATGAAATTTTTAATACAGGCTTTATTGGCGTCATCTTTGCAGATCTCTCTAAAGTCGAACGTTTTACATTTCAATTTGAGTTAGAACTTCTGTCTCAATTTTTAAAAGGTTTAATCATTCCTGCAAAAGAGCTTTTCCTTCGTCATAACATTCAAGCTTATATCTCTTCTGTTGAACTTACTCATGAAGGGAAAATTGGTTTCGTTCTTTCAAAGAAACCATATGATGAAAGAAAGGAAGCAGACCTTTATTTCATTGAATACTTAAAAGAACGTGGATTATATGAAGAGGAAGAAGAATTTATCCCTATACATAGTGAAAAGACTCTTTTTTAAAAAAGAGTCTTTTTTGTAGGACTAGCCAGAATGTTTTTATTTTTTCTCTTTCCTTATCTCTTTATTGACGAAACGTGCGCCCTCTTGTATTATTTTTTAGTATTATCGTGGTTCGTAACCCTCCCACGCTAAAAAACTAAGGAGAAATAGATTGATGAATATTAGAATAATGAGTATTAACGCCCTTGTAGCGGCTTTATATATCGCCGTATCTCTTTTAATTCAACCATTTGGCTTTACGAACATTCAGTTTAGACTTTCTGAGATGTTTAATCATCTTGTTGTATTTAACAAGAAGTTTGTTTTTGGCATCGTTATTGGAGTTTTCTTAACGAATTTACTATTCTCACCGCTTGGAGCATATGATCTTATATTTGGCGTCCTTCAATCTCTTATAGCTCTACTTGTTACAATTGGAGTAGGCCGCTATATAAAGAACTTATGGGCTCGTATGATGGTGAATACAGCTATTTTTACAGTAACAATGTTTATTATCGCCTTTGAGCTACACTTAGCATTAGGACTTCCCTTCCTTTTCACATGGCTTACAACAGCTGTTGGTGAATTCGTTGTAATGTTTATCGGTGCTTTTATCATGATGGCTTTGAATAAAAAAATATCTTTCAAAACGCTCTTGAATTAAAAGAGAAAAGGCAAAAGGCTTCCTTATGACAGGAAGCTTTTTTATTATGAGAACCATTATATAAAGTCCTCACAAGATTAATTAATGCGCATAAACTAGGATTGTGATATTTAACTATATTTGAAAGGATGTAATGACTGTGTATCCTCTTTATACTACCTCACATCAGCTCAAACAAGAAACTTTATTAAAGGTTAATCCATGGGTACAATATGGTTTAAATGAAGCTCAAAAAACATCTATCCCTCATGCAATGATGGAAATAGCAGCTATTACTTATCTGATGGGTAAAGGATATGATCCACGAACAGCCCATCAAATTGTCGAGTCATGGGAAATTAATGAAACGTTTTATCTGTAATAAGTGAACAGATAAATGATTATGTTAAAAATCCTGTTCAATTCAACAGGATTTTTGTTTCCTATAAATTTCATTATATGGATTATAAATACACAAAAAGAGCAAAAAAACGACTTTTTTAAAGAAAAGGTCGTTTTTCTTATCGACAGATTAAATATTAGAGGTTAGATGCCTAATCTTATTTATGTTGCTGGGGAAGAAACTCTAACTGCTGCAAAGTGTGTACTTGGACTTGCTTGGATTGCACCAGCGGCAGTACTTCTCATTGCTACCTGTACCTGATCTCCAGCATTTAACTGAAGCATCTCAGTAGTCGTTAGGATTGCCGGGATATTACCTGTAAAAGTTTCACTATTTCTTCCCTCAATTACATCGCTATTTATCAGGAAAACCATTTCTAAGGTAAACTCACCAATAGTATTCGGTTGAAACTCAACAGATGCAGTGAGCGAATATACACCATCCGTTTGTGGAATAAATGTAGATGTATTTGGATTATATTCATTCGCTAAATCAAATTGTTCATTTTGAAAAAGAACTTGGCTAGCAGCGTTTGCGGGAAGAAATTGATTAGCAGTATTATTGATAGCTCTGAATGCTGACAATATTACGCTGCCACTTTTATGATTGGGGTACCAGACTTGAGATTTCTTATAAGGATAATGCGTACTTATTTTAATCACTCCTTTTTAAATAAAAAAAGATTTTGAGACTCTTCAATAGAAAGAAGAAGCTGACAACCAAAAGTTCACTTTCACAATTTTTGGGGTCAGCTTCTTTTTATCCATACTGAGAGATGATTCAAAGCATAATCCATTTAACAATATGAAAAGGTATAAATATTTTCATATTATTAATATTTTTTCTTGCGGTCGCAATCATGATCTTCTTTGAAGTAAAGATATCCTTTTAGAACAAATTTCTTTTTCTCATCTTTATCATCATGTTTACAATCATCTTTATCTTCGTATTTACGACGATCCTCTTGCTCTTCACAATAACATTTTACTTTTTTAAATTTATCATGTTTGTCATGTTTATCATAACAAGAGTCTTTTTTATCATAATCATATTCAAATTCATACATAGACGTGTTCACCTCCTCACATCTTATATGTAATATCATATGAAATTGTTAGAGCAAAGATTGGATGAATATTACACGTCAAAAACCTGTTTTGGCCTAAAAATATAAACTTACTCTTTAAAAAAGGGTTGAATGATCAAAATTATCTTAATAGAGGGTTTTATCTATTTATTTCTAATAAGGCCATTTCAACTAATAGGAAAGATATCGAAAGGAATAATAGGTTATTTTGTTATATTAAAAAGAGGTTGGGTAACTAGACACCGAACCCTTTTCAATGCTTATAATTACGTTATGTTAACTAACTTTATATAAAAAGAAAACAACTACCTTTGTAAGAAGATAGCTGTTTTCTACTAACAATATGATTTGTAATCAATGCCTCATGGCGTCTTTGAGTAGTTCACTCAAAGGAGCTTCACCGCTTCCCATACACTCTTTTAAAGGTGATCCGCCATTTCTTAAACAAGTGGATAACAGGACTCCCTCCATTTTCCTAACGCATACAATCAACTTCTTATATTTAAGTAAAAAAGCTCTTATCAATGTAATAAGAGCTTTTTTACTTAAAGGTTTTTAGTTAATCTACAGGTTGCGTATTTTTCAAAATGGATTCTTAGCTTTTATTGTCAAATAGGAATTTGTGACATAGTTTTAATCAAATTTTCTTTCAAAGCTACTGTTTAGGATTTCTTTGAAATCACGTTTTTCTTGGTGCAAACCAACCAATTAGGGCAATACCGACTAATACTCCGTAGAAAATCAATGTCCAAGCGGTACTGTGAGGAAAATCATGATCTAAGAACCCAATATCCTCGTGGGCAAGGGTAATGACAGCAAGTTTGACACCGACCCAAGCAACAATGACATATGCTGTTGTTTCCAATGCTGGACGTTTTGCAAGAAGCTGCACAAACCAGGTTGCTGCAAACTTAATTAAGATAAGGCCAGCAATACCGCCAAGAAGAACAACAATAAACTGCCCTCCATCCATACCACCAAAATCACCGAGCGGTGAATCTGGAAGACCAAGGGCAAGAGCAACCGCAGCTAGTATCGAATCAATGGCAAAAGCGAGGTCAGCTAGCGCAATCTTTGCTACTGTCGGCCAGAAACCTTTTCCAGCAGCTTCCTTTTCATCGTCCTTATGAATATCTTTATTCTTTTTTCCAAAACGTGCTTGAATAACATGTTTTAAACCTAAGTAAAGAAGATAAGCTGCTCCTATCGCCTGTATCTGCCAGACGTTTGCGATAAAAGAAATGGCAAAAAGAGCAACAAATCGAAAAACAAAGGCCATAATGATACCATAATTTATAGCTTTTCTTTTCTCATTTTCGGGTAAATGCTTGGCTATAACTGCTAGTACAAGAGCATTGTCAGCCGATAACAATCCTTCTAATCCGATTAGAATTAACAATGCCCAAGCATACTCTAGCCATATTGATTCCATCCCCTTCTCCCCTTTCTAAAATTAAAATATCATTTAAAAATTCCACTAACATTAGACTTTCCCATTAAGCCATAGGTAATTCTATAAAATACACTTTAATGGTTTTGATCGTTCTTTCTCTTCCTTTATGTGGAATCTCACCTCTTTATGTAGGGATTAGAAAACTAACATAACAAAAATTCAGAGAAAAAATGGCTTAAGAAAAGCTCGGGTACAAAGCCTCTTACTCCTCATCCCCATGCCTCATTTCTAATTGAAAGAGGAATAAAAGAAATCCAAAAAATTTCGGGACATAGTGATATCAACACCACTATAAACATCTAAGGTCATAAGACGAAAAATTAAAAAGAAAGAACTTCTCACAAATTTGGTCAATTCATGAAAAGTCTCAATGAAAACCTGTAATTTTCAACTAAATGTGGTCATTCTTAATATACCTAAGCCAAAATCCTCGTTTCCCCTTTGTAATAAAAAAAGACTTCCTTATGATAAGGAAGTCTTCTCGTCATTACGAAAACCACTTTGTATATGTTGATACATCAGTCTTTTTAACAGTTTTTGGCTCTTTAGCAGGATATCCAATATAGAGAAATCCAACAACCTCTCCTCTTTCTGATAAACCAAAAGACTGAGCAATTTTTGGATGATAACAAATATCTCCTGTACGCCAAATCGCACCAAGACCGCTCGCATGGGCCGTTAACAGCATATTCTGAATCGCTGCACTTACAGCTGCGTACTCTTCTTTTAACGGAACTTTTGGTTCATTACTTGGCTCTACCCCTACTACGATAACAAGAGGAGCGCGAAAAGGATTATTTTGCTGTTTTTCAATTCTTTTTTGATTTTCCTCTGTTGTTATATCTTCCATATTCTCTTTAATAGCATCTACTAAAGCGGTTGCTAGCTTGTTACGCCCATCTCCTTCTAACACAAAGAAGCGCCACGGCTCTGTTCGAAAATGATTTGGAGCCCATACAGCAGACTGAAGAATCCGCTCTGTTACATCTCGAGGAACAGGATCTTGTTTCACAACTCCAACTGTTCTTCTTGTTTTAATTGCTTCAAACACATTCATTCCTTTTTCTCCTTTTAGTTTGTTTTTTGAGCTACTTCCTTCTTTTTTGCTTCTTGACGACGCTTGTGTAAAATAGGCTCAGTGTAGCCGCTTGGTTGTTCATACCCTTTAAAAATCAAGTCCCGAGCTGCTTGGAAAGCAATAGATCCTTCAAAATCAGCAGACATTGGTTTGTAGTTTTGATCTGTTTTGTTTTGTTCATCTACAACTTTTGCCATTCTTTTTAATGTTTCTTCTACTCTACCTTTTGTACAAACCCCATGATGAAGCCAATTTGCAACATGCTGGCTCGAAATACGCAGTGTTGCTCGATCTTCCATCAATCCAACGTCATTAATATCCGGCACTTTGGAACATCCAATGCCTTGATCTATCCAACGCACAACATATCCTAAAATTCCTTGAGCATTGTTATCAAGTTCTGCTTGAATCTCCTCATCCGTCCAAGCTTTATTCTTACTTACAGGAACATGTAAAATATCATCTCGCACATGTTGATTTTGGCGCATTAAAGTATGCTGAATATTTGCTACGTTTATACGATGATAATGGATAGCGTGAAGCGTTGCAGCCGTTGGCGAAGGAACCCAAGCTGTGCTTGCTCCTGCCTCTAAATGTGCACTCTTTTGCTGGAGCATATCTTTCATTTTATCAGGCATTGCCCACATTCCTTTACCAATTTGCGCTTTTCCCTTTAAGCCGGCAGAAAGACCAACACTTACGTTTGACTTTTCATAAGCTCCAAGCCAAAGAGCAGATTTCATATCCTGCTTTCGAATCATTGGGCCTGCTTCCATTGAAGTATGGATTTCATCGCCTGTTCGGTCTAAAAATCCCGTATTAATAAAAACAATCCGCTCTTTTACTTCACGAATGCATGCTTTTAAGTTTAGCGTTGTGCGGCGCTCCTCATCCATTACACCAATCTTCACGGTATTTCGAGCTAAACCAAGTATATCTTCTGTTCGATTAAAAAGCGTATTAGCGAATGCTACTTCTTCAGGTCCGTGCATTTTAGGTTTTACAATATAAATCGAACCCTTCTTGGAATTGCGAAAAGATTCGCTTTGCAAAAGATCGTGTTTTGCAATTAAGGATGTAATCACTGTATCAACAATTCCTTCAGGTACCTCTTCTCCTTTTTCGTTCAAGATAGCATTTATTGTCATTAAATGACCAACATTGCGAACAAAAAGAAGAGATCGCCCCCGCAACGTAACGCTTCCTCCTTCTGGAGACGTGTACGTGCGGTCTTTATTTAATGTTCTTGTAACCATTTCATTTCCTTTTTGGAATGTAGCAGATAAAGTGCCATTCATAAGTCCTAACCAGTTGCGATAAACATCAACTTTATCCTCTGCATCAACAGCTGCAACAGAGTCCTCGCAGTCCATAATTGTAGTTAATGCTGATTCCATGACAATATCTTTAATACCTGCTCGGTCACTACTCCCAATTGGGGATGAATGATCAATTTGGATTTCTAAATGAAGACCATTGTTTTTTAACAGAAGAGATGTGGGGCTTTCGGGGCTGCCTAGATAGCCAGCAAACTGCTTTTCTGTTTTAAGAGATGTGCGGCCTCCGCCTTGAAGTACTGCTGCAAGAATGCCGCGGTCAACCGTATATTTGGTTACTTCTTCATGAGACCCAATTGCGAGAGGGCAAATATCATCAAGGAACTTTTTAGCATATGAAACAACTTTATCTCCTCTTAACGGATTAAATGTTTTTCCCCGCTCACTTCCACCTTCTGTTGGAATAACGTCTGTACCATAAAGCGCATCATATAAACTTCCCCATCGGGCATTTGCTGCATTAAGAGCATAGCGCGCATTGTTGACAGGAACAACAAGCTGTGGACCCGCCATTGTAGCAATCTCTTCATCAACGTTTTCTGTTGTGACTTTAAAATCGTCTCCTTCGTCTTGTAAATAACCAATACGTTCTAAAAAAGCTTTATAATCAGAAATGGATGTTCCTTCTTTATGTTCTTTATGCCATTTATCTATGCTGTTTTGGAGGTCTTCACGCTTCTGTAGTAGCGCTTTGTTTTTAGGTGCTAGTTCTTCGACAATAGATTGAAACCCTTTCCAAAATTCTTCTTTCTCAACACCGCTTCCCTTTAGAGCTTCTTCATTTACAAAGTCATATAAAATAGGGGACACACGAAGGTTCCCAACTTTAACGTATGATTCCATCATAACTCTCCTCCTTTAGGTCTTAGGCGAATTTGAGACAAAGGGCATAAGAAAATAAATAGCACAGATTCTCTATTTTATTAAAAATATAGCATGAACGCTTTTTTATTTCAATAATTTTCTAAATATTCAACTTTTAACAGAATTTCTTTTCCTTCCTTTCTCTTTTCCTTTTCTCCTCTTTTTAGGTACAATAGAACATAGGAGGTGACATATTGAGGAAACTATTCTCTTTGATTATTCTCATTGCTGTGCTGTACTTTTCTTGGCCCACTTTACAAAAGATTGCGGAAGATCCTTCTCCACAGTCTGCCATTAACCATATAACATCTAAAATTCAAACAATTGAAGATAATCCTGATGTCCAAGATACATTTGCTAAACTTTCCACAGGACTCACAGAACTTTCAGGTAAAGTTGATGAAGCAATTGCTGCCCTTCCCTTTACTTCGGAAGAACAGAAACCAAAAGAAGTGAAGAAGCCTAATCTAGACGTACCAGAAAATCAAACTTTTTCTGTTTATAATGTCGAGATTGGAGATGATCGAACAAGTGTTGAGAAAACGCTTGGACAACCACAGCGTTCAACGCTCAATGAATATGGAGTAGAATGGGTAGCTTATCACCAAAACTATGAGCACTTTATGATGGTAGCGTACAATCAAGAAAATCAAGTTGTTGGACTGTATACGAACCAAGATTTAATTTCTTCTACAAAAGGAATCAAACGTGGTTCAACAAAAGAAACGGTTGAGAAAACGCTTGGTGATCCCCTTACAGAAATACGCAAAGGCTTTGTGTACTATAAATTAGAAAAAGACCGAGATTATGATATGTACAAACTTGATCATAGTTTCGTTACGATTTTCTATGACAAGCATGAAAACAATACAGTTACATCGATCCAGATTATGAACGAAAACCTTGAAGAAGATAAACAAGACTTTTATACAAAAGGCAGTGAAGCTCTTCAAAAAGGGTTTGAATATCAACTTTTTGATCTCACAAATGCCGCCAGAGTAAATCATGGCCTTCCTATTTTAACATGGGACGATCAAGTGAAAGAAACAGCTCTCGCTCACAGTGAAGATATGGCTGAACATAATTATTTTGATCACCAAAACCTCCAAGGTCAATCTCCATTTGATCGTATGAAAGAGGATAATATTCGCTTTACGGTAGCAGGAGAAAACCTTGCATACGGGCAATTCAGCAGTATATTTGCACATGAAGGGCTAATGAACTCACTCGGTCATCGTAAAAACATTTTACAACCTGACTTTAGACGGTTAGGCGTTGGCGTTGCTTTTAATGAAGAAGCACAGCCATATTATACAGAAAACTTTTTCACAAAATAAAAAAGCAGGTAAAAACCTGCTTTTTTATTTTTCTGTTTGAGCAACAAGATTAAATAGAAAGATATAAATAAGCTTATATGCTTCTCCAATACTCATTTCTTCGTGAAAACCTTGCACTCCATCAAGAGCAAAGTTTACATCCCAGAGGCCATCATTCCCATTAAAGCTAAGCTCAAATTTCCCTCCACTTATTTTTTCTGAAAGATAAGTTTTAATCACATCATGCCATTTCTTCTGTACTTTTAATCCAAGAAGAACATTATAGTAACGAAAAACATCATCAAGCTCAAGCGTTACCCCTTCAACTCCAATCATCTCAAATAGAGGCGATTCAGTGTATGCGAACTCCTCCATGTTCTCTTTAAAAAAAGAGAGCGGCTTGTCTAGAAAATTTGAAGGTGTTTCTTCTGCTATCATTTCCTCTGTTTCTTTATTCACTCGCTCAATATACGCATCAAAAAAACGAGTGTACGAATCTGTTTCTGTCACAGATAGCCGAGAGATAAGCTCTTTTTCATTTATGTATGCTATTTCGTCTTTGTAAAGCTCTATTGAATCCTGAGCAATTTGCTTTTCTTCTAGCATTTTCATTACATTCTCTTTTAACATCTATATTCCTCCTAAATCTCTTTCTTCATTATAATAGTGCATTAAGCAGCGCTTTTCAAACTGATAAAAAAAGCCCCCTTAGTTTTCACTAAGAGCGCTTTTTAAAGACTAGTTAGATTCTCACAACGTGACCTGCGAAGTGATCAGCCCAGTATCCACTAGACATATTAGCAATAGCAACGCCTGTTGAGCTTTGTGCACCGATGAATTGGCCTCCACCAACGTAAATACCAACATGTCCATCTTTTTTATATGTGTCAAAGAAAACAAGATCTCCTGGTTTCATGCTACTTGCTGATACTTTTGTTCCTTTATGTTTGAGCGTATCTGTGCTAACAGCCCCCATTGGCCCTAAGTCTACGCCAACTTGAGCATATGCCCATCGAACAAAACTAGAGCAATCGAAAAGTCCATTATCAATATCTGACTGTGTACGTCCTCCACCAAATACATAAGCAGAGTTTCCGATCCATTTGTTTCCTACTGTTACAACATTTCCAGATGTTGGCGTTGAGCTGACATTTGAAGATGGTGTAGATGTAGTCTCTGCTTTTACAGAAGAACGTTCTTCTGATGTAGTTGTTGATTTTGATGCTGCTGCAGGAGCAGCTTTCGCTTGAGGTGCTTGTGCTACTTCAGCACTGTTGCTTTCTGTATTTTGCTTCGCTTCAGCTGCTGCTTTTTTCGCTGCCTCCTGCGCCTTTATTTCTTCTTGACGCTTTTGTTCAGCTGAGATGCTTTCATCAAGGTTAGACTCTTGATCTTTTAAGCTACTTGATTGCTGTTCTAAGGCTTCTTTAATATCTGCGCTGTCCATCTCTTGCGCTTTTAGGTCTTCCATTACTTTGTCTTTTTGCGCTGTTTGTGTTTCAAGCTGTGCTTGCATTTCCTCAAGCTCTGCTTTCATATCTTTTAAGCTAGAAAGTTTGTCTTTCACTTCTTTTTGTTTCTTTTCTAAGCTATCTTGCATATCTTTTGTTTCTTGTAAAAGATCACGGTCAGCTTCAGCTACTGTATTTACTGCAAAAGCGCGACCAATAAGGTCACCGATATCTGCAGATCCAAGAATAACAGAAACATAGTCTACGTTTCCACCACTTTTTTGTAGAGAACGAGCACGCTCTTTAATAACTTCTTCGCGTTGTGCTAACTTTTCTTTTAATTCATCAATCTCTTTTTCTAGTGATTTCACTTTTTTATTTGTTTCTGTAATTTGCTTTTCTGTTTCTTCTACTTTTTCGTTATTTTTCTCTGTTGCTAGATTTAAACGATTAAGCTGAGCAATTAATTCTTTTTGTTCGCTCTTCAGACTGCTAAGCTTGTCTTCTGCTTCTTTCAAATTGCTTTGAACATCAGCTTGTTTTTTCTGAACTTCTTGCTTTTGAGCTTGCATTTCGCTCATTGTTTGAGCATATGTCGGTGTTGAAAGTACAGCACTTAGCCCTAACATTACCGTTGCATTAAATGCGATCATTTTCTTTTTCAAAACATTTTCCTCCGCTTTCTTTCCCGTTCGATGATTCCATTACCTTCTTTATAGTTCACGTGTCAGTATGTATTCTTAATATGTATTATGAAGAAGAGAATCTTAAGGTTATTTATATTATCGATCATTGTTTATTTATAAAAGCCAATACTGGCAAGAAACGACTAAAACCAACATTTTTTTCTTTAAAAAGTATATCATGAGAAATGATGAAAGGGAGATTAATTATATTACAATTTCATTTCAAACATGTAATAGTAGCGAAATGGTAATAAGTGTGGTAAAAGCAATAAAAAACCAGCACAGAAAAAGACTTCTATGCTGGTTTCTTTCAGCTCATTAATTCAGCAATAATTTCATAAGAACGAAGACGGGCTTTGTGATCAAAAATTTGTGAGTTAATAATTATTTCGTCTGCATCTGTATCAGCTAGAAATTGCTCTAGTCTTGCTTTCACCGTCTCTTTTGTTCCAACAATTGTAGAGTCTAATTTTTCTGCAATAATCGACTTTTCATAAGGAGTCCATACTTGTTCCATATCATCAACTGGCGGCTTAAGCTGTGTTGGTGTACCGCGAATTAAGCTTAAAAACTGCTGTTGCTGAGATGTTGCAAGACGCTTTGCTGCCTCTTCTGTATCTGCTGCAACAACGTTTACACCTACCATCGCATATGGAGTTTGCAAATGTTCTGATGGCGTGAAATGATCCCGATACGTTTTTAAAGCTGGAATCGTATAATTTGGTGCAAAATGGCTTGCAAAAGCAAATGGAAGACCAAGACGCCCTGATAGACGCGCACTAAATCCGCTTGACCCAAGAAGCCAAATCGGAATATTTAATCCTTGACCTGGAATAGCTTTCACAAAACGGCTATTTTCAGAAAAATAAGCGCGCAATTCTTCCAGCTGTTGGGGAAATTCATCCCCAGTTGTACCGAGCGTTCGTCTTAATGCTCTTGCTGTATTTTGGTCGCTTCCAGGGGCGCGTCCAAGACCTAGGTCTATGCGACCAGGATACATAGATTCCAATGTTCCAAACTGTTCAGCGATAACTAGAGATGCGTGATTCGGTAACATAATTCCCCCAGAACCAAGACGAATCGTTTTCGTTCCCCCTGCTAGATATCCGATAACAACAGATGTTGCAGAACTTGCTATTCCAGGCATGTTATGATGTTCAGCAACCCAGTACCTGTTGAATCCCCATTTCTCTGCATGTTGTGCAAGATCCAAGCTGTTGCGAAAAGCGTCAGCTGGTGTGCTCCCCTCATTCACTGGTGCAAGGTCAAGCACAGAAAATTTAATATCATGAAGTGTTTTTGATTCAGTTGTTCCTGACATTCTAATCCTCCTCTTATATAAAAGACTTCAGAAAGAGATTGACTTCTTTAAAATGTTGAATAAGGCAAAAAATCCTCTTTATGTTAAGGCATTTTCCAGTCGTTTATTCAAAAATAAATATTACGAGAACCGAAAGAAATTGTCTAATAATCAGCTTACACTATGGATGATTTACATCATATTATTATCTTCTTTTACAATTAAAACAAAAAAACCTATTAGTTATTCACTAATAGGTTTTCTCAACTATGTATAACACCGATTACATACCATTTGAAATTCTTTTATTATGACGTTCTGCCACTTTATAAGCGTCGTACATGCCCCATATCCAAAGGATAGGTGTTGTAATGAAGCCGATAAGAACAAACGTTAATAACCAGCTAAAAAAATATACAATAATAAAAATGATGCCTTTTGCAAACTGACCGTTATAAATTTGCCCTAGTCCAGCAATTAAAAAGCTTAGCACTGCAGCTAATCCAGGGTTTTTTGGTTGTTCCATCCTTCCTCCTCCTTTCCAAACATTACAGATCATAACATAAAAAAGAATTTTTTCCTACCTTATTCCTAAAATACATAACTTTTATTCTTTTAAAGTTATGAGAACTTTCTATAAAAAATACGCGTTTCTCTCTAAGAGAAACGCGTATTTTCAAGGTAGTCTCTTTTCAAAAAAACTCCACATGATTTCACTTGCATTTGGACCTTCTTCATCTGTGTAGCTTCCTAACAGGGATCCGCCAGACCAAGCATGCACCATATTGTTTACAATATATTTTTCTAATACTATCTGTCCATTCTCATTTGTATAGCTATATTGTGTATATGCTTTACCTCCTTGCTTTGTTTTTTCTACTACGCTATCCGCTTGGTCATCAATCGTTCCATTTAGAATTCCATCATCAGCCCAATCGTTTGTTGTCGCCCATTGACTGATAACTTGGTTTCCATTTTTCAACACAACTGTTCCATCCGCATTTCCATGAAACACAATAACAGGCATAACACGCGCATTCTTCCCCATTTGTTCGTATGCATACTTTCCTTGTAGGTTAGGGTTAGGCCCTCCATTTTGCATCACGTAAAATGAGGAAAAAGCATTGCTTGATGCCCCGTATTCAAGGCCTGCGCTTACTCCAATACTTGCAAACTGCTCAGGATATGTGGCACCTAAAATAACGCTCATTCCCCCACCTGCTGAAAGTCCTGCAACGAAAACGCTTTGATTTTGAATACTATACGTTCCTTTAACCTTATTAATCATCCCTACAATAGTAGCAGGTTCTCCCCATCCTCTTTGTTGATTAGAGATGCTAAACCAGTTCCAGCATTTATTGACGTTTGCAAATGAAGATTGTTCAGGATATAAGACAAGAAACCCTTTTTCTTCCCCAAGCTCGTTCATTCTTGTTCCTTTTGCAAAATCATCCGCACTTTGACTGCATCCATGTAGCATCACAACGAGAGGATAATCTTTGCTTCCATCATAAGAAGATGGAATGAAAAGCTTGTATGTTTTACCTCCGTATGTTCCATTTATAAAAGAAGATTGAGCCAAAGCAGGTTCATTAAAAAAAGAGAAAGTTCCGAATATAGCTACACAAAGCACAATAACTCGCCATAACTTTTTCAAATAATCCCTCCTAAGGAAAGCGTTTTCAAAAAAATCCTCTTCCAGGTTTCTGAATTACATCGTCCATTTTTACTTTTAAAAAGCAATCTAATAACACTTCATTTCTCACCCTGTATTTCCTTCAAAAAGGAAAGATGAGAAATAAAGTGTTTTTTTTGCTCACTAAAGAGAAATAGAGACTCCCGTTCCATTCGGCACTATCCTGGCAAGTTCTAGCACATCTTTGTTATGCATACGAACGCACCCAAGAGAAACCGATTTGCCTATTGAACTTGGATCATTTGTGCCATGTATTCCATAATGAATCTTTGATAAACTAAGCCACATAGCTCCAAAAGGGCCACCTGGATTTGGCTCTCTATTTACAATTACAAATTCACCTTGTGGCGTAGCCGTTAATATTTTGCCAACAGCAATTGGGTATACTTTTACAACAGCTTCATTACTTTTTAGCGTTAAAGTCCGCTTTGTAATCGAAATTTCGATACGGTAAGGAATTTCACTTGGGTCTCTTAAATTAGGAATTGTAATAGGTTGACCAACATAAAGAATATTTGGGTTTATAATAGTTGGGTTTGCTGCAATAAGACTTGAAAGCGGTAAGCGATAATCAAAGGAAAGGCTTGTTAACGTTTCTCTCGGCTTTACGATATGAATCAACGTTCTCTTCCTTTCTATACAAAAAAATTCTCTTTTTTATCATATGTTGGAAAAACACTTTTAGGTCTACATTTACTACAGATTTTCAAAAAAGAGAAAGCCCTCTTCCTTTAGAAGAGGGCTTTCTCTTTTATATAATCACTCATTATCCTTCTTTCAATTGCTAACCATTTATATAGAAACTTATATTATATACAAGGAAAACAGCAACATATCTACATGTTTTGAAAGGTTAGAAAAGCTTCTTTGTCATTAAAACATGAGGAATATCAGCTTCCATAAATACGTCTGATTCCACTTTATATCCAAGCTTTTCATAAAAGCCTTGCGCTCTCGTTTGTGCATGAAGCTTTGTTTTCTTCAAGCCGTTTTCAGCTGCTATTTCTTCTAGCTTGGCAAGAATAACCTTACCAAGACCGTATTTTCTGTACTCTTTTAAAATACATATCCGTTCAAGCTTACCGATGTCCTCCACAACTCGCACTCTTCCTGTTCCTACAGGGGTTTCATCGTAATAAACTAAAACATGTGCACATTCGCCATCAAGTGTATCAAACTCATCAAGCTCTTCTTCCACCGACACTCCTTGCTCTTCCACAAATACCGCCACTCTTATGGAAAATGCCTGCTTTAATTCATCTTCTGTTGTAATTCTTGCTGCCTCCATTTCCTTCAGTCCTTTCTCATATTTTTATAAAACGAGTATAAGTAAAAACTAGCTTCTTGTAAACGATATCCTTTAGCAGAAGCTCTAGAGCTAGCTTTTCTCTTGCTTTCCTTTACCTTTATAACATGT
Source organism: Priestia sp. TRM10 (assembly GCF_057808375.1). Classification (NCBI taxonomy): domain Bacteria; kingdom Bacillati; phylum Bacillota; class Bacilli; order Caryophanales; family Bacillaceae; genus Priestia; species Priestia sp. TRM10. Next base: position 177,293 of record NZ_JBJZOT010000009.1, read on the forward strand.
TTTCCACTCGCTTAAATAAACAATATCTTCTTTATACACTGGTTCATCACTTAAAAGTGTTAAAAACTCTAAGCTATGTCCATTCGGATCAATAAAATAAACGCTTGCAGCTGGCATCCACATATGAACAATTGGCTCTATAGGCGCTTTGCCAAAGAAATCTTTTGGAATTTCAATCTCTTTCTCCCGCAGCCATTGTAAACTGGCTTCAAGATCTTTCATTTCTACACTAAAAGCAAAATGATCTCTAATCACTTCCTGACCTTCTTTAACCTCTTGCAAACCAAGCATTTGTTTCGTTTCTCCAATAAAGAAAAAAGCCCGTCTTCTTTCTTCAATTTGAAAAGCAAGCTGAAGTCCTAACATTTTATAGAAGCTAATGGATTCTTCTAAATTCTTTACTTTTAAATGTGTTTCATACAGATTTTTAATCATAGATTTCTTCCTCCTCATTCCTATTATAGAAAAAATAAGAAATCTTAATAGAAGCTCGGCAAGCAAAGTTAAAAAAATGACCAAAGACCCTATTTCTTAATTATGTCAAAATAAGGATATACTCCTATTCTCGGATAATACAACTAGATAAAAAAGGGATGAGACCATTATTTTTGACATCACCAACCAAACAAATATATTATAGTAAAGTAACAAAGGAGGTTACATGATGTCGGAAATGAATAAACAGAAAATTGTGTCAAGCGTTCCTCAGACTGGCTTCTTTGGTCATCCGAAGGGATTGTTTACACTTTTTTTCACTGAATTTTGGGAACGTTTTTCTTACTATGGAATGAGAGCTATTCTTGTTTATTACATGTATTACGAAGTGTCAAAAGGTGGACTGGGATTTGATCAGTCTACAGCTTTAGCTATTATGTCCATTTATGGCTCACTTGTGTACATGTCTGGAGTGATAGGTGGCTGGATTGCAGACCGCATACTTGGACCATCTCGGTCTGTATTTTATGGCGGTATTTTTATTATGCTCGGTCATATTGCTCTTGCTGTGCCTGGAAATATTCCAATGTTTTTTATTTCCATGGTTCTTATCGTAATTGGAACAGGAATGTTGAAGCCAAACGTCTCTAGTATTGTCGGAGATCTGTATAGTGAAACTGATGCACGACGAGATTCTGGCTTTAGTATTTTCTATATGGGAATTAACTTTGGAGCCTTTATTGCTCCCTTAATTGTCGGGGAGGTTGGAATGAAGCATAATTTCCACTTAGGATTTGCGATTGCGGCAGTCGGGATGTTCTTTGGATTACTTTTATTTATTCTCACAAAGAAAAAAAATCTTGGCCTTGCAGGTACTATTGTACCTAATCCCTTATCGCCTGCTGAGCGAAAAAGAACCACATATGTGGTGATTATAGCCCTTATTGTTATTGCAGCAGCGCTTACTTTTATGATTCCACGCGGTTGGGTTACAATTGACTCCTTCGTTACGTTTGTTGGAATACTAGGTATACTAATCCCAATTTGTTACTTTGTGACAATGTACTTCAGTTCTAAAACATCAACAGTAGAGCGTTCTAGACTTTTAGCGTACATTCCACTATTTGTGGCAGGAGTGATGTTCTGGGCAATCCAAGAACAAGGATCAACTATTTTAGCAGCATATGCAGACAATCGTACAGACTTAAGTATTGGTGGATTTTCGATTTCACCTGCATGGTTTCAGTCTCTAAACCCGTTGTTTATTATCGCCCTCTCACCGCTTTTTGCCCTTTTATGGACAAAGCTTGGTAATCGTCAACCAACAATACCGAAAAAATTCTCTATTGGTTTAGTTTTTGCTGGTCTTTCGTTTGTGGTTATTCTTATTCCAGGCACGCTCGCTGGAGAGAATGCACTTGTTAACCCCCTATGGCTTGTACTGAGCTACTTTGTTGTTGTGCTAGGAGAACTTTGTATCTCCCCTGTTGGTCTTTCAGCCACAACAAAACTAGCACCTACTGCCTTTTCAGCTCAAACGATGAGTTTATGGTTTTTAACAAACGCAGCAGCTCAGGCTCTAAATGCTTCAATTGTAGATCTTTACACACCTGAAACAGAAACCTTGTATTTTGGAATTATCGGGGGCGCTTCTATTGTCCTTGGTATTCTTCTTTTCCTTATTGCTCCGGTTATTCAACGTGCAATGAAAGGAATTCGTTAACAAAAGCCGTGGAAAATCTTTTTTCCGCGGCTTTTTTCTATCTTTTTATATGTATTAATTCAAATTGCTCGAGTACTAAAAGCATATCATCAGAGAACTCTTTTTCTATTTTTCGAAGTTCGTTTGTAAAAAACTGTTTGTGTGCCGAATACCAATGCCGATATGATCGATCTCCTTCTCCTTCTGCAAAAGCGAATTCTTCTGATACTTCATTCATTGGCATTACTTCAACTTTAGAAATTCGAATAATCGCAACAGGTTCTTCTTTGCTATTTAACACAATGCTGTATTGACCCTGCTTAGGAAGCGGTTCTTGCTCCAATTCGTAGAACAAATACCCTGAGCATGTTGCTGTTTTTACGCCTTTTATGACAAGGTCCGCTAATCCGTCTGGATCTCCCCCAAAGCTCCATGCGTTTACCTCTTTTGGTTGTTTTTTCTCTCCCCAATACATATTCCAATAGTGTAGAGTTTTTTCATTCACTTCTCTCCCCTCCTTATCAATATTTTACCATATGCATGCTAAACAAAATAAAAAAGCAGAAAGGTCTCGGCTTTTTTATTTTGTAAGATCTTTTAATTTCACAGCTTGTTCTAATGTTGAAACAATGGAAACTCGATTAAAGTTAATGCCAAGCTGTACGGCTGTTTGCGCAATCTCAGGGCGAATACCGGAAAATGTACTTGTCACACCAATTAGATTTAATGTTTCAATAAGTTGAAAGAGTTGTTGTGCCACCATTGTATCGATCATCACAACACCTGATAGATCAACAAGCAAGTGATGAATCTCACGCTCTGTACACTGTGTTAATGTGCTATCTAAAATAAACTTAGCACGAGCTGTATCAATATCTCCTACAAGCGGAAGTAGCGCTACATGTTTTGTTAAAGAAATGATAGGTGAACTTAGCTCATTAATCATCTCTTGTTGAGCTTTTAGACGAGATTCAGAGTACTTATGACTTTCTTCTGTGAACCACATAATTACTTTATTAAACGCTTTAATTGTAATGTCTTTCCATCGATTAATCTCTTCTAATGAATATTTATCTTTATATTGAGAAGCAAATTCATTAATCAGCTGTATATATTGAGTTTGTACATTAAAAAATTCTTGTAAAATAAGATGAATTGGTGTTCGTGCATGTTCTTCATCTTTGGCAATTTCTATAATCCATTCTTCAAATCTTTCATAAAAAACAGCACTTTCTTCTGAGAACAGCTTACAAAATCGTTTATGAAATTCATGGTTTTGCTTTTTCAATGTTTCTACTACGACTGGATCTGTTGAAGCATACACACCACCTCGCCCAACTTTATCAAGGTCCGCATACCAACTTTCAGTTAAATCCCATGTTCTTTCTAATAGAAAGTTATAAAGATCATCATTTCTATGCATCGTAATCTCCTGACCCTTCCCCTAAATATGTTTTGTTTTTACTATAACTTGCTACCATTCCATATGCGATGTATGGCTATAAAGCAATAACAAAGGATAACTTCACAGCATCGAAATGTTAGGGTTTTTATTTCTCTTTTAGTGCTTATTTTTATATGTAAATTTTCTATTTCTACTTTGCCTCCCTAAATTTCTACACATGAGCTTTTAATTACCCCCTTTTTTAGATAATAAAACCTCTTGTACAAAAAGTTTTAGAAAAGAGAAAAAGGGAATGCGTTCTCTGTACGATAAGTATGTTCATTGTTAAATCAAAAAGGAGAGACTGCTATGAAGATAAAAGTTGCTCATATTAAAGAAGAGCTTCAGCAAACTTTACAAGATTTGAATAAAGAAGGCTATGAAGAAGATATAAAAATACTTGTTAATAAAGATAAACATTCAAAAGAGAGTGTCAAAAATTTACTAGTAGATTCACCTTATGGCTCTTATTCTTTACTAAATACAGTAAAAAGTATATTACCATCAAAGATAGAACAGCTCTCTAAAATATTAGCGTTTGAACAGCTTTCCTCTCAAGATGTAGAAAAGTACATAGAAGACTTGGAAGAAGGAAAGTATGTAATTATAGCTTCTTCAAGCATTACCTAAATTCAGGTCCCTCTCTTTTCAACGAGAGGGTTTTTTTATGCCCTATTGTTAGTTCTATGTATAGCGAACGAATGATTCATACATTCTTTTACCGTTTTTGGGCATTGTATGAAAATGAGCTTTTTAGAAGGAGCCGATTATGATGGTTAAGCTAATCAAAAAAAGTGCAGTAGCCCTTTTAATTTTGTTAGTACTTCTGCTTATTATGATAAAAGACGTTCAACAAGGGCAAAAACACTATACCGAAACACATCCCGCATGGGAAACTCCTGTTTATAACGGAAACATTTCGCTCTATAAAAAGGGGCAAACTTTATTTTCGACTCTCTTTCAAGATATAAAGAAATCAAAAAGCTCTGTTTATCTTCACTTTTATATTCTTCGCAATGATGCACTTACAAAGCGCCTTTTTTCTCTCTTAAAAGAAAAAGCAAGGCAGGGACTTAACGTTTATCTTTCTGTAGACTTAATCGGCGGTCATGAACTTACAAGAGAAAGCATTGAGCAATTAAAAAAGTCTAATGTAAAGGTTTCATTCAGCCGAAAAATCTCCGCTGCACATCCTTTTTATAGTGTTCACCACCGCAATCATCGACGCATAGCTGTGATTGATTCATCTATTGGTTATGTTGGTGGATTCAACGTTGGTGAAGAATATCTTGGCCACGAGAAAAAGCTCGGAAAATGGCATGATTATCATGTCCGAATAACAGGAGAAGGCATAAACACACTAGAGGAACAGTTTCTTCTTGATTGGAAGGAAGATAGTAAGGAAAGCATTCCTTCCTCATCTTCACACAACACTGTAAAAGGTGGAGAGGCTTCTTATCGTTTTTTATTTACTTCTGGTTCAGGGATGGAGAACCGGATGAAAAAATGGATAAAGGAAGCAAATTCATCTTTTTTCGTTGCTACGCCTTATTTTCTCCCTCCTCGTTCTATTATAAATGAGCTTGAACAAGCAATAAAACGAGGAGTTCACGTCACCATTCTAGTTCCAGAGAAAACGGATGCACGCCTTTTCGCACGCCCTCCCTCTTATCAAAAGCTAAAAATGCTTGTAGATAAAGGTGCTGATGTTTATGTTTATAATCACGGCTTTTTTCATGGAAAAGTACTTGTAAAAGATGAAGAATTTGTGGATATCGGAACAGCAAACGGAGACTCACGCAGTTTCTTCTTAAATGATGAATCAAACTGCATCATTTATGATAAGCAATTTATACAAAAAATGAAAAACAACTTAAAAAAAGATATAGAAAACTCCAAACACGTTGATCAGTCTTATTTCGAATCACTTCCTTTTTGGAATAAATGGTTTCAAAACGTTCCAGAATTTCTTCAATATTATTTTTAAAGCCTTCTATTCTTAACTTTACCTTAACTACAAGCCTTACCTCTTTCAGGTGCTTAACAAAAGCGGTAAAATGGAAATAAGGTAAAAAATGGAGGTTACATATGTTTATTCAAAATATTCACGGTGTCTTTCTTGCTATTTTAGGTCTTGGTCTTATTTTTATGTCCTATTTTATTCGTCATATTACAGAATACGGAAGTTACTTTGGCATTATTGGTGGTCTTTTGCTTATTATGGGTCTTATTTTAATCCCTGAAGAGCCTGCTAAACGTAGAGATGATAGATGATTTATTGTCTTTATTCTTTAGGAAATCATTCATAACTAGCATTCCATCTTCTCTTTTTGGTACACTATTTATATAAACCTTTTCTTTTTATGAATAAATAGGTTGCTTCTGCCCCCTACTTTTCAGTAAGATATTAAAGTGAGTAAAGGTAAAGTTTCGAAATGAGGGTTGGAAATGAATAAAACTTCCATATATGGATTAACATTAGATGGATTAACTTCGTGGCTTGTAGAGAACGGTCAAAAAAAGTTCCGAGCTGCGCAAATTTGGGATTGGCTTTATAAAAAGCGCGTCACAGATTTTTCAGAGATGAAAAATTTAAATAAAGACTGTATTGACTTACTTGAACAACATTTTGTTATTCAAACACTTGAACAAGCCGTAAAACAGGAATCAAAAGATGGTACAATTAAGTTTCTCTTTAAATTACAAGATGGAAACTTAATCGAAACAGTACTAATGCGATTCAACTACGGCCTTTCTGTTTGTGTAACAACACAAGTTGGCTGTAACATCGGCTGTACGTTCTGTGCAAGTGGACTTCTTAAGAAGAACCGTGATCTTTCAAGCGGTGAAATTGTGGAGCAAATTATGAACGTTCAGCACCATCTTGATTCACAAGGCAAGGATGAGCGTGTTAGTCATATCGTTGTGATGGGAATTGGAGAACCATTTGATAACTATGACAATATGATGGATTTCTTCCGCGTTATTAATGATCAAAAGGGACTTTCTATTGGAGCACGTCATATTACTGTATCAACAAGTGGACTTGCTCATAAAATTCGTGAGTTTGCAGATGAAAACATTCAGATTAACTTAGCTGTTTCACTGCATGCACCAAACAACGATCTTCGTACACGCATTATGAAAATTAACAAAGCATACCCGCTTGAAAAGTTAATGCCTGCCATTGACTACTATTTAGAAAAAACAAATCGACGTATCACATTTGAGTACATCCTATTGCACGATGTGAATGATCATAAGGAAGAAGCTATTCAGCTTGCAAAGCTATTAAAAAATAAACGTCACCTTTCTTACGTTAACCTTATTCCTTATAACCCAGTTGATGAACACAACCAATATCAACGAAGCACAAAAGAAGCTATTGTTGAATTTTATGGAACGCTGATGGAACATGGCATTAACTGCGGTGTGCGCGCTGAGCAAGGAACAGATATTGACGCAGCGTGTGGTCAGCTTCGAAGCAAGCAAATCAAAAAGAACAAAGTAACTTCTTAAAAAACCTCTCCTCTTATGAGAGGTTTTTTTATGGTCTATCTTATAACAAACAACAAGACAAACTATCTTATTTTTGTTTTAATAAAAAAATAAGATGGAAAACTTATAAAAGATGTATTTTTAAATGAGGAGCAAACTAACATGAATGAACAAACAGAAAAATATTGTAAAGAATCTTTAGTTGTTCGAACTAGTCGCGTATTTCCTTTAGATACGAACAACCATAACACGCTTTTCGGGGGAAAATTGATGAGCTATATTGATGATGTTGCCTCCATTTCGGCTGCTCGCCATTCGCGAGGCGAAACTGTGACAGCTTCGACAGATTCCGTTGACTTCTTGTCACCTATAAGACCTGAGCATTCTGTCTGCTTAGAATCTTACGTAACATGGGTTGGAACATCTTCTATGGAAGTATTCGTAAAAATTATTGCGGAGACATTAAAAACAGGTGAACGTCGTCTTGCCGCTACTTCTTTCTTAACTTTTGTAGCTCTAGACGAAAACGGAAAGCCGAAAAGAGTGCCACGCGTTATTCCACAATCAGATGAGGAAATTATGCTTCATAATACAGCAAAACAACGAGCAGAAGAACGAAAAAACCGACGCAAACATAGTCAAGCACTTGCTCAAGCTATCGGAACAGACCAACCTTGGTCATAATATAACAAGACCCTTTCACATTATGTGAAAGGGTCTTTTATTGGAAAAAATTACATTGTATGAGAGCAATAAAAAAAACACATTCTACACTTACAAGGAGGTGATACACATGGCAAACCGTAATAAATTAGTCGTTTCAGGTGCTGAACAAGCTATCGACCAAATGAAATACGAAATCGCTTCTGAGTTTGGCGTTCAATTAGGCGCTGATACTACAGCTCGTTCTAACGGTTCAGTAGGAGGCGAGATCACAAAACGTCTTGTTGCTTCTGCTCAACAACAATTATCAGGAACACAACGCTAATCTCCATTAGCAATTGAATAGTTTTGGCTATAGACTACCCGTCATTCGGGTAGTCTTTCTTTATTGTAAAGAAATGACTAATTCCCTTTTAGTTGCCGGATATATCCTGTATACTGTAGGAAAGATGCATACCCTTACGTTTCTAAAATATGAACTTGTGATTAAGGAAGCTATCTAGCTTTATAGGTACGATCTATTAAAACTAAATTATCAGGGACAAATCTGTTCTATCCCCTCATAATTTGAAAGGGGCACGTGGAGAACATGACATTATTAGAAATAAAAAAAATGCTTTTTGAATTAACAGTCCCTCCCTTCTCTGAAGCTTATGTCACGAAAACCCTATCTTCGTCAAATATGCAAATTTTGTCAGTTTGTTATTCTAAACGAAGAGATGTATTTCAAATTGCTTATATGACAACAGAACATCCTAGAGAGTACCGAAACCTTGATCAAGCAGCAAATCATATCTATGCAATTATGAAAGCAGCTGGATAAAAATAACTTTCCACCCTTTTTTATAAATATAATCCCTTCTCCTTTTTATTTCTTATTATAATGAAGAAAAAGGAGATGAATGGTATGAATATTTCACAAAAAAGATGGGAAGGAACGTTTATTACACTAGTTCCAATGATTTTTGAACACTGGGAGGAATTGCACCGTATTGCACAAGAAAATAAGATTTGGACACATCTTCCAAATAATCTTAAAAAGGCAGAAAGTATGCAAAAGTTTGTGCAAGAAGCATTATCTCAAAAACAAAAGAAGATAGAGTTTCCCTTTGTTATTTTAGAAAGGAAAACAAATAAAGTAGTCGGCACAACTCGGTTTCTAAATATATCAGAAAAAAACCGAAGCCTAGAAATCGGCTGGACGTGGTTCTCTCCCTCTGTATGGGGCACAAACTGCAACAAAGAAACAAAGTATTTGCTCTTAAAGTATTGTTTTGAAACATTGAACATTGGCCGTGTTCAATTTAAAACAGATGAACGTAATATCCGTTCTCAAAAGGCAATTGAAAAAATTGGTGGTATCAAAGAAGGGATTTTGCGCAATCATATGATTCGTAAAGATGGCTCTTATCGTAATTCTGTGTTTTACAGCATTATTGATAAAGAGTGGCCAGCTGTAAAAGAAAAACTAGAAAGCAGTCTTTACTCTTCTTGTAAGCCGTTTTTTACATAAGGAGAAAAGCGAGAATCCTATTTCTCGCTTTTGTTCACTCTTCCCTTTCCCTTTTTTTCTTCTTTCAAACTTCCTTTTATTCTTTTAACAAAAATTTATGATTCCTTATCCTTCCCTTCTTAATAGAGCGTTTTTATATCCTTTCTATCACTAAACAAAAAAGTTTTGGACCCTTTTTATCCTTTTTTCACTTCATAACTTCTCTTATCATCTCCCTTCTCTCTTTATATAATGAATATTTTTCCTATTATGAAGACATTCGTACAAGCTTTTTCTTTTATTCTTTCATACAATAAAGAGAGGTGATGATATAGTGAAAATTTTCATTGACCCTGGTCATGGAGGGACAGACAGCGGAGCTGCTAGCAACGGCTTACTAGAAAAAAACTTAACATGGCAAATTGCTTCTGCCGTTCGAAATATGTTGGTAAATGAATATGAAGACGTTTACGTTCTTATGAGCCGTACAGGAGATCAAACCGTTTCTTTAACGGCAAGAACAAATGCTGCGAATGCTTGGAATGCAGATTACTATTTGTCAATCCACATTAATGCAGGAGGCGGAACAGGATACGAGGATTACGTTTTTCCAGGGATCGGCGCTCCTACTACAACATATCAAAACCTTATTCATGAAGAGGTTTTAAAATCTGTGGATTTTGCCAATCGAGGTAAGAAAACAGCAAATTTTCATGTTTTGCGTGAAACAAATATGCCTGCTATTTTAACGGAGAATGGATTTATTGATAATGCCAATGATGTCGCTAAGTTGAGAAATGCAAGCTTTATTACTTCTATCGCCCGTGGGCATGTAAATGGATTAGCTCGTGCTTTTAATCTTCAGCGAAAACAGCAAACATCACTTTTCAAAGTTCAAATTGGGGCTTTCTCTTCACGAGAAAATGCCGAACGGTTAGCATCTGAAGCAGAGACAAAAGGATTTTCGAGTTTTATTGCTACTGAGAACAATCTCTTTAAAGTTCAAATTGGGGCTTTCTCTTCACGAGAAAATGCTGAAGCTTTATCTGTAAGAGCTAAAAATGCAGGATTCGAGGTCACAATCATTCAATAGCAGAAAGCGCTCTTTCTAGTAAAGAGCGCTTTCGTTTTCTCTGATTTTTTGGGTATACAAAACAGTTTCTGGTTTTCCAAGAGCTGCATGGCCCATTTTTTTATTATAATACAAATCAATTTTCACATTTTTCACTTCATATTTTTCATCCATATGTTGGAGCTCATCAAGAAATGGGATAAGATGATTTGTAACATCAAATTCACATGCTCCATTTTGTAGATAGTAAATTTCAGGGACGTACTTTCTAGATTTAAAAAATTGGACAACATTGATTCGATTGCCAAATCTATTGATTACTTCTTCAGTTGTTAGACCTTGATATGATAAGTTAAATACACTCTGTACAGGAGTCTTTAACCATCTTGTTAAACAGGTTTGAGGATTGTTAACAAGCGCTTTAGATCCTCGTATATACCCTGCTAAAATCATAGACATAAATCCTCCGCCAGAAGAACCGTAAAAAACAACATCTTTTGTTTCATATTGAATTTTTTTAAAGAGTTTAAGTAAAATAAGCGCAATTTCTTCTAAATAGAATCGCTCTGCTGTGCCTTGTCCCCATCCTAGTGGAAGTTTTCCTAAATAAAGCGTTGGATCATTATAGTAAATAACAGAGTCTTTAAAATCATCCATCCAAGAGTGACGTTGGAAATAGGGTGGGCCGTTTGGCATTTCCATGTTTGCTCCTCCACCTGATCCTAAAATAAGCATATTTTTTTCTCCGCTTTTTAACTTAATAAGAAACTCGTAGCTGACTCCTCTCCAATTAATCTCCAAAATAACTGGAACATCAAGAGGAATGTAAAGAGAATCAAATTCTGCAAAGTCTATTTGTATTTTTCTATATTTATCAAGCATTCACATTTCTCCTTTTCCGGTATGCTTTCTACTTATTCTATTCTTTTATTTTTAAAAGGTTTGGACTTTCTAAAATGTCTTATATTTATCTTTTAGAACATAGTTTAATTAAATTAATAAAAGGTTAATTTTCCAGCTAGTCGGGAAAGTAAGGATAGAGGTTTCACGTAAATGGCTATACTAAAAACGAACTTATTCTAAAAAGGGGAAATAAAATGAAAATCATTTTAATTCTAGGAAGCCTGATTTTTCCTTTTATCATGCTAATTCTACAGAAGAAATATACCGCGCTTAATTTTGTCTTCAATGTGTTCGCTTTTGTTGCTATCCTCCTGTTTGGAGATATTGTATCATTAGCAATTCATGACGTTCTTCAAGAAGATCGTGTATTTATGACAACTATTCATGCCATTTTGTTAAATCCCTTTCTACTTATTTCAGGTGCTTATATTGGTGTCTATCTTTTATATCGAATTTTGCTTCTAATTGTGAAAGAACAATAAAACCTCCCATCTTAATAAGAGAGAGGTTTTATCGTTCTTTTTTCTTTTGGGAGCTCTTTTGAAGGGTTAGGTACCTTATTGGGGTTATAATTAATCTCTTCTGAGGAGTAAATTCTCACAATCATTTGTGATCCATATGTATGAGCTCGAATGAGAATAGGTTGGTTATACTGATTTTTGAATCGGAAATCAGGACCATACCAGCTAACAGTCGCATCTCTTCCTTCAGGTACATATGTGACACGCTTGCTGTGGGAGTAGCGTTCGACAATTTTAGTTCCCGCTTTCTCCACTGCATTAAACAGGGTTGAAGAAACTTGACAAATTCCTCCTCCAATATCTTCGGCTAGTTCACCTTTTACAATAACGGGTGCTTTCAAATATCCCCTATCTGCCGTTCTCTTTCCTACTGTTTTATTGAAAGAAAAGGTTTCATTTGGGAAAACAACTGTATTGTTAATCTCTTCCGTTGCTAAATCAATATTATGAGATCTTGCTTCATTTCGTGTATTAAAATAAGTAACATATTGACCAATTAACCTTGTCTTAATATTTACTAAAAGCTCACTATCTACTTTAGGATATGTCGTATACATAGGTATTTCAATTGTGTTCCCATCATTTCTATAAAATTGGGTAAGAAAACGATCCCGGAATTTTTCCTTATTTAAAATCTCACCTGTTTTCTCTTGTACTATTTCCCCATATTTGTTAATGTGGGCGTCTGTGGCTGGTTTATATGTTTCATTTTTTATGTTTTCTACAAGTTCTTCGTATTTTTCTTCATTAAGAAGTGGAAAACCTGGAACACCTTCCGTAAATTCTTTCCGTTCGATATTCTTAATCTGTTCACCTTTATATTGTAGGGTCACATTTGATGAAACGGGCTGCGCAAAAAACACCATACCTATGATAAGCAACACTTTCACTGTTCTCCCTCCCTTCTCTTTGTTAATATGGGCGACACTTCTGCTTTTTATGTACTTCATACAAAGAAGAAGAAAAAGGTTTTTGGTTTAGAATAATACTTCCTAGAAAACAATAAGAAGAGCTCATCAAAAGTAGGTGTAGATATATAATATGAATCACTATGTAGCAATTGCACTCGATCTTTTCTTTGGATTTATCGTTCTTTTTACGATTACGAAAGTTCTGGGCAGAAATCAATTTTCACAGATTACCCCTTTTGATTTTATTTCAGCGCTTATTTTAGGAGAACTGCTCGGAAATGCTGTATATGATCCTGAGGTAAATGTAAAAGAAGTGGTCTTTGCTTCTGTTTTGTGGGGAATACTTATTTTTACAACAGAAATGCTTACTCAAAAAGTTAAGAAATTGCGAAAGCTTCTTGAAGGTGAACCTGTTATTGTGATTCATCATGGACAATTGCAATATAAATCACTCTCTAAAAGTAAGCTTGATCTTAATCAGCTTCAGAATCTTCTCCGTCAACAAGGTTTTTTCTCTATCGAAGAAGTCGAATTTGCTATTTTAGAAACAAACGGTATAATCAGTGTACTTCCAAAATCACAGTATGCTCCTCCAACCAGTGAAGATCTTCATTTAGAACTCAAACCTGTTTATTTACCTGTTACACTCATTATTGATGGAGAAGTCCTCTACGATAATTTAACAAAAGCAGGCTTTGATGAAGAATGGCTACAACAACAACTTGCCAACCATAACATTTTTGATTATAAAGATGTTATATTTGCAGAATGGAGAAAAGGAAAACCTTTCTTCTTCCAAAAATACAAATAAAAAAGCGAAAGAAATGATTCATTTCTTTCGCTTTTTCGATAACCTTTTCAATAAAGCATTGTTAGTTAATTTTCTTTTTTTCTAATGTCGTCTGACTCTTTGTCTCTTCATCATCTGAAACAAGTCCTTTTGTTGCACTTTTGAATTCTGTTAATGTTCTTCCAAAAGCTCGTCCTACTTCTGGAAGTTTAGACGGCCCAAATACTATAAGAGCGATAATAACAATTAAAACAAGTCCCGGAATTCCGATATTAGCCAACATTAGCTTTCCATCCTCCTTTGGTTAATTTTCAACCTTTTTCTTCAGTTTGTTTACCTGTTTTGTATGTGCCTTACTATGTGCTATAATCCGATCTTCCTCTACTTCAGTAGATTTTTTCAAACCATATGGAACAGCATTTGTACCGATCTGTTTTAAGCCTGTTTGATCTTTATGGTACACAAAAGATGCCCTTGTAGAAATAGCGGCGTTTGGTTCTGTTACAAAAGGAAGAACACGGTAATCAGCTTGAAAACTCTCAGGAGTTACGGTACATCTCACATAACCTCTATAATCATTAAAAAATTTAATGTGAGAATTTTGAGCTAAGATGCGGTCTGTATCTGCTCGCTTGTCTGCTCCGTTTCCACCTGAAGTAATAGATGTGCCAACAAATTCAACTCCAATAAGAGAAGAAGATGCGTTATCAAAGTCTGTTTTAATATTAGAAGCCCAGCTTGCATGAACATCTCCTGTTAAAACGACTAAATTATTCATTCCTTTCTTTTGAACAAAGTCAATAATACGATTGCGAGCTTCAGGATAACCATCCCAAGAGTCCATACTATAAATTTGTTCCCCATTTACCCCAAAGTTCCGTTGTGCAAAGAAAACTTGCTGAGCAAGAATATTCCAGTGGGCTTTTGACTTATTTAAGTTTTTGAAAAGCCAATTCTCTTGTTGTTTACCAAGCATTGTTCGATTAGGATTCAGTGACTCTTCTGAATGTGGCTTGCTCCCATCTCCGTTTGCCTGGTCATCGCGATACTGCCTTGAATCAAGAACATTGAATGAAGCAAGTTGACCATAAGAAAAATCGCGGTATAAACTCATATCTCCTCCATTTGGAAGCGATGTTTTTCGCAATGGCATATGTTCATAATATGCTTGATAAGCAGCTGCACGCCTTTTTATGAAAGCCTGAACAGATTGTCCTTTTTCAGGTATATTATTTGCATAGTTATTTTCAACTTCATGGTCATCCCATGTTACAATCCATGGAAAAGCGGCATGTGCAGCTTTTAAGTTCGCATCTGAGCGATACTGCGCATAGCGATTTCGGTAATCATCTAACGTGATAATTTCTGGGCCACTATGGGTTCTTACATTTCCAGAAGAGGAGACATATTCGTTTGGTCCGTATTCATATATGTAGTCACCTAAATGAAAGACAACATCTAACTCCTCCTCAGCTAAATGTTTATAAGCTGTATAATAACCATGCTCATACTGTTGACAGGAAGCAAAAGCAAATGTAAGTTTTTGTACTTCTTCACTTCTTTTGGGCAATGTTTTTGTTCTGCCAACAGGGCTAAGTTCGTTCCCGCTCTTAAATCGATAATAATAAACCTCATTAGACCTTAATCCTTCTACTTCTACATGAACAGAGTGAGCAAGATTTGGAGAAGCTGTAGCACTTCCTTTCTTTACGATGTGTTTGAAGTTTTCATCTTTGGCCAGTTCCCACTCTACTTTCACTACTTCATTTGGCATCCCACCACCATTTAACGGATCAGGAGCTAACCTTGTCCAAAGAACAATTCCTTGTGGAGAAGGATCACCAGAACAAACACCAAGAGTAAAAGGATAGCTACTAAATTTTATCGTTTTTGCTTTCGCTTGAACATCCAATCCTCCTATAGACTGGGCAATAACAAAGCCAAGCGAAAGACCCGCAATTTTTCCTGCGCCTTCTATAAATGCTCGTCGATCTACTTTTTTACGTTGCATTGTTTCCTCACTAAAATCTTGAATCATTCCTTCTAATTTTTGTTTATCCACGAAAGTTCTCCTTTCTAAATTAGGGTGCTCCCTCATTATAAGAACTTTCTGTAAATTGATTATGAAGTGATGTAAAGAACAATAACGGTTCTCTAACTTTTTTCACAGGACTATAAAATTAAGAAAGAACAATATCCTCTTTTTTCTTTTCATACATGCTTCATTTTTATTCTTAAAAGATTCTTTTTGCTTATGTAGTCTTTTAAAAACTTTTACATATAAGTAAGATAATTTGACAATAAATGAGATAATTTGCGTTTTCTTGGACTTGTTTAAGAGTTCTTCTTTACAAATTTACAAACGTTTTCTAAAAATAGAAGCGTTTTAAAAGAAAGATAGACCTATCTTCCTCTATAAAAACAAAGAAAAAAGAGAAATCACGTAAAAACAGAGAAAAAAACAAGCCTTTTTTCTTAAATTTCTCTCCTTTCTTATTTTCACAAAGTATTAAAACTAGCTTTATAATCTTTTATTATCATTAAGAAATGAACCTTAGTTTTAGAGAAGGAGTGAAAGAGGAATATGGATCCTAAAGAATTAAATATTATTGAGCATCTAGAAGAAGTGAGGAAGCGACTTCTTTATGTTATTGGCAGTTTTTTAACGCTACTTGCCCTATCGCTTTTTTTTGTAGAACAGATTTATAGTTTGCTTGTCAAAGGATTGGACGTAAAGCTTGCTTTGTTAGGTCCATCTGATGTGTTGTGGATTTACTTTAAAATTGGAGCTGTATGTGCGATAGCATTCACGCTTCCGATTGCAGGCTATCACATATGGAAATTTGTACTTCCTGCTTTAAAACCTCATGAACGACGAGGGGCTCTTCTTTTCATTCCTTCCCTTTTCTTTCTATTCATTGGGGGAATTTCTTTTGGATATTTTGTTGTGTTTCCAATTGTTCTTTCATTTATGCAAGATTTAGCAGGGGCTCATTTTATACAGTTTTATACCTCTCAAAATTATTTTAGTTTCTTAATTCGTTTAACTCTTCCGTTTGGAATTTTATTTGAGCTTCCGGCTATTGTTTTGTTTTTAACATCTTTTGGTTTATTAAAACCACACATTTTAAAAAGATCACGTAAAATTGCTTATTTCATTATAGCTGTTACGTCTATTTTACTTACCCCACCAGATTTTATTTCTGATATTCTTGTTCTCATCCCACTTCTTTTCATATATGAGATTAGTATTAATGTCTCTGCTTTTGTTTATCGTAAAAAACTACAAAAAGAAACTGACCTCCAAGAAATGGAGCTCAGCTCTTAATAAAAAAAGAAGGAGCAATCCTTCTTTTTTATTTTTTAAATGTTTGTATCTTTTCCGAACATGTTAACAAAAGCATGAAAGATTTCTACCCCTTGAAATGCAAATAAACTTAGTGCTGTAAGTGAAAAAGACCCAATCATTAGTGCACGAATCCAAAACATCATCGTAAATTCCTCCTTTAAATCTTGTTTATTTTTCTGAGGCGAACGATGTTTTGTCAAAGTACGACGATTGATAAAAGACAGATAAAAGAAAATGTCGGTCTTTGTGAAAGCTCGGATTTTTGACAGCTTGAGATAGCCACAAAAATGTAAGCAAAAGCGTAACTGCTACAGTACTCCACAATACCGCTTTTTTATCATCTTTTGATATGTCTTTTAAAGAATGAATGTGTGTTTCATCTACAACAGCTGTAGATGAATGATCTCCACTATGATGAGGTACTGCATGATGAGAAAATATAAATAGGGAGAAAACAAAAATAAAGCAAAGTGATATATACGGCTTTTTACGAATCATCTTCTCCCTCCTTTCCTCTTTAACCTATCTTAAATCAATTATCTGAAAATGAAAAGTATTATTTTTTTTCATACTGATAAATATCGTCTTATTTTCGCCTAATCTTGTATCCAAAACATTCTACTTTTGAAACTAATTTAATTTAATATGAGGATAAAATACTATGTACCCATTTTATTAAACACCTAAACTTTTATATTATTTACTAATCCCCATAATCAACTTTATAATATGTAAGAAAAAGGATTTTGTGATAAATGAAAGTGAGGCCTTCTTATGGAGAATATACGTATTTTAGTAGCTGATGATGAACAAGAGATTTGTCATCTTATCAAAGCTTACTTAGAACGAGAACGCTATGAAGTGGACATTGCTAGAGATGGAGAAAAAGCGCTAGCTCTTTTCCGTCAACACACATATCATCTTGTAATTCTGGATATTATGATGCCCCGGAAAGATGGAATAGAGGTATGCCAAGTATTAAGAAAAGAAACAAATGTCCCTATTTTAATGCTTACAGCCAAAGATCATGAAAGTGACAAAATCTTGGGATTAAGTTTTGGAGCGGATTATTATATTACAAAACCGTTTAGTATTTATGAAGTTGTTGCTTGTGTGAAAGCTTTATTACGTCGCTTTATTGTGTTAGGCAATAATACGATAAACGAAGAGCATAGTATTATGAAATATAAAAATATAGAAATGGATCTTACAACGTACAAAGTGCGAGTATTTGACAAAGAGGTGACCCTTGCTGCTAAAGAACTGAAACTTTTAAAACTCTTTTTATCGCATCCTGAACGTGTATTTACAAAAGCACAGCTCTTTAAAGAAGGATGGGGAGAGGAATATATCGAGGATGATAATACAGTAATGGTACACATCCGAAAGCTTCGTAAAAAAATTGAAAAAGACCCTTCTAATCCGCTATTTATTCAAACAGTATGGGGCATTGGTTATAGATTTCAAGGTGAAAAAGATGAGATATGATAAAACATACCTTCTCTTACTATTGCAACTTTTTCTCGTTTGCTCTTTGTTTTTTCTCGAAAACGCTTCCTTGTTAGCTGTCATTCTAAAAAGTATTTTGCTCCTATTTTCCCTTCTCTTCATTACGCAACGATTCAATGTAATCAAGAAGATAAGAGAAACAGAAGAACTTTTAAGGAGTATTGTGCAAGGAAATAAAAGAATACGACTACGAACAGGTTCTGATGCTATATTTCATGAAACAACTTTTTTAATTAATAAGATTATTGATCAATATGAAGAAATAGAAGCTGAAGCTGTTCGTTCTCAACTTGCTCGCAAACGTTTTCTCTCTAGTATTTCACACGACATCCGAACTCCGCTCACTTCGATTATTGGCTATATTGATGCGTTAAAAGACAATATATTTCGTTCAGAAGATGAAAAACAGAAATATTTACATATTTTATCAAGCAAGTCTTCTCGTTTAAAAGAGATTATCGAAGACTTATTTCATATGGCAAAGCTTGACGCTGATGAAGTATCTTTCTCATTCCAGAAACTGGATTTATCTGAAGCAATAAGAGAAGTTCTAATTGAATTTCTTCCTCTAATAGAGAAAGAAAAAGTCTCTCTTTCGGTTGAGCTTCCTCCCTCATCTTGTTTTGTCTATGCTGATGCAACTAGTATAGCTCGTATTATGACAAATTTACTTAAAAATAGTCTTTGTCATGGTAAAGACGGTAAGATTCTAAAAGTCTCTCTTTCTGATAAAGGCCAAATATATGAGCTAGCCATTCGGGACCAAGGAAAAGGGATTGAAGCTAGAGAGCTTCCATATGTTTTTGATCGCCTTTATAAAGGTGATTATGCGAGAAAAAGTTCGAGCGGCAGTGGACTTGGACTCTTTATTGCCAAAGAACTAACAGAGAAACATAAAGGTGAATTAGAAGTAGAAAGCATTCCCTGGCAAAACACAACTTTTCGTTTTTCTCTCCCTAAACTGCACGTTTAAGAAAAAGTTAAGAACTGCTTAAGAAGGAGTTCACGTTTTCTTTCTACAATAAAGATCTGCTATAAAAAAGGGAGGCTTACGTATGAGTACAATTATTCAAACCACAAATCTAACGAAAAAATATGGAGAGCAAGTTTCCGTTCATCGCCTTAATATGACAGTTAAAAAAGGCGAAATATATGGTTTTCTAGGCCGAAACGGAGCTGGCAAAACAACAACAATTAAGATGCTCTTGGGTTTAACAAAACCATCTGAAGGAGAAGTTGAACTTTTCGGAGAAACACTTCTTCGAAATAAAAAGCGCCTGCTTACAAGGATTGGCGCTATTGTCGAAACACCTGGCTTTTATGAAAATCTTACAGCAAGAGAAAATCTCCTTATTAACGCCCGAATTATGGGAATTCATAAAAAGAGAGCAGTTGAAGAAGCCCTCGAAACGGTTGGATTAGAAAAAGAAACAAAGAAACTCGTTGGGAAATATTCGCTTGGGATGAAACAACGTTTAGGTATCGCTCGTGCCCTTCTTCATGAACCTGAACTTCTTATTTTAGATGAACCAACAAATGGACTTGATCCGATAGGTATTAAAGAAATGAGGAAACTGATTACATCCCTAGCCCAAGAACGGAACATTACAATTTTAATTTCAAGTCATATTTTATTTGAAGTTGAGCAACTTGCACACCGGATTGGAATTATTCATAAAGGTGAATTGCTAGAGGAACTTGATATGGATAAGCTTCATACTTTAAACAAAAAACATATAGAATTTTATGTCTCAGACGAAAGTAAAGCAGCTTATATTTTAGAAGAAAAGCTAGGAATTTCTCACTATCAAGTTCATGAAGACGGAATAATTCGCGTTTATTCACATCTTCATGAACAACATCTTATTAATAAGGAATTGGTTTTAGGCAATGTTGATGTATTTCAGATGAAGCTTAGTGAAGACCATCTTGAAGATTATTTTATTAATCTTGTAGGAGGTGGGACAATTGGTTAATCTTCTTTATACGGAAGTTTTGAAACTTAAGCGGTCCTATATGTTTTTTCTTAGTCTTCTTGGTGCTGTTGCCGCTCCCTTTATTACATTTGTGTCAACACTTGTGAAACAACACAAATTTTCTGATCAAATGTTTTTGTTCAAAACTTTTTTTACAGATGTTAATTTCTATATTTTGATGCTCATTGGTGTGCCCATTTATGGTGTCATTACAACGTACCTTTTTAATCGTGAATATGCAGAGAGAACTTTAAAAAACTTATTAACTATTCCGGTTTCAAAAGTTAGCCTTGTTTTTAGCAAACTACTACTATTACTTTTATGGATTTTAACGCTTACCCTTGTATCCTTTCTTACAGCTACTATTTTTGGCTTTATCGCAAATTTAGACGATTTCAGTATTTCCGTTTGGCTGCGGTCTTTAAAAGAATTTATCACTGGAGGGCTTCTCCTCTTCTCTTTAAGTACGCCCATTATTTTAGTTACGCTACTTATTCGAAACTACGTAGCGTCTATCATTGTAACCATTATAATTACAATGGTTAATGTTATGATTTATGGAAGTGAATATAGCGCTCTTTACCCATGGTCAGCTGTTGAAGTGATTACAACAGGTCACTTTTTCAAACAATATGCTTCTTTTTTATCCTATATGAGCATATTTGCAACCTCTATCCTCTGCTTAATCTTGGCACTCTTTTATTTTCAGAGAAAAGATGTTCAGTAAAGGCATTAATTTACCTGAACCTTCATTTAAAATATTTTAAAAGCCCTATTGAGATACTATAGGGCCTTTTCAATTTGTTCTTTTCTACTGTTACTCCTATCTTAAAAAGAAGGAACCATATTTCATAGGAAATGACCGTTTTTAATACCTCATGTTGTTATTCCGTCCATTTTACAAGATTAGGTTTCTCATCTAGAATAGAGACATATTGTTCATGCCAACCATATCTACTTTCAGGATCTAGTTCTGCATAACGTTTATACTTCGCAACTCTTTCTTCCTTATCTGCCCAACCAAAGTGTTTAATCCTCCACTGTGACAACATACATTTCAGCTCAAAAACGTTTTCAGGTAACCTCCCACAATGTTGAGGCGTTTCTTTCCATGTATACGTAAAATCTTTCTTATACCGTATTAAGAATGGACGATATACGAAGTGAGCTCTCCAATACTCATCTTCGCGATAGTGAGTCTTATTCCAAAAGTCATAGAGACGAAAACACACTACATCAAATTCTTCTTGGTCTAAAATTTCTTTAACTCCTGTAGCAAATCCACTTTCAAATATTTCATCAGCGTCTAAGTTTAAAATCCATTCTGGGTTTCTCTTGATTGTTTCTTCCCACTGTTGTTTGCGTAGCTCGATCTCGTTTGAAAACTTAGAGTGTTCATTCTTTACAAGATGAACCGGAATTCCTTTAAGGGTTTCTAGACAAATATCAACGGTGTTATCTGTACTGCCATCGTCAATAATGACGGCTTCATCGATATATTGTCTATGCTTCTCTAATGCCTCTTTTAAATAACGATTTCCTTCATTTTTTACAATCATAGAAAGAGTGAGTTTATTCTTCTTTTCTTCTTTTGTTGAAACATGAGTTTCTTCTTTCGTCATGAATTCATCAACATATGCTAAATCAGAATCTCGATAAATATGAAAAGCTGGCATATGAGTATCTACATACAAGGGAATACCAAGAGCTGCTGCCCGAATACAAAAATGTCGGTCTTCTCCCCAAAAAGAAAGGTTTTTAATTTGTTTGAAGTTTACCCCTTTTTCTAACGCCTTTTGACTTAATAATGTACAAGCTCCTAGACCACCAACTTCATAGACGCCTTTTTCTTTCAAGTTACCAATAAATTCCATGTGGCGTTTATATTTCTCATCCTCTGTCAGTTCTTCTCCACGTCTCTGCTCCCATTGAGTATATTCATCCATAAGCCATACTTGTGGTAAGGGTTCTGTGTTTGGTTGCCACCGAGTCCAAAACACTTCTGAAATAATATCCTTTTCTGTTTGAATCAAATGCTCCACTGTTTCTGGCTCAAGTAGAAGATCTGAATCTATGAGAAATAAATAATCATACTTTTCTTCTAAGCAATGATTAATAATATGATTCTTGAAACCTGCAACTTTCCAAACGAGACGATCGTTCCAATAATGTGTATGTTCGTCGCGCAAGTACACATCCGCAAGTTGTGATAACTCAATTTTCACATTTTGGTTTGTTTCTTGAAAAGACGTTAACATAGCGCTTGATTCATTATTCTCATTATCATCAATAAAGAAAAAATGAATATCAATCGTATTGCAAGTAAGTCTTTGGAGCGAACGAAGGAAAGGATCCAAAATAGAAGGCTTTTGGTGAACAGGACTTCCTACTAATACTCTTTTTTTAAATTCCGACATATGTCTCACCTAATGAAGTTAGATTTCTATCTTTCATTACCTCTAAGTATTGTTTATTATGAAGAATTTGAGGATCTTCAGGACGAAATTTCCTTGCTGATTCATTGTGCTGATAAGCTAAATCATATTGTTGTAATCGGTCGTAACAGACACAAAGTTGAAGATGTGGCAACCATGTTGAAAAAGCTGGATTAACAAACCCGCTACATTCATTTGAAATTTCAAGCTGAATTGCAACATAGTACCAATAAATAGCATTTCTAAGTTCATTCCGTTCAAGAAAATAATAACCTAATCGACAGCAAAATTCAGGACGAGGGATATCGTAGATAAAGGATGTTAAAATAGCCATATACTCTTTCTCATGTTCACCTTTCTCAAAATAACAATCTGCTAATTTACTGCACGCTGAAATTTTATCTTCTATCCATCCTTCTCCTGTATTAAGAAACTTATTATAGTAGAAAATAGCTTTGTCATACGTTCCATTTTCTTTTAACTCATTTGCAAAGTAGTACAAATCTCTCGCTTCAAATGCTTCTCCCTTTGCAAGCTTATTCTTGTAAATACGCAAGTTACGATCTTTACTATGACGTTCACTCTTATGAATAATCGAAATAGTACTACTCTCTACTTTACCTTCAACATCTAAATATTCATGAACTGCTCCAATCCATTTAAATCCTGCCATTCTTCTTACAAGTCTATATTTTTTTATTTTCCCTGCCACATTTCCATATTCGTCAAAATCAAGATAATAATCCATTGCTACTGCATCAACTTGAGATGAAAGCGTCTTTTTTAATTCTAAAAATTTTTCTACATCTTTTTCGTTTAATACATCATCTGCATCAAGCCATAAAATATAATCTTTTGTTGCCTGCTGAAAAGAGAAGTTTCTCGCTTTTGAAAAATCGTCTTCCCATGGAAACTCTAATACTTTATTTGTAAACTGCGCTGCTATCTCAATCGTCCTATCTGTTGAACCTGTATCAACGATAACAATTTCATCAACAATTTTCCTCACGCTATTTAAACAGCGTTGCAGCGTACTTTCCTCATTTTTCACGATCAAACAAAGACTTACTGTAATCATTACTTTACCTCCCTTTCCTTTCTAGGCATTTACCTATATATATGTATGAAGAATGGACGCAGAGTGTGAAAAATTCCTAAAAAATGTCTCAGTTGCTGCTAAACAAAAGAAGAAAGCCTCTTCTTCTATTAAAAAAGGAGAGGCTTTGAGAATCATTTAAAAAATCCTAACAAGTCTAATATAGCTACTATTAGATGTTACTCCATCAACTGTACTTCCTACTGTAACAACCGGGGCTGTTCCTCCCGATATTTGCCTTTGGACTCCTATAACATCCCCTACATTTAGCTGAACAAGGTTAGCATTTACAGCTACAGTAGAGTCTCCATTCAAAATTGCACTGCTGCCTTGTGATCCTGTTCCAGCAACAACTACTCCATTTCTTGTTGCAATAAATGCCGCACTAGAACCTGGAGCAAGTTGGACCCTGTAATCAATAGTATAAATCCCAGTCTCATTCACTGTTACTGTCCCATTTGCATTTAGCGTAAAATCACCTGTGGAGTTGACAGTGCTTGAGGCATTAAGGGGGACAATCCCTGTTGCTCCTAAAGTAAATGTACCTATTCTATAGAAAGTTCCATAAGTCCCAAATGCTGGACCGGTGGCTCCCGTAAGACCCGTTGGACCTGTGATTCCTGTTGCTCCCGTACTTCCAGTTAAACCTGTTGCTCCCGTAACCCCGGTTGTTCCTGTAACTCCCGTTGCTCCGGTTACTCCGGTTACGCCCGTGACTCCCGTTGCTCCGGTTATGCCCGTGACTCCCGTTGCTCCGGTTACGCCCGTGACTCCCGTTGCTCCGGTTACTCCCGTGACTCCCGTTGCTCCGGTTACGCCTGTGACTCCCGTTGCTCCGGTTATGCCCGTGACTCCCGTTGCTCCGGTTACTCCCGTGACTCCCGTTGCTCCGGTTACTCCCGTGACTCCCGTTGCTCCGGTTATGCCCGTGACTCCCGTTGCTCCGGTTACTCCCGTGACTCCCGTTGCTCCGGTTACTCCCGTGACTCCCGTTGCTCCGGTTACGCCCGTGACTCCCGTTGCTCCGGTTACGCCCGTGACTCCCGTTGCTCCGGTTATGCCCGTGACTCCCGTTGCTCCGGTTACGCCCGTGACTCCCGTTGCTCCGGTTACTCCCGTGACTCCCGTTGCTCCGGTTATGCCCGTGACTCCCGTTGCTCCGGTTACGCCTGTGACTCCCGTTGCTCCGGTTATGCCCGTGACTCCCGTTGCTCCGGTTATGCCCGTGACTCCCGTTGCTCCGGTCTCTCCCGTTGCACCCGTGACTCCGGTTACTCCCGTTACTCCCGTAACCCCAGTTGCTCCTGTGACTCCGGTTGCTCCGGTCTCTCCTGTTGCTCCGGTCTCTCCCGTTGCACCAGTGACTCCGGTTACTCCCGTTACTCCCGTAACCCCAGTTGCTCCGGTCTCTCCTGTTGCTCCCGTAATTCCGGTTGCCCCTGTGATTCCGGTTGCTCCTGTGATTCCAGTTGCTCCTGTGACTCCAGTTGCTCCGGTCTCTCCCGTTGCACCAGTTACGCCCGTGATTCCGGTTGCTCCGGTCTCTCCCGTTGCACCCGTGACTCCGGTTACTCCCGTAACCCCAGTTGCTCCTGTGATTCCGGTTGCTCCGTCTCTCCTGTTGCACCAGTTGCTCCTGTGACTCCAGTTGCTCCGGTCTCTCCCGTTGCACCAGTTACGCCCGTGATCCCTGTTGCTCCGGTTTCTCCTGTTACGCCCGTTGGGCCTGTGGCTCCTGCTGCTGCCAACAACGTGTAATCTGTTGACGTATCCGGAGTCCCACTCGGCGATGCCACATCGGCTATATACAAACTTCCTTCATACGTCACAACTTGACCTGCTGGGTAAAACGGAGCGCTTGCC
>NZ_JBJZOT010000010.1:0-92030 GCF_057808375.1 Priestia sp. TRM10
TTAGAGGTGGAAGCATGGCGACATGTGGAGCTGACTAATACTAATCGATCGAGGACTTAACCTAAGAATTGATCATAATCGGATATGTTTTTCCTTGCCTTGTTATTTAGTTTTGAGTGAACAACTCTATATAGTCTGGTAACCATAGCCAAGAGGTCACACCTGTTCCCATGCCGAACACAGAAGTTAAGCTCTTGAACGCCGATGGTAGTTGGGACTTTGTCCCTGTGAGAGTAGGACGTTGCCAGGCACCATATAAAAAGGCTGATCTATAATAGATCAGCCTTTTTTGCATTCTATACAATAATTGTTATAAAGAACGTTTTGAAGTAATGAAAAGTGGAAACTATAGAAGTAGTACCTTGCGTTCGATTTTATTGCAATTTTACATAAAAAGCATTACTATTATTATAAAAGTCAAATATAGTCAAAGTCAGGAGGGGAAAGGGTGCGAAATATTTCTGACATTATTGAACAGTATCTAAAAGAAGTTCTAGATGTGAGTGACCAAGATATTGTAGAAATTAAACGTAGTGAAATTGCTCATAAGTTTCAATGTGTCCCTTCCCAAATTAACTACGTAATCAACACACGCTTTACCGTTGAACGCGGGTATGTAGTGGAAAGTAAACGTGGTGGTGGAGGCTTTATTAGAATTATCAAGGTACAATCTAATGACTACTTAGATCTTTTTAATCAAGTACTTGCAATGGTAAATGAACGAGTATCTCAATCAACTGCCGAAAGTTTGATTATTCGCCTAGTTGAAGAGGAGTTCATCACAAAGAGAGAGGCAAAAGTCATGTTAAGCGTTATTGATAATTCTGTTCTTAATGTTGATCCTCATCATCGTGATCAGCTTCGTGCTAGAATGTTAAAAGCTATGCTGCTAGCTTTACAGCATCGATAAGAAAATATGTTAATAAGATTAGAGATAGGTTAATGTATTTTTACAAAGTGACAAGAAGTGTGAGGTGAGTAAGGATTGATTTGTCAACAATGTCATATGAGAGAAGCTGCTATTCATTTTACTGAAGTATCAAATGGACAACAGCAGAAGATTCACCTTTGCGAAAAGTGTGCAAAAGAGCGAGGAGACTTGTTTATGCTCTCAGATCATGAAAACTTTTCTATGAATGATTTGCTTGCAGGGTTGTTAAACTTTGATTCTGCTTTTAAAGAAGCTGAAAAATCATTTCAACAAGCTCCATTACACTGTCCTCATTGTAAAATGACATATAAACAGTTTGCTAAGGTTGGACGTTTTGGTTGTGCTCATTGCTACCAAGCATTTCAACAAAAATTAACCCCTTTTCTAAAACGTTTGCAGGGGGGGAATTCTCTTCATCGTGGAAAGATTCCACAAAGAGCAGGCGAAAATATTCAATTAAAAAAGGAATTGGAAAATTTAAAAGCGAAGTTAAAACAATACGTAGAAGCAGAGGAGTTTGAAGAGGCTGCAAAATTACGTGATGAAATTAGGGAACTGAATCGTCAGCTAGATCAAAAGAGAGGAGAGTCTTAATCAATGTCATTACATCATTTCTTAAATCAGGCCATCAGTCCATGGATGAACAGTGATGGACCGGATTCTGACATTGTATTAAGCACAAGAATTCGGTTAGCACGTAACTTTGAAGACTATGTTTTTCCGTTAATTGCTCAAGAAGAAGGAGACAGTGTTGTAACCTTTGTAAAAGAAAAAATTATGAATCGTCCTACGAGATGGGATTTTGAATTGTTAGAAATGAAGGAATTAGAGCCTCTTGAAAAGAAAGTATTAGTAGAAAAACATCTTATTAGTCCCTATCTTGCTGAGCAGTCTGAAGAAGGGGCTTGTATTCTATCACAGAATGAATCAGTAAGTATTATGTTGAATGAAGAAGATCATCTACGAATACAATGTTTATTCCCGGGGTTCCAGCTTGATAATGCTCTTCGTTTGGCGATGGAGTTAGATGATTGGATAGAAGAAAGAGCTGGGTATGCTTTTGATGAGACAATGGGCTATTTAACAAGTTGCCCAACTAATGTTGGCACAGGACTTCGTGCATCTGTTATGCTACATTTACCAGCTTTAGTTCTAACTCAACAGATTAATAAGATTGTACCAGCTATCAATCAGCTAGGACTTGTTGTACGAGGGATTTATGGGGAAGGAAGTCAAGCTTTAGGAAATATATTTCAGGTTTCTAATCAGATCACTTTAGGGAAAAGTGAAGAAGACATTGTAAGTGATCTACAAAGTGTTGTAAAACAGCTTATTGCTCATGAACGATCAGCAAGGGAAGCCCTTGTACATACATCAAGTATTGAGCTTGAAGATCGTTTATACCGCTCATATGGAGTATTAACCAATGCGCGTATAATAGAATCTAAAGAAGCCGCTCAATGTTTATCGGATGTTAGACTCGGTATTGATCTTGGCTATATTGAAGGCATTACGAGAAGCATCCTAAACGAGCTTATGGTTGTAACGCAGCCAGGTTTCCTACAGCAATATGCAGGTGGACCTCTTCGTCCAAATCAGCGGGACATTAGAAGAGCATCTTTAATAAGGGAACGCTTGCAGTTAGAAAAAGACAATCGAAATCGGATGGAGAGTGATGAAGGATGATGTTTGGAAGATTTACAGAGCGCGCTCAGAAAGTATTAGCATTAGCCCAAGAGGAAGCACTTCGTCTTGGACATAACAATATTGGTACAGAACATATCCTACTAGGAATTGTTCGCGAAGGTGAAGGGATTGCGGCAAAAGCCCTACTTGCGCTTAACTTAGGTACTGATAAAGTTCAAAAAGAAGTAGAATCCCTAATTGGTCGTGGCCAAGAAGTAGCTCAAACTGTTCATTATACACCTCGAGCTAAAAAAGTCATTGAGCTCTCCATGGATGAAGCTCGTAAACTTGGTCATTCTTATGTAGGAACAGAGCACATTTTATTAGGTCTTATCCGCGAAGGTGAAGGTGTTGCCGCTCGCGTTTTAAATAATCTAGGAGTGAGCTTAAATAAAGCTCGTCAGCAAGTACTTCAGCTTCTTGGTAGCAATGAAGCAAATGCAAATCACCAAGGAAGTGGAACGCCAAATGCTAACACACCAACGTTAGATGGATTAGCACGTGATTTAACAGCTATTGCTCGTGAAGGAAGTCTTGATCCTGTTATTGGTCGTAGCAAAGAAATTCAGCGTGTCATTGAAGTACTAAGTCGTCGTACGAAAAATAATCCTGTGTTAATTGGGGAGCCTGGAGTTGGTAAAACAGCAATTGCAGAAGGATTAGCACAACAAATTGTAAACAACGAAGTTCCTGAGATTTTAAGAGATAAGCGTGTAATGACGTTAGATATGGGAACAGTTGTAGCTGGAACAAAATATCGTGGAGAATTTGAGGATCGCTTGAAAAAAGTTATGGATGAAATTCGTCAAGCTGGAAACATTATTTTATTCATTGATGAGCTTCATACACTAATTGGAGCAGGTGGAGCAGAAGGTGCCATTGATGCTTCTAATATTTTAAAACCTTCTCTAGCACGTGGAGAGCTTCAATGTATCGGAGCGACAACGCTAGACGAATATCGCAAATATATCGAGAAAGATGCAGCACTTGAGCGTCGTTTCCAACCAATTCAAGTTGATGAACCAACAGCAGATGAGTCTGTTCAAATTCTAAAAGGGCTTCGTGATCGTTATGAAGCGCATCATCGTGTATCAATTACTGATGAAGCTATTGAAGCTGCTGTTAATCTTTCAGATCGTTATATCTCAGACCGTTTCCTACCAGATAAAGCAATTGATTTGATTGATGAAGCAGGTTCAAAAGTACGTTTACGTTCATTTACAACGCCACCAAATTTAAAAGAGCTTGAAGTTAAACTTGAAACAGTTCGCAAAGAAAAAGATGCGTCTGTACAAAGCCAAGAATTTGAAACAGCGGCATCTCTACGTGATACAGAACAGCGTCTTCGCGAAGAGCTTGAACAAACGAAAAAAGAGTGGAAAGAGAAGCAAGGACAAGAAAACTCTGAAGTCACAGTTGATGATATTGCAATGGTTGTATCTAGCTGGACTGGAATTCCGGTTGTTAAACTAGCACAGGAAGAAACAGAGCGTTTGCTTAAACTAGAAGAAATCTTACATTCTCGAGTAATTGGGCAAGATGAAGCAGTTAAAGCTGTTTCAAAAGCAGTTCGTCGTGCTCGTGCTGGATTAAAAGATCCAAAACGTCCAATTGGTTCTTTCATCTTCCTAGGCCCAACAGGTGTTGGTAAAACAGAGCTTGCTCGTGCATTAGCAGAAGCAATGTTCGGTGAGGAAGATGCAATGATTCGAATTGACATGTCAGAATATATGGAGAAACATTCAACATCTCGTCTAGTTGGATCACCTCCGGGGTATGTGGGATATGAAGAAGGCGGACAGCTTACAGAGAAAGTAAGACGCAAGCCTTATTCAGTTGTTCTTCTTGATGAAGTGGAAAAAGCACATCCAGATGTATTTAATATTTTACTTCAAGTACTAGAAGATGGACGTCTTACAGATTCTAAAGGTCGTACAGTGGACTTTAGAAATACAGTTCTTATTATGACTTCAAATGTGGGTGCAGAAGCACTAAAACGAAACAAGTATGTTGGATTCAATGTGCAAGATGAAAATGAGAACTATAAGGACATGAAAGGCAAAGTAATGGATGAATTAAAACGTGCTTTTCGCCCAGAATTCCTAAATCGTATTGATGAGATGATTGTTTTCCACTCATTAGAAAAAGATCATTTACGTTATATTGTAACGCTAATGGCAGACCAACTTATCAAGCGTCTAAAAGAGCAAGATATTGAGCTTGAACTAACAGAAGAAGCGGCAAACAAAATTGCTGAAGAAGGATTTGATCCAGAATACGGAGCAAGACCGCTACGCCGCGCTATTCAGCGTCATGTAGAAGATCGCTTATCTGAGGAACTTCTAAAAGGGAATGTACAAAAAGGGCAGAAAGTTGTGCTTGATGTAAAAGACGGTGAATTTACCGTTAAAGCAGCACAGCCAAGTTCATAATATAAACATTTACACTAAGGCATACGGAGATAGTTAACGTATGCCTTAGTTGCTATTATTACTTCTTAGACAGAAAGGAACACAGTATGGCAAAGAAAAAGACAAAATTTATGTGTCAAGATTGTGGATATGAATCTGCCAAATGGATGGGGAAATGTCCTGGTTGTGGGAAATGGAACACAATGGTGGAAGAAGTAGAACATGTTCAAACAGGGAGACGAGGAGCGTTCTCTGGAGCTGTTTCTTCTTCAGTAAAAAGAAAACCAGAAGCTATTACAACAATTAAAACAGTTGAGGAACCGCGTATTTTTACTAAGTCCTCTGAGCTAAACCGTGTTCTTGGTGGAGGAATTGTAAAAGGGTCCCTTGTTTTAATTGGAGGAGATCCTGGGATTGGGAAATCTACTCTCTTATTGCAATGTTCAGCACAGCTTGCAGATCAAAAACATAAAGTTCTCTATATTTCAGGAGAGGAATCAACAAAGCAGACAAAGCTAAGAGCAGACCGATTAGGAGTTACAGCAGATCATCTCTTTGTTCATGCAGAAACAAATTTGGAGATGATTTTAGACGCTATCAATGAAATGAAGCCTGACTTTGTTGTAGTCGATTCCATTCAGACGGTTTATCATGCAGATATTACATCTGCTCCTGGAAGCGTTTCGCAAGTTCGTGAATGTACAGGTGAACTAATGAGGGTTGCTAAAACAAATAGTATACCAATTTTTATCGTTGGTCATGTTACTAAAGAAGGATCCATTGCAGGGCCTCGCTTACTTGAGCATATGGTAGATACCGTTCTTTATTTTGAAGGGGAACGTCATCATACGTATCGTATCTTACGTGCGGTTAAAAACCGTTTTGGTTCTACAAATGAGATGGGGATATTTGAGATGAAAGAAGCTGGTCTTCAAGAAGTATTGAATCCATCTGAAATCTTCCTTGAAGAACGTTCAAAAGGTGCAGCGGGATCTGTTGTTGTAGCTTCGATGGAAGGAACGCGCCCTGTATTAGTAGAACTCCAAGCCCTTATTAGTCCAACAAGCTTTGGTAATCCACGGAGAATGGCAACAGGAGTAGATCATAATAGAGTTTCGCTTATTATGGCTGTATTAGAGAAGCGAGTTGGTTTACTGCTCCAAAATCAGGATGCTTATTTAAAAGTAGCAGGTGGTGTGAAATTAGATGAACCTGCTATTGATTTAGCTGTTGCTGTGAGTATTGCTTCAAGCTTTAGGGATCAAGTTTCTAATCCTGTTGATGTTGTCATTGGTGAAGTAGGATTAACAGGTGAAATTCGCCGCGTATCAAGGATTGAACAACGTATTCAGGAAGCAGCAAAACTCGGGTTCCAGCGTGCCATTATTCCAGCCAAGAATATCGGAGGATGGGAAGCACCTGCCGGAATAGAAATTATTGGGGTTGAAACTGTATCAGAAGCACTAAAATACACGTTGGGAGGTTAGAACATAAGATGGATGGGGAAAGAATGAATGAGAAACAAATGACTGAAATTCTACAGTTTGTTGCTCCTGGGACACCAATTAGAGAAGGTATTGAAAACGTTCTGCGTGCCAAAACAGGAGGACTTATTGTGTTAGGCAACACTGAGGAAGTAAAAAAAATTGTTGATGGTGGATTTTCAATCAACTGTTCTTTCTCTCCAGCCCACCTTTATGAACTTGCTAAAATGGATGGAGCTATTATTTTAAGTGAGTCAGGAAATAAGATTTTATATGCCAACACGCAGCTGATCCCAGACCCTTCTATCTCTTCCTCTGAAACAGGAATGCGCCATCGTACAGCAGAAAGAACCGCAAAACAGACAGGAAATCTTGTTATTGCTATTTCCGAGCGTAGGAACGTTATTACTCTTTATAAAGGACAACTTCAATATGTATTAAGAGAGATTAGTGTTATTTTAGCAAAAGCAAACCAAGCGTTGGAGACACTAGAGAAATATAAAACAGTGCTAGATGAATCTGTTGATAGTTTAAGTTCTCTAGAATTTGAAGAACAAGTAACACATGCAGACGTTATTCAAGTCCTTCATCGTATTGAGATGGTATTACGGATTAAGCATGAAATTTTAAATTATGTAAGTGAATTAGGGATTGAAGGAAGACTTGTGAGGCTTCAAATGAATGAACTTCTTTCCCATTTCCAAGAAGAAGTAGTTCTGCTTGTTCAAGACTATATGTATGATCCTGAAAAAGATTCTTATAAGATTGTCAACAAACTCCAAGATTTATCTAATACAATGCTTCTTGATGACCAAACATTACTTCGTTTAATGGGATACCCTTTATATACAAGCCTTGATGATCAAGTTGCACCAAGAGGCTATCGAATGCTCCATAAAATCCCTAGACTCCCAAGTGTTATTATTGAAAATTTAATTCAAGAATTTGGTGGTTTAAAGCGAATTAGTGATGCATCTGTAGATAGACTGGATGAAGTGGAAGGTATTGGAGAAATTAGAGCAAAAAAAATTAAAGAAGGTTTAAAAACTCTGAAACAACAGCATCTATATAATCGTCATTTATAAAAGAAGAAAGTATTTGTCGAAAACTGTGTGAAACATGACAATTTATTTACAAATAATTGAATTTGTTAACTAGCAGGTTTTGAATGAGCTAAACTGTTTATAATGATAAAGGGAGGTGAATGTATGCTAAAACGTATAATTCAAATCTTCTTTCTTGTCACAGGTGGAACGCTTGGATTTGTTTTCGCAGATAACATAACAAGCTTGTTAGGACTTGAAGGAGTTACGTTTTTACAAAACTCATACGTTCTTGCTGTATTGGGAGCTATCATTTTTTATGCTGTAACTTTTTGGGCTGTCGATTATGTTGTTAATTTTATTAAAAGGGTTGAGGAATCTGTAGTCAAAGCTCCTGCAACAGATGTTTTATTTGGTAGTTTAGGACTTATTTTTGGACTTATTCTCGCATACTTAGCGGGCATTCCTTTAGGCAAGATTCAATTGCAAATGGTCGGTACTGTATTACCTATTTTCCTCACTGTTCTTCTTGGCTATCTAGGTTTCCAAGTTGGCTTTAAGAAACGAGATGAGCTTGTTAATTTGTTCTCAATTCCATCTCGCATGGGAAAGAAAAAGCAAGTGGAAGAGGAAACAACTACACAAGAAAAAACGTTCAAGATTTTAGATACAAGTGTTATTATAGATGGGCGTATTGCTGACATTTGTCAAACAGGTTTTCTAGAGGGAATTGTTGTCATTCCACAGTTTGTTTTAGAAGAGCTTCAGCATATTGCTGATTCATCAGATGTATTAAAGAGAAACAGAGGACGTCGTGGGTTAGATATTTTAAATCGCATTCAAAAGGAGCTTGCGATTAAGGTTGAAATCTATGAGGGTGATTTTGAAGATATTCAAGAAGTAGATAGCAAGCTTGTGAAATTAGCAAAGCTAACTTCTGGGGTTGTTGTCACAAACGATTTTAACTTAAACAAAGTATGTGAACTTCAAGGAGTTAGCGTACTTAATATTAATGATTTAGCAAATGCCGTTAAGCCTGTTGTTCTTCCTGGTGAAGAAATGCATGTTCTAGTGATTAAGGACGGAAAAGAACAGAATCAAGGTATTGCATATTTAGATGATGGTACAATGATTGTTGTAGAAGAAGGGCGCAACTATATCGGAAAGAGTATTGATGTTCTTGTAACAAGTGTTCTTCAAACTTCTGCAGGTCGCATGATTTTTGCGAAACCCAAGCTATTAGAGAAGGCTTTATGAAGGGATCAAAGGGAAGAGGAGAAAAAAGATGAAGTACGACGTAGTTATTCCCGCGGCGGGCCAGGGAAAAAGGATGAAAAAAGGGATAAATAAGCAATTTATTAACCTACAAGACCGCCCGGTAATTGTGCATACACTGCAAGTTTTTGAACAAGACCCATGGTGTAGAAAAGTCATCATCGTCGTTAACGAAAGAGAAGTAGATTTTTTCAAAGAACTTATTGAAGTAAACAATATTCGCAAAGTATCAGAAATTGTTAAGGGCGGAAGTGAACGACAGCATAGTGTTTACAACGGACTAAAAATCTTAACAGACGAAGAGGGAATTGTTCTTGTTCATGACGGAGCTCGTCCTTTCATTGAGCAAGAGCATGTCCATCGTCTCGTAGAAGAGGCAAGTGAGAGTAAAGCAGCTGTCCTAGCAGTCCCTGTTAAAGATACAATGAAGCGAGTGAGAAATGGCAAAGTCATTGATACAGTAGAGCGCTCAAGCTTGTGGGCTATTCAAACACCACAAGCTTTTGTTTTGTCATTAATTCAATATGCACATGAAAAAGCTCAAGAAAAAAACTACTTAGGTACTGATGATGCTAGTCTCGTAGAAGCAGTAGGAGAAGAAGTGACAATTGTTGAAGGAAGTTATAACAATATTAAGTTAACAACTCCTGAAGATTTAATTTATGCAGAAGCTATTTTACAAGCACAGAAGATAAAGGAGAGAAAACTAACATGAATATAAGAATTGGACAAGGATTTGACGTTCATAAATTTGCAGAAGATCGTCCTCTTATTATAGGTGGAGTAAATATTCCACATGATAAAGGCCTTATTGGGCATTCAGATGCAGATGTATTGCTTCATGCAATCTCAGATGCAATTTTAGGGGCAGTTGGAGAAGGAGATATCGGTAAGCATTTTCCTGATACGGATGAAGCATTTAAGGATGCTGATTCAGCTAAATTACTTCAGCATGTTTGGGGAATTGTAGAAGAAAAGGGTTATACATTAGGAAACTTAGATTGTACAATCATTGCTCAGAAACCGAAAATGGCTCCATATATTGAAGAGATTAGAGCACGCATTGCTGAGCTATTAAAAGCAACAAAAGATCAAATCAATGTAAAAGCTACAACAACAGAGAAATTAGGGTTTACAGGACGTGAGGAAGGGATTGCTTCACAGGCAGCAGTTCTTTTACAAGGGAAATAATTTTACAGAGTTTGAAAGATAAGCATTTGGTGATAAAATAGGCATATTACTATATCACTTCTAAAAGCATATAGCAAAAATTTTCATACTGCATTTATACGTAAATTACTGGAGGTTGAGTTTCATGTCAAACGAAGTTCGCGTACGTTATGCACCTAGTCCAACAGGTCATTTACATATCGGAAACGCAAGAACAGCGCTTTTTAACTATTTATTTGCAAGAGGACACAACGGTAAATTTATTATCCGTATTGAAGATACTGACCAAAAACGTAACATTGAAGGTGGAGAAGAAAGCCAGCTTCAATACTTAAAATGGTTAGGTATTGAGTGGGACGAAAGCATTGACGTTGGTGGCGAATATGGTCCATATCGTCAGTCAGAGCGCAATGACATTTATGCAAAATATACAAAACAGCTTATGGAGAACGAGCAAGCTTACTATTGCTACTGTACGGAAGAAGAGCTAGAAGCAGAACGCGAAGCTCAAATTGCGGAAGGCAAGCCGCCTCGTTATTCTAATAAATGTCGTCATCTTACAGCAGAAGATCGTGCAGCGCTGGAGGCAGAAGGCCGTAAACCAAGCATTCGTTTCAAAGTGCCAGAAGGGCGCGTATTCAAATTTGATGACATGGTGAAAGGCGAAGTTGCATTTGAATCAGATGGTATTGGTGACTTTGTTATAGTGAAAAAAGATGGTATTCCAACATATAACTATGCGGTTGCTATTGATGATCATCTTATGAAAATGTCTCATGTTCTTCGCGGTGATGATCATATTTCAAATACACCAAAGCAACTTATGATTTATGATGCATTTGGATGGGAAGCACCAAAATTTGGTCATATGACGCTTATTGTTAATGAAAGCCGTCGTAAACTGAGTAAGCGTGATGAGTCTATCATCCAATTTATTGAACAATACAAAGACCTTGGTTATCTTCCTGAAGCATTATTTAACTTTATTACTCTACTTGGTTGGTCACCAGAAGGAGAAGAAGAGCTATTCACAAAAGAACAGTTCATTGAAATCTTTGACCCAAGTCGTTTATCAAAATCACCGGCTCTTTTCGATATGAAAAAGCTAAAATGGATGAACAATCAATACATTAAAGAACTTTCAACAGATGAAGTTGTTGATCTTGCTTTACCACACCTTGTTAAAGCAGGTAAAGTAAAAGAAGAGATGAGTGATCAAGAAAAGCAATGGGTATATGATGTAATTGCTCTTTACAAAGAACAACTAAGCTTTGGAGCGGAAATTATTGAGCTTACAGATTTGTTCTTTAGAACATCTATTGAGTATGATGAAGAAGCACAAGAAGTGCTAAATGAAGAACAAGTACCAGAAGTAATGCAGGCCTTTGCCCAGGAAATTAACAGCCTTGAAGACTTTGAGCCAGCAAGTATTAAAAGTTCGATTAAAGCTGTTCAAAAAGCAACAGGACATAAAGGCAAAAAGCTATTCATGCCAATCCGTGTTGCAACAACTGGTCAAACTCATGGACCAGAACTTCCACAGGCAATTGCACTTTTAGGAAAAGAAACAGTACTTGCTCGTTTAGAAGGAGCAGTAAAATAAATTACTAATTTTTGCGCAAAATAGTTAACATCTCATTCATTCTGTAATATAGTGAACCATATCATTATTAAAACGTTGAGAAGGAGAAGTAAAAAACATTCCCATATTAGAGAGAGTCACCAAAGGCTGAAAGTGACTTATGGTTTTTATGTTTTTGAAA
Source organism: Priestia sp. TRM10 (assembly GCF_057808375.1). NCBI lineage: Bacteria > Bacillati > Bacillota > Bacilli > Caryophanales > Bacillaceae > Priestia > Priestia sp. TRM10. The sequence goes on from NZ_JBJZOT010000010.1 coordinate 11,764, forward strand.
TGCACCTTTGAGTCCTTTGCCCAAACATTTTATGGAGTAGGCAAAGGCGGATTCTCTTCCGTTATTAGAGTAGAGCAGGGGCTTTTATTAGCCTAAGCAGAGTGGAACCGCGCGAACGAAGCGTCTCTGTGTCATATGACACAGAGACGCTTTTTTAGTAGAGAAAAACATAGAGGGGGAGAAATGTGTTAAAGCTACTGAAAGAAGATATTGACGTTGTTTTTGAGCAAGATCCTGCAGCAAGAAGTTATATTGAAGTGATTTTAACGTATTCAGGTTTACATGCTATATGGGCACATCGTGTTGCTCATGCTTTTCATCGACGCAGATGGTTCTTTTTAGCTCGCATAATTGCTCAAATTAGCCGTTTCTTCACAGGAGTTGAAATTCATCCTGGCGCGCGGATTGGTCATCGTTTCTTTATTGACCATGGTATGGGAGTTGTTATTGGAGAGACGTGTGAAATAGGGGATAATGTGACGGTTTACCAAGGAGTTACTCTTGGGGGAACAGGGAAAGAAAAAGGCAAGCGCCATCCAACAATTAAAGATAATGTATTAATTGCAACAGGAGCAAAAGTGCTTGGTTCTATCGTTATTGAAGAAAATTCAAAAGTAGGAGCAGGTTCTGTTGTTCTAAAAGATGTTCCAAGTAACTCTACTGTTGTAGGTATTCCAGGAAGAGCGGTTATTCAAGATGGCATAAAAGTTAATAAAGATTTAAATCACTCTGATTTACCAAACCCAGTAGCAGATCGTTTTAAAGAATTAGAAGAAGAAATTAAAAGACTTCAACAAGAAGTTAAAGAGCTAAAAGAAGAAGGGAAGAAAAAACATGACAATCAAGTTATATAATACGTTAACACGCCAAAAAGAAATTTTTACTCCACTTGAAGAAAACAAAGTAAAAATGTACGTGTGCGGACCAACAGTGTATAACTATATTCATATTGGAAATGCAAGACCTGCCATTGTGTTTGATACAGTTCGCCGTTATTTAGAATATAGAGGGTATGACGTGCAATACGTTTCTAACTTTACAGATGTTGATGATAAATTAATCAAAGCAGCAAATGAGCTTGGAGAAGAAGTTCCCACTATTGCTGAGCGTTTTATTGAAGCTTACTTTGAGGATACGGAAGCATTAGGATGCAAAAAAGCGGATGTTCATCCACGTGTAACAGAGAATATGGATACAATTATTGAATTTATTGAAATGCTAATTGAAAAAGGGTTTGCTTATGAAGCAGGTGGAGATGTTTACTATAAAACACGTAAGTTTGATGGATATGGCAAACTATCTCATCAATCAATTGATGAACTGCGCTCCGGAGCACGTATTGGAGTTGGTGAGAAGAAAGACGATCCACTAGACTTCACGCTTTGGAAAGAAGCAAAAGACGGAGAAATTAGCTGGGACAGTCCATGGGGGAAAGGTCGTCCTGGTTGGCACATTGAATGCTCAGCAATGGCGCGTAAATACTTAGGAGACACAATTGATATTCATGCAGGAGGGCAAGATTTATCATTCCCTCATCATGAGAACGAAATCGCTCAATCCGAAGCAGCAACAGGAAAAGAATTTGCAAAGTACTGGCTTCATAATGGGTATATTAATATTGATAACGAGAAAATGTCTAAATCGCTTGGTAACTTTGTTCTTGTGCACGATATTTTAAAAGAAATTGAGCCTTCTTTACTTCGTTTCTTTATGTTAACTGTTCAATATCGCCATCCAATTAATTATAATCAAGAACTTCTAGAAGATACAAAAAGAGGACTTGAAAGAATTCAAACAGCATATGAAAATGTGCAACATCGATTAGAACATTCAACAAACTTAGCGACTCAAGGTGAGCAGTGGGAAGATAAAATCGCAGAACTTCATCAATCTTTTGTAACAGAAATGGATGATGATTTTAATACAGCAAACGCTATTTCTGTTCTCTTTGAGCTATCAAAACAAGCAAACCTTTACCTTGCAGAAGAAAATACATCAGAAGCTGTATTAGAAGCTTTTATCAAAGAATTTGAAACAATTACTGGTGTATTAGGAGTAGAACTAGCAGGCAAAGACGAAGAGCTTTTAGACGAGGAAATTGAGCAACTTCTTGAGGAACGCATTCAAGCACGTAAGGACCGCAACTTCCAGCGAGCAGATGAGATTCGTGATGAATTAAAGAGTCGAAATATCATTCTTGAAGATACGTCACAAGGTACACGTTGGAAAAGAGGGTAAGTATGTTAGACAACCAAATAGAAGTAAAACAATTAAACAGTCTTGCATTGGCTTATATGGGAGATGCAGTATTTGATCAGTATATACGTCATCATCTCCTGTTGAAAGGTAGTGTACGACCAAATATGCTACACAAACAGGCAAAAGAATATGTATCAGCACGAGCACAGGCGAAGATTGTTCATCAGCTGTTAGATGAAGGATTCTTAACTGAGGAAGAACAAGCCGTCTTAAGAAGAGGCCGAAATGCTAAATCAGGAAGTGTTCCAAAGCATACAGACGTACAAACGTATCGCTATAGCACAGCATTTGAAGCTGTGCTTGGCTATCTTTATCTTGGCAGTCACCAAGAACGCGTAACTGAAATTGTTGAGAAAGCGATTATGATTATTGAAAGGAGTGAAGAAAACGGTGAGTGAGAATCAAGAATTTATTGCCGGTAAAAATCCTGTCTTAGAAGCTTTAAAAGCAGAGCGGGACATTAATAAGATTTGGATTGCAGAAGGTTCACAGCGTGGCCAAATGCAACAAGTTATCAATACAGCTAAACAAAAGAAGGTGCTTGTTCAATTTGTTCCAAAAAAGAAAATTGATCAGCTAGTAGATGCAAACCATCAAGGAGTTGTTGCTCTTGTTGCTGCGTATCAATATGCGGAGATTGATGACATGTTTGCATTAGCAGAGAAGAAGAACGAAACACCGTTTTTCCTATTATTAGACGAGCTTGAAGATCCTCATAATTTAGGATCCATCATGAGAACAGCTGATGCTGTTGGCGCACATGGGATCATTATTCCAAAACGCCGTTCTGTAAGCTTAACAGCAACAGTTGCTAAAGCTTCTACAGGAGCTATTGAACATATCCCCGTTTCACGTGTAACAAATTTAGCTCGAACAATTGATGAATTAAAGGATCGCGGAATTTGGTTTTTCGGAACAGATGCTAAAGGAGCAGAAGATTACCGCACAATGGATGGGAAAATGCCGCTCTGTTTAATTATCGGCAGTGAAGGTAAGGGAATGAGTCGTCTTGTCAAAGATAAATGTGATTTTCTTATCAAACTTCCTATGGTTGGTCATGTAACATCCTTAAATGCTTCGGTTGCAGCAAGTCTGCTTATGTATGAAGTTCATCGCAAACGTCATCCACTAGGTAGCTAAACATGGAGAATATACTTCTTGTTGATGGTTACAACATTATTGGAGCATGGCCAGAGCTAAGAAGCTTACGAGACAAAGACTTAGAAAGTGCAAGAGATATTCTTATCGAGAAGCTAGCGGAGTATCGTGCATATACGGGGTACCAAGTTCTAGTTGTTTTTGATGCACATATGGTACCTGGACTGGAAAAAAAGCGAGATACACATAAAGTGAAAGTGATTTTCACGAAAGAGAATGAGACAGCGGATGAATGTATTGAAAAGTTAGCAAGCGAGCTTAACAATATCAAGACACAGATTCATGTTGCAACATCTGATTTTACAGAACAATGGGTGATATTTGGCCAAGGAGCTCTAAGAAAATCTGCTCGTGAACTTCGCAATGAAGTCATTGAAATTGAAGGGGAAATTAAAAAAAATGTCGATATTATTCGAGAAAAAAAACCAATAAGCCGGATTACCCTTTCAGATCAAGTATCCGAAGTGTTCGAAAAATGGCGAAGAGGGGAAAAGTAGTAAAAAAATTTAGAAAATATCTCTTTTTTCACACAATTCCGTTTGTCAAGTGAGAGTATCTACTGTATAATATTGCTATCTACTGCGCGTTCGGGGGGATCGATGTGGGCTTAAAACTTAGTTCAAAAGAAAGCGTTCAGTTACAACGTCAAGAAGATGAATTGGTTGTAGAGTTGGTTCACAGTGGTAATAGCGAAGCATTAGATTACTTGATTCACAAATACCGAAATTTTGTAAGAGCAAAAGCAAGATCGTATTTTTTAATAGGTGCAGACAGAGAAGATATTGTACAAGAAGGCATGATTGGACTTTACAAAGCCATCCGTGATTTTAGGGAAGATAAGCTATCATCTTTTAAAGCTTTTGCTGAGCTCTGTATTACAAGGCAGATCATTACGGCTATCAAAACAGCAACTCGACAAAAGCATATTCCGCTTAATTCTTATATATCATTGGACAAGCCTATTTATGACGAGGAATCAGACCGTACGCTTATGGACATTATTTCAGGAGCTAAGATTATGAATCCTGAAGAACTGATTATTAACCAAGAGAAGTTCGACGATATTGAACTTAAGATGGCTGAACTTCTAAGTGATTTGGAAAGAAAAGTACTTGTCCTTTATCTTGATGGACAATCTTATCAAGAAATTTCCGAAGAGCTAGATCGTCATGTAAAATCGATTGACAATGCCTTACAGCGCGTCAAACGTAAGTTAGAGAGATATTTAGAATTAAGAGAGATAACCTTATAAAAAAGTCGACATGGCATTCATATAGAATGCCATGTTGACATTTATTGTGTAATTATGATACTTTTTTAAGGATATTATATGTTATACCCATGGGTATTATGATAACAGGTGATAAAGATGCGTAAAAAATCTGTTTTGGCTTGTTCTGTTTGTGGAAGTCGTAACTATTCTACAATGAAAAATAGCAGTGCGGCAGGGGACAGGCTTGAAATTAAGAAGTTTTGCAAAACGTGTAACAGCCATACGGCACATTTAGAAACAAAATAGATTGATTCTACCCCTTTTCAACTGGAGGTTTCGTTTTAATGAAACGAATTGGAAGCTTTTTTAAAGATGTAGTACGCGAAATGAAAAAAGTCAGCTGGCCAACAAAAAAAGAATTAACTCGTTATACCATTACAGTTGTGACGACTGTAATTGTCATGACAGCGTTCTTTGCTGTAGTAGATCTAGGAATTTCTTCATTAATCCGATTGATTCCTTGAATAAGTAATGAATAAACATGGTATAATACAAAATAGATAAGCTATGTGAAAAGCCCGGAGACGGGTTTTTTAATTTGTCTTAAAATAGTTTCACTTCGAGTGAGTGGGAGGGAAAGGACGGAGGTCCTCAGCAATGGAGAAAAACTGGTACGTTGTTCATACCTATTCTGGTTATGAAAACAAAGTGAAAGCCAATTTAGAAAAGCGTGTCGAATCAATGGGCATGCAAGATAAAATCTTCCGTGTAATTGTACCGGAAGAAGAAGAAACAGAAACAAAGAACAACAAAACAAAAGTAACGAAGAAGAAAGTATTCCCAGGTTATGTGTTGGTGGAAATTGTCATGACAGATGATTCTTGGTACGTAGTACGAAATACACCTGGTGTTACTGGTTTCGTTGGGTCAACAGGTTCAGGATCAAAACCAACCCCATTATTACCGGAAGAATCAGAAGTAATTCTGAAAAGAATGGGTATGGAGCATGAGAAAGTAGATCTTGGTTTTGAACTTAAAGAGGTTGTTATGGTGAAAGAAGGGCCATTTGCAAACTTTGAAGGAACAATTGAAGAAATTGACTTTGATAAAAAGAAAATTAAAGTACTTGTTAACATGTTTGGTCGTGAAACACCTGTCGAACTTGATTTCCACCAGATTGATAAGATTGAATAGAAAGAGATTTAATGTGCTCTGAGACGATGACCTAGAAATTTCCTCATAAAAAACTTGCATTTCTGTTGAAACAGTGGTAACATTTCATAAGTCAGTACGTCTCAATTTTTGAGACTATACATTAAATATTCTTTATATTTTTTAATACGAGATAAAGAAGAATGAGTGGGAGGGGCTAATCCCCTATTACCACATCACGGACTTAAGGAGGTGTGTCTCGTGGCTAAAAAAGTAGTGAAAGTTGTAAAACTACAAATTCCTGCGGGCAAAGCAAACCCAGCTCCACCAGTTGGTCCAGCATTGGGTCAAGCAGGTGTAAACATCATGGGATTCTGTAAGGAGTTTAACGCTCGTACAGCAGATCAAGCAGGATTGATTATTCCAGTTGAAATTTCGGTATTTGAGGACCGTTCATTTACATTCATTACGAAGACTCCTCCTGCTGCAGTATTACTTAAAAAAGCAGCTGGTATCGAGTCAGGTTCTGGTGAACCAAATCGTAACAAAGTAGCAACAGTGAAACGAGATAAAGTACGCGAGATTGCTGAAACGAAAATGCCAGACCTTAACGCAGCAGACGTAGAAGCGGCTATGCGTATGGTTGAAGGTACTGCTCGTAGCATGGGAATCGTTATCGAAGACTAATTCCTATGTAAAACGTATTGGTAGTTGACAAGGTTGCGGGTATGGTTTTGCCATTTCGCAACCTTTATTCGTGGGAGGTTATTCCGCTAAAACCACATAAGGAGGAAATTTAAAATGGCTAAAAAAGGTAAAAAGTACTTAGAAGCTTCTAAGTTAGTAGATCGTACAGTTGCTTATGATGTTAAAGAAGCAATTGAACTGATCAAAAAAACAAGCACAGTAAATTTCGACGCAACAGTTGAAACAGCATTTCGTTTAGGAGTAGATCCTAAGAAAGCTGATCAACAAATCCGTGGCGCTTTAGTTTTACCACATGGTACTGGTAAAACTCAACGTGTATTAGTATTCGCTAAAGGCGAGAAAGCAAAAGAAGCAGAAGCTGCTGGAGCTGACTTCGTTGGCGATTCTGATTACATCAACAAAATCCAACAAGGTTGGTTTGATTTTGACGTAGTTGTAGCTACTCCGGACATGATGGGTGAAGTTGGTAAACTTGGTCGCGTATTAGGGCCAAAAGGTTTAATGCCAAACCCTAAAACTGGTACAGTAACATTCGACGTTGAAAAAGCAATCAACGAAATCAAAGCTGGTAAAGTTGAATACCGCGTTGATAAAGCTGGTAACATTCATGTACCAATTGGTAAAGTATCATTTGAAGATAACAAGCTTGTTGAAAACTTTACAGCACTTTATGAAACAATGCTTAAAGTTAAACCTGCTTCTTCAAAAGGAACTTACATCAAGAACCTAGCTGTAGCTTCTACAATGGGCCCTGGTGTAAAAGTTGATACGGCATCTTTTGGAATTAAATAATAAGGTATTGACTTTCTAACAGTCATTTAATATAATTTACCTTGTCTTAAAATTAAACATTATTGCCAAAGACAGTAGGTGCTTACTAAAGCTTAATTTCCTACCGAGGTGTATGATATAAAGCAGCGTTGCACGTCTGTACGCTCGTTTTAGAAAACCCTCTATGTCTTATTTATCACATAGAGGGTCTTCTTATGTTGCACCTTTTAAAAGGCATAAATGTGCATATCGAAATTTCCGGGAGGTGTAAAAATGAGCAGTGCTATCGAACAAAAGAAAGTGATCGTAGACGAAATTGCTGATAAGTTTAAAAATAGTAAATCAACAATCATTGTTGACTACCGTGGACTAAACGTATCTCAAGTAACAGAACTTCGTAAAAACCTACGTGATGCTGGCGTAGAATTCAAAGTATTCAAAAATACTTTAACTCGCCGTGCGGTAGAAAAAGCTGAGTTAACTGAGCTTAACGATGCATTAACTGGACCAAACGCAATTGCTTTCTCTAATGAGGATGTTATTGCACCAGCTAAAGTTTTACATGCATTCGCGAAAGAAAATGAAGCTCTTGAAATTAAAGCGGGCGTTCTTGAAGGGAACATTGCTTCAGTTGAAGAAATTCAAGCAATCGCAACTCTTCCATCTCGTGATGGCTTACTTTCTATGCTTCTTAGCGTACTTCAAGCTCCAGCTCGTAACTTCGCTCTTGCAACTAAAGCTGTTGCAGATCAAAAAGAAGAGCAAGGCGCTTAATTATAGCTAACGGTTTTAAAACTAAATTATAATCCAATGAGGAGGACTTTCAAATGTCTAAAGAACAAATTATCGATGCTATTAAAGAAATGACAGTTCTTGAACTTAACGACCTAGTAAAAGCAATTGAAGAAGAATTCGGTGTAACTGCTGCTGCTCCTGTAGCTGTAGCTGGTGGTGCTGGCGGAGACGCTGCTGCTGAGAAAACTGAATTTGACGTAGTACTTGCTGGTGCTGGCGGACAAAAAATCAAAGTTATCAAAGTAGTACGTGAAATCACTGGTCTTGGCTTAAAAGAAGCTAAAGAACTTGTTGACAACACTCCAAAAGCTCTTAAAGAAGGCGTTTCTCAAGAGGAAGCTGACGAGCTTAAAGCTAAACTTGAAGAAGTTGGCGCTTCTGTAGAAGTTAAATAATTTAAACATTACAGCATACGCTTAATGTTATAATAGAAGATAAGCGAGGTTTTCTTAGAAACCTCGCTTATCTTTATGTTTAAGGACAAAGGGGCTCGTCGTGAACGGCCTCTTTTGACTTTCTTAAAAAGCGAGCATTTCACATTAGGCTCATTCTTTTGTATAATGAAAAAAGTTACAGTATTATGGAAGTGAGGAGGAGCTACGTAAAATGACAGAGCACTATTTTTCATCAAACCCTTCTGCTCAAAGCGATCGACAAAGTTTTTCTTTCACGCTTCGTAATCATCATTTTAAATTTACAACAGATCATGGTGTATTTTCGAAGAAGGAAGTCGATTTTGGTTCTCGCTTGCTTATTGAAACATTTGAAGAACCAGAAGTACAAGGGGATTTTCTTGATGTTGGATGTGGGTATGGCCCAATCGGATTATCTTTAGCTAAACAATGGCCAAATCGTAAAGTAGATATGGTTGATGTAAATGAGCGAGCATTGGAGCTTTCAAGTGAAAATGCAAAAAGCAACGGTGTTGAGAATGTGAACATCTTCAAAAGTTCAGCATATGAAAATGTTTCATCAGATCAATATGCAGCTATTTTGACAAACCCGCCTATTCGAGCAGGGAAAAAGGTTGTTCATGAAATCCTTGAAGGGGCATCAACTCGATTAAAAGAAAATGGTGAGCTTTGGGTTGTTATTCAGAAAAAGCAAGGAGCTCCTTCTGCACTTGAAAAATTAGAAGAGTTATTTTCTGAAGTTTTGGTAGAAACAAAGAAAAAAGGTTATTATATTATTCGTGCAAAAAAAATTTGACACTGATTTTTCGATGTGTTAACATTATAAAATGCCAATATGTAATTATTCCATCTTAATAAAAAAATTATACCTAAAAAGGTATAATTTTAGTTTGTATGGAAAAGCTAATAAAATCAATAGTACGTTTTAACGAAATTGTGGTTTTTTAATGAAGAAACCATTTTTTCTTTTGTTTAATGATAGGTATTGTTACCTTTTTATCATTATAAGTTTCAATAATAACGCTTGATTTGAGGGGTGAATCAGTTGACAGGTCAACTAGTTCAGTATGGACGCCACCGCCAACGTAGAAGTTATGCTCGTATCAGTGAAGTTTTAGAATTACCAAACCTCATTGAAATTCAAACCTCTTCTTATCAATGGTTTCTTGATGAGGGTTTAAGAGAAATGTTCCAGGATATTTCTCCAATTGAGGACTTTACAGGTAGCCTATCTTTAGAGTTTATCGACTACAGCTTAGGTGAACCAAAGTATTCCGTAGAGGAAGCAAAAGAACGTGATGTAACGTATTCTGCACCTTTACGTGTAAAAGTACGTTTGATTCATAAAGAAACAGGAGAAGTAAAAGACCAAGAAGTGTTCATGGGAGATTTTCCTCTTATGACAGAAACAGGTACGTTTGTCATCAATGGTGCTGAACGTGTTATCGTTTCTCAGCTTGTTCGTTCTCCTAGCGTGTATTTCAGTGGAAAAGTAGATAAAAACGGTAAGAAAGGCTATACCGCTACTGTTATTCCAAACCGTGGAGCTTGGTTAGAGTACGAAACAGACGCAAAAGACGTTGTTTATGTACGTATCGACCGCACGCGTAAACTGCCAGTTACTGTGCTTTTACGTGCGCTTGGATTTGGAACTGATCAAGAAATCATTGATTTACTCGGAGATAATGAATATCTACGAAACACGCTTGAAAAAGACAATACAGAAAACACAGAGAAAGCTCTATTAGAGATCTATGAGCGTCTACGTCCTGGAGAGCCTCCAACAGTAGAAAATGCTAAAACTCTATTAGTTTCTCGTTTCTTCGATCCAAAACGCTATGATTTAGCAAATGTTGGACGTTACAAGATTAATAAGAAGCTTCACATCAAGAATCGTTTGTTCAATCAACGTCTAGCAGAAACGCTTGTTGATCCTGAAACAGGTGAGATTCTTGTTGAAAAAGATACTATCATTGATCGTCGTACACTTGATCGCATTTTACCAATGCTAGAAGGCGGCGTAAACTTCCAGACTCATGAGCCAGTAGGCGGAGTTCTTGAAGAAGAAGTATCTCTTCAGTCTATCAAAATCTATGCACCAGGAGACGCAGAAGGTGAGAAAGTTATTAATGTTTTAGGTAATACTTTCATAGATGAGAGTGTTAAAAACATTACGCCTGCTGATATCTTGGCTTCTATAAGCTATTTCTTCAACCTTCTTCACCAAGTTGGAGGAACAGACGATATTGACCACTTAGGAAACCGTCGTCTACGTTCAGTTGGGGAATTGCTGCAAAACCAATTCCGCATTGGTCTTTCTCGTATGGAGCGCGTTGTGCGTGAGAGAATGTCAATTCAAGATACAAATGCAATTACGCCGCAACAATTAATTAACATTCGTCCGGTTATTGCATCAATTAAAGAGTTCTTTGGAAGCTCTCAGCTTTCACAGTTCATGGACCAAACAAACCCATTAGGTGAGTTAACTCACAAACGTCGTCTTTCTGCATTAGGACCTGGTGGTTTAACACGTGAGCGTGCTGGTTTCGAAGTGCGTGACGTTCACTACTCTCACTATGGTCGTATGTGTCCGATTGAGACGCCAGAGGGTCCAAACATCGGGCTTATCAACTCATTATCTTCTTATGCAAAAGTAAACAAATTCGGATTTATTGAAACTCCGTACCGTCGTGTTGATCCTGAAACAGGAAAAGTCACTGACAGAATTGATTACCTTACAGCAGACGAAGAAGATAACTATGTAGTTGCACAAGCAAATGCTCGTCTTGGTGATGAAGGTGAATTTTTAGATGAAGAAATCGTATCTCGTTTCCGCGGAGAAAACACCGTAATGAAACGTGATCGCATTGACTATATGGATGTATCACCTAAGCAAGTAGTATCTGCTGCAACAGCTTGTATCCCATTCTTAGAGAACGATGACTCTAACCGTGCTCTAATGGGAGCGAACATGCAACGTCAAGCAGTACCATTGCTTAAACCAGAAGCACCGATCGTTGGAACAGGTATGGAGTATGTATCTGGTAAAGACTCTGGTGCAGCCGTTATTTGTAAACACCCAGGTATTGTAGAGCGCGTTGAAGCAAAACACGTTTGGGTACGTCGTTATGAAGAAGTAGACGGTCAAATGACAAAAGGTGACCTTGATAAATATAATATGCTTAAATTCATTCGTTCTAACCAAGGAACATGTTATAACCAACGCCCTATTGTTTCTGTTGGGGATGAAGTGAAAAAAGGTGAGATTCTTGCTGATGGTCCTTCAATGGACAAAGGTGAGCTTGCTCTTGGACGCAACGTTCTTGTTGGTTTCATGACATGGGATGGTTACAACTATGAGGATGCAATCATCATGAGTGAACGTCTTGTAAAAGATGATGTTTATACATCTGTTCATATTGAAGAATATGAGTCAGAGTCTCGTGATACAAAGCTTGGACCTGAAGAAATTACACGTGACATTCCAAACGTTGGTGAAGATGCACTTCGTAATCTTGACGAGCGTGGAATCATTCGCGTTGGTGCTGAAGTAAAAGACGGAGATCTACTTGTTGGTAAAGTAACGCCAAAAGGTGTAACAGAATTAACAGCAGAAGAACGTCTATTACATGCAATCTTCGGTGAAAAAGCACGCGAAGTACGCGATACTTCACTTCGTGTTCCACATGGTGGAGGCGGAATTGTGTTAGACGTGAAAGTGTTTAACCGTGAAGATGGTGACGAACTTCCACCGGGAGTAAACCAACTTGTTCGCGCGTACATCGTTCAAAAACGTAAAATCTCTGAAGGGGATAAAATGGCGGGACGACATGGTAACAAAGGTGTTATCTCACGCATTCTACCTGAAGAGGATATGCCATATTTACCAGATGGAACACCAATTGATATCATGTTAAATCCATTAGGGGTACCATCTCGTATGAACATCGGTCAGGTATTAGAGCTTCATCTTGGTATGGCTGCTCGTCAACTTGGCATTCATGTTGCAACTCCTGTATTTGATGGAGCACGTGAGGAAGATGTTTGGGCAACAATTGAAGAAGCAGGTATGGCTCGTGATGCGAAGACAGTTCTTTATGACGGCCGTACAGGAGATCCGTTCGACAACCGCGTATCTGTTGGTGTCATGTATATGATCAAACTTGCGCACATGGTGGATGATAAACTTCATGCTCGTTCAACTGGACCATATTCACTTGTTACGCAACAGCCACTTGGAGGTAAAGCTCAGTTTGGTGGTCAGCGTTTTGGTGAGATGGAAGTATGGGCACTTGAAGCATATGGTGCTGCTTATACACTTCAAGAAATCTTAACAGTTAAATCAGACGACGTTGTTGGTCGTGTTAAAACATATGAAGCCATCGTTAAAGGCGAAAACGTTCCAGAACCTGGCGTACCAGAATCATTTAAAGTATTAATTAAAGAGCTTCAAAGCTTAGGTATGGACGTTAAAATTCTATCTGGCGATGAAAAAGAGATTGATTTCATGGATTCAGAGGATGATCAAGATCAACCAAATGAAGCTATCATGAATGATGCTCAGCCAGAAGCACAGGCACAGCTGCAAAAAGACCCTGTCATAAAAGAGTAGAGGCAATAAGGGAAAACCTGTAGACTAAGAGGGAGGTAGGCCCCTTGTTAGATGTAAATAACTTTGAGTATATGAAAATTGGTCTTGCTTCACCTGATAAAATCCGTTCATGGTCTTACGGTGAGGTTAAAAAACCTGAAACAATTAACTATCGTACATTAAAACCTGAAAAAGATGGTCTCTTCTGCGAGCGCATTTTCGGTCCTCAAAAGGACTGGGAATGCCATTGTGGAAAATATAAACGCGTTCGTTATAAAGGCGTTGTATGTGACCGTTGTGGTGTAGAAGTAACTCGTGCTAAAGTTCGACGCGAGCGTATGGGACATATCGAGCTTGCAGCCCCAGTTTCACACATTTGGTATTTCAAAGGAATTCCAAGTCGTATGGGTCTTGTATTAGACATGTCTCCACGTGCATTAGAAGAGATTATTTATTTCGCTTCTTACGTTGTAACAGATACAGGAGATACACCACTTGAAAAGAAACAGCTTCTTTCTGAGAAAGAATACCGTGCATATCGTGAGAAGTATGGTCAAACTTTCCAGGCTGCAATGGGTGCAGAAGCTGTTAAAAAAATTCTTCAAGACATTGACTTAAATAAAGAAGTTGAACTTCTTAAAGAAGAACTAAAAACTGCACAAGGTCAACGTCGCACTAGAGCAATCAAACGTCTAGAAGTATTGGAAGCATTCCGTAACTCTGGAAACCATACAGATTGGATGATCCTTGATGTCCTACCTGTTATTCCACCAGAATTACGTCCAATGGTTCAATTAGACGGTGGTCGTTTTGCGACATCTGACTTAAACGATTTATATCGTCGTGTAATTAACCGTAACAATCGCTTGAAGCGTCTTTTAGACCTTGGTGCTCCAAGCATCATCGTTCAAAACGAAAAGCGTATGTTACAAGAAGCTGTTGATGCGTTGATTGATAATGGTCGTCGTGGCCGTCCTGTTACAGGACCTGGTAACCGTCCTTTAAAATCACTTTCACATATGCTAAAAGGTAAACAAGGTCGTTTCCGTCAAAACTTACTTGGAAAACGTGTTGACTACTCTGGTCGTTCCGTTATCGTTGTAGGTCCTAACTTAAAAATGTACCAATGTGGTTTACCAAAAGAAATGGCTCTTGAGTTATTCAAGCCGTTTGTAATGAAAGAGCTTGTTGCTCGTGGCTTAGCTCATAACATCAAGAGTGCAAAACGCAAAATTGAACGCGTTCAATCTGAAGTATGGGACGTTTTAGAATCGGTTATTAAAGAACATCCAGTTCTTCTAAACCGTGCACCTACACTTCATAGACTTGGTATTCAAGCATTTGAACCAACTCTAGTAGAAGGTAGAGCAATTCGTCTTCATCCATTAGTATGTACAGCTTATAATGCAGACTTTGACGGTGACCAAATGGCGGTCCACGTACCACTTTCTGCAGAAGCACAAGCTGAGGCACGCATTCTAATGCTGGCTGCCCAAAATATCTTAAACCCGAAAGACGGAAAACCAGTTGTTACGCCGTCTCAGGATATGGTATTAGGTAACTACTATCTAACAATGGAGCGTGTTGGCGCTGTTGGAGAAGGAATGACTTTCAAAGATTCAAATGAAGCCATTCTTGCGTACCAAAATGGTTATGTTCACCTTCATACACGTGTAGCTGTTCAAGCTAGTTCTTTAGACAACCAAACGTTCACTGAAGAACAAAGAAATCAGCTCCTTGTTACAACAGTAGGTAAGCTAGTATTCAACGAAATTTTGCCTGATTCGTTCCCTTACATCAACGAACCAACAAGATTCAATCTTGAAAACGAAACACCGAAGAGATATTTCGTTGATAAAGGTGCAAACGTACGTGAATATATTGAATCATTAGATGCTGTTGATCCATTCAACAAGAAGATTCTTGGAAATATTATTGCTGAGATCTTTAAACGTTTCAAAATTACGGAAACGTCTCGTATGTTAGACCGTATGAAAGATCTAGGTTTTAAATATTCTACAAAAGCCGGTATTACAGTCGGTGTAGCTGACATCGTAGTATTAGGTGAAAAACAAGAGATTCTTGAAGAAGCTCAACATAAAGTAGATAAAGTTCTAAAACAGTTCAAACGCGGTCTTATTACAGAAGAAGAACGTTATGAACGCGTAATCTCTATTTGGAGTGAAGCGAAAGACGTAATCCAAGGAAAACTAATGGCAACTCTTGACCGAAGCAACTCAATCTTCATGATGAGTGACTCTGGAGCCCGTGGTAACGCATCTAACTTTACGCAGCTTGCAGGTATGCGTGGATTGATGGCCAACCCATCTGGACGTATCATTGAGTTACCAATCAAATCTAGTTTCCGTGAAGGATTAACGGTATTAGAATACTTTATCTCTACACACGGAGCTCGTAAAGGTCTTGCCGATACAGCTCTTAAAACAGCCGATTCAGGTTACCTTACTCGTCGTCTTGTTGACGTTGCTCAAGATGTTATCGTTCGTGATGACGACTGTGGCACAGATCGTGGACTTCTTATTCGTTCTATTAAGGAAGGAACAGAAGAAATTGAGAGCCTTGAAGAGCGCTTAATTGGTCGTTATTCTAGAAAAACAATTAAGCATCCTGAAACAGGCGAAGTAATGGCTCGCGAAAACGATCTAATTACAGAAGATATGTCTAAAGCAATTGTTGAAGCAGGTATCGAAGAGGTTTGGATCCGTTCTGCGTTCACTTGTAATACACGCCACGGCGTATGTAAAAAATGTTATGGTCGCAACTTAGCTACAGGTTCACAAGTTGAAGTTGGTGAAGCTGTTGGTATTATCGCTGCCCAGTCTATTGGGGAGCCTGGTACACAGTTAACAATGCGTACATTCCATACAGGTGGGGTTGCCGGAGACGATATCACTCAAGGTTTACCTCGTATCCAAGAGCTATTTGAAGCACGTAATCCTAAAGGTCAAGCGATGATTTCTGAAATTGACGGTACAGTAACAAACATCCGTGAAATCCGCGACCGCCAGCAGGAAATTACAATTCAAGGTAGCATTGAATCTAAAACATATACAGCACCATATAATGCTCGCTTAAAAGTAACTGACGGACAATATGTTCTTCAAGGTCAAGAACTAACAGAAGGTTCTGTAGACCCTAAAGAGTTACTAAAAGTGAAAGATCTTATGGCTGTTCAAGAATATCTATTAAAAGAAGTGCAAAAAGTATACCGTATGCAAGGGGTAGAAATTGGAGATAAGCACGTTGAAGTTATGGTTCGCCAAATGCTTCGTAAAGTGCGTGTAATGGATTCTGGAGATACAACTGTTCTTCCTGGGTCATTACTTGATATTCACCAATTTACAGATGCCAACGAAAAAGTATTGCTTGAAGGCAAACGCCCTGCAACAGGTCAACCTGTATTGCTTGGTATTACAAAAGCATCTCTTGAAACAGACTCGTTCCTTTCTGCTGCATCATTCCAAGAAACAACACGTGTTCTTACAGACGCAGCAATCAAAGGTAAGCGCGATGAGCTTCTTGGCTTGAAAGAAAATGTTATCATTGGTAAGCTTGTGCCAGCTGGTACAGGGATGACACGTTATCGTCAAACAACGCCAAAACCAGCTCAAGACGCTGAGTTTATTACTGTAGATTAATGTAATCATTTTTTCCCAAAGGGATGTCACAAAAAACTTACGAGATTTTGTTGACATCCCCCCGGGAGAATGATACTATACAAAAGGTGCTCCTATCAGTAACCTACTACTTTTATTTTATAGAAGTATGTTAGGCTCAGATATCATTGTAGGAACGAAGCAAACAGCTCTTGCTTTCCAAAGATGGTATAGTCAACGATATTGTAATCGCTACTTTAAAGATCTCTTTAAAGTTAGTAATTAGAAACAATGTCGCTCTTTTCTATGTTAACTCAGTGAAAAGTGAAAAAGACTTGTGGGCCCCATTGATGGAACAGCATCTGTTGCCATAATGTAGTGAAACGTTTTTGAAATGAAAATTTCAAGAACTTTGTTTTTACTTTTAAATGAACCACCTGGATGAGTGGGCTTGAAAAAAGATGAAAGGAGGAAAAACAATGCCTACAATTAACCAATTAGTACGTAAAGGTCGTACTAACAAAGTTCAAAAATCAGATTCTCCAGCATTAAACAAAGGTTACAACAGCTTCAAAAAAGCTCAAACTAACCTTTCTTCACCACAAAAACGTGGTGTTTGTACTCGTGTAGGTACAATGACACCGAAGAAACCGAACTCGGCTCTTCGTAAATATGCACGTGTTCGTTTAACAAACGGTATCGAGGTTACTGCTTACATTCCTGGTATCGGTCATAACTTACAAGAGCATAGCGTAGTGTTAATCCGTGGCGGTCGTGTAAAAGACTTACCAGGGGTACGTTACCACATCGTTCGTGGTGCGCTTGACACAGCTGGTGTTGATGGTCGTATGCAAGGCCGTTCTAAATACGGTACTAAACGTCCTAAAAAATAATTTAACTATAACTAAACCTCAGTGAAAGGAGGAACTATAATGCCTCGTAAAGGTCCTGTTGCAAAACGTGACGTATTACCAGATCCAATTTATAATTCTAAACTTGTAACTCGTTTAATCAATAAGGTTATGTTAGACGGTAAAAAAGGAAAAGCTGAAGCTATCCTTTATAACTCTTTCGACCTTATCAAAGAACGTTCAGGTAAAGATGCTATGGAAGTGTTCGATGAAGCACTTAAAAACATCATGCCTGTACTAGAAGTTAGAGCTCGTCGTGTAGGTGGTTCTAACTATCAAGTACCAGTTGAGGTTCGCCCAGAGCGTCGTACAACTTTAGGTCTTCGCTGGTTAGTGAACTACGCTCGTCTTCGTGGTGAAAAAACTATGGAAGAGCGTTTAGCTAACGAAATCTTAGATGCAGCTAACAACACTGGTGCTGCTGTTAAGAAGCGTGAAGATGTACACAAAATGGCAGAAGCTAACAAAGCATTTGCTCATTATCGTTGGTAAGATTTTTACTACTATAAAAACCATTCTTAAAAAAAGGAAGGAGAAGTACCAAGATGGCAAGAGAGTTCTCCTTAGAAAATACTCGTAATATTGGTATCATGGCACATATTGATGCCGGAAAAACAACAACTACCGAGCGTATCCTTTTTTACACTGGTCGTATCCACAAAATCGGTGAAACTCATGAAGGAGCTTCACAAATGGACTGGATGGAGCAGGAGCAAGAACGTGGTATCACGATCACTTCTGCTGCGACAACAGCTCAATGGAAAGGTAACCGTGTAAACATCATCGATACTCCAGGACACGTAGACTTCACTGTTGAAGTTGAACGTTCTCTTCGTGTACTTGATGGTGCGGTAGCTGTTCTTGACGCACAATCTGGAGTAGAGCCACAAACTGAAACAGTTTGGCGTCAGGCTACTACTTATGGAGTTCCACGTGTAGTATTCGTTAACAAAATGGATAAACTAGGCGCGGACTTCCTATATTCTGTAGGTACTTTGAAAGATCGTTTAGGTGCAAATGCGCATCCTATCCAACTTCCAATTGGTGCTGAAGATGCATTCGAAGGTATCATCGACTTAGTAGAAATGAAAGCTTATTTCTATGCAGATGACCTAGGTACTCGTACTGAAGACCGTGAGATCCCTGAAGAATACAAAGAGCAAGCTGATGAATATCGTGCTAGCCTTGTTGAAGCAGTTGCAGATCTTGACGAAGAGCTAATGATGAAGTATCTAGAAGGTGAAGAACTAACAACTGATGAATTAAAAGCTGCAATCCGTAAAGGAACTTGTGACGTTGAATTCTACCCAGTTATCTGTGGTTCTGCCTTCAAAAACAAAGGTGTTCAATTAATGCTTGATGCAGTAATCGACTACCTTCCAGCTCCAACTGATGTACCAGCGATCACAGGTACTGTACCTGGTACTGAGGAAGAAGTAACACGTGAATCTTCTGATGAGGCGCCATTCTCAGCGCTTGCGTTCAAAGTTATGACAGACCCTTACGTTGGAAAACTAACGTTCTTCCGCGTATACTCTGGAACATTGAACTCAGGTTCTTACGTTAAGAACTCAACAAAAGATAAGCGTGAGCGTGTAGGTCGTATCCTACAAATGCACGCAAACCACCGCGAAGAAATCTCAACAGTTTACGCTGGAGATATCGCTGGTGCAGTAGGTCTTAAAGATACGTCAACTGGTGATACTCTATGTGACGAAAAGAATCTTGTTATTCTTGAGTCTATGGAATTCCCAGAGCCAGTTATCCACGTAGCTATCGAGCCTAAATCAAAAGCTGACCAAGATAAAATGGGTACAGCTCTTGCTAAGCTTGCTGAGGAAGATCCAACATTCCGTACTCGTACTGATAATGAGACTGGTCAAACGATCATCTCTGGTATGGGTGAGCTTCATCTTGATATTCTTGTTGATCGTATGAAACGTGAATTCAAAGTAGAAGCTAACGTTGGTGCTCCACAAGTAGCTTATCGTGAAACTTTCCGCAGTTCTGCTCAAGTAGAAGGAAAATTCGTACGTCAGTCTGGTGGTCGTGGTCAATATGGTCACGTTTGGATCGAATTCTCACCAAACGAAGAAGGCGCTGGATTTGAATTTGAAAATGCAGTTGTCGGTGGGGTTGTACCTCGTGAGTACATTCCAGCAGTTCAAGCAGGTCTTGAAGATGCATTAGATAATGGTGTTGTTGCTGGATACCCTCTAATTGACATTAAGGCGAAGCTTTATGATGGTTCTTACCATGATGTGGATTCAAATGAAATGGCGTTCAAAATTGCCGCTTCAATGGCACTTAAAAACGCTGCTTCAAAATGTAGTCCAGTAATTCTTGAGCCTTTAATGAAAGTTGAAGTTGTTATCCCTGAAGAATATATGGGAGACATCATGGGTGATGTTACTTCTCGTCGTGGACGCGTTGAAGGTATGGAAGCTCGCGGACCAGCTCAAGTTGTACGTGCATTCGTACCTCTTGCTGAGATGTTTGGTTATGCAACTGCATTACGTTCAAACACTCAAGGTCGCGGAACTTACACAATGCACTTCGATCACTACGAAGAGATTCCAAAATCACTTGCTGAAGAAATCATCAAAAAAAATAAAGGTGAATAATTGATTTTCACGCTTTATTCAAGTATAACTACTTATGTAGGCTGTGAAAGTGGAGCATCCTCCCTTTCACGGCATTCCATATGAAAAAATAGATCTTATATACTTAAGGAGGATTTTAGAATGGGTAAAGAAAAATTCGACCGTTCCAAAACACATGCTAATATCGGCACAATTGGTCACGTTGACCATGGTAAAACAACTCTAACTGCTGCTATTTCTACAGTACTTCATAAGAAATCTGGTACTGGTACTGCAATGGCATACGATCAAATCGACGGTGCTCCAGAAGAGCGCGAACGTGGAATCACAATCTCAACTGCACACGTTGAGTATGAAACTGACAGCCGTCACTATGCACACGTTGACTGCCCAGGACATGCTGACTATGTTAAAAACATGATCACTGGTGCTGCACAAATGGACGGAGCTATCCTAGTAGTATCTGCTGCTGATGGCCCAATGCCACAAACTCGTGAGCATATCCTTCTTTCTCGTAACGTAGGTGTACCATACATCGTTGTATTCTTAAACAAATGTGACATGGTAGACGACGAAGAGCTTCTTGAATTAGTAGAAATGGAAGTACGTGACCTTCTTTCTGAATACGACTTCCCTGGTGATGATGTACCAGTAATCAAAGGTTCAGCTCTTAGAGCTCTTGAAGGAGACGCTGACTACGAAGCTAAAATCTTCGAACTTATGGATGCTGTTGATAGCTACATCCCAACTCCAGAGCGTGACACTGACAAACCATTCATGATGCCAGTTGAGGACGTATTCTCAATCACTGGTCGTGGTACAGTTGCTACTGGACGTGTTGAGCGTGGACAAGTTAAAGTCGGTGACGAAGTTGAAATCATCGGTCTTCAAGAAGAAAACAAAAAGACTACAGTTACAGGTGTAGAAATGTTCCGTAAGCTTCTTGACTATGCTGAAGCTGGAGACAACATTGGTGCTCTTCTTCGTGGGGTTGCTCGTGAAGATATCCAACGTGGTCAAGTACTTGCTAAACCAGGTACTATCACTCCACACAAAAAGTTCAAATCAGAAGTTTATGTTCTTTCTAAAGACGAAGGTGGACGTCATACTCCATTCTTCTCTAACTACCGTCCTCAGTTCTACTTCCGTACAACTGATGTAACTGGTATCGTTGTTCTTCCAGAAGGCGTAGAAATGGTTATGCCTGGAGACAACACTGAAATGACTGTTGAGCTTATCTCAACAATCGCGATCGAAGAAGGTACTCGCTTCTCTATCCGTGAAGGTGGACGTACTGTTGGATCAGGCGTTGTTTCAACAATCATCGAGTAATCGATAATATAAAAAGACGAGCTTTAAAGCTCGTCTTTTTTTTATGTTTATACCTTGTTTCTACTATATA
Organism: Priestia sp. TRM10; assembly: GCF_057808375.1. Lineage (NCBI taxonomy): Bacteria > Bacillati > Bacillota > Bacilli > Caryophanales > Bacillaceae > Priestia > Priestia sp. TRM10. Next base: position 33,357 of record NZ_JBJZOT010000010.1, read on the forward strand.
AATAGAAGAAAACTAATTTTACAGGTAATTCCTTTTATATTTCTTCTTTCATTACTTGAATTGATAGGCTAACGTATGTATAATAGAAAAAGTGTAAGAGACCGAAAACATATAAAAAAAGTCTTGCAATGCAGGTGTTTTTTCTATATAATAGCTAATGTTGGTCTTTCAATGCGATGATGTAGGAGGTTGCTGACACACCCGGCCGCTTTGCCACGGCGAGTGGTGAGGAAATTCCTACGGAGAATGTCTATTTATGAAAATAGGCGAAAAAGGAGGGAAAATAATGGCAAAAGAAAAGATTCGTATTCGTTTAAAAGCTTATGATCACAGAATTTTAGATCAATCTGCTGAGAAGATTGTTGAAACTGCAAAGCGTTCGGGTGCTAATGTATCAGGTCCGATCCCACTTCCAACTGAGAAGTCTGTTTATACAATCTTACGTGCGGTGCACAAATACAAAGATTCTCGTGAGCAATTCGAGATGCGTACACACAAGCGTCTAATCGATATCGTGAACCCAACTCCACAAACAGTTGATTCACTAATGCGTCTAGACTTACCATCAGGTGTGGATATTGAAATCAAACTTTAATAAATAAAACCCAACAATTACAGGAGGTGTGACAAATGACCAAAGGAATCTTAGGAAAGAAAATCGGTATGACACAAGTATTTGCTGAAAATGGTGAGCTTATCCCAGTAACAGTAATCGAAGCTGCTCCAAACGTAGTAGTTCAAAAGAGAACTGTAGAAACTGACGGATATGAAGCTATCCAATTAGGTTTTGATGACCTGCGCGAAAAGCTAGCTAACAAACCTAAAAAAGGCCATTTCGAAAAAGCTAATACTGCTCCTAAGCGCTACACTCGTGAACTTCGCGACGTGAACGTGGAGGAATACGAAGTTGGTCAGGAAGTCAAAGTTGATATTTTTGCAGAAGGTGACGTAATTGATGTGACAGGTACGTCTAAAGGGAAAGGTTTCCAAGGTGCTATCAAGCGTCATAACCAATCTCGCGGACCTATGTCTCATGGTTCCCACTATCACCGTAGCCCAGGTTCAATGGGTCCAGTTGATCCGAACCGCGTTATGAAAGGTAAAGCATTACCTGGACAAATGGGTGGCGAACGCGTTACTGTACAAAACTTATCAATCGTGAAAGTTGATACAGAGCGTAATCTTCTTTTAGTAAAAGGTAATGTACCTGGATCTAAAAAATCACTAGTAGTAGTGAAAAGCGGAGTTAAAGTAAAATAAAACACTCTTCTAGGAAAGGAGGAATAACCAATGCCAACAGTAGCATTGTTTAACCAAGGCGGCGAAAACTTAGGTAACATTGACTTAAACGAAGCCGTTTTTGGAATCGAACCAAACGAAAGTGTACTATTTGACGCGATCTTAATGCAGCGTTCTGCAACTCGTCAAGGTACTCATAAAGTTAAAAACCGTTCTGAAGTAAGAGGCGGTGGCCGTAAACCATGGCGTCAAAAAGGTACTGGTCGTGCTCGTCAAGGATCAATCCGTTCTCCACAATGGAGAGGCGGTGGGGTTGTATTTGGTCCTACTCCACGTAGCTACAGCTACAAGTTACCTAAAAAAGTACGTCGTCTAGCAATCAAATCTGCTCTTTCTTCTAAAGTACAAAGCAATGATTTTGTAGTATTAGAAGACTTAGCATTACAAGCACCAAAAACTAAAGACATGGTAGCAGTTCTTTCTAACTTATCTGTAGATAGCAAAACGCTTATCGTTACAGCTGATGTGAACGAGAATGTTACTCTTTCTGCTCGCAACATCCCTGGTGTTAACGTTATTACTGCTTCAAGCGTAAACGTTCTAGACCTAGTTAGCGCAGAAAAAGTTGTCTTCACTAAAGGTGCGGTTCAAAAAGTAGAGGAGGTGCTTGCATAATGAAAACTTCTCGTGATATTATTAAGCGCCCCGTCATTACTGAACGTTCAACAGACGTAATGGCTGATCGTAAATATACTTTTGAAGTAGATGTTCGTGCTAACAAAACAGCTGTTAAAGATGCTGTTGAAGAAATTTTCGACGTGAAAGTTGAAAAAGTGAACATCATGAACTATAAAGGTAAGTCTAAGCGCGTAGGTCGCTATACAGGTCTTACTAACCGTCGTCGTAAAGCAGTTGTTACTTTAACAGCTGATAGCAAAGAAATCGAATTATTCGAAGCATAAGTCTTATAAAGAAGGAGGGAAATTCACATGGCGATTAAAAAGTTTAAACCAACCACAAATGGTCGTCGCGGCATGTCAGGTTCTGATTTCGCTGAGATCACTACTGACAAGCCAGAGAAATCGTTACTTGCGCCTTTAAACAAAAAAGGTGGACGTAACAACCAAGGTAAACTGACAGTTCGTCACCAAGGTGGTGGACACAAACGTCAATACCGCATCATCGACTTCAAACGTGACAAAGATGGAATACCAGGACGCGTTGCTACTATCGAGTATGATCCAAACCGTTCGGCTAACATCGCACTTATCGTTTATGCAGATGGTGAAAAACGTTACATTCTTGCTCCTAAGAACTTAACAGTAGGTACAGAAGTTATGACTGGACCTGAAGCAGATATTAAAGTAGGTAATGCATTACCACTTCAAAATATCCCAGTAGGTACTGTAATTCATAACATCGAGCTTAAACCTGGTAAAGGTGGTCAGCTTGTACGTTCTGCAGGTACTTCTGCTCAAGTACTTGGTAAAGAAGGTAAATACGTACTTGTTCGTTTGAATTCTGGTGAAGTTCGCATGATTCTTGCTACTTGCCGTGCTACAATCGGTCAAGTTGGTAACGAACAACATGAACTTATCAACATCGGTAAAGCTGGTCGTTCTCGCTGGTTAGGTAAGCGCCCAACTGTTCGTGGTTCTGTAATGAACCCTAACGATCACCCACACGGTGGTGGTGAAGGTCGCGCACCAATCGGACGTAAATCACCAATGTCACCATGGGGTAAACCAACTCTTGGTTACAAAACTCGTAAGAAGAACAACAAGTCTGATAAATTCATCGTTCGTCGTCGTAAAAAATAACGGGATTGAGCTACGGTTCAAAAGAACCGTAGGGCAATCACGAAGGGAGGTTCATTTATGGGTCGCAGTTTGAAAAAAGGACCTTTTGTGGATGATCATTTAATGAACAAAATCGAAAAATTGAATGAAGCTGATAAGAAACAAGTTGTTAAAACTTGGTCTCGTCGTTCAACAATTTTCCCACAATTCATGGGTCATACGATTGCTGTATATGACGGTCGTAAGCATGTACCTGTTTACGTTACTGAAGACATGGTAGGACATAAGCTTGGTGAATTTGCACCAACACGTACTTATAAAGGCCATGGTAATGACGATAAGAAAACAAGACGCTAATTAAGAGAGGAGGCATTCAAATGCAAGCTAAAGCTGTTGCAAAGACAGTTCGTATTGCGCCTCGTAAAGTTCGCTTAGTCGTAGATTTAATTCGAGGAAAGCAAGTAGGAGAAGCTGTAGCGATTTTAAAACTTACGCCAAAAGCTGCTTCCCCAGTTGTGGAAAAAGTATTAAACTCTGCTATCGCAAATGCAGAACACAATTATGAAATGGATGCAAACAACTTAGTTGTTTCAGAAGTGTTCGTAGACGAAGGTCCAACACTTAAACGTTTCCGTCCACGTGCTATGGGACGTGCAAGCCAAATCAACAAACGCACTAGCCACATCACAGTTGTGGTATCAGAAAAGAAGGAGGGATAATCGATGGGTCAAAAAGTGAATCCAATTGGTTTGCGTATCGGCGTCATTCGTGACTGGGAGTCAAAATGGTACGCTGAGAAAGACTACGCAAATTTACTACATGAAGATTTAAAAGTTCGTGAATACATCAGCAAACGCTTAAGTGACGCTTCTGTTTCTAAAGTAGAAATCGAACGTGCTGCTAACCGTTTGAACATCACGATCCACACTGCAAAACCTGGTATGGTAATTGGTAAAGGTGGTACTGAAGTTGAAGCACTTCGTAAAGCTCTTAACCAACTAACAGGCAAACGTGTACACATTAACATCCTTGAAGTTAAAAGAGCAGATATCGATGCTAAACTTGTAGCAGAAAACATCGCTCGTCAACTTGAAAATCGTGTGTCATTCCGTCGTGCTCAAAAGCAAGCTATCCAACGTACTATGCGTGCGGGTGCTAAAGGGATTAAGACAATGACATCTGGTCGTTTAGGCGGAGCAGACATCGCTCGTGCTGAATACTACAGTGAAGGTACAGTTCCTCTTCATACTCTTCGCGCTGATATTGACTATGGTACAGCTGAAGCTGATACAACTTACGGTAAAATCGGTGTAAAAGTATGGATTTATCGTGGAGAGGTCCTTCCTACTAAGAAGAACTCTAAGGAAGGAGGAAAATAATTATGTTATTGCCAAAACGTGTTAAATATCGTCGTGAACATCGTGGTCGCATGAAAGGTCGTGCAAAAGGTGGTACGGAAGTTGCATTTGGTGAATATGGTTTACAAGCTTTAGAAAATTCTTGGATTACTAACCGTCAGATCGAAGCTGCTCGTATCGCAATGACTCGTTACATGAAGCGTGGCGGTAAAGTATGGATTAAAATCTTCCCTTCTAAACCTTACACTGCAAAACCTCTAGAGGTCCGCATGGGTTCCGGTAAAGGTGCTCCAGAGGGCTGGGTAGCAGTTGTAAAACCTGGAAAGATTATGTTTGAAATCGCAGGTGTAAGTGAAGAGGTTGCTCGTGAAGCACTTCGTCTTGCTGCACACAAACTACCTATCAAATGTAAGTTTGTAAAACGTGAAGAAATTGGTGGTGACTCAAATGAAGGTTAATGAAATCCGTGATCTAACCACTGCTGAAATTGAACAAAAAGTTAAGTCTTTAAAAGAAGAATTGTTCAACCTTCGTTTTCAATTAGCGACTGGACAATTAGAAAATACTGCACGTATTCCTGAAGTACGTAAGTCAATTGCTCGTATGAAGACTGTAATCCGTGCAAGAGAGATTGCTGCTAGTAAATAATTAAGTCTGAAGGGAGGCTTTCAGAATGAGTGAACGTAACCAACGTAAAGTTTACACTGGGCGTGTTGTTTCTGACAAAATGGATAAAACAATCACAGTTCTAGTTGAAACTTACAAAACTGATTCACTTTACGGCAAACGCGTAAAGTACTCAAAGAAACTTAAAGCACATGATGAAAATAACCAAGCAAAAATTGGCGATATCGTGCGTATTATGGAAACTCGTCCGCTTTCAGCTACAAAACGTTTCCGTCTAGTTGACGTCGTTGAAGAAGCTGTAATTATCTAATGATCGGATAGTGAGGATTGATCCGAAGGGAGGTAAAACTAGATGATTCAACAAGAATCTCGTTTGAAAGTTGCTGACAACTCTGGTGCTCGTGAAGTTTTAACAATCAAAGTTTTAGGTGGATCTGGTCGCAAAACAGCTAACATCGGTGATGTTATCGTTGTTACGGTGAAACAAGCAACACCTGGTGGCGTTGTTAAAAAAGGTGATGTCGTTAAAGCTGTAGTAGTTCGTACTAAACGTGGTGTTCGTCGTAAAGATGGTTCATACATCCGTTTCGACGAAAATGCTTGCGTAATTATCCGTGACGATAAGAGCCCGCGTGGTACTCGTATCTTCGGACCAGTTGCACGTGAACTACGTGACAACAGCTTCATGAAGATTGTGTCCCTTGCTCCAGAAGTTCTTTAATAAATGATAAAATGATGGTCCTTAAGGAGGTGCGAAAAGATGCATGTCAAAAAAGGTGACAAAGTAGTGGTTATCTCTGGTAAGGATAAAGGCAAACAAGGCGTAGTTCTTACTGCTTATCCGAAAAAAGACCGTGTGATTGTTGAAGGTGTGAATATCGTTAAGAAACATTCAAAACCATCTCAATTAAATCCACAAGGTGGAATCAACAGCCAGGAAGCACCTATCCATGTATCCAACGTAATGCTGTTAGATCCTAAGACTGGCGAACCAACACGTGTTGGTTACAAAGTTGAAGACGGCAAAAAGGTACGTGTAGCAAAAAAATCTGGTGAAACTTTAGATAAATAATATTAGTCAGTGAAAGGAGGTACTCATTGATGAACCGCCTGAAAGAAAAATTTCAGAAAGAAATCACTCCTTCTCTAGTAGAGAAGTTCAATTATACATCTGTAATGCAAGTTCCTAAACTTGAAAAGATCGTAGTAAACATGGGAATTGGTGAAGCTGTACAAAATGCTAAAGCATTAGACAGCGCTGTTGAAGAGCTAACAGCTCTTACAGGTCAAAAACCACTAGTTACTCGTGCTAAGAAATCAATCGCTACTTTCCGTCTACGTGAAGGTATGCCAATTGGTGCAAAAGTTACACTACGTGGAGAGCGTATGTATGAGTTCTTTGACAAATTGATCTCTGTATCTCTTCCTCGTGTACGTGACTTCCGTGGAGTTTCTAAAAAATCATTTGATGGTCGCGGAAACTACACTCTAGGTATTAAAGAACAATTAATCTTCCCAGAGATTGATTATGATAAAGTAAACAAAGTACGTGGTATGGATATCGTAATTGTTACAACTGCAAACACAGACGAAGAGTCTCGTGAGCTATTAACTCAATTCGGAATGCCATTCCAGAAATAATTCTGGCCAACGTTAAGCAGAGGAGGCGAAATTGTGGCTAAAAAATCAATGATTGCGAAACAAAAGCGTCAGCCGAAGTTTGAAGTTCAAGCGTACACTCGTTGTGAGCGCTGCGGACGTCCACACTCTGTAATCCGCAAATTTAAGCTTTGCCGTATTTGTTTCCGTGAACTTGCTTATAAAGGTCAAATTCCTGGTGTTAAAAAAGCTAGCTGGTAAAACCCAAGCATGGGAAGGAGGTAAAAAATATGGTTATGACTGATCCAATTGCAGATCTTCTAACTCGTATTCGTAACGCGAACATGGTTCGTCATGAAAAACTTGAAGTACCTGCTTCTAACTTAAAGAAGCAAGTTGCAGAAATCCTTAAACGTGAAGGTTTCGTTCGCGATGTAGAATATATCGAGGACAACAAACAAGGTATCATCCGTATCTTCTTAAAATACGGTTCAAACAACGAGCGTGTAATCACAGGTCTTAAACGTATTAGTAAACCTGGTCTTCGCGTTTATGCAAAAGCTGACGAAGTACCACGTGTACTAAACGGTCTAGGTATTGCAATCGTTTCTACTTCACAAGGTGTATTAAGCGACAAAGAAGCTCGCCAAAAACAAACTGGTGGAGAAGTATTAGCATACGTTTGGTAATTAATTTATAAAGCGATCGGAGGTGTAACGTATGTCACGTGTCGGTAAAAAAGTCTTAGAAATTCCGTCTGGTGTTACAGTAACAAACAACAACAATACTGTAACTGTAAAAGGTCCTAAAGGTGAATTAACTCATACATTCAACCCGGACATCACTATCAACGTGGAAGACAACATCCTTACTGTAAGTCGTCCAAGTGACCACAAAGAACACCGTGCCCTTCATGGTACAACTCGTAGCCTTTTAGGTAACATGGTTGAGGGTGTTACTAACGGCTTCCAAAAAGGTCTTGAACTAGTTGGGGTAGGTTACCGTGCTCAAAAGTCTGGTAACAAACTTATCCTTAACGTTGGTTACTCTCATCCAGTTGAAATTGAGCCTGAGCAAGGACTTGAAGTTGAGGTTCCATCTCAAACTAAAGTTATTGTTAAAGGTATTAGCAAAGAACGCGTTGGTGCTTTAGCAGCTAACATTCGTGCGGTTCGTTCACCTGAGCCTTACAAAGGTAAAGGAATTCGCTACGAAGGCGAATATGTACGTCGTAAAGAAGGTAAAACTGCTAAGTAATAATGCAGTTCGTTCTAGTTAAAGGAAAGGAGTGACTAAGATGATCACTAAAGCTGATAAGAATAAAGTACGTAAGAAAAGACATACTCGTGTTCGTTCAAAATTATTCGGTACAGCTACTCGCCCACGTTTAAATGTGTATCGTTCAAATCAACACATTTATGCACAAGTGATTGATGATTTAAACGCAGTAACACTTGCTAGCGCATCTACTCTAGATAAAGACTTATCTGTTGAAGCTGGTAGCAATGTAGACGCTGCTACAAAAGTCGGTGAACTAGTTGCAAAACGCGCAGTTGAAAAAGGCGTGAAAGAAGTTGTTTTTGATCGTGGCGGATATCTATATCATGGTCGTGTGAAAGCTCTAGCTGACGCAGCTCGCGAAGCTGGACTACAATTTTAACCGTAAAAGGAGGGAAAATGATGCGTCGTATTGATCCAAGCAAATTAGAACTTGAAGAGCGTGTGGTTACGGTTAACCGCGTAGCGAAAGTTGTAAAAGGTGGACGTCGTTTCCGCTTTGCTGCATTAGTAGTTGTTGGTGACAAAAATGGTCACGTTGGTTTCGGTACTGGTAAAGCTCAAGAGGTACCAGATGCGATCCGTAAAGCAATCGAAGATGCTAAGAAAAACCTTATTACTGTTCCAACAGTAGGAACAACTATTCCTCACGAAATTCTAGGCCAATTTGGTGCAGGTCGCATCTTCTTAAAACCAGCATCTGAAGGTACTGGAGTTATCGCAGGTGGACCAGTCCGTGCGGTACTTGAATTAGCAGGTGTAGGTGATATCTTATCTAAATCTCTAGGATCTAACACACCAATCAACATGGTTCGTGCTACAATCCAAGGTTTAAGTGAACTAAAACGTGCTGAAGAAGTAGCTAAGCTACGTGGCAAATCTGTCGAAGAACTGTTAGGATAAGGAGGGAAACAAAATGGCAAACAAATTAGCGATTACCCTCACTCGCAGCGTAATTGGTCGCCCAGAAAACCAACGTGTAACAGTCAAAACGTTAGGTCTTCGTAAAATGCATCAAACTGTGGTTCACGAAGACAACGCAGCGATTCGTGGTATGATCAACAAAGTTGCTCACCTTGTTACAGTTAAAGAACAATAATAGAATTGTAATCAAAAGGAGGTGTCTCCATGAAACTTCATGAGCTAAAACCAGCAGAAGGTTCTCGTAAAGAACGTAATCGTGTAGGTCGTGGTATGGCTAGTGGTAACGGAAAAACTTCAGGACGTGGACACAAAGGTCAACGCGCTCGTTCAGGCGGTGGCGTACGTATCGGTTTTGAAGGTGGTCAGAACCCACTATACCGTCGTTTACCAAAACGCGGTTTCACAAACATTAACCGTAAAGAGTTTACGGTTGTTAACCTTGAAACATTAAATCGTTTCGAAGATGGAACAGAGGTAACTCCGGAACTTCTTCTTGAAACTGGTGTTATCAGCAAAGTTAGAGCTGGCGTGAAAATTCTTGGCAATGGCGAAGTAAGCAAAAAGCTAACTGTTAAAGCTAACAAATTTTCTGCTTCTGCAAAAGAGGCTATCGAAGCTGCAGGCGGTAAAACTGAGGTGATTTAATGTTTCAGACAATCTCCAATTTGATGCGCGTAGGTGAAATTAGAAATAAAATTCTTTTCACCTTGCTAATGCTTGTAATTTTTCGAATCGGAACTTTCATTCCAGTTCCAAACGTAAATACTGATGTTTTGAAAGTGCAAGATCAGCTAAATGTATTTGGAGTACTAAATACATTTGGCGGTGGTGCACTTCAAAATTTCTCTATTTTAGCAATGGGTATTATGCCATACATCACAGCATCCATCATCGTACAGCTGTTGCAGATGGATGTTGTTCCTAAGTTTACAGAGTGGTCAAAACAAGGTGAAGTTGGACGTCGTAAATTAGCTCAATTTACTCGTTACTTAACAATTGTTTTAGGTCTTGTTCAAGCTGTTGGAATGTCCATCGGCTTTAACAATATGGCTCAAGGCCAACTCATTCAGAACCCAGGAGCAATGACATATGCTGTTATTGCGATTATTTTAACTGCAGGAACAGCCTTTTTAATGTGGCTTGGTGAGCAGATTACAGCAAAAGGCGTTGGTAATGGAGTTTCTATTATCATTTTTGCAGGTATGGTAGCTGGTATTCCAAATACATTGAACCAAATTTATGCGCAGCAATTTGAAGATGTTGGCGATCAGCTTTTCTTGCGTATTGCAACAATGGTATTACTAGCAGTAGTCGTATTGGCTATCATTGTGGGAGTTATCTTCTTCCAACAAGCGCTTCGTAAAATTCCGATTCAATATGCAAAACGTCTAGCTGGCCGTAATCAAGTGGGAGGACAATCAACGCATTTACCGTTAAAGGTTAACGCGGCGGGTGTTATTCCAGTTATTTTTGCGGTTTCATTTATCATTACGCCACCAACGATTGCATCGTTTTTCGGCTCAAATGATGTAACAGAATGGATTCAAAAAACATTTGATTATACACAGCCTATTGGCATGAGCGTTTACGTAGCCCTAATTGTAGCATTTACTTACTTCTACACTTTTGTTCAAGTAAACCCAGAACAAGTGGCAGAGAACTTACAAAAGCAAGGCGGTTATATTCCAGGCATTCGTCCAGGAAAGAACACGCAAGAATTTATTACAAAGGTGTTGTATCGCTTAACAATAGTTGGTGCACTTTTCCTTTCAATAATTGCGATTTTACCAACCCTGTTTATTAAGTTTGCTGACTTACCTTCTTCTGCTCAAATTGGTGGTACTGGATTGTTGATCATTGTCGGGGTTGCCCTTGAAACAATGAAACAACTAGAAAGTCAGCTCGTTAAACGTCATTACAAAGGCTTTATTAAATAAAAAGAGTTGTAAAACTCTTATATAGAGAAGAGACTGAGGGGGAAAGTCAATGAACTTAGTATTAATGGGTCTTCCTGGAGCTGGGAAAGGCACACAAGCTGAACAAATGGTCGAATACTATAACATCCCTCATATCTCAACAGGAGATATGTTCCGAGCAGCGATCAAAGAAGGAACAGACTTAGGAGTAAAAGCAAAACAGTTCATGGATAAAGGTGAGCTAGTACCTGATGAAGTTACAATCGGTATTGTACGCGAGCGTTTAGCTAAGGACGATTGCAAAGAAGGCTTCTTACTTGATGGATTTCCAAGAACTGTAGCGCAAGCTGAAGCTCTGGAAAACATTCTTGAAGAATTAAAACGTCCACTTGACTATGTAATTAACATTGATGTGGATCAAGATATTCTAATGGAACGTCTAACAGGTCGTCGTATTTGCAAAAATTGTGGAGCAACTTACCACCTAGTGTTCAATCCACCAAGTCAAGAGGGGACTTGCGACAAATGTGGTGGAGAACTTTATCAACGTGAGGATGACAATCCTGAAACAGTATCAAACCGACTCGCTGTCAATGTTAAGCAATCTCAACCACTTCTTGATTTCTACAATCAAAAAGGCTACTTGCGCAACATTAAAGGTGACCAAGATATTACTAAAGTCTTTGAAGACATTCGTGCATTGCTCGGAGGCGCAAGCAAATGATTATTTGCAAAACGCCACGTGAACTTGAAATCATGCGTGAAGCTGGACGGATTGTTGCGTTAACGCATCAGGAACTGCAAAAACATATCAAACCTGGTATTACTACTAAGGAATTGGATAGAATTGCAGAGAAGATTATTCGCCAGCATGATGCAGAACCTTCTTTTAAAGGTTATAATGGTTTTACAGGCAGCATATGTGCTTCTGTTAACGAAGAACTTGTTCACGGTATTCCTGGTGACCGCAAGCTAAATGATGGAGACATCATCAGCATTGATATCGGTGCATATTATAACGGGTATCATGGTGATTCAGCTTGGACATATGCAGTAGGTTCTGTTTCTGATGAAGCAGAAAAGTTGTTAAAGGTGACTGAAGAGTCTCTTTACAAAGGATTAGAAAAAGCGATTCCTGGTGATCGTTTATCAAATATTTCTCATGCTATTCAAACATATGTTGAAGAACACGGTTTTTCTGTTGTTCGAGAATATGTTGGGCATGGAGTGGGGCAAGACTTACATGAAGATCCACAGATTCCTCATTATGGTCCCCCAAACAAAGGTCCTCGATTAAGACCCGGTATGGTGCTTGCAATTGAACCTATGGTGAATGCTGGAAGCCGTTATGTGAAAACATTGGCTGATGGTTGGACTGTAGTTACACAGGACAAAAAGTACTGTGCACATTTTGAGCATACTATCGCAATTGTTGAGGATGGATATGAAATACTGACCAAGCTTTGAATATAGAACAGGTCTCTATCGTTAACCCTAGACAGTTGTAGTCATAGTCAACAAGATTGTTAGTCCATGTTGTCTGATTCGTTACAAAAATGGCAAAGCTGTACGTGAAAACGTAGTTTGCCTTGTATTGGATGATTACGTTTCTCCGAATGTTCAGAACAGGTTAGTAAATTTTGTTACATTAGAATAACTGCCTTGTTGCTGGGGCAAAGAAAGGAGAGCAATTGTATGGCGAAAGACGATGTAATTGAAGTAGAAGGTACCGTGATTGAGACTTTACCAAATGCAATGTTCAAGGTAGAATTAGAAAATGGTCATACAGTGCTAGCTCATGTTTCTGGTAAAATTCGCATGCATTTCATTCGTATTTTACCTGGTGATAAAGTTACTGTTGAGCTATCACCATATGATCTAACTCGTGGAAGAATCACGTATCGTTTCAAATAAACTATGCACTCCGTATTACTAAGGAGGTAATAACACATGAAAGTAAGACCATCAGTCAAACCAATCTGCGAAAAATGTAAAGTTATCCGCAGAAAAGGAAAAGTAATGGTTATTTGTGAAAATCCAAAGCATAAACAAAAACAAGGCTAATTCTCAAGGAGGTGCACTTTTCTTATGGCACGTATTGCAGGTGTAGATATCCCTCGTGATAAGCGCGTAGTTATCTCAATGACTTACGTTTTCGGAATCGGTAAAGTAACAGCTCAAAAAATCTTAGCTGAAGCTGGCGTTTCTGAAGATACTCGCGTTCGCGATCTAACAGAAGATGAATTAAATAAAATTCGTGAAATTGTTGACGGATATAAAGTAGAAGGAGATCTTCGTCGTGAAGTTTCTCTAAACATCAAACGTCTAATCGAAATTGGTTCTTACCGTGGTCTTCGCCACCGTCGTAGCTTACCAGTTCGTGGTCAACATACTAAAAACAATGCTCGTACACGTAAAGGTCCACGTCGTACAGTAGCTAACAAAAAGAAATAATAAGTAAGGGAGGTTATCCAACATGGCTCGTAAAACAAACACTCGTAAACGTCGTGTGAAAAAGAATATTGAGTCAGGTATCGCTCACATTCGTTCAACTTTCAACAATACGATTGTAACGATCACTGATATGCAAGGTAATGCGATTTCTTGGTCTAGTGCTGGTGCACTTGGATTCCGTGGATCTCGTAAATCTACTCCATTCGCTGCACAAATGGCTGCTGAAACAGCTGCTAAAACAGGTATGGAAAATGGTTTAAAAACATTAGAGGTTACAGTTAAAGGCCCTGGTGCTGGTCGTGAAGCAGCTATCCGTGCTCTTCAAGCAGCAGGACTTGAAGTAACAGCAATTAAAGATGTTACACCAGTACCTCATAATGGATGCCGTCCGCCAAAACGTCGTCGTGTATAATTAATTCATCTGTATATATTTCATTTTATCGTCTATAATGGGATATGATACAGATTTTTTTCCGGTCAAATGTTGTGCACATTCGGGAACTGTCTAAGAGGGAATTTCGGTTAGATCATTTAGGATCTAAATGATCTAACTGGGGTTTCGACGTTTTGAAGGAGGGTTTAATAAATGATAGAGATTGAAAAGCCAAAAATCGAAACGGTAGAAATCAGCGATGATGGAAAGTTCGGTAAGTTCGTCGTCGAACCACTTGAGCGTGGATATGGTACTACTTTGGGTAACTCCTTACGTCGTATCCTATTATCCTCTCTCCCTGGTGCTGCTGTAACATCTATTCAAATCGATGGTGTTTTACATGAGTTCTCAACAATTCCTGGAGTTGTTGAAGACGTAACAAACATCATTTTAAATGTGAAGAAGCTTGCATTAAAAATCTACTCTGATGAAGAGAAGACGTTAGAAATTGATGTTCAAGGCAAAGGTGTTGTAACTGCTGCTGACATTCAAGGAGATAGTGATGTTGAGATCTTAAATCCAGATCTTCATATTGCAACACTTGAAACAGATGCACAGTTCCGCATGCGTCTAACAGCTCAAACAGGTCGTGGTTATGATGCTGCGGTTGAGAACAAGCATGAAGATCAACCAATTGGTGTAATTCCAATTGATTCAATCTACACGCCTGTTACGCGCGTCTCTTACTATGTTGAAAATACACGTGTTGGTCAAATGACAAACTTCGATAAGCTTACGCTTGATGTTTGGACTGACGGTAGTATTGAGCCTGAAAAAGCTGTAGCACTAGGTGCTAAAATCCTAACAGAGCATTTAAACATCTTTGTGGGATTAACAGATGAGGCACAAAAAGCAGAGATTATGGTTGAAAAAGAAGAAGATCAAAAAGAGAAAGTTCTTGAAATGACGATTGAAGAACTTGACCTTTCTGTACGTTCTTACAACTGCTTAAAACGTGCTGGCATCAACACAGTACAAGAGCTTGCGAATAAAACAGAAGAAGATATGATGAAAGTACGTAACTTAGGACGTAAATCTCTTGAAGAAGTGAAAGCTAAACTTGAAGAGCTTGGTCTTGGACTACGTAAAGACGATTGATAGATAGCGAATTAGTAACGAAGGAGGGAAATACTCATGGGATATCAAAAATTAGGTCGTACAAGTGCACAACGTAAAGCACTTCTTCGCGATTTAGCAACTGACTTAATCATCAGTGAGCGCATTGAAACAACAGAACCAAAAGCAAAAGAACTTAAGTCTGTTGTAGAAAAACTAATCACTCTTGGTAAACGTGGAGATCTACATGCTCGCCGTCAAGCTGCAGCATACATCCGCCACGAAGTAGCAAACGAAGAGACTGGTCAAGACGCTGTTCAAAAACTTTTCAGCGACGTGGCTACTCGTTATGCTGACCGTCAAGGTGGCTACACTCGTATTATGAAACTTGGACCTCGTCGTGGTGACGGTGCTCCAATGGCTATCATCGAGTTAGTTTAATATATGAAGTTCTTAGGGCGTATGGATTCTCTTCTTTTTTAAAGAAAGTGTCTGACGCCCATTTGAACAATATAGGTGCTACAAGGGCGTGACAGTTATTCTCAACTGCTCAATGCCCTTTTTTTATATGTTGAAACGAATTAGCTTAGAGGAGCATAGTAGAGGGGGCTGTATATGTCAAACTCAGTCATAGAAGTGAAAGACTTGTATTTTCGGTACGAAGAAGATGGACCTTATGTGCTAAACAACTTATCTCTTAACGTTTATAAGGGAGAATGGCTTGCAATTGCAGGACATAATGGCTCAGGGAAATCAACGCTTGCTAAAATTTTAAACGGCCTCATTCTACCTGAACAAGGTTCTGTGAAAGTAGCAGATCTTATGCTTACAGAAGATTCTGTATGGGATGTACGTCGCCATATTGGAATGGTATTTCAAAATCCTGATAATCAATTTGTAGGTTCAACAGTTGAAGACGACGTTGCTTTTGGGTTAGAGAATAATGGCTTTCCGTATGAAGAAATGAGAAAAAGAGTAGGAGAAGCAATTGAAGTGGTTGGAATGAAAGGGTTCGAGAAGTATGAGCCGCATCGTCTATCTGGTGGTCAGAAGCAGCGAATTGGTATTGCTGGTGTTGTTGCAATGGCACCTGATGTTATCCTTTTAGATGAAGCAACATCAATGCTTGATCCAAAAGGACGTAGTGAAGTTCTCGAAACCATTCGTTTGTTAAAAAATCAACGCAATCTAACGATTATCTCCATTACCCATGACCTCAATGAAGTAGCGAAAGCTGATAGAGCAATTGTCCTCAATAAAGGAGAACTTTTTGCAACTGGAACACCTTCAGAGATTTTTGAACTTGGCAGCAAATTGACTGAGATTGGCCTTGATTTTCCATTTGCTAGTCAAATTAGTCATGTTCTAAGAGACAAAGGAATTTCTTTAGAATATATTCATTTAACAACGGACAACTTAGTGGAGGAACTATGGAGATTATATTCAAAAATGTAGAACATCGTTATCAGCTTAAAACACCTTTTGAACGATTAGCATTAGAAGATGTATCACTATCCATTCCCTCTGGTCAGTTCGTATCGTTAATCGGTCATACAGGCTCTGGTAAGTCAACAGTTATCCAGCATTTGAATGCCCTTTTGAAGCCAACTAAAGGGAGTATTCAAATAGGAGATCGTACAATTGAAAGTGGTAAGAAGGAAAAGCATTTAAAAGAAATTCGCAAACGCGTTGGCGTTGTCTTTCAGTTTCCTGAACATCAGCTCTTTGATGAGACTGTTGAAAAAGATATTTGTTTTGGTCCGATGAACTTTGGGGTTTCAGAAGAGGAAGCGAAAAAAAGGGCAAATGAGCTTGCTACAATAGTTGGTTTGCCAAAGGAAGTTCTGCAGAAATCACCGTTTGATTTAAGCGGTGGACAGATGCGCCGTGTGGCAATTGCAGGGATTTTAGCGATGGAACCGCAAGTGCTTGTTCTTGATGAGCCAACAGCAGGACTTGATCCAAAAGGGCGTAATGAGATTATGAATTTAATCTCCTCTTTAAATAAAGAACAAGGATTAACGATTGTACTTGTAACGCACAGTATGGAAGATGCAGCACAATATGCAGATCGCATTATTGTAATGGATAAAGGGAAAGTTTCAATGAGCGGAACACCAAAGGAAATCTTTAAGCAATATGAAAAGCTTAAAGAGATTGGATTAGATATTCCAGAGCCTCTGCAGTTCATATTGGATCTAGAACAGCGTTTGGGCGTCTCCCTTAGTCACGGGGCTATTACATTTCAAAAGGCCGTAGAAGAGGTCACAAAGCTTTTTGGAGGACAAGCTCATGATGAATAATATGATTATTGGTCAGTATGTTCCAGGAGATTCTTTTATTCATCGTATGGATCCTCGTGCAAAGCTTATTATCGTTTTTTTCTATGTAGCTGTTATTTTTCTTGCGAATAATATTGTAAGCTACAGCATTATTGGTTTGTTTGCTATTTTAGCAGTACTTGTAAGTCGAGTTCCGATTTATTTTATTATTAAAGGGCTAAAGCCAATATTGTTTATTATTATTTTTACCTTTCTCCTTCATATTTTTATGACGAGGGAAGGAGAAGTAATCGCAGATATTGGTTTTCTGAAGATCTATGAAGGCGGAGTTATTCAAGGGATTTATATTTCGCTTAGGTTCTTATTTTTAATTTTACTTACAACCCTGTTAACTCTTACAACAACACCAATTGAGGTAACAGATGGCATGGAGACACTTTTACATCCATTAAAGAAAGTCCGTTTCCCTGTTCATGAATTAGCACTTATGATGTCTATTTCGCTTCGTTTTATTCCCACTTTGATGGATGAAACAGACAAAATCTTGAAGGCTCAAACAGCACGTGGAGTAGACTTTTCGAGCGGGCCTCTTAAAGATCGTCTAAAGGCCGTTGTGCCACTCTTAATTCCGCTTTTTATTAGTGCTTTTAAACGTGCAGAAGAGCTAGCAACAGCTATGGAAGCAAGAGGGTATCAAGGTGGAGAAGGACGGACAAAGTATCGTCAGCTTAGCTGGGGGGCTATTGATACCATGGCCCTTATCATATTTGTTATTGTTGCTGCTGCTCTATTTATCGTAAGAGTCTAGGAGATGTGAGAGATGCGAAGAATTCAATGTACTGTAGCATATGACGGAACACTTTTTTCAGGCTATCAAATTCAGCCTAATGCCCGTACTGTGCAAGAAGAGATTGAAAAGGCCCTTACCCGTCTCCATGGAGGTAAGGAAGTAAAAATCCATGCCTCAGGCCGCACAGATGCGTCTGTCCATGCTAAAGGGCAGGTGTTTCACTTTGATACTATAAGTACTATCAGCGTAAGCCAGCTTGAGCGAGGAGCCAATGCGCTCTTGCCAGAAGATATTGTAGTAGTTGATACAAAGGAAACGTCAGAAGATTTTCATGCTCGTTTTAGCGTGAAAAAAAAGGAATACCGTTACAAAGTGCTTTGCAGCAAAAGTCGCGATGTGTTCTTAAGGCATTATATGCACCATGTTCCATACGAGTTAGATCGTAAGGTGATGAAGGAAGCTATAAAGAGCGTAATTGGTACACATGATTTTACAAGTTTTTGTTCAGCAAAGACGGAGATAGAAGATAAAGTGAGAACAATCTATGAAGCGGAAATTATTGAAGAAGGAGACGTGCTTACATTTAGATTTGTAGGAAACGGATTTCTTTATAATATGGTCCGAATTCTAGTGGGAACACTTCTTGATCTTGGTAGCGGAAAAAGTTTCACAAAAGATATTTCAGGGATGCTAGAGGCGAAAAATCGCACTCTAACAGGCAAAACTGCACCTGGACATGGGCTATACTTGTGGAAAGTTTACTATGACAACTAAACCTGGTGTAACATCCTCTTGACATTGGGAATACAACAGGCTAATATAACATATGTATGTAATTTTAAACCCACGATTAGCCCCGGAAATTAATCGTGTTTAAAATAAAACGTTCGAAAGTTGAAATTCTAGGAGGGTAAAACATGCGTACAACTTATATGGCGAAAGCAAGTGAAGTAGAGCGCAAATGGCTTGTAATTGACGCAGAAGGTAAAACTTTAGGTCGTCTTGCTAGCGAAGTTGCTTCTATTCTACGCGGGAAACACAAACCAACTTACACACCACACGTTGATACTGGTGATCATGTAATCATTCTTAATGCAGCAAAAATCGAATTAACAGGTAAAAAATTGACTGACAAGATTTACTACCGTCACAGCCAACATCCAGGCGGACTTAAATCTCGCACGGCTCTTGAAATGCGTACTAACTATTCAGAGAAAATGCTTGAACTAGCAATCCGTGGAATGCTTCCAAAAGGTAGCTTAGGTCGTCAAATGTTTAAAAAATTACATGTGTTTGCAGGAGACACTCATCCACATGAAGCACAAAAACCAGAAGTTTACGAACTTCGCGGATAATACGTAAGGAGGGAATTATATTGGCACAGGTACAATATTACGGAACAGGTCGTCGTAAAAGCTCTGTTGCTCGTGTACGTCTAGTACCAGGTAACGGAAACATCGTTGTTAACGGTCGTGAAATCGAGAACTATCTTTCATCTGCAGCACTAAGAGAAGTTGTAAAACAACCTCTTGCTGCAACAGAAACTCTTGGGAACTATGATGTATTAGTAAACGTAAACGGTGGAGGATTCACTGGTCAAGCTGGAGCAATCCGCCACGGTATCGCTCGTGCACTATTACAAGCAGACCCAGAATATCGCGCAACACTAAAACCTGAAGGTCTATTAACTCGTGACGCTCGTATGAAAGAACGTAAAAAATACGGTCTTAAAGGCGCTCGTCGTGCACCTCAGTTCTCAAAACGTTAATATTTTTTATATATCAACGTTTTACAACCCTTTCTCGGATTTTCGAGAAAGGGTTTTTTATTTATTTAGATGTAAAATGACTACCCTTTGAATCCCCAACCTAAGAAATTAGATTCTTGCTGTTATTATGTTCTAATCTGATAAAAAGAGAATATAGCTCCTCACCATATTCAATAAGTTCCTCAATTTTGGAATTAGTTGCTTCTAGTATTTTATCTAATGTATTAAATTGAATTCCATTACTTTTACCATTTGAAATAAGGCTCAAAGCATTCTGAGAGATTTCTGTAATCTCATACAATTCAGTCATAGTTATACCTTTTTGTTTTAACAGTTGCTTCAGATAATAATATCTTTAATGTATTTTTAATAGAAACTTTACGTAATAAAGCAAGGAAAAAACAGTATTCTACAGCTACAAAGGAACTTTTATTTAACATAAAAGAGTCCAATTTTACTGAGAAGGATATCAGCGCGGTGGAAATGAGTATTTTATCAAGTGTAGAGACTTTAACCGTCCAGTCCCTTGGTTCTTTACGATGCTCCAAAGCGTCCAATTGCTTAGTGCAATGCTTATGTTTATATTTGTCGCGAGGCTGTCGATTGGAGCAAATAAAGCCGTTGTTGAAGGTAAAAGTATTGAGCATATGAATAGCTAAAAATAATACACCAGTTTTGATGATTCAGCCGCCGATTCAGGCGTTTTTTTTATAATCATCCTGTTTTCGTTTTGAACGGCTTTTTCCAGTTTCTTTAAATTAGGCTTTTGTATCAGTAACAATACCCATCTATTGTACATAATTTGTTGAAGAGTATTTGAAACATTTAATGTATTCATCTGGTGTACAGTTTTTTCTATTTAACTCGGTTGTTCCCGTTTTAAATTGCTGGCACCTTTGTTAATTTATTTGAGGAGGAAAAGAAAATGAATGATTTCCAAAATGAACTTCAAATGTTGAATGTTGGTGATTTCCAAGCGACTCAGGCAGTCACTTGGGATCAAAATCAGTACTATACTGATCAGGATCGACAAATTGTTGGTGTGGGATTTGGTTTTGGCCGATGCTTTAGATGCTTTAGCTGTTTTAACTGTTTTAACTGTTTTAACTGTTTTAACTGCTTTAATTGCTTTAATTGTTCTCGTTGCTCTAGATGCGGCGGTGGTGGCCGTTGTGGTGGCGGTGGCCGTTGTGGTGGCGGCAGCTAAGCCGGTTAGTAGTTTATTTTTCTATTTGAGAAGGACCCCTGCATTGTTGCAGGGGTCTTTCTCTATAAGATGAGACATAACGGACAAATTGCTGTACATACGATGATAATGGTAGTGATATTGAACATTTATGGTTACAAGGGGTAAGGAGGAGAGAGATGACAAATTTGAACCCTTCTATGCGTCTGAAAGTGAAGAGGGACACGTTCTATCTCCCTGAACCAAACAGAGGTGTGTATTTTCGAAACAACTTAAGTTCATTCCGTATCGAAGGCAGTGGGATCGATCAGTGGATTGAAAAGTTGTTACCGATGTTCAATGGGGAGTATACTTTAGGGAATTTGACTAACGGATTGCCTGGACCATATCGGGAACGGGTATATGAAATCGCAGAAGTGCTGTATACGAATGGGTATGTTCGAGATTTAAGTCAGGACCTTCCGCATCAATTGTCAGGTTATCAACTTAAAAAGCATGCATCTCAAATTGAATTTGTGGACAATTTAGTTGGTTCTGGGGCGGCCCGTTTTCAAGATTTTCGTCAGAACAAAGTGCTGGCAGTTGGCTCTGGTCCTATTTTAAATTCATTGGTTTCTTCGTTGATTGAATCTGGTTTGACTAAGGTCCGAGTGCTAATCACAGATGAGGTTCCCACCAATAGACAGAGATTAAAAGAACTTGTGGAACATGCACGAAAAATAGACTCAGAGGTTGACTTAAAGGAGATTCCACAAAAGAAGGAGGGATGGCGAGAAATAGTGAAGCCCTTTGATTCGATTTTGTATGTGAGTCAGGAGGGAGAACTTGAGGAACTTAGACATCTTCATATAGTTTGCAGGGAAGAGAAGAAAATGTTTCTCCCCGCTATATGTCTGCAACAGGTAGGTTTAGCAGGTCCATTAGTACATCCAGATTCCGAGGTGTGTTGGGAGACAGCATGGCGCCGTTTACACCATTCTGCCTTATTCAAAAATGGGCAATTCCCTGCCTTCTCTGCCACTCCGGGATCGTTGTTAGCCAATGTGATCGTATTTGAATTGTTTAAAGAGGTTACAGGTGTCATGGAATTGGAACAGAAAAATAGGGTTTTTCTTCTGAATTTAGATACATTGGAGGGAAACTGGCATTCGTTTTTACCTCACCCACTGGTAACAAGCAGTATATCTGCAGAATGGGTTGAAGATGTCGGAAGCCGTCTCCAAGTAGGCTTAGAGAAAGTTGAGTCAGGTAAATTACTACTTTATTTCAACCAGTTGACATCAGAGGAATCGGGAATATTTCATATTTGGGAGGAGGGAGATTTAAAGCAGCTTCCGTTAGCTCAGTGCCGCGTTCAGGCAGTCGACCCGTTGTCGGAGGGACCAGCTGAGTTGATGCAAGACATTGTCTGTTCAGGTTTGACTCATGAGGAGGCACGAAGAGAAGCAGGACTAACTGGGATTGAAACGTATGTGTCACGAATGGTCAGTTTGATCGTTAATACTCTGCCGCTAAATAAAAATGTTGATGGAAGTGTAGTAGTACCGGAGGATATTGTCGGGGTTGGAGCTGGTGAATCTTTTGTGGAAGGTGTTGGCCGTGGATTGCAAAAGTGTTTGGCAGAGGAACTTAGCAAGCAACAACTTAATCAGAAGTATTCTGTTTCTCGAGTACAGTTGAGTGTTATAGAAGATGAGAGATGCCGGTTCTATTTAGAGGCACTGACTACGATGCAGGGAGCACCAATTATCGGAAGAGGAAAGGAATTATTCGGTTTTCCTGTAGTATGGGTAGGTACAAAAGATGGATGGTATGGCAGTGCAGATTTAAATATAACAATGGCGTTACGGAAGGCATTGCAACAGGCACTTATCAAAGTGCAAAACAAACCGGATTCCTCTAATGAACTAGCCTGTGAGGTAACGTCCGTACTTTTGGAAGAGAAAATGCCAATTAGTCTTAGCATTCCTGCATGTGACGAGAGGATACAAGCGGATATCCTAAAGGAAGCTATGGAAATATTGGAGCATAAAGGAAAAAGGGTCTTAGTATTTGAATTAGGGATCGAACCTGTTTTTAAAGAGCAACTAGACGGAGTGTTTGGTGTTTTGCTGCGAGAGGAGGAATCACATTGAGTTCCTTCGTGCTGGTTGTCGGAGAAGGGGTGCTGGCGGACCTTGTAAGCGAAGAACTGTCAGCACACCATCTAGTTATTCGTAAGCCCAATTTTGAGGAAGGCGTGCCAAAGAATACTGATTTGGCTCTTTTTTTGGATGACGATTGGGAACCCTCTGTTCATCAAAAGGCGGAAGAAGTGTTACGAAAGACTGGTACTCCCTGGCTCAGAGGCTTCGTTTCATTTGGAGAAGGTGTAGTTGGTCCGCTCGTACGACCAGGTGCAGCAGGTTGCTCCCAATGTGCGGACATGAGACGTCTCATGGGAGGACGTGATCGCACAGAGATGCAACAGGTGCAACAGAGGCTGGCTGTGACCGGAGGAATAGGAAGTGACCCGTGGGCTTCAAGTACCGGCCTTTTGCAAATGGCTTACCTGATTGGGGTTGAGGTACAGAATTTATTACAAGGTAATCAGGCTTATTCGGAAGGTAAGATATATCTAATTGACTTGAAAACACTGAATAGCTCATGGCATTCTTTTCTGCCGAACCCGTTGTGTTCGGTCTGTGGTCGATTACCCGACGATTCACAGACATTAGCCCGAATTTCACTGCAGCCAAGCCCGAAACTCAGTTCCAGTATTTTTCGATGCCGTCAGTTGGATGAGATGAAAAAAGTTATTGTCAAAGACTATCTGGATAATCGTACCGGCCTTTTGAATAGTAAAATGTATGACCTAGTGACTCCATTTGCTGATGCGAGTGTTAATCTTCCTATGTTTGACGGGGACGAGGGAACAGCTGGCCGGACTCATTCATATGCAGAAAGTGTGTTGACAGCCATTTTAGAGGGATTGGAGCGACATTGCGGTTTAGAACCACGTGGCAAACGGACAGTGATCCATGATAGTTTTCATAACCTGGAAAATCAAGCGCTCAATCCATTGAAGGTAGGCGTACATGCAAAAGAACAATATGCGCAGCCTAGTTTTCCATTTAAATCGTTCGATCCTGATCGTTCTATTAATTGGGTATGGGGTTATTCGTTGTTAGAAGGGCGTCCAATTCTAGTTCCAGAACTCCTTGCCTATTACAGTGTTGGATGCGCGTCACAAGGTTTTATCTATGAAACTTCCAATGGATGTGCGCTAGGAGGAAGTTTAGAGGAGGCCATTTTCTACGGAATTATGGAAGTGGTCGAACGTGATTCATTCCTGATGACTTGGTACGCGAAGCTGAACCTTCCGCGACTGGATCCTTTTACAGCTGGCGACCAGGAATTAGAATTAATGGTCGAACGGATGCGAGCGGTTGCTGGGTATGATTTGTATTTGTATAACTCCACAATGGAACACGGTATTCCAAGTATTTGGGCAATTGCTAAAAACAGAAAGGAAAAGGGATTGAATCTCATCTGTGCGGCCGGAGCTCACCTGGATCCGGTACGGGCGGTGAAAAGCGCAGTTCAAGAGCTTGCTGGTATGATGCTGAATCTTGATGAAAAATTTGAGGCGAACCAGGAGGAGTATGAAAGAATGCTGCATGATTCTTCCCTAGTGCGGCAGATGGAGGACCACGGCATGCTGTACGGTTTGCCGCAAGCAGAAGAGCGCTTAAGCTTTTTGCTTGACGACAATAGCCCAATGCGATCTTTTAAAGAGGAGTTTAGGTGGAAGTCAAATCATACCGATCTTACCGATGATTTGCAAGACATCCTTCAGGTGTTCCGTCAGTTAAACCTTGATGTAGTTATAATAGACCAGACGACACCGGAAACGATACGAAACGGATTGTATTGTGTAAAAGTACTGATTCCGGGGATGTTGCCGATGACATTCGGGCATCACCTTACCCGCCTGACGGGTCTTGAGAGAGTATTCCGAGTCCCCATGGAGCTTGGGTATACGAATAAACCATTAACACCCGAACAATTCAATCCACATCCGCATCCGTTTCCATAAGCAGTGATTAGGAGGTAGAGGATGAGTCTGGAAGAATTTCTATACAATCTGCATTTTGATATTGATAAGGCAAATCAGCCGAACTGGGAAGCAGATTGGGAGGATGCACCGCTTGCATATAAGCTCTATCGTGGATTACCGGTTGTTCCACTGTCCACGGAAGTACCGCTGACGCTTACTGGAGGAGAACCTCCCGCAAGATTGGACCTTAATAGAGTCGGTCATTTTCTCTGGTATGTATTTGGTTTTACTCAATTGAGCCAATCAGCCTTTCCAATGGATTCCACGGAGCAAGATTCCTACCCTTTACAGTCGTATCGGCGGTTTGCTCCTTCAGGTGGAGCGTTGTACCCTAATGAATTGTACGTATATTTGAAGGTGGAGGGACTCCCTGATGGGGTCTACCATTATGATGTAGCACACCATAGCCTGGTATTGCTGAGGGAAGGGAATTTCGATTCCTATTTAGCCAGAGCTCTAGGCAATCGGTGTGACATCTCCTCGTGTTTTGGTATTGTCTTTGTGTCGACAATGTTCTGGAAAAATTTCTTTAAATACAACAACTTTGCGTACCGACTCCAAGGGTTGGATGCTGGTGTGCTGCTTGGACAGCTAATGGAGGTAGCGAAACGGTTTGGCTTCGCCTCAGGGGTGTACTTTCAATTTCTTGATACCGCAATCAATCATCTGCTTGGACTATCCGAGCAAGAGGAGAGCATATATAGTGTAATCCCACTATCGGTGGAAGCCACCATTTGGTCTCCTACCGGAAGGAACCTATACGAAAATATTATATCGGAAGAATTGAGAAAAGAGCTACCAGCGATTCAACCAGAACATTTCGAGAGGTCACTTAGTGTTAAAGAATATCCGATGATAACTGCAATGAACGCAGCTTCTAAGCTGGATTCCACACGTTCATTTCGGGTGATGGGGGGGAGGGGAACTGCAGAACGTGTGGATCCCGCGGTGGCATTGCCTCACATAGAGCCTCTGTCATATGATCTGGCCGAGGCCTGCAGAAATCGGTTTTCTCCCGACATGGATTTCGTGTTGGGGATGGTGAGTCAACAACAACTAGCCACCCTTTTCCGAGAAGCAACGGCTTCTTTTTCATACCGAAATGATTTAGATGAAGCATATAGGAGTAACGTCCCTCGTGTAACAATTTACAGTTGTTTATATAATGTTGAAGGTATTTCAAATGGGGCGTACTATTATGACAGCACGAAACACATGTTAAGAGAAATATGCCCAGGAGACCATCGACTCCATTTACAGACTGGGATGTCTCTGGATAATGTGAATTTGCTCGAGATACCGCTTTGCCTGCATGTGGCTGGGGACAAGGAATTTTATAAAGCAGAATTAGGATACAGGGGCTACCGAATCCAACAGATGGAAGCAGGCATGCTCGTGCAACGATTGCTTTTGGCAGCACAAGCTCTCGGGATGGGAGGGCATCCGCTTCTTGGATTTGACGCGAATTTGAGTGATGAACTCTATAAAATGGATCAACAAGGAAAGACCAGCCTAATCCAAATTCCAATTGGTCCCTATCGCCCTCGTCCTTGGCTGAGGGGAAGTTTGCACAGCTAATTAAGGTATAGGGCGATATTTACTTAGTTATAGGTTAAGAAAACTACTCCCATTAAAGTATCCACATATTTAACATAAAATAAAATGATATCCATATTTAAAACAGCACTCCACCTTCTGGAAAGTGCTGTTTTTTTACTTGGTTTTAAGAGGGAAAGACAGTGGAGTTATTTAGGACAAACGATTTACTCAAGTAGATTTATAGAGGATTGACTAATCGCCTATGAAAAAACTAATCAGTAATCAATCCTAATTAACGGATAACATCGAATTCTCTTTTAATATATAAATAAAAAAACGTAAAAATACGGTCTTTTTCTCGGATTTCCGAGGAAGGGTTTTTGTTTATTTAAATAAATTTCTTTTCTTTAACAATGTATGCAATGGTATTAAAAACTAGCCGCTGTTTCTCTAACTACAAATTATTATTTTAAAACACGTGAGTATATTGCTTTTTTATTGGCACATGAGGCCTTATTATTAAGATTACAGTGTTAATTAGAATAAACAAAAGGAGAAATTCAACATACATTTTATTTAAGACAAGTACAGAATCTATGAATACTCTTTCCAATACATATAAGCTATTGCTACTTGGTCTGTAAATACAGTTGTTAGGGCTTATGTACAAGATAGTATAAAGGTTAAATAACATAAGGAGAAGAATCGTGGTGAGCAAAATTATAGAAGATGAACATTATTACAATAACTGCTACAAAGTTATAGACGATATATTAGAATTTGAACGAGTATATATGGTGGATGAATACCAATTTAATAAAGAGACATATGAAATGCTAGGGAAGGTATACAAGAGCTTGCCATGTTATTTAAGAGATCACGTTGATTCCCCTCATTGGTATGGTTGTGAAGAGAAAGGGGATCCATATTTTATTAGTGTTTCATTTGAAATGTCTGGACTACAGTTCTGGGGCAAAGTGCCCATCACACAATTTTCACAATGGGAAAAAGCTTTGCATAAGGGGATAGAAGACTTTCCTTTTAAATATCAAGTATAAAGACCGTGATTCTGAAGGAGGATACGATAAATGGAGATAGGAATTAGCACCTTTGTAGAAACAACTCCAGATGTAAGGACAGGAGAAGTAATTAGTCATGCACAACGCATTCGAGAAGTAGTAGAGGAAATTGTTCTGGCAGACCAAGTTGGATTAGACGTATTTGGGGTAGGAGAGCATCATCGTGAAGACTATGCTGCTTCTTCTCCTGCTGTTGTATTGGCAGCAGCGGCTTCACAGACCAAGAATATTCGCTTAACAAGCGCTGTTACTGTTCTTTCCTCAGCAGATCCTGTTCGCGTTTTTCAAGACTTTGCAACGCTTGATGGCATTTCAAATGGGCGTGCTGAGATTATGGCAGGGAGAGGGTCTTTTATTGAGTCATTTCCGCTCTTTGGTTATGATTTAAGAGATTATGAAGAACTGTTTGATGAAAAGCTAGATTTGCTTTTAAAGCTACAAACATCTGAGAAGATTACATGGAGCGGAAAGCATAGACCAGCTATTGAGAATTTAGGTATCTACCCAAGGCCTGTCCAAAAACCGTTACCAATTTGGATTGGAAGTGGAGGAAACCAAGAGTCTGTTATAAGAGCAGGGCTTCTTGGGCTTCCACTTGTGTTGGCGATTATCGGGGGCAGCCCGCTTCATTTTGCCCCGCTTGTGGAGCTATATAAAAAAGCAGCAGAGCATGCAGGTCATGATTCATCCAAATTAAAAGTAGCTTCCCATTCTCATGGGTTTATTGCAGATGATACAGAAACAGCTGCTGATAAGTTTTTCCCTCCTACACAATATGCGATGAACAAGCTTGGAAAAGAACGTGGCTGGGGACCTTATAACCGCTCAAGCTTCGATGCGGCCCGAAGTTTTGAAGGAGCTCTTTACGTAGGGGATGCAGATACAGTAGCGGAGAAAATTATTCATCTTCGTAAGAATGTTGGAATAGAACGCTTTATGCTTCATGTTCCAGTTGGGACAATGCCACATGAAGACGTTATGAGAGCCATTGAGCTCCTAGGGACAAGAGTAGCGCCGAAAGTGAAGGAAAAGGTTGCGCGCTGGGAATCAGTCCAATAAAGAATGTTCAAAATACACATATAAGGGATAGCTAGATGCCATCCCTTATATGTGTATTTTTTAGTAAGTTTTCATTCATTGATTTATGAAATTTCTCTACTTCCTGGCGGATATTAATAGTTGGTTCCCATGAGTGAATTAAATTAATGACCTTTTCATTTAAATCATATGCTTCCTTGTACTTTCTTTTTCGAGCAAGTATTTGAGCTTTGCCATAATAGCAGTAGATGAGCTCAATTTGATTGGGTTTATTTTGATTATAAAGAAGGTTATTGAACATCTTTTCTGCTTTTTCATAGAAATCGCAATGCATATAGGCTAAGCCTAGGTTGAAGTATGCTTCAATCGTTTTTTCGCCTCCGTATAACATACTTTTCTCATTTGCTAATTCATAAAAATGAATAGCTTCTTTATAATTTTTAGTCAGTAAACAAAAATCTCCTTGCATTAATAAAACACGATGTTTGATAACAGGTGCAACAGGGACATTACATATTTTCTTTAATATGTTCTTTGCTTCTTCTATCCGCTCCGTTTTTAAAAAAAGCTTTGATTTTAAGGCAAGTCCCCAAATCTTAAGATCGTGCCCTTCTTGATGAATCTCATCTGTTGCTTTTAATATGAGGAGTCCTTCTTCTATTTGACTATATGCTTCTTCTAATTTATTTACTTCCATAAGTGCCCATCCAATAATATCAATTCGAATCAAAGCCTCAGAAATCTTATCATTCATTTGATGAGCGTAATTAGCAGCCTCTATCCCGTACTGAATTCTTAGCGGTAGATTAACGCGACTTAGAAAATGGCTGAGGCGGAGAATTAAATTCATTACTAATTCTTTCTCAGCATGTTTACTTGCCCATTCTAAGGCTTTTAAAATATTGGGCCATTCTTGTTTAATTTTCTCTAAATCCCGTCCAAGTAAGTAACTCCAATATATGAATTGTGGTTGTTCTCGTTTTAAATGAGTATCTAAATACTGAATATAATACTGACTCCAACGCTTTCTTGAGTTTTTCTCAAAATCTTCATCAGCATCTAAATGTTGTTTACCATAAGTTACTACTGTTTGATGTGCTAAATAATGTGGTTTATCCCCAATATAATTCTGTTGTACAAGAGCATGAGTTCGCAACTTCTCAACAGCATAATAAAATTTTCGAGAGTCCAACCCAGCGGCTGTAGCCCAACTTTTCTCATCAGGGGGGCTATGAAAGAAACAGAGCACTTGCCAAAGTCGTTGAGTATCTTCATTACACTTGTCCCATGTACTGCCAAATAAAAAATCAAATAGCTCAACAAGAGAGTAACCGGCATTTCTTATTTTTTGGATAAGCTGTTCAACAGGGATATTATTATCTAGAATATAAGCAATACTAAGTGATAGTGCTTTAGGATTGCCGGCAGTAGCTAAAATAAGCTCCTTTTGAACATTTAAAGGAATATTTGATAATTGCTCTATCTTTGTTTTTTTACTTGAGGAAAGGTAAGTTTGGAGATGTCGACTTATTTCATAAGAGAAAAAATCTCCTGCTTCTCCCTCCTCAAACCCTTTAAGTTGAATCGTATTTATTTCTAAAAAGCCTGCTTTATATTTTTGATTTAAATTTTCCCGAGCGGTTAAAATGACCTTCACTCCTTGAGGAAGACCCATGACAAATTCATAAATCTCACTTTCAGCTTTGTCGATACTATCTACAATAAGAAGTAGAGGCTGTTGTTGAGAATAAATGGCCAAGACATTCCGAACAACAAGGCGTTTTTCTGCAATAGATTTGTCAATTTGCTCTGCACGTCCTAGTTGGTAGGCAATCGTATCTAAGAAGTCATTAAAACTTAATCCTTTCCAATCGCCATTAATCCAAATAATACGTTTAAACACAGGCCATTCCTGGTTTCTGTTTAACTGTTCAATACATAAATATGCAGCTTCAAGGGCTATTGTAGTTTTGCCCATGCCTGCCCATCCTGCAATAAGACAAACTGGGGAAGGAGAATGAATCCATTGTCTAATAACTTCTAGTTCATGGTGACGACCAATAAATTGTCCTGATCCTCGGGTAGGCAAGTTATGCATTAACGGTTCTTCCTTTATTTCAGGATTTGGATGAGAGGGAGGGGAATCAAATAGTTTAGAAATAACCTCGTTGATTTCTTCTTCATTTGGTGGACCAAATGAAGAATCATTTCTTAATATCTTTGCCTTCCTAAAACAAGAAGTTATCCAAACAGGAATTGGCGGTGTAATAGTAGGAATTGAAGTTGTTGCTAATACATTTGTGAACCATTCTTTGTTCATATACTCTTCCTTGATAATAGTCCACAAGATCCCAAAAAGTTTTCCATCATCTATCCGCCCTGGAATATATTTTAAACCCATTTGTCCCATCCAACTCTTAAGAGTGTTAGAAGAAACACCTATTTGATACGCAATCTTATCTAAATAAGATTGACCTAAAGAAGCGCTCTCACTTCTGTTTCTTTTTATTTTGTAATTAGGGTGATGCTTTAATGACTTAACACCCTTTGATAGCAAGGCGGCAAACTCCTCATGCCGTTCAAGTTCAGCCATATTGCCCACTCCTGTCTTGGTTATAAGATGAAAAGTACAGTGAGACTGTACTTTTATACAGCGTAAAAAGCTACTGTATATCTAGATAAATATATAGAATGAAATTGTATAATACAGATTCCAAAATGTATGCACTTACATCATAATTCTAGGGAGTATGATAGTCAACTTGAGAAACAAAGAGTGTTATATAGAAAAGGGATCCACATTCTTAACTCTTTTATTAGAAAGGAAAATGATGATGACTAACAATGTACCTACAACAATGAAAGCAGCGGTTATGCATAGTATAAGAGATATTCGAATTGAAACTTTACCAGTACCACAACTAAAGGATGATGAGGTTTTAGTTAAAGTAATGGCTGTTGGAATTTGTGGTTCTGATTTACATTACTATACAGATGGAAGAATTGGTCATTATAAAGTAGAAAAACCAATTATTCTTGGCCATGAATGCGCAGGAGAAGTGGCCGCTATTGGAGCTAATGTTAATCGGGTAAAAGTTGGGGATCGTGTTGCAGCTGAACCTGGTGTCACTTGTGGTGCATGTGAAGCCTGTAAGGAAGGAAGATATAATCTTTGTCCAGATGTAGAGTTTTTAGCAACTCCTCCTGTTGATGGAGCATTTGTTCAATATATAAAAATGAGACAGGACTTTGTTTTTCAAATTCCAGATACCCTTTCATATGAAGAAGCAGCTTTAATTGAACCTTTTTCAGTAGGAATTCATGCGGCAACAAGAACAAAGCTTCAAGCAGGCGAGATAGTAGTTATCATGGGAATGGGACCAGTTGGTTTAATGGCTGTTGCGGCAGCTAAAGCAGTTGGGGCAAGTAAAATTATCGTAACAGACTTAGAACCATTACGACTTGAAGCGGCAAAACAAATGGGAGCAACACATACAATTAATATTGCAGAACAAGATCCTGCTGGTGAGATTAGCAAGATTACAAGTGGCAAGGGCGTAGATGTTGCGTGGGAAACAGCGGGAAACCCAGCTGCTCTTCAATCTGCTCTTTCTTCATTACGGCGTGGTGGAAGACTTGCAATTGTAGGGCTGCCTGCTCAAAATGAAATTCCTCTTAATATTCCATTTATTGCAGATAATGAAGTTGATATTTATGGTATCTTCCGTTATGCCAACACATATCCAAAAGGAATTAATTTTCTTTCTTCAGGGATAGTTGATGCTAAAAAATTGGTTACTGATCGATATGGACTAGAGGATACGATGGAAGCTATGGAACGAGCACTCAACCATAAAAATGAATGTTTAAAAATTGTTGTGTATCCAAATCAATAACTAGAAAAGGGAAATAGATGTGCAGGTTAATATCTTTTAATCTGCATTACAAAACATAACAATGAAAACGGATTCTAGGGGTGTAGTTATGATAGAGAGAGAACGAACCGTAATACAAGAAAATTCGAATAAGAGGCTGTCTTATTCAAATTCTCGCTTATCATGGTTAGAACGATTTGGGTATGGACTTGGGGATATGTCCTACAATATTATCTTTCAATTTGTAAATGCTTATCTACTTTTTTATTACACAGATATTGGTGGAATCTCACCGGGGATTATTGCAACATTATTTATTGTTGTGCGTGTACTAGATGCTATCTTTGATCCTATAATGGGCGTCATTTTAGATAAAACAAATACAAGATGGGGAAAAGCAAGACCATATTTATTATGGGTTTCCATTCCTTTTGGGTTATTCACTGTACTATGTTTCACAACACCGGATTTTGGCGCAAATGGAAACATAGCCTATGCTTATATTACGTATATTCTATTAGGGATGACATTTAGTATGCAAACAATTCCTGTTAACAGTTTAACAGGGCGCATTACAAACAACATCCAAGAAAGAACTCTATTAACAACAACACGTATGATTCTTGTTTATATTGGAATCCTTCTGTCCATCTCATGTGCAACACCACTTGCAACTGCCTTAGGAGGAGAGAATCAAGCTGTTGGGTTTCAATTAACAGCTATCATTTATGCAGCAGTAAGTATTGTCCTAAATCTTATGAGTTTCTTTACCGTTCGCGAGAGAGTTAAACCGAAAAAAAGTAAGAAATACGGTATTAAGAAAACGTTATCAGTATTATTTAAAAATAAGCCATTACTTATTCTAGCTTCATCCTTTTTAGCCTTTGCAATTGGATTTAATATTAAGTTAAGTACAATGGTGTACTACTTTACGTATAATGTTGATCGTAAAGATTTAGTGTTTATGGGAACATTGCTATTTTTCGGGGCTGCTTTAATTAGTAATCTATTTATTCCGTACTTCTCTAATCGGTGGGGAAGAAAGAACGTTATGATTGTAACAGCAGCACTATCGCTGTTTACTTATGCTGGACTGCAGTTTACATCATATTCGTCTCTCACCTTCATCTTTATTTTACTCTTTGCTTCAGGCTTTTTTACAACACCTTTGAATACACTTGCTTGGGGGATGGTTGCAGATTGCGTAGACTATGCAGAATGGAAAACAGGAGTAAGAGCAGATGGGGTAGTAATCTCTAGTATGAGTTTTACAAATAAACTAGGGGTTGCCTTAGCAGGATCGTTTGCAGCACTTTATTTAGGAAAGAACGGATATGTAGCAAATACAGAACAAACCCTCCATTCTTTAGATGCTATTAAAAATATGAATGCATTAGTGCCAGGAGTGTTTATATTACTATCCATTATTATTATTTGTTTCTATCCTTTAAATGAGAAGAAGTATAAAAAGATGATGGAAGAGTTAAATCAAAAACCTTCCCATAAATAAGAAGAAACATATGCTATGCCTTTTTAAGGTTAAAAAATAAAATGAGAGTGATAAAATGCAAAAGACCATAAAGAAAAACTCATCAGTTGTTTGTATTGGGGAGCTACTAATTGATTTCTTTTGTACAGATATTGATGTTGATTTAACAAGAGGAAAACAGTTTTTAAAAAATGCTGGTGGTGCACCTGCTAATGTCTCTGCTGCCATTGCTAAGCTAGGTGGAGATGCCTTATTTAGTGGAAAGGTAGGGGCTGACTCTTTTGGCTACTTTTTAAAACAAACATTAGAGAATCTCAATGTAGATACTTCAATGCTTGTGATGGACAAGGAAGCAATAACAACTCTAGCATTTGTTTCTTTAACAAACGATGGAGAGCGAGATTTCATGTTCCATAGAGGAGCAGATGCGTTGCTCACAATAGATGATATTAATCAAGATAAAATAGATAGTGCCAAGATTCTACACTTTGGGTCTGCAACAGCATTATTAGAAAATCCTTTTCAAGAGACATATTTAACACTTATGAAAAAAGCTAATGAGGATAGAATATTCACCTCTTTTGATCCAAATTATCGAATTGATTTGTGGAAAGGAAGAATAGGTGAGTTTGTAGATCTCGCAAAAGTAGCTATTTCTTCAAGTGACTTTGTTAAAGTAAGCGAAGAAGAATTACACCTTATTACAGACACTACAGATGATCTAGCAGGTATTGATTTTCTTCATGGTCTTGGTGCTAAAATTGTTGCCGTTACTCTAGGTAAAAGGGGGACGCTTCTATCTAATGGGAAGAGAGCAGAGCTTGTTAAAAGCCTTCCAGTCGTTGCTGTTGATTCTACAGGAGCGGGAGATGCCTTTGTTGGAGCAACATTATATAAACTAGCAGGTAAAGAAAACCTTGAAGATATTTATACGAATTTTGAACAGCTGTATGAAATTATTTCTTTCGCCAATAAAGTGGGTGCTCATGTTTGTACAAAAATAGGAGCAATAGCAGCCTTGCCAAGTATTGAGGAACTTCATGAGTTGAGTATAAGTTAGTTGATATAGACAAACATATACAAAGATAAAAGACTAAGCAATGTACTATTTCTTTGCTTAGTCTTTTGTCTTTATTTTTATAACTGCCTAAGGTAAGAAGGAAAGTATAAACGTTAGCATGAAAGTATTTAAAGGGTAAATATTATGTAAGAGGTCTTTAGGGGAGCTCATAAAGGAACATAATAAACGCAGAATATTGGAGGGAATCACACATTGAAAGCAAATTTTGACTTAACAGGTAAAGTCGCATTTGTTACAGGGGCTGGAAGAGGAATAGGAAGAACAATAGCTGAAGGATTAGCAAGTGCTGGAGCTGATGTTATCCTTTTAGCAAGAACGGAAGGTGAAGTTGGGGAGGCTTCTGCTGATATTGCTGAAAAGACAGGAAGAAAAACTTTACCGATTGTGTGCGATGTAACGAACAGTTCCTCTATCCAAGAAGCTGTTGATTTTGCTCTTCAGCAATTTCATAAAATCGATATTTTAATTAATAATGCTGGAACAAGTGTGAGAAAGACGAGCTTCGAGCTGTTAGAAGAAGAATGGGACACTGTAATAGATGTGAACTTTAAATCTGTTTTCTTGCTTTCAAAAGTTATTGGAAAGCATATGGTGGAACAGAAATGGGGCAGGATTATTAATATAGCTTCTGTTGCTTCTTCTTTAACATTATCATCTGGAACTTCATATGGACCAAGTAAAGCTGGAGTTGTTCAACTAACACGTCAGTTAGCAAATGAATGGGCTAAGGAAGGGATAACAGTAAATGCAATAAGTCCGTGGTTCTTTAAAACGTCCTTGAATGAAGAAGCTTTAGATAATAAGGATTTTAGAACAATGATAGAAAATCGCACCCCTATGAAGAGATTAGGAAATCTTGAAGAATTGATTACACCTGTTATTATGTTTTGTGCAGATGGAGCAGGCTACATAACAGGACAGAATTTATTTGTAGATGGGGGAGTAACGCATTACGGCTTTTGATAATAACTAAGTAGGAAGAGTTATTTATTTACCGTAATCGTTTTAAATGAAGAATGCATGACAATATAATGATATAAGGAATTCTGAATTATTGTAGAGAAAATGCACCAAATCATTATGATTTGGTGCATTTTCTGATTTAAGTTATTACTGTTGATATTTTAGAACTAAAACTGGGCTTTAAGTATGGAAGTGTTCCTATCTTAATTTTGCTTTTTTACAATTGAAAATTGTTAAGGGAAGATACCCTCAACTCATTATTTTTGAAGTATGGAAGAATTTTTAGATTTTCTTTCCGATACTTTTAAGAACTCTTATTCTTGATGAGCTATATCAGGAACAATGCATTTAAAAGGAATGGGTGATGAAAGGACAATAGATGTATTAGCATGACCAAATGGAAGCAGGGAATCTATAAGCTGACTTAAATGCTTCATACTTGAAACAGCAGCTTTCAATAAATAGTTAACAGAACCAGTTAATCGATGGCATTCAATAATATTAGGATTTTCTAAAATCCACTTCTCAAATTCTGAATAGGATTTTATTCGTAGGTCACTTAGCTGGATAAATACGAGAATATCCCTTCCAATTGCTGAAGTAGCCACGCGTGCACTAAATCCCTCAATAATGCCTTTTTCTTGTAAGCGCTTTAATCTTTCAGAAATACTAGGACGACTTAGAGATAAACTTTTGGATAATTCACTGATTGTAATACGACCATCAAGTTGAAGAATTTCAAGAAGGCGAATGTCTAATTGATCCACTATATACTCCCCTTTTAAAATGAAGTTAAATGACCAAAAATTCGTACAGAATATAACACTTGTGATCAAAAAAATATTCTTTTTGTTATATAATTCGCTTTAATTATACCTTATCCTTAATGATATAAATATAGTTTTATAATAATTGCATTGGCAAAAGTTCAATTTTACCAATCAAGGTTAGGTAATATACACTTTATGAGTTTGTTGAAGACACTCTGTTAAAATCTTTTTTCTTAAATAAGCTACTGTTCGGTTCGATAAGAAGGGGGAAAGGAATGAAAAAGGGATTAGAAGTAGGAGAAGCTGCTATTGTAACTGATAGAGTAACAAAGGAGATGTTCGCTCAGTTTGAGGGGCAAGTTGTTCATCCGGCTTATTCGACGGTTTCTATGGTTTATCATATGGAATGGGCATCTAGAAAAATTATTTTACCCTATTTAGAAGAAGAGGAAGAAGGAGTTGGTGGAGCTGTATCTGTGAAGCATATTGCACCCACAGCTGAAGGTTCTCTTGTAACTGCTGTGGCTACTATAAAGAACATTCAAAGTAACATCATTACCACTAAAGTAGAGGTGCGAAATGAGGAGGAAGTAATTGGGGTAGGAGAAGTCAAACAAGTTATTCTTCCTAAAAGGGAGCTCGAAAAGAAACTGCGTCCTAGAAATTGAATAGTGTAAATTTCATCTTTTTTGAAAGCGTTTTCTATTATAATTGTTGCCATAATGGAGGTATAGTGATGAATGTAATGAAGCAATCTGTTCAAACTACGGAAACTATTTTAGAAAGAACACATGAACATGAACAAATCATTTTTTGTAACGATCCAGAAACAAATTTAAAGGCTATTATTGCTATCCATAATACAACGCTTGGTCCAGCATTGGGCGGTTGTCGTATGCACCCCTATCGCTCGGTGGATGAGGCTTTGGAAGATGTGCTTCGTTTATCTAAAGGCATGACATATAAGTGTGCAGCTGCTGATGTAGACTTTGGTGGGGGAAAAGCTGTAATTATTGGGGATCCAGCAAAGGATAAAACACCAAATATGTTTAGATCTTTCGGTCAGTTCGTCGATTCTTTAAATGGCCGTTTTTATACAGGTACAGATATGGGAACTTCAACAGATGACTTCATCCATGCTTCAAAAGAGACAAATTGCATTGTTGGAATTCCTGAAGCATATGGAGGAGGCGGTGATTCCTCTATTCCAACAGCTCTTGGAGTTATTTATGGTTTAAAAGCAACGAATAAAGCGGTTTTTAATACAACTGATCTTTCTGGTAAAACATATATCATTCAGGGCCTAGGGAAAGTCGGTTACAAAGTAGCGGAGCAACTGCTTGAAGCAGGTGCTGATTTATATGTAAGTGACATCAATCAAGAAGCAGTGAAAGCTATTCAAGAACGTGCAAAACAAGTGGGAAGCATTGCTCGCTTTGTAAGAGGAGATGAAGTTTATTCGGTAGCTGCTGATATTTTCATTCCGTGTGCGTTCGGGGGAGTTATTAATGATGAAACAATTGAAAAATTAAAAGTAAAAGCAGTTGTGGGGTCTGCTAACAATCAGCTTCTTTTAGAAAGTCATGGGAAATTGCTAAAACAAAAAGGAATTTTATATGCTCCTGATTATATTGTAAACGCTGGCGGCTTAATTCAAGTGGCAGATGAACTGTACAACTATAATAAAGAGCGGGTATTAACGAAAACAAAATCTATTTATACATCATTACTAGAAATTTATAAGGAAGCTGAGTTGGATAATATCACGACTATCGAAGCAGCTAATCGTTTTTGTGAAAAGCGTATAGACGAACGTAGAAAGCAAAATAGCTTCTTCACTCATACAAAGCGTCCTAAATGGTCTATTCGCAAGTAATAAAAATTTTTATAAATGAGGTGATGATATGAAATTAGAATTTCCAATATTCAGAATTGTCAATGAAGAAGGACAGTTAACAGATGAAAAGTATAAAGAGAGAATGACGGAGGACCTTGTAAAGAAATTCTACTATAACATGGTTCGAATTCGTACATTTGATCGAAAGGCTATTAGTTTACAGCGACAAGGGAGGCTTGGGACATATGCTCCGTTCGAAGGTCAGGAAGCTTCTCAAGTAGGAAGTGCCCTGGCTCTTGAGAAAGATGATTGGGTATTTCCTACTTATCGTGACCATGGTGCTACGCTGACGTTTGGTGCCAATATGGCTCGTACGTATTTATATTGGAATGGACGTGTTGAGGGCTGTGTGCCTGAAGCAGGAAAAAAGATATTTCCTCCTGCTGTTCCAATTGCTACTCAACTTCCCCATGCAGCAGGCGCTGCAATGGCGGAACAAAGAAAAGGAACGAAAAATGCAGCAATTGCTTACTTTGGTGATGGAGCAACTTCAGAAGGAGATTTTCATGAAGGTTTAAATTTTGCCAGTGTTTTTCAAGCTCCTGTGATCTTTTTTAATCAAAATAATGGCTTTGCTATATCTGTACCAATTGAAAAACAGATGAATTCTAAAACAGTTGCCCAAAAAGCAATTGCCTATGATATGCCAAGTATTCGAGTTGATGGAAATGATGTTTTTGCTGTTTATTTTCAAACAAGGGAAGGACTTGATCGAGCTCGTGATGGAAGAGGGCCTACTTTAATCGAAGCAATAACATGGCGATATGGGGCTCATACAACCGCAGATGATCCAACTAAGTACCGCGATCAATCAGATAGTGATAAAATTCGTGAGACTCAAGATCCTCTTCTTCGTGTGGAACGCTATATGAAGAGAAATAATTTGTGGGATGAAGAATGGATAGCGAAAATAATAGGGGAAGTTACAAGTGAAGTAGAGCAGGCAATCAAAGAAATGGAAGCCTTTCCAAAACCGAATGTAAATGATTTGTTTGATTATGTATTTGAGAAGCCAGTATGGCCCATTACAAAACAAAAAGAACAATATTTTCAATTAAATGGGAGGGAAGATTGATGGCTATCAGTAGAGAGAAACTAGCAGAAGTCTATGATTCAAAAACTCACCAGTTAACCCTTGTTCAGGCTATAACGGATGGTTTGTCTATTATGCTAAAAGAGGACGAAAAAGTTCTTTTGCTTGGAGAAGATATCGGGAAAAACGGAGGGGTGTTCCGCGCTACAGATGGTTTACAGAAACAATTTGGAGAAGGAAGGGTCATTGATACACCACTTAGCGAAGCAGGAATTATTGGTACATCTATTGGTATGGCTATCAATGGATTCAAACCAGTAGCGGAAATGCAGTTTCTTGGGTTTATTTATCCTGCATATGAACAAATTATGACCCATGTATCGCGTATTCGCATGAGAACGATGGGCCACTATACAGTTCCAATGGTCATCCGTGCTCCATATGGGGCAGGTATCCGTGCTCCCGAAGTTCACTCAGACAGTGTAGAAGCTTTGTTCACACACATGCCTGGTATTAAGGTTGTATGTCCGTCTTCCCCTTATGATGCAAAAGGATTGCTTATTGCAGCAATTGAAGATCCCGATCCAGTTTTATTTTTAGAGTCAATGAGAATCTATCGTTCTACACGTGGAGAAGTGCCAAAGGAAAAATACACTGTCAAGATTGGGAAAGGAAGAAAGCTCAAAGACGGAGATGATGTCACCCTTATTACTTGGGGAGCAATGGTACCTGTTGCAATGAAAGCTGCCCAGCAGGCCGAAAAACAAGGGATGAAGTGTGATGTTATTGATTTACGCACTTTATATCCCATTGATAAAGATATCATAGCAGAATCGATACAAAGAACAGGCCGTGCTGTCATTGTACATGAAGCACATGAAACAGGTGGGTTGGGCAATGATATTGTTTCAATTATTAATGATACTTCCTTTTTGTACATGAAATCACCGATTGAACGTGTAACAGGATTTGATGTACCAGTTCCATTCTTTGCATTGGAAGAGCATTATCTTCCAACTCCTCAGCGAGTATTTAAAGCAATTGAAAAAGTGATGCATTTTTAGGAGGGATGAACAGTGGTTGAAGTAAAACTTCATGACATTGGTGAAGGAATGACAGAAGGAGAAATTATTCACTATTTTGTTAAGGCAGGGGATACGGTCACAGTGGACCAACCTCTTTTAGAAGTTCAAACAGATAAAATGGTTGCAGAGCTTCCTTCTCCAGCCTCAGGGAAAGTTAAAAATATTATCATTGATACAGGCGATACGGTAGAAGTTGGTACAACACTTCTTGTGCTAGAAACAGAAGAAGGAAAGGCTGTAGAGTCAAAAGAAGAGAAGTTATTAGCAGAGCTTCCTTTTGAAAAAGGAGAAGAACTACCAACACCATCAAATCAAACAATTCCTGTCACTCAAAATACCGAAAAGAGATTTATCATTGCAGCACCTTATACAAGAAAAGTTGCACGTAAGTTTGGTGTAGATATTAGTGAAGTTACAGGTACAGGAAAATCAGGGCGTATTACAGTAGAAGATGTGCACAACTTTGTAAAAAAACGTGATGAAGGATCTTCTTTAGAAGAGGGGAAAGAGACGTCTTCTAAAGTGAGTGAAGCGGAAGCTGAATTAAAACACCACATTCAAAGGCAAGGAGTACAAAATGAAGGAAAAGAAACGATTCCATTTAGGGGGCGTCGTAAACAAATTGCTAAAAAGATGACAAAATCTCTTTATACAATTCCTCATGTTACGCACTTTGAAGAGGCGGATTTAACCGAACTGCTTGCGTACCGAAATGATCTAAAAGAAATGAATATGAATATTTCCGTAGCTGCTTTCTTTATTAAAGCCATTGCTGTAGCATTGAAGAAATTTCCGGTTTTTAACGCCAAGCTTGACGAAGAAAATGAAGTTATTTGTTTAGAAAAAGAGTATAATATCGGAATTGCTACAGATACAGAAGAAGGCCTAATTGTACCTGTTATTCATCATGCTGATAGACTGTCAGTCAGTCAGATTCATGAAAAACTGAAGGAGTTAACGAGAAAAGCACAAGAAGGTAAGCTTACAATGGACGATATGAGAGGAGGAACATTTACAGTTAGTAATGTTGGTCCTTTAGGAAGTATTGGCGCAACTCCAATCATTAATCATCCGGAAACTGGATTAATTGCAT
The DNA here is from genome assembly GCF_057808375.1 of Priestia sp. TRM10. Taxonomy (NCBI): domain Bacteria; kingdom Bacillati; phylum Bacillota; class Bacilli; order Caryophanales; family Bacillaceae; genus Priestia; species Priestia sp. TRM10. The sequence goes on from NZ_JBJZOT010000010.1 coordinate 75,107, forward strand.
TTCATAAGACGAAAAAAATGCCTGTTGTAAGAGAGAACGACGAGATTGTAATTCGTTCGATTATGACAATGTCCATGGCGTTTGATCATCGAGTAGCGGATGGTGCTACAGCTGTGGCTTTTACAAATCGCTTCAAGTATCTGATCGAAAATCCAAAGTTATGGCCAATTGAATTAGCTTAAAGATAATACAGATTCAAATAACAGGGGGCTTCCCCCTGTTATTAAGCGATGTGTGAAAGGAACGAAAACGTTGGAGAGTGAGAAGGCCAATATTAACATATGCTCAAAAATTAGATTTTTTAAAGCAGTGAATGATTGAAAACAAAGTTTGTTATAACCCAGCAAATGTTCATGAATTCATTGCAATCTCATATTGATTGGAGCCACTAGGGAAATAGACTTTAACAAATTTGACTAAAAAGACAAATCATTACTTAGTACTTGGAAAGAAAAGAACTATCATTCATTTAAAAAATATTCTCAATGCACAGTGAAAGGGATTCATTTAATAGAATCAAGGGGGAATAAGCGATGGGATCAAGCAATTCACCACTTCAAAAGAAATTACTTCCACGACATATAAGTTTAATGGCAATGGGGGGAGCAATAGGGACTGGAATCTTTAAAGGAAGTGCTGAAACAGTAACGTTAGCAGGACCAGGTGTTATTTTTACTTATATGTTTGCAGGGATTTTGCTTCTAGTTGTTATGGGGGCTATAGCAGAGATGGCTATTGCTTATCCAGATACTAATATGAAAGGGTTTGTTCGTCTAGCCTTTGGTAAGCGGGTGTCTTTTGTAACAGGTTGGTTGTATTGTTTTATGTGGCTCTCTGTATGCGTTATTGAAGTAATTGTAGCAGGGAGCTTTTTTCAATATTGGTTTCCTAATATTCCGCTTTGGGTATTGAGTTTGGGCTGTGCAGTCTTAATTATTGGGATTAATATGATGAATGTTAAAAATTACGGGGAGTTCGAATTTTGGTTTGCTGGTATTAAGATTGCGATGATTATGATATTCATCGTTTTGGGAGCAAGTATTCTCTTTGGAATTACCCCAAGTAACCAGTCGAATTACTTGCAAAACTTTACAGAGCATGGGGGTTTTTTCCCAAATGGATCAATGTCAATCATCTCGGCATTGTTAATTGTGATGTTTTCATACGGGGGATCTGAATTAATAGGATTAACTGTAACAGAAGCAAAAGATGCTGAACGTATTTTACCTAAGGTTATTAAAAGTTTTATTTGGAGAATTGTCTTGTTTTATACGCTACCAATCCTCATAATTTGTGGTTTAATTCCTTGGAATGAAATAAGTGACCAATCAAGTCCATTTGTCCAAGTATTATCAATGTCTGGTTTGCAGGGAGCAGCCCATATTATGAATTTCATTTTAATCACGGCTGTTTTATCTGCTGCTAACTCTGGCATATATGGTTGTACAAGAATGCTCCACTCTTTAGCAATGGGAGGGGAAGCTCCTAAGACTTTCTCTTATGTATCTAAAAATGGCGTTCCGTCATATAGCTTAATGTTAAGTGCAATTGTATTAATCATCGGCTCTATGATTACTTATGTTGCACAAGACCAGGTATTTACTATATTAATGGCGGTTCCTGGTTTTGTCGTATCATTAATATGGATTAGTATTTGCTTATCGCAACTAAAACTTCGTAAATCATATCCTAAAGAACCAAGCTTCAAATTATGGGGCTTCCCTTATGTAACAGCATCTACAGCAGTAGTCTTAATTATTATTTGTATCATGTTTGTATTAAATGAACAGAATCGGACAAGTATTATTGCCTGTCTCCTTGTTTTAGCTATATTAGTTGGAGTTTCGATTATAAAATTTAAACGTTTTGATGCACAGAAGGCTGATTCAGGAGAAAAGAGGATAATGTAGATTTGTAATATGTCTTAGGCCCTTTAGTTTTATGGAAATAGAGAAATGAAACTGCTGTGCTGAAATAATATTTAAGATAACACTTGCTTTAGTTATATATGGAGTTCAAAACTTGAGGGGATTAAAATAAAGTGAAAGCCCAAAGGAAAATGTCTTTGGGCTTTTTAAATTTATAAATTCATTGTCAAAAGAGTAAGGTTACAGCTCCATTTTCATTTGTTGTATTAATAGGATTAATACTGTATTGTTTAAATTCGTTTAAAAGAATTTAAGAATATTATACCATTTTTGGAAGAGTAGTGGCGAATTACACTTCTTACAATGAACTCTTTCTTTAGATAAAAAGAACACAGGGCTTACTCATTTTTTATTCGATTTGTATATAGATTGATAATGTTTAATCTCTATATTTTTAAAAGTAGCGGTTCCACCTTCAGAAAAGAGAGTTATGCCGTCATCTTCTAAAGGAGGGAATACTTGACTAGAGTGAACTACTTTTCCATCATCTATAAATACTTCAACAGTCGTTTTATCAACAAGTATTTCCAAATGAACTTCTTTCTTATTTGGATCAAAAGGAGCTTTGCTTTCGATATATTGATTACTCTCGTCTGGCTGGTGTGTTAATCCTCGATTTACATAAGAGTAGGCTCCTTTAGCAAAGATACCAACGTCAACATGTCGCTTTTCATCAGAAGATTCGCGGAGACGTAATCCAACATTGTGAAGGTCTGCCCATGAAACATCTGCTTCTAGTCTGTAGGCAACCCCTTTAGTATCAAGCTTGTTTGATCCATCCACTTTAATCTCTTCATATTGGTCCGTAGTCTTAGTTAACTCATTCAAGTTTTCGTTAGGCTGTGATGCTAAGTAGTAGTTGTCGTCATCTTGCTTTTTCAGCTCTATTCGACGGACGATAGAATCAATCCCATTGAATCCTTCTTTTATAGTAGGCGTGTTGTTTGCATAGTCCCAGTTGTTCATCCATGCTAGGGCATATCGATGGTCTAATTTGTCGTCATTTAATCCATCTTCGAAAGTGACACCGCCATACCAATCAAATCCATGGTCAAGCCACTGGGGCTCTTCTTGGTCTGGCGCAAATTCTTTTCCATTGTATTCACCAGTCCAATAAGCATAAGTATTCGGTTTTCCGGTCTCTTTACCATTTGCGCTTGCTCCAAGAATCCATTTGATTGATCCATCGTCTGCGCGCATCATATATAGATCAGGACATTCTATAAGCCCGATGTTTTTTGTTTCAAAGCCTCCTGTATACTTCCAATCTTTTAAATCATCAGATTCATAAAATCCAATCTTTGTTCCTTCTGCCATAAGCATGACCCACTTATTTGCTCCGTCATCCCAAATGATTTTTGGATCACGGAAATCTTTTGTATCAGGATTTTTTAAAACAGGTTCATCACTATAAGATTTGAATGTTTTTCCTTTATCTTTGCTGTACCATAGGAACTGTTCTTGCTGACCACTCGAAGAAGGTTGGGTCACAATGGCAATAACACTATTCTCACCGAACCCTGCCGTATTCTGAGCATCTACTACAACTGAACCTGACCATGGATCGCCGTTTTTATTTGTATACTTAGGTATTGCTACACCTTCATCTTTCCAATGAACAAGATCAGTAGATGTTGCATGTCGCCATTCTGTTCCATTCCCATCAGGATAATCTCCATTATAAAGATAGTAATAGTGATATTTTCCATCTAGATAAATTGGCTTCTGAGGATCGTTTTTCCACTTGTCAGGGCTTGTGAAATGATAGTTGGCACGATATGTTTTTTTATCTGTCACTTTATGTTCATCCTCTTTTTTAGGTTCTGATTGCTTGATTAGAAATCCACCAATAGCAAGAAGAAGGCAAACAAGAGAAACAAATATCCATTTCTTTGATTTTGTATTTGGTATGCTTTTTGTCATATAGAGTCACCACGCTTTAATTCTAGGTTGTATGGGATAATAAAAAGAAAATACCAATAAGCATTGGTATTTTCCTTTTTTATTATTTATCAACTGTAACTTGTCCTTGCTCAAGGATGCTATCTTTTACAACAGAAGATTTATTTCCATCAAGAGAAAGTTTGAAGCTTGGAGCAAATGTTGATTTATGATCTGCAAAGTATCCTCTGTTTGTCATATAGCTTGTGACAACAACGTCGTCGCTGTTCTTTTGAGGAATTGCATAGTGAGCATAGTTCCAAGTCACATCGTTCGGATCAAGGTCTTGATGTAGAACAATTCCTGTTTTGTTCATTGGCTTGTAAGGGCCTGTGAGAGAGTTAGAAACATATCCTAGCATATAAATATCTTGGTCATCAATGCCATCAATCGTCATTTTAGATCCACGACTGCTTGTGAATAAGTACCATTTTCCATCTTTTTTGAAGACGTTTGGACGCTCAATTTCATCTGTTACTGTATTTGAAGTGATTAATGGTTTCATGACTTTTTTAAGTGTATAATCGTCATTAATTTCAATGATTCCCATTGCACCGTTTGCTAATTCAGCATATTCTTTTTTAGGACTTTGTAATAGTTTACTTTTTTCGTCTTGGAAGAAGGCATTGCTCTTACTATAATAAGCTCTGTTATATAAAGAGTCTTCTCCTTGATAGCCTGTATCCTTTCCTGTATTAGCTTCAAATACAAGATATTTATGGCCATTGTCTTCAACATAGTGAGGATCTCTAAGCGTGTGGTTATCTTTAAAATCTACATTACCTTTGCTAAAAGCTTGTTCAACCTGTTGGTAAATTGATCCGTCTCCATCAAAAATTGATTTGTGATCTTCTACACCGTCGACGTTAAGTGTGCCGTCTTTTACTTCAGATACGTTTACTTGTGCTGTTGTGAGCGTTTGTTTACCGAAAAGGTTTTTGCTTTCATCAAAGCCTGTTCTGTTTGTATAGAATAAACGAATTTCTCCATCAGAAGTAAACGTTGCAGAACCTGACCATTCTTCAGCTTGATCTTTTAAGTTTTCATCATTTGCTTTGAATTTATCACTATCATCAAACACGCGACCAGCATTTTTCCAAGCACCTAAGGAATTGTCACCAACTTTTTTATAGAACATGTAAATAAATGTGTCACTAGCATTTTTCGGATCTCCAGCTAAACCAAACACAATGTTGTAACCTTTGTATTCAGCTACTGTACCATCTGCATTTTGTAGTGGCCATGTATCCCAAACATCCATCTCAATTTTATTTCCATTTTCATCAACTTTCGTTGCTGAAGGAATGTTTTTGATTTTAGATGCATCGAATTGAGGCACCGTAAAGTTTGGATTTCCATGTTGATTGATCATGTTTTTCATATCAAGTCGAGTCATATGAGAAAATCCATAATCTTCGTTATGATCCTGAGCAGCTTTTGGTGCTGCATGGGCAATTGCTCCGCTTCCTCCTGCTAAAATTGCTGTACTAAGGGTAATTACGCCTGCTTTTTTCGCCAAACCTTTGAAGTTCATATTCTTCCTCCTATGTAGTGGTAGGGGACGGAATATTACCTTTCTGCTTGTCCGTCCATGTGTTAACAATTAAATTATAGGGGAGCGCTTGCTTGCTGAATATGGAGGATATTGATTGAAATTTAGTCTTGAATTGATATATGAGGAAATAAAAAAGGGAGGCTTAAGGAAAATAAGGTATCTCTTACTCTCCTTGAGCACTCTCCCAAGCATATTGATATCTTTTTAATAGCTGAGTTTGGGTTAATCTTTTTGCGACATATTGCTGTGTAGCAGCTCCGAATTGTTCTCTGACTCCAACAGGGAAATATAGCGTGCTAGCTGATACTGTTCTGCCTTCTTTATAATAACGAAGTGTTTCAGTAGCTAATGGGCCAGATTGATTTGACGGGATGTGTTTAAAAGCAGGGATAAATCTAAACTGCTTTGTCATAAATTCTTGACCCTCTTTAGAGGTTACCATCCAGTCTAGAAACTTTTTAGCTGCCTGTTTTTTTTTCGGGGTCGTTTGTTTATTGATAACCCAGTAATTCGGAGTGTTCACAATTAATGATTGTTCACCGTGATTATTACTAAGAGGAATAGGCATAATACCAACATTCAGATTAGGAGAACGTTGATCAATTAACGGTTGAATCCAATTTCCTTGTAAGACAATCGCTGCTTCTCCTTTGGAGAATTGATTCATTTCCATGGTGTAATCTGTTTCAAGCGGGTCACTGTTTCCATATCTCAGTGTTACATCTAAAAGGTGGGTAAGATCTTTGAACTTTTGGTTATTCGTAATCGTTTTTGACCCGTTATTTAATTGAGTAATATAAGCATTTGGATCTTTTTGTTGAAGGAACGCAATATTCATCAAATGATCGCCTAGCTGCCACTTTTCATAATAACCTAAAGCAAAAGGAGTGATTCCTGCCTTCTTGAGTTTTTCCGCTGTTGTTTCTAACTCATTTAATGTAGTCGGTAACTGCTGAATACCTGCTTTTGCAAATAAATCTTTATTGTAGATAAACCCGTACCCTTCTAAATTCATAGGCATACCGTATACCTTTTCACCTGATCTGATAGGAGATAGCGTTTCTGGTAAGGCTTGAGGTACCCAAGATTCTCCTGATAAATCTTCTAAATAATCATGCCACAATTCAGCGCTTTTTCCGCCTTGATTTGTAAAAATATCAGGTCCTTCACCAGCAGCTAATTCTGCCTTCAAATCAGATAAGTCATCGATCGCGCCTCCAACAGTATGAACTTCTATATTAATATGAGGATGCTCTTTTTCATAAGCTTGCACCATCTCTTCAAACGGAGCCGCAATTTCTACTTTAGGATTTCGAATACTTAAAGTAATCTTATCTTGTTTCACTTCTTGAGTCTCTTTCTTGACCTTTTGTTGACACCCGTATAAAGATAAGCTAAGCGTTCCAATCAAACATATACTTAATAGCTCTTTTTTCATTTTGTCACTCCTGAAAACGATCGGTGTCTAACTATCTACTTATTACTGTTAGTTTTTTCTCTTTTCTATATTCAAAGGGAGTTAATCCAACTACTTTTTTAAATAGTTTAGAGAAGTATTTTTCATCTTGATAACCGAGCAGTAAAGAAATGGAGTAAATTGTTTCTTCGGTATCTTCTAACCACTGCTTTGCTCGTTGGATTCTTAATTTTGTCATATATTTAGAAAGCGGCAATCCTGTTTCTTGTTTGAACTTCCGTGAAATATGCTCCCGGCTAAAGAAAAACAGGTTCGATAGCTTCTCTAAACTTAATTCTTCCATATAATACATGTCTACATATGAAACAATGTCTTTCATACGACGAGCAGCATGAAGCTCATCTAACTTATGAATCGAACGATACTGGTGATTGTCTAATGCCTCTTGTAAGAACTGAAAAGCATCTAAGATATGAGATAACGACGATAACGATCTCCCGCTCACAAAGCGAACGGGAATATCAAATTTCTGACTTATCCATTCTTCAACTGTTAACCATTCATTGCGTACTGTGATGATAACACAAATGTTTCGATCACTTTGAAGGGAAAAGGCATTTCCTAGCTTTCGTTCTTTCAGCTCATCAGATAAGGCTTTAATATAAGGTTCCGCATAATGCATTTGATAGAAAGAAATTAAAGCCATCTCATATTGATCAGAAGAAGGAAGATAGGGAAGAATGTCTGTTGATTTGTATGTTTCTCCCATACATGCATCTGTTATTAACTGCTCAATACGGAGTTTTTGGAAGTTTTTATCAATTATTTCCTGCCCACTATGGGAATGCTCGTTTTCCCATGCTTGGACAGCTTCTGCTAATGTATGATTAAAGGGTTCTTCTTCAATTGGTTTTAATAGATAATCGAAACTACGATGTTTAATGGCTTGTCTCATAAATGAATAATCGTTATACCCAGTCACAAAGATTACTTTACCTGGATATGAGATGCTATCTAACCATTCAATCATTTCTATTCCACTCATTTTAGGCATCTTGATATCTGTAAAGATAATTTCTGGTTTTGTAGCTTCAATAATATGTTTTGCTTCTTCGCCATTACTTGCTTCTAAAATATCAGTTATGCTGTACTTTTCCCATTGACCTAGATAACGTATAACTTCACGTACATTCACTTCATCATCAATAATTAAAGCCTTCACACTTTTTCCTCCTTACAAAAATCCATCAATTAATCTTCTTTTAAACGTTTTTCTTCAAGCGGGATGGCAATTTTAACAATAAAGCCATCTCCGTTGTTTCGATCAATTTCTAGATGTGCTTGCGTTCCGTAATTTAGAATAAGTCGATCATGGATATTTTTTAGACCGATATGTTTGTGCCCTTGAGAAGAGGTAAGAGAAGAATGATAAATATTTTCCTGCAATCTCTTGAGTTCTTCATCCGTTATACTAGCGCCATAACTTTCGACAACAAGTTGTAAAAATGATTTCTGCATTTCTCCATAAATGTTCAGTGGGGCATCATAGAAACCTTCTTCATAGCTATGTTTAAAAAAGTTTTCAACAAGCGGCTGAAGAATCATACTAGGAATTTGCATATTTAAAATAGGATCACTGATATGAATAGAATAATGAACTTCTTTCCGAAAGCGTTCCATTTGAAGAGTAAGGTAAGCTTTGATATATTCTACTTCTTCTTGAACTTTGACCCACTTGTTTGCATTAATTGAATAGCGCATCATCTTAGATAAAGATGTAATTAAATGATAAACGCGTGGAGCATTGGATCTTAACGCAACAGCACCTATTGATTGTAGAGCGTTGAAAAGGAAATGAGGATTCACTTGTGACTTTAAGGCTCTTAATCGATTTTCCTTGTTCTCAATTTCAAGTTTGTATTCCCGATTAATATGGAGATTAATTCGCTCCATCATTTCTTTTATATGAAGTTCTAAATAACCAATCTCGTCTTCTCTTTTATCATTAAAATCAATATTCATATTGCCACCTTTTATGGTCCGTACTTTTTGGGTAAGAAGCTTAAGTGGATGGGTAATCTTATAGGAAATCAAGCTAATCATTAATACTCCAAGTAAGCCAATAATGATTCCGACAATAATAAAAGTATAGGAAGTTTTTCTAGCATCATCGAATAGGATATGACTTGGCGTAATCTTAACAAGCTTCCACTGATCAAGTGGTCCGGATAAGGTGTTAGCTAAGATAATATCATCACCTGTTTCAGCGTTTCTCTCTATTTTCTGTTGTAAATGAGGCGAAACTACTTGTCCAATAAGCTCAGTATCATTCGCATAGACAATCTTATTATCTTCGTTGATAAGCAAGACAGATTCTTGATCTTCACCAATTAAATTGTTACATATGCGTGCATACATTTCATAATCTACATCCATTGAGATTGTGCCAAGAAATTCATTAGATAATACATCAACAATCTTATGATGGAATGTAATTACTTTTGTCTTGTCAGATTGAGGAACAATAGCTGAATTATTGTAATTTTGGATGGAATGTGGTGGCTGAATAACGTATTTTATGTTTAAATTGTAAAGCTCTTTAATAAAGGGCTGCTGTAAGAAATTAGGCCTGGATTTACGCGCACTCGCAGTGGCATTATAGACAGTTAACGCCTCTTTATCTTTATCCATATAAAACTGAATTTGACGAATCTCATTCCGCATTAATGAGAAGTTCTCCAAACTTTTTTCTAAGTAACTTGAGTCCTCAACTTCATTATTTAAAATCTGAAATAGTTTAGGATCACGATATAAAATATAAGGAAGGTTAATCATTTCCTCGAAATATTGTTGAAGCTCTGTTGAATTTTCGCGAAGCTGTTCATGGCTATTTTTCAGTTCTTGCTGCTCTACGCTATGTTTGGTATAGCTATAAATAAAAAAGACAGATAGAAAATAGGGTAAAATGATAAAGATTAGTAACATGAGCAGTAGGCGGTTCTGGATGCTCTTCATAGAAGCTCCTCCTTGTATTCAAGAAACCAATTATAGAGTGTAGAGAAGTAATTCTTCTAGAGTAGAATGTGCTAAAACCAGTAGCTTCTTACAAGGAGAGTAACAGAAGCCCCTTTACGATCAGTAAGAATGTTTTAGTGTACAACACATTTAGTACCTCAACTATAACAAATCACTTCCAAGCGTCAATCATACATAAGAATGAGTGAAGATTTACCTATAGTATGTGAATTTTTAACCAACAGGAGCACTAATTTCATAACTCTGAGATTTATGTTTGTACAACTTAATAAAGAGAAGAAAAAGTTCTTTATTTTGATTCTTCACTAGGATTAGCGAAAGTTATGTAGAAAAGGATATATTCTTCCTTTTATTTATGTTTTAAGTTAGCACATTTCGATAAAAGGGATAAACTTCAAATTAGAAGTAGCTCTTATGTAAAAATTTCACTATAATTAACTTTGTTAAACATTAGAGAGGAGTGAGCCTGTGGTTTCAAAAGACTCACAATTAAAGCTTGTTGTAACAGGACTATTATTGGCTATTTTAATGGCTGCAATGGACAACACTATTGTTGCAACGGCAATGGGGACTATTGTTTCTGATCTTGGTGGATTAGATAAGTTTGTTTGGGTGACCTCTGCATATATGGTGACTGTAATGGCTGGAATGCCTATTTTTGGTAAATTGTCTGATATGTACGGTCGCAAACGTTTTTTTATTTTTGGTCTTTTAGTATTTTTATTAGGTTCAATTTTGTGTGGTACAGCAACAAGCATTGAGCAGCTCAGCATTTATCGAGCAGTACAAGGTGTTGGAGGCGGAGCGCTTATGCCGATTGCTTTCACAATTGTATTTGATATTTTTCCTCCCGAGAAACGTGGTAAGATGACAGGTCTTCTTGGAGCAGTATTTGGAGTTTCAAGCGTGTGTGGTCCTTTGCTTGGTGCTTATATTACAGAGTATATTAGCTGGCAATGGATTTTTTATGTAAATGTACCACTTGGTATTGTATCTCTTCTTTTAATTATTAAAGCTTATAAAGAATCAACAGAGCGGAAAGAACAAAGGGTAGATTGGATAGGAGCTGCAACACTTGTTATTGCAGTTGTCAGCTTGATGTTTGCTCTTGAGCTTGGTGGCAAAGAATATAGTTGGCAATCACCACAGATTCTAGGGTTGTTCGGATCTTTTATTTTATTTTTCATTATCTTTATTTTTACAGAACGAAAAGTGTCAGATCCAATCATTTCTTTTTGGATGTTTAAAAACCGTCTTTTTGCAACAGCTCAAATCTTGGCTTTCCTTTACGGAGGCACATTTATTATCTTAACAGTATTTATTCCTATCTTTGTTCAAGCTGTTTATGGCGGTTCTGCAACAAATGCAGGGTTGGTATTAACACCAATGATGTTAGGATCTGTTGCAGGAAGCGCAATCGGTGGGATTTTTCAAACGAAAACAACATTCCGAAATCTTATGTTTCTTTCAATTGTCTCCTTTGCAGCTGGCATGGTGTTGTTAAGTACAATGACTCCTGAGACAGCAAGATGGATGTTAACTATCTTTATGGTATTAACAGGTTTTGGGGTTGGTTTCTCATTTTCAATTTTACCAACAGCATCAATTGAAAAACTGGATGTGCGCTACAGAGGATCCGCAAACTCTACAAACTCTTTCGCTCGTTCTCTTGGAATGACAATTGGCGTAACTGTATTTGGGACAATTCAAAGTAGTCACTTTACAAGTGAATTAAAAGAAAGCTTTGGAAGTGCAGGAAGCAGTGGAGCAATGGCAAATGTTGAAAACCCAAGCGCTCTTTTTGAGGGAGGCGCTCGTGCAATGATTCCAGAGCCTGTTCTATCAAAAATTGTGCATGCTATGTCAACCTCTATTACAGATGCTTTTACATTTGCTCTTATTCCAATTGGTCTTGCTTTTATTACAGTACTTATGATGGGAAAAGCCCGCATAGCTGTAAGAAAGCCTGAAGTGAAAGAAAATATACTAAACAAGTAGAAGGCAGAGAGTAGAACTCTCTGCCTTTTTGTTCCTGTGTATAAAGTTAGCGGTCGGTCACAATAAAAGAAAAGGAGGATGGAGAACGTGACCGTAATTACAACATTCAAAGAACGAAGAAGAGAAAAAGAAATGAAGTATGAACGAAAAGTGATGAGCGGAATTTCACTTGAGAAACTATATAAGGAAATGATGCGCTATTTTCAGCCGCTCATGTTTTATTCAACAAAAAATAACCGCTCTGTTGAGGAAGGGTGCTTAGATATAGCAGTTGAAGCTTTCTTGCTTGGAGCAAAATATAGCAGGTTTGGTTATTATGGAGAACAGGAAGAGAAAGTACGTGTAAGATCTGAAAGAGAGGGGAAAAAGCTTGTTTCTGCTCTTTTCGATTATCTTTCCTTTTGGACAGAGGATCATTATGAGCTGCCAACAGGTGATGGTTTGTATATGCTTTGTGAAGCCTACGTTGATGACTGGTGGACAGAAGGTTTTCGGTTTGGAAAGAAAAGATATGGCTTAAAATTGTCCTAAAATAATCATAAATCCTCTCCGCTCACCATATAGAAAATAGTAGGTAGGACGAGCGGGGGGAGCACGATGAAAAAAAAGCTTTGGTTAGGGACTGTTATTATCGTTATCTGTTGTCTTTTTCTAGGCGTTCAGCATTACTTTACAAATAAAGGCTCAATCGGTTCATGGAATCTCCCGTTAAGTGGTAAAATTATTGTCTTAGATGCAGGCCATGGAGGCGCTGACGGGGGAGCAGTTGGTAAAGATGTTTTGGAGAAAGAAGTAACGCTCTCCATTTCCTTGATGATTAGGGATTACCTTCAGGAACAAGGAGCACTTGTTATTATGACGCGTGAAAAAGATGAAGACTTAGCAGACAAAGATACAAAAGGGTATAGCAGACGCAAAGGAGAAGATTTAAGAAAGCGTCTAGAAATTATCAATCATTCCAGTGCTGATATGTACTTAAGTATCCATCTTAATGCAATTCCTTCTCCAAAATGGAGCGGAGCTCAAACGTTTTACAATGGATCAAAAGAAGAAAATAAGAACTTAGCTACATGGATTCAATCCGAATTCAAAGGAAACTTGAATAATACGAATCGAGAAGCAAAAAGAATTCAAAATATTTATCTTGTTGAAAATGCTGATATTCCAGGAGCGCTTGTTGAAGTTGGCTTTCTTTCCAATCCAACAGAGCATGATCTTTTAAAAACAGAAGAATATCAGAAGAAAGTGGCTGCTTCAATCTATAGAGGGATTTTACAGCACCTAACAGCAAAAGCACCTCCGAAAGAGTGAGGTGCTTTTTGTTTGCGTTCACGAAACAAAGGGAAAATATGATATAATTCAGAATGTAAACGAATTCAACGGGGAAGGTGAAAACATGCTCACAGAAAAGGAAGTTCACGCACTATTATCAGGGGTAGAAGAGCCGTTTTTACATAAAACATTAGGAGAGTTAGACGGCATTCAAGAAATTAAAATTAAAGAAGAGAAAAAACATGTGAGCGTTAAACTGCTTGTGGCTAAAACAGGAACAGCAGAGCAGATGCAACTTCAAGGAACAGTAGTAAATTTATTAAAAGAAGCAGGTTTTGAAACAGTTGGTCTCCGCTTTGAAGCACTGCCGCAAGATAGCGTGGCAGCGCAAGAGCAGCCATCACTTTTAAATACAAAAGATACAACATTTATCGCAATTGCCAGTGGTAAAGGAGGCGTTGGAAAATCAACCGTTTCTGTTAACTTAGCAATTGCTCTTGCAAGGCTTGGAAAGAAAGTCGGTTTGATTGATGCTGATATTTACGGGTTTAGCGTCCCTGATATGATGGGAATTGAACAACGTCCAACTGTTGAAAATGATCGAATTATTCCAGTTGATCGTTTTGGTGTAAAAGTTATTTCAATGGGCTTCTTTGTCGAAGACAATGCACCTGTCATTTGGAGAGGCCCTATGCTTGGTAAAATGTTGACAAGCTTCTTCCAGGAAGTAGAGTGGGGAGAGTTAGATTACCTTCTGCTCGATTTACCTCCAGGAACAGGCGATGTTGCGCTTGATATTCATTCTATGCTTCCTGCGTGTAAAGAAATCATTGTATCAACTCCACATCCAACAGCCGCTTTTGTAGCAGCAAGGGCTGGGGCGATGGCTATTCGTACAGAACATGAAGTCTTAGGTGTTGTAGAGAACATGGCGTACTTTGAAAGTGAAGTTACAGGAGAGAAAGAGTACGTGTTTGGCAAAGGTGGAGGAGAAAAGCTAGCAGAGGAACTAGCTGTTCCACTGCTTGGAAAACTTCCGCTACAGCAACCAGATTGGAATGAAGAAGAATTTGCTCCATCTGTATATGGCGAAGATCACCGTTTAGGAAAGATCTATAGTGAAATTGGCGAAAAAGTTATTTCTCTTTGCACACAACAACAGGATCATAATGTATAAAGGTAAGAGGCGTTGCATATATGCAACGCCTCTTTACTCCACTTATTCTTCTTTCTTTTCTTCAGATTCTGCTTCTTTTACAGCTTTGTCTATCATTTCTTGAACTTTCCCTTTATATGTTGGACTTTCAAATGTTTCAGTTATAACGGTTTGAAGATGTTTTCGATATTCTTTACTTTTTAACAGCTTTGTGACCTCTTTTTCCATTTCAGGATTTTTAAGAACATCCATTAGCATTTGCTGATATTCAGGATCTTTCATAAGCTTTTTAATAATTTCTTCATGCTCATCTTGAAGAGATGTAGCAAGTGTTTTGGCAAACTTAGGATCTTTGAAAGCTTCAGTCCAGAACTTTGAACCTTTCTCAGATGACAGTGTATCTTGAATTGTTTCTTTGATCAATTTCTCATCTATAACGATCTCTTTTTTTACTTCATCATCCTTTAGCACTTGCTTTAGTGCTTCTTTTCCATCGTCTGTTTTAAGGATATCTACTACCATCTTTTTCGTTTGATCGTAGTCCATTTCACTTCCTTCTGCCTCTTGCGGGGCACACCCAGATGAAGAAAAAACAAAGATTAGGGCATATAGGAGCAAAAGAGCTCTTCCCATAATTGTAACGCTCCTTTCAGATACCTTCTGTAAAATGTCTTATTCTTAATATGAAAGGAAATAGAAAAAATATTCACGTTCTAAAGTCGTTAACAGGAATTACATTTTCTTTGTGGTAAATAAGATATAAGGGGACTTACATGAAATAAAAAGAACAATTAATGGGGGAGAACAGATGAAAAGTCGAAACCTTGTACGTTTCTTTTTATCAACGCTTTCAGTTGGGGCTGTCATAACAGTATTTGTTGGATTTACATTGAACTGGGGAGAATATAAGGACCTTTTTATTCAAGGTGAAATAGGTGAGATAGTAGCAATTGCTATTTGGCTAATTGGGGTAGGTTGCATTTTTAGTTTAATTAGTCAGATGGGCTTTTTTTCTTACTTGACTGTTCACAGATTTGGACTCGGTATCTTTAAGTCCTCATCACTTTGGAATTCAGTACAAGTTGTTCTTATTCTTTTTGTCCTATTTGATCTTGTGTATTTTAGATACACATTTTTTGCTGAAGCAGGAGAATCAATCATTAATTACTTCTTCCTTGCTCTCACACTTTTAGTAGTTGGGATTGCCTTCTCATATGTAAAAATGAAGCAAACAAACCGAACAGCATTTATCCCAGCTTTATTTTTCTTAACTGTTGTGACGATTGTCGAGTGGTTTCCAGCGCTAAGAACAAATGAGCAAAGTTGGCTGTATCTTATGCTAATCCCATTGCTTATCTGTAATATCTATCAACTTTTGATACTTCCGAAATTTTTGAAATCTCCTTATATAATAAAAGAAGTGAGAGAAAGTAAGTAAAAAAAAGCCCCATCCTTCAATAAGCGAAGGATAGGGGTTATTTAATTTCTTCACTTTTAGAAGTAGCGCCAGAAATCAAACTTGAAACTGTTGTTGTTTTTAATTTCTTCTTTGAAAGTTCTCTAATAATAGAAGGAAGAGCTTCATTTGTTTGCTGAGCAGAATCAGATGCATGAAGAAGAACAATGTCACCGCCTTTAATTTTCTCAGTTGCATTTCTTACAATCTTATCTACACCAGGATTTAACCAGTCTTCTGTATTAAGACTCCAATGAACAATTGTATAATTATGGGCTTCCGCAATTTTTAAAGTTTCTTTATCAAAATGTCCATTAGGTGGTCTAAGTAGTTTGATCTTGTCAACACCAAGTGTTTTAAATGCTTTTTCAGATTTAGCGATGTCTTGGCGGATTTCTTGTGCTTCTAAACTTGTATAACTTTCATACGCGTAACCCATAGAACCAATCTCATGTCCATCTTCTTGAATTCGCTTTACAATTTCAGGGTGTCTCTCTGCCCATGAAGCAGATAAAAAGAAAGTAGCATTCTCAATATCATGTGAGCGTAAAGTATCTAAAATCTCTTCAGCCTTTTCATCTCCCCAACTAATATTGAATGTAAGAGCAACTTTGTCTTTAATTGTCCCATTCTCATAAATTGCTTTTGGGCCATCTTTAGTTGAGAAAACAGGAATGTGAAATAACGTCTGAGTAAGTAGAAAACCACCTGCAAAAAATGATAGTATTAAAACCAATACAATCTGTTTTGCTCGACTTCCATTAATCGTATAGAAAAAATTCATGTTTACCCCCTTATGAAACAAGCTATCTTGTCTCATAATATGTAGAGGTTCAGTCCTTCATAACATGATTTTAAAAAAAGAATAAAAAAAATGAAATTTAGTGTTGACGTTTCTTTTGAAACTTGATATATTATTACTTGTCGCTGCTACGGTAGCGCAAAACGAACAAAATCAAAAAACATTTTCAAAAAAGTTGTTGACACACTTCGAGAGAAGTGATAAGATATAAAAGTCGCTGTTAACGACAAACGAAGTGATTGACCTTTGAAAACTGAACAAAATACGTCAACGTTAATTCTATTTTATTTTTAAAACAACGTTTCTTATAAGAAACAAAAAGCTATGGACATCGAAAGATGAAACCAAACTTTCTATGGAGAG
>NZ_JBJZOT010000011.1:0-444680 GCF_057808375.1 Priestia sp. TRM10
GGATCAAACTCTCCATAGAAAGTTTGGTTTCATCTTTCGATGTCCATAGCTTTTTGTTTCTTATAAGAAACGTTGTTTTAAAAATAAAATAGAATTAACGTTGACGTATTTTGTTCAGTTTTCAAAGAACTTGTCTTAAGCGACTTACTTAGTATAACTCATATCTACTAAGCTTGTCAACCTCTTTTTTTTAGCTCTAAGTTATCTTGAGCTGACTTTTAAAATATTATCATAGAAATACTTACATTGACAACCCCTTTTTCACTTTTTTATAAAATTTCTGCAATGTATAGACCATTCTTCTCTGATAAGTCTAGAAATGAAGCATCTTTATCAAGTCTAATAAGTGGATTGGAAAGATCACTTTGATTAATAAAAACAATTTCTCCTCTTTGATTATTATTTAATGAAATTCTTCTTCCAATGGCTGTTGAAGATATTTCTTTCATAAGGATTGTGAGATACTCAAAATCATATTTTCCAAAAGTTTTTTTTCGCATTTCTTCTAGTACAGTGAAAGGTATTTTCTCCTCTCCATGCGCTTTACCACTTACCATAGCATAGAACGTATCTGCAACTGCTAAAATTTTGCTATAAGGATGAACTTGATTTCCGATAAGACCAAGAGGATACCCTGAGCCATCAAGATGCTCATGATGTTGAAGAACAGCAAGCTTGCTTCCCTCTGTTAACAAACGTAGGTGTCGAACCATTTGATAGCTTTTACTAGGATGGGCTTTAATCATTCTTTTTTCAGTTTCACTCAGCACCTCATTACTTTTCAAGAAAAGATGCTCTTTCACACGAGAAAACCCACAGTCCATTAAAAGTCCTGATAAAGCTATGTCAACCCATTCCTCTTGTTTAACGTTCTTTTTCCGTCCGATAAAAGCAGCGATTAACCCTACAGCTACTGGGTGATAATAAAAATAATTTTCTTTTGATTGATATCTACAGAAATTTAAAATATGAGAGGAAGTAGAAAAATCTTTGAAAAAGGGAATAAATCTTTTTCTGATATCTATCATGTCAACCATCATCCCAGCTTGCCATCCTTGAAATATTTTCTTATATTCCTCTATAGTTTTTTTATATTGATCAACAAATGTATTATACTTTTCAACACTCTCATATAATCCATTTATTTCTTCTTCTGGATTAGACAATGATGTTCTTTCTTGAACTCTTATCTCTTTAATGAGAAAAGCTCGCAAAACTTGTATTCTATATTTTGTAATCTTCATTCCTTTTGGCATAATAATATGCCCATCTTGAGAACATACATCCTCTTTCACAACAAAGCCTGCTTTTAAATCTTGAACTAAAACGTTCACTATTCTCGCCTCCTCAAACAGCATTTCTATGAATGAGTAAAATTATACTAAAAAAAGAGCGCATATAGCGCTCTTTTTTCATTGATTTTATTTAGAAGGTTTAATCTTCTTGTTCCTCTGTTTCTTCACCTTGAGGACTTTCAAGATGTTCTCCTTCTTCATCAAGATCTTCATCTTCACTTTGTACACGAGCAACAGTTGAAACATATTCATCATCACCAAGACGAATTAGTTTAACTCCTTGTGTATTTCTTCCTGTTTGAGAGATGTCCTCAACAGATACACGAATAAGAACACCATGAACAGTAATAAGCATTAAATCATCGTCAAGATTAACAGATTTTAAAGCTACAACATCACCATTTTTCTCTGTAATGTTACACGTCTTGAGTCCTTTACCACCACGCGTTTGGATACGATAGTCTTCAACTGGAGTTCTCTTTCCATATCCATTCTTCGTGACTACAAGAATATCATCTTCATCTGCTGAGATTTCCATTCCCACTACTTCATCATCATTAGCAAGAGTGATTCCTTTTACACCAGTAGCTGTTCTTCCCATTGAACGAACATCGTTCTCATCAAAACGAATAAGCAATCCTTTCTTCGTTCCAATGACCATATGCTGTTCTCCATTTGTTAGGCGAACAGAAATCAATTCGTCTTCTTCACGAAGATTAATTGCAATCAGTCCATTAGTGCGAATATTCTCAAAGGATGACAGTGGTGTTCTCTTAGCAATTCCATCCTTAGTTGTGAAGAATAGATAATCTGTATCTGTGAATTCTTTCACTGGGATAATAGCATTAATCCATTCTCCTTTTTCAACTTTTAGAAGGTTAATGATTGGTAGACCTTTTGCTGTTCGACTATACTCAGGAATTTCATACCCTTTTGTTCGGTATACTTTTCCTTTATTTGTAAAGAATAGAATCGTGTCATGTGTAGAAGTTGTTAAAAGCTGTTCAACAAAGTCATTTTCATTCATATTCATCCCTTGAATGCCTCGTCCACCCCGACGCTGACTTTTATATGTTGAAACAGGAAGACGTTTAATATAACCATTATGCGTCAATGTAATAACAATGCTCTGCTCTGGAATTAAGTCTTCATCTTCAATGTTTTCAATGCCACCATCTAAAATTTCTGTTCGGCGGTCATTACTAAACTTCTCTTTCACTTCTGTAAGTTCTTCACGAATGATTTCAAGTACTTTTTCATCATCTGCTAGAATTGCGCGAAGTTCTGCAATTAAAGCTAATAGGGATTGGTACTCAGCTTCGATTTTCTCTCTCTCTAGACCTGTCAAACGTTGAAGACGCATGTCTAGAATTGCTTGAGCTTGCTTTTCAGAAAGAGAGAAATTCTCCATTAACCCCTCTTTAGCTATATCTGCTGTTTGAGAACT
This sequence comes from Priestia sp. TRM10, assembly GCF_057808375.1. Lineage (NCBI taxonomy): Bacteria > Bacillati > Bacillota > Bacilli > Caryophanales > Bacillaceae > Priestia > Priestia sp. TRM10. Next base: position 2,743 of record NZ_JBJZOT010000011.1, read on the forward strand.
ACGAATAAGCTGGATGACTTCATCAAGGTGATCAAGTGCAATTTTTAGTCCCTCTAAAATATGAGCACGCGCTTCTGCTTTACGCAATTCAAACTCTGTACGGCGACGAATAATTACTACTTGGTGATCAAGATAATGTTGTAAACACTCTCTCAGACTAAGTACTTTAGGCTGACCGTTAACAAGCGCAAGAGTGTTGATTCCAAAGCTTGTTTGTAAAGCTGTATGTTTATAGAGATTGTTAAGAAGTACGCTTGCATTCGCATCACGACGAACTTCAATAACAATACGCATGCCACGGCGATCTGATTCATCACGTAAGTCTGTTATTCCATCAATTCTCTTATCACGAACTAGATCAGCAATTTTCTCAATAAGCTTTGCTTTGTTCACTTGGTAAGGAAGCTCCGTTACAATAATTGTTTCTTTTCCATTGCTCTTCTGTTCAACATCCACTTTTGCTCTTAATGTAATAGACCCTTTTCCTGTTTCATAAGCTTTACGAATCCCACTTCTTCCAATGATATGAGCTCCTGTAGGAAAATCAGGACCAGGAATAATGTCCATAAGCTCCATTGTTGTAATCTCTGGATTTTCACTAACGGCTAATACCCCGTCAATTACTTCTCCAAGATGGTGTGGTGGAATGTTTGTAGCCATACCAACAGCAATTCCTGACGAACCATTTACAAGAAGATTAGGGAAACGAGAAGGTAAAACAACAGGTTCTTTCTCTACCCCATCATAGTTATCTTGATAGTCGATTGTATCTTTATTAATGTCACGCAGAAGTTCCATAGAGATTTTAGACATCTTAGCTTCTGTATAACGCATAGCTGCTGCTGCGTCTCCATCAATTGATCCGAAGTTTCCATGGCCGTCAACAAGCATATGACGATAGTTGAAATCCTGTGCCATACGTACCATTGCATCATAAACGGCTGAATCACCATGTGGGTGATACTTACCGATTACTTCCCCAACAATACGTGCGGATTTCTTATATGTTTTATCAGCGGTAATTCCTAAATCATTCATTGCATAGAGAATACGACGGTGCACAGGCTTAAGTCCGTCTCTCACATCTGGTAAAGCCCTTGAAACGATAACGCTCATTGCATAATCAAGGAATGAAGTTCGCATTTCTTGGCTAATGTTAATTTCATGAATTCGAGAGCTTGGCGTATCTGCCATAACAGTAAACCTCCTTGTGAGACCCAATAACAAGTCTCTGTTCCATATATAATGCAGGATAAGAACTCATCAACTTACCCTGCACCGGTGTTAAATATCTAGGTTTTTCACATATTTTGCATTTTCTTCAATAAAGTTTCTTCTCGGTTCTACTTTGTCTCCCATCAAAATCTCAAATGTTTCATCTGCCTCCATTGCATCTTTCAAGCTAACTTGAAGCAATGTTCTTGATTCAGGATCCATCGTTGTTTCCCAAAGCTGCTCAGGATTCATTTCTCCAAGTCCTTTGTAACGCTGAATACCAGGCTTTGATGTTCCAGAGAAGTTTTGAAGAACTTGTTCTAAGTCACGATCTGTGTAAGCATATTCAACTTTCTTATTTTGAGAAACTTTATACAATGGTGGCTGTGCAATGTATATATATCCTTTTTCGATAATATTTCTCATATAACGATAGAAGAATGTTAGAAGAAGTGTTCTAATGTGAGCTCCATCAACATCTGCATCAGTCATAATTACGATTTTATGGTAACGAGCTTTTGAGATATCAAAGTCTTCTCCAATACCTGTACCAATTGCTGTGATAATAGCTCGAACTTCATCATTAGAAAGAATACGATCAAGACGTGCTTTCTCTACATTAAGGATTTTACCTTTTAGAGGTAGGATAGCTTGGAAGTGGCGATCACGCCCTTGTTTAGCAGAACCTCCAGCTGAATCACCCTCAACAATGTAAATCTCACCAATTGATGGATCTTTTGAAGAGCAATCTGCAAGTTTTCCTGGTAGATGTGAGACTTCTAAAGCACCTTTACGTCTTGTAATTTCTCGTGCTTTCTTTGCAGCAATACGGGCTCTTGAAGCTGTAAGTCCCTTTTCAATAATACGTCTTGCAACACTTGGGTTTTCAAGTAAGAAAGTTTCAAAGCGTTCTGTAAATAATGAATCTGTGATTGTACGTGCTTCACTATTTCCAAGCTTTGTTTTTGTTTGTCCTTCAAACTGTGGATCAGGATGCTTAATAGAAATAATCGCTGTTAAACCTTCCCGAACATCTTCCCCTGTTAGATTTGTATCATTGTCTTTAAAGATTTGATTCTTTCGCGCATAATCATTGATTACACGTGTTAAAGCTGTTTTGAAACCAGACTCGTGTGTTCCACCTTCGTACGTGTTGATGTTATTGGCAAACGAATAAATATTGCTTGCGAAACCATCATTGTACTGAAGCGCAACCTCAATGGAGATATTATCTTTCTCTCCTTCTACATAAATCGGTTCTTCATGAAGAACTTCACGTGAACGGTTTAAATGTTCTACGTATGACTTAATTCCGCCTTCGTAGTAATATACATTCTCTTTCTCTTCTTCACGTTTGTCACGGATAATGATTTTAATTCCACGATTTAAAAACGCTAACTCGCGAAGACGGTTAGCAAGTGTATCATAGTCATACTCCAATGTTTCTTGGAATATTTCTGGATCTGGTTTAAAGTGAGTAATTGTTCCTGTATGGTCAGTTTTTCCGACTACTTTAATATCTTCTTGAGGAATGCCTCGCTCATATTTTTGATAATGAATTTCTCCATCACGATGAACATGCACTTCTAAGAAAGTAGAAAGTGCGTTTACAACTGAAGCCCCTACCCCATGAAGTCCACCTGACACTTTATAACCGCCACCGCCGAATTTACCTCCTGCGTGTAAAACAGTCATGATAACTTCTAAAGCAGGACGACCTGTTTTTTCGTGGACACCAACTGGAATTCCACGTCCATTATCTTGTACAGTGATACTATTATCTTTCTCAATTGTGACAGTAATTTCATCACAAAAACCTGCTAACGCCTCGTCAATACTATTATCAACAACTTCCCACACAAGGTGGTGAAGACCTTTTCCACTTGTAGAGCCAATGTACATACCAGGTCTTTTCCGGACGGCTTCCAAACCTTCTAATACCTGAATTTGATCAGCTTCATATGATTGGTTTTGTACTTCTTTTTGTTCCATTGTCAACTATATCACCTACACTTTTTATTGGGCCAAATCACTTTCATCCTCTCATAAAGAGGACAATCCTTTTCCCTCCCCTGAGCTAGGTTAAATTGATCTTGAATATGACTCTTTTATTCCCATTAACAGACTGTCAAACTTTCTCAATCTCCCCAGCTTTCACATGAAAGGTGGTTGCTTTTTGTAACGTTTCGTGGTGAATCCCGTCAATATTTGTTGTTGTCACAAAGGTCTGAACTTTTCCTTGAATCGTATTGAGCAAATGTGACTGACGATAATCATCTAATTCAGATAATACATCATCGAGAAGTAGAATCGGATACTCTCCAATCTCTCCATGAATAAGCTCAATCTCAGCAAGTTTTATAGAGAGTGCTGTTGTACGCTGCTGTCCTTGAGAACCGAAAGTTTGCACATCTTTATCATTTACGTAGAAAATTAAATCATCGCGATGTGGACCTGCTAATGTGATACCTCTGTCGATTTCTCTCATCTTTATTTTATCAAACTTTTCATAGTATGCTTGTATCATTTTCGACAAATCTTGTTCAGCTGATACATCAATAGAACTTTTATATTGAATTTTCAGCGTTTCAAGCCCTCTGCTTATCCCATGATGAATAGGCTCTGCCCAATCTTGAAGAAGCTGTAGAAACTCATATCGCTTCTTTAAAACAGATGCAGCGACTTCCGAAAGCTGAGTTGTATAAACATCTAATAAAGATTGATCAGTTACTTTTCTCGTTTGGAGCTGTTTTAAATATTGATTACGTTGATGGAGAATTTTTTGATATTTGGCTAAGTCATGCATGTAAACAGGAGAAACTTGTCCGATTTCCATATCAAGAAATCGTCGTCTTACTTGTGGGTTTCCCTTTACAAGATTAAGGTCTTCTGGAGCAAACATCACAGTGTTCATTGCTCCAATATATTGACTGAGTCGTTTTTGCTCAAGTCCGTTGTACTTAGCCTTTTTCCCTTTCGTAGATACGATCAGTTCAAGAGATAAAGGTCCTGAATTTCGAGTAAGCTCTCCTTGTATCTTAGCAAAATCACAGTCCCACTTAATAAGTTCTTTATCTTTTGATGTACGATGAGATTTTGCCATAGAAAGCACATAAATAGCTTCCATCACGTTTGTTTTCCCTTGTGCATTCTCGCCTAAAATGACGTTCACTTTGTTCTCAAACGAAATAGTAGCTTTCTCATAGTTACGATAATTTTTCAGCTGTAGTTCATTGATATGCAAGATTTCACCAACTTTTATGAAACAACAAATTGACCAACTGTCGGAATATCCACTTGATCACCCGTTCTTAATTTTCGTCCACGGCGATCTTCGCTTTCTCCGTTTACAAAAACCTCATGTTCACTAAGGAACCATTTAGCCATTCCACCAGACTGAATCACGTCTGCAAGCTTCAAAAACTGCCCTAAAGTAATGAAGTCTGTTGAAATTTGCACTTCTTGAGCCATCAATATCTCCTACTTTCCAAAATGATCTATCTTTTTTATTTTACTAAAAAATTTAAAAAGAGAAAAGAAAGCTACTAGTCCTCTTCTAGTAGCTTTGTTCTCTTTATGAATTAATATGTTCGTACTGGTAAAATTAATTGTAACATAGAATCGTCATCTAATGTGCGAATAACAAATGGACGCATAGCCCCTGTGAAGTTTATTTTAATTTCACTGCCCTCTAAAGCCTTAAGTGCATCAAGCATATATTTAGCACTGAAAGAGATTTTTAGGTCTTCCCCATCTACTGATTTACTTTGCACTTCTTCACTTACTTTTCCGATTTCAGGAGAGTTTGAGGAAATCTCAATAATTCCCTCTGGCATTGTAGAAAGTTTAACAACATTGTTTCGTCCTTCACGAGCTAATAATGATGCTCGGTCGATAGATTGAAGAAATTCTTTTACATTCAATACAACATCTGTTTTGCTGTCATCTGGAATAAGACGAGATGTATCAGGATAGTTACCGTCTAATAAACGAGAGAAGAACAGCAGATGTTTTGTTTTAAATAAGACCTGATTCTCTGTAATGACGATATCAACAAGCTCGCTTGAATCATCCAGAATCTTGCTGAATTCATTCAAACTCTTTCCTGGAATTACAATGCTATATTTTTCTTGATTTGTTGTCTCAATTTTAGCTTTTCTTAAAGCTAAGCGGTGGCTATCTGTTGCAATACATGTCAACTCACCATCCTCAAGTTTCCAGTTTACACCTGTCAAGATGGGGCGTGTTTCTGACGTGGACACTGCAAACACTGTTTGTCGAATCATGTTTTTAATTAAGTCTGTAGGTACACTAAACATGTTTTCTTCTTCAATTTGTGGAAGTTGTGGATATTCTTCTGCATCTAAGCCATTTAAATTAAATTCTGCTTTTCCAGAACGGATAACTGTGGAAAAGTTATTTTGAACTTCAATTTCTACTGTTTCTTTTGGCAGCTTCTTAACAATCTCGCTAAAGAAACGAGCTGGTAGAACAATACTGCCTTCTTTTTCAACATCTACAATATGTTTGTCTTCATCTTCTTTTGGAATGAAAGATTCAATTGAAACATCTGAATCGCTTCCTGTCAATGTTACTCCTTCATCAGAAACAACAATCTTGATCCCTGTAAGGATTGGAATTGTCGTACGAGAAGAGATAGCTTTCATCACATCTTGAACACTTTGAACTAAATAATCTTTTTGAATTGAGAATTTCATTTTCTATTGTTCCTCCTTTTTTTATCTGGAGAGTTCTTTTATTTATTATTTTTTAATAAAAAATAGCAGTAGTAATAGTAGGGGCTGTGAAAATGTGGATAACTCTCAGAAACCCAGAAAATAAAGTCTATCCACATGTGGACAGACTGTGTGTAAATGAGTCTAAGTTATTCACATAATTCACTATGATCTTTGTAGCATATCTTGAATTTCTTTAACTTGCTTTTGAAGTTGAGCATCAGAGTCAAGTAATTTTGAAATCTTTTCATGTGCATGGATGACTGTTGTATGATCTCGTCCTCCGAACTCTTCCCCAATTTTCGGTAGAGAGAAATCAGTTAATTCGCGAGATAAATACATAGCAATCTGACGCGGAAAAGCAACTGATTTTGTACGCTTCTTCGCTTTAAAATCTTCTAACTTTACATTGTAATGTTGCCCGACAACACGCTGGATATCATGAATAGTAATAACACGTGGTTTTGAGCTTGGGATGATATCTTTTAGGGCTTCAGCTGCTAAGTCAGCATTGATGTCCTTGTTGATAAGAGATGAATATGCAACAACTCTTATGAGTGCGCCCTCTAATTCACGAATATTCGAGTCAATTTGGTTTGCGATATAGAGCATAACCTCATTTGGAATATCCAATCCGTCTGCTTTTGCTTTCTTGCGCAGAATGGCGATCCTTGTTTCCAAATCTGGAGGGGTAATATCAGTGATTAATCCCCATTCAAAACGTGAACGAAGACGATCTTCTAGTGTTGGAATCTCTTTTGGTGGTCGATCACTTGAAATGACAATCTGTTTGCTTTCTTCATGCAATGTATTAAACGTATGGAAGAATTCTTCTTGAGTTTGTTCTTTCCCCGCTAGAAATTGAATATCATCTATAAGCAATACATCAACGCTGCGATACTTATTACGAAATTCAACTGCTTTATTATCTCGAATTGAATTAATGAACTCATTTGTAAACTTTTCAGAAGATAAGTATACAACTTTTGCTGATGGGTTATGCTCTAATACATAATGACCAATAGCATGCATAAGGTGAGTTTTGCCAAGTCCTACTCCCCCATAAATAAAAAGCGGATTATAGGCCTTTGCTGGGGCCTCGGCAACTGCTAGTGATGCAGCATGGGCAAAACGGTTTCCAGACCCAATAACAAAGGTTTCAAATGTATATTTGGAATTAAGCATGCTTGGAGAAAACTCTGCTACATCATCTACTTTTTTCTTTTTTTCTTTAGGCTGGACAACGTCAAGCTCATTTGAAGATTGGTGTTGAGGGATAATAAATTTAATTTCAAGCTCTTCCCCAGTAAGTGAGTACAGCGTTTCTGAAATTAAGTTTCCATAATGAGCCTCAAGCCAATCACGGGCAAAATCATTTGGTGCTGTAATTGTTAGTGAACTTCCTTGAAGTGAATGTGCTTTTGTAGATTTTAGCCAAGTTTCAAAGCTAGGCTTGCTCAATTTTTTTTGAATTTCTACTAGTGCCTTATCCCATAAATCATGAATATTTTCCAACAATACCCCTCCTTTTTTGAAAACTAAAGGGTTGTACAACTGTTGTACAACTTAGATTTTTAAACAAATTGACGATATAAATCATAATACATATTTATGCAAACAACCAATTGTGAATAAGTATATAATATAGAAGAAACTAGAGTATTCGACAAAATTAACAGCCTGTGGACAAGTTTATATACACCCTGTGGTAAAAATGTCCACACTTTATCCACAATTTGTGGATAAAGTTAGAAATAATGATGATCTATTAAAGTGAAAACAAAAATATCATATCAAAGAAAAACAATAGTTGCAATGAATTTCAGAAACTTATCCACAATGACTACAGGTTGTGGAGTAAACTTTTCCACAGTACTAGATTATGTGTAATATATGTCGATAAATGGTGAATGATCGTTAAAAAGAGGAGTAACTTTATCCACAGAGCACAAAAGGCCTCTAAATGCATAAAGAAAATCAGCCTTTTTTATTGCTCTTGGTTTATTATGGTTTTAATCATTTCATGATTTGAAGTTGACAGAATCGAGGGGTATTCTCTATAATTAGTAAGACTGTCTTTTTAAGATATTCCTCAGGGAGGTGTAATATAATGAAAAGAACGTTTCAACCCAATAAACGTAAGCGTAGTAAAGTTCATGGTTTCCGTAACCGTATGAGCTCTAAAAACGGACGTCACATTTTAGCTCGTCGTCGTCGTAAAGGAAGAAAAGTATTATCTGCTTAGACCACTGAACTGTCAGTGGTCTTTTTTTTTCTTATTTTTATTACAAATTTTCTCGGATAAGCGAGTAAATATTTTATAATTTTGAAATGAGAAGATGCTTTTAAAAAATATATGTAAGAGGCTTCTTAAAGTTGGCTATACTGTTGAATGAAGAAGTCCAGGAGCTGTTAGAGATGGAAAAACGTTATCGTGTAAAACGAAATGAAGATTTTCAGAAAATATTTAAGAGAGGAAAGTCAACGGCAAATAGACAATTTGTTGTTTATACACTCGATAAGCGTGATCAACAAAATTTTCGCGTAGGACTTTCTGTCGGTAAGAAGTTAGGAAATGCTGTAACACGAAATCGAATTAAGCGTTTAATTCGTGAGGCGCTGCAAGAAGTAAAAGATCAGTTGCCAAAAGACAAGGATTATATTATTATTGCCCGCTTTCCAACCGCTGAGATGTCACACAGCGAAATTCAAAAAAGTCTTTTTCATGTTTTAAAACGAGCAAAGCTTATTCAATAGATTTACATCAAAGAGTTGGGCGGGGAGAGAAGGAGGGAAAACGGTGAGAAGTAGAGTTCTCGCTTTATGCCTTGTTGCTCTCTTTTTTCTAAGCGGCTGTACTGAGGTTCAGGAGCCTATTACAAGAGAGAGTGAAGGACTGTGGAACGAGTATGTTGTTTACCCCATTTCACAAACGATCATCTACCTTGCTCAACTCTTTGGGAATAACTTTGGCATAGCAATTATTATCGTTACTGTTATGATTAGAGTTCTTATTTTCCCATTGATGGTGAAACAGATAAGAAATACAAAAGCAATGGGAGCCCTTCAGCCTGAGATTGAGAAGCTGAAAGCGCAGTATCCAGATAAAGATGCTCATTCACAGCAACAGCTCCAAGAAAAGATGATGGAACTTTTTAGCCATTATAATGTGAATCCACTATCTGGTTGTTTACCAATTTTAATTCAAATGCCTATTCTCATTGCTTTTTTTCATGCTATTACGAGAACAAAGGAAATTTCCGAAAATAATTTTCTTTGGATGAACTTAGGTAGCCCTGATCCATACTATTTTCTGCCTATCATTGCGGGCATTACTACTTATATGGGTCAAAAACTGATTATGGCAGGAGCTGAGAATGATAATCCACAGATGGCTATGATGCTTTGGGTTATGCCTGTTATGATTGTTATTTTTGCTTTGAATTTTCCTGCTGCTCTTTCTCTTTATTGGAGTGTTGGCAACATTTTTATGATTGCTCAAAGCTTCTTTGTTAAAGACCATATTGAAAAAAGGACAGCAACTCTTCTGAAAACAACAGAATAATCAAAAAAAGCTTGAGGGAGTCCTCAAGCTTCTTTTTTTAAAAAGATATTGTGAAAGAATTGTTATCCACATGTTAATAATGTAGAATAGAAATGTTTTTTACAAAACAATGTGTATAACTTTCAACAAAAGGCAATTTTGTCTATTATAGATTTATGTTATTCTAATATATTAGAGCTTTATTTTACACAAAACCATTGTTTTTTATAGATAGAATATCGAAAAGAGGTGAAAAATATGCTTGAACTTGATACAATCGCAGCCATTTCAACTCCAATGGGAGAAGGAGCTATTGCTATTGTAAGATTGAGCGGCCAAGAGGCAATTTCTATTGGGGATAAAGTTTTTCAAAGTCCAAATGGTAAACGTCTAAGCAATGTTCCATCACATACGATTAACTATGGCCATATTAAAGATCCAGCTACAGATGAAATTGTTGAAGAAGTAATGGTGTCTGTTATGAAAGGACCTAAAACCTTTACAAGAGAAGATCTTATTGAAATTAACTGCCACGGTGGTATTGTTTCCGTAAATCGAGTGCTACAACTCATTCTCTCACAAGGAGCTCGTTTAGCAGAGCCTGGTGAGTTTACGAAACGTGCTTTCCTAAATGGTCGTATTGACCTTTCTCAAGCAGAAGGCGTTATGGATTTAATTCGTGCTAAAACAGATCGTGCCATGAATGTGGCCTTAGGTCAAGTTGAAGGGCGACTTTCGAAACTTGTTCGTCATCTTCGTCAAGAAATCCTTGAAACGCTTGCACATGTTGAAGTGAACATTGATTACCCTGAGTACGATGATGTAGAAGAAATGACCCATAATGTGTTAATCGAGAAAGCAACAGGTGTAAAAAGTGAGATTGAAAAACTGTTGAGAACTTCTCAACAAGGGAAAATTTTGCGCGAAGGTCTTGGGACTGTTATTGTAGGACGTCCAAACGTCGGCAAATCGTCCCTTTTAAATAGCCTTGTACATGATACAAAAGCTATTGTAACAGATGTACCAGGAACAACTCGAGATGTAATTGAAGAGTATGTAAATGTAAGGGGGGTACCACTTCGCCTTGTTGATACAGCCGGAATTCGTGAAACAGAAGATATTGTTGAGCGAATTGGTGTAGAACGTTCTCGTGAGTATTTAAAAAAAGCAGACTTAATTTTGCTTGTCCTTAACTACCATGATGCCCTTACACAAGAAGATCAGCATCTTTTTGAAGCTGTGAGCGGTATGGATTATATTGTTATTATTAATAAAACAGATCTAGAGCAAAAAATTGATTTAGAACGTGTGAAAACTCTTGCAGGTGGAAAACCAGTCATTTCAACTTCTCTTCTTCAAGAACAAGGGATTGATGAGCTAGAAGAAGCTATTTCTTCTCTTTTCTTTGAAAGCGGAGTTGAAGGACAGGATTTAACATATGTATCAAATACGCGTCACGTAGCGCTTTTAAATCAGGCGAAAAATTCGATTGATGAAGCAATTATGGGCATTGAGAGCGGTGTTCCAATTGACATTGTCCAAATTGATTTAACACGTACGTGGGAGCTTTTAGGTGAAATTATCGGAGATGCTGTTCACGAAAGTTTAATTGACCAGCTGTTCTCTCAATTTTGTTTAGGAAAATAAGGAGGAATACGCAAGATATGCAACAATATGAAGCAGGAAATTATGATGTTGTTGTTATTGGGGCAGGTCATGCTGGCTGTGAAGCTGGATTAGCTTCTGCTCGCCTTGGGGCTAAAACACTTGTGCTCACTCTGAACTTAGATATGGTTGCTTTCATGCCTTGTAACCCATCTGTAGGCGGTCCTGCTAAAGGAATCGTTGTTCGCGAGATTGATGCGCTTGGTGGAGAGATGGGGCGCAACATTGATAAAACATATATTCAAATGCGTATGCTGAACACAGGCAAAGGTCCTGCTGTCCGAGCGCTACGTGCACAAGCTGATAAATTCTCTTATCAACACGAAATGAAAAAAACACTAGAAGAAGAACCAAACCTTACGCTTATGCAAGGAATGGTTGAAAAACTTCTTGTAGAAGATGGAGAATGTAAAGGTGTTATCACAAACACAGGAGCCATCTACAATTCTAAGACAGTTGTTATTACAACAGGAACATTCTTACGCGGGAAAATTATTCTTGGACAGCTTCAATACTCAAGTGGACCAAATAATCAGCAGCCATCTATTCATTTGTCTGAGCATTTAGAGGAACTTGGGTTTGATCTTGTTCGTTTTAAAACAGGAACACCACCTCGTGTAAAGAGTCAGTCCATTGATTACAGCAAAACAGAGATTCAGCCTGGTGATGAATCACCACGTGCTTTCTCTTACGAAACAACGCAATATATTACAGATCAGCTTCCATGCTGGTTAACATATACAAGTGAGCGTACACACCAAATTATTGATGAAAATCTACATCTTTCACCAATGTATTCTGGCATGATTAAAGGAACAGGACCTCGTTACTGTCCATCTATTGAAGATAAAGTGGTTCGTTTTAATGATAAGCCGCGTCATCAAATTTTCCTTGAGCCAGAAGGTCGTAACACACAAGAAGTATATGTTCAAGGGTTATCCACAAGTCTACCTGAACATGTTCAACGCGAAATGTTGTCAACAATCCCAGGTCTTGAAAATGTGGAAATGATGCGTCCAGGTTATGCCATCGAATACGATGCAATCGTACCAACACAGCTTTGGCCAACACTTGAAACAAAACGTGTGAAAAACCTTTATACAGCAGGTCAGATTAACGGAACATCTGGATATGAAGAAGCCGCAGGACAAGGAATTATGGCAGGAATTAATGCAGGTCTTCGTGCATTAGAGCGAGAAGAGTTAATTCTTAGTCGTTCAGATGCTTACATCGGTGTCTTAATTGATGACCTTGTTACAAAAGGAACAAATGAACCTTATCGTTTATTAACATCTCGTGCTGAATATCGTCTTCTTCTTCGTCATGATAATGCGGACCTTCGTCTAACAGATATTGGTCATAAACTTGGATTGATCTCTGAAGAACGCTATGAGAAATTTAATACTAAAAAAGCAGAGATTGAAGAAGAAAAGAAACGTTTATATAACACAATTATTAAAGCAACGGACGAAGTTCAAGAAGTGATTCGAGAAGCAGGTGGAACAGAGCTAAAAGATGCTGTTCGTGCTTCAGATTTATTAAAGCGTCCCGAAATGACATATAGCGCGGTTAAAAAGCTTGTTCCAGCTGATAAGGAACTTGATTTTGATGTTGAAGAACAAGTTGAAATTCAGACAAAATACGAAGGCTACATTCAAAAGTCATTGCAACAAGTAGAACGTCTGAAAAAACTTGAGAATAAAAAAATCCCAGATGGCATTGATTATGATGCAATTACAGGCTTAGCAACAGAAGCTCGTCAAAAACTAAAACAAGTTCGACCACTTACGGTTGCTCAAGCTTCTCGTATTTCAGGGGTTAACCCAGCAGACATTTCAATTTTACTTGTTTATATTGAACAAGGACGTATTGCAAAAGTCTCAAATGAATCTAATTAAATTTATAAATTAAGTTGAAAGGAATTTACCTAATGAATTCTACCCAATTTCAACAGTTGCTGGAGGCGAAAGGGATTTCTCTTTCGTCTCATCAACTTCATCAGTTTGAACAATACTTCCACATTCTTGTTGAATGGAATGAAAAAATGAATTTAACAGGCATTACAGAGAAAGAAGCCGTATATGAGAAACATTTTTTTGATTCTATTTCAGCCTCTTTTTTTGTTGATTTTAAATCTCTACATACACTTTGCGATGTAGGCGCAGGAGCAGGTTTTCCAAGTATTCCTCTTAAAATTTGTTTCCCTCATCTTCATGTTAGCATTGTTGATTCTTTAAAAAAGCGAATTGGTTTTTTAGATCATCTTGTTTCTGAGTTAGGATTGGACAATGTATCTCTTTATCACGATAGAGCTGAGATTTTTGGAAAGAAAGAGCAGTTTCGTGAGAAATTTGACGCTGTAACAGCAAGAGCTGTCGCACGTATTTCAGTTTTGAACGAATTTTGTCTTCCACTTGTTAAGAAAAATGGCACATTTATTGCAATGAAAGGTGCTAGTGCTCAAGAAGAGCTTCAAAATGGTGAAAAATCACTTGAAGTTCTAGGTGGTAAACTTCGTGAAATCCATCATTTCACACTTCCATTTGAAGAAAGTGAACGCTACATTGTGACAATTGATAAAGTAAAAGCTACACCTAAAAAATATCCACGCAAGCCAGGCGTTCCAATCAAAACACCAATTGAATAATGTTTCATATGAAACGTCTTGAAAAATTTTAAGCTATGAATCAAGAAGGAAATTTGGACCGTATATCGAATTATGTAAGAGGGATTTTCCTTAAGGTGGTGTTGGACAATGAAATCTGCTTTTTCTCGCTTTTTTAATTTGAAAGACAAGCCAGAAGAGCATGAGATTGATATTGAGGAAAAGGAAATACGTGATGAAGTTAAGGAGTTGCCTGTTAGTCAAATTAGCCCAAACCGTTATCAGCCGCGTACTATTTTCCAGGAAAATAAGATAGAAGAGCTTGCTCAAACAATCCGCACTCACGGTATTATCCAGCCGATTATTGTTCGGAAAATGACAGAGGGGCAATTCGAGATTATTGCCGGGGAAAGAAGATGGAGAGCTGTGCAATCTCTAGGATGGGTGACCATTCCAGCTATTGTAAAGCAGTTCAATGATACAGAAACAGCTTCTGTTGCCCTTATTGAGAACCTTCAGCGTGAGGAGCTTACTCCAATTGAAGAAGCGGTAGCCTATGCAAAGTTGATAGAGCTTCACAATTTGACACAAGAAGCATTAGCTCAAAGGTTAGGTAAAGGTCAATCCACAATTGCTAACAAGCTTAGACTTCTAAAACTTCCTGAAGAGGTTCAGGATAGCATCCGTCAAAAGCTAATTACAGAACGTCATGCAAGAGCTTTAATTTCCTTGAAAATTCCGCAGAAGCAAGTTGAACTACTGCATGAAATCATTGAGAAGAACCTAAATGTGAAGCAAACAGAAGATCGAATTGTGCAGTTATTAGACGGAACAAAACGAAAAGCAAAACCAAAGCGAAAAGCTTTTAGCAAAGATACTCGAATTGCGATGAACACAATTCGTCAATCGCTAACAATGGTACAAGATAGCGGCATTACGTTAAATTCTGAAGAAGAAGAGTTTGATGATTATTATCAATTTACAATTCGAATTCCGAAAAAATAGAAAGTAGTCGTTTCTTATAGACTTGATGCATAGCAAACGTTGTCCTCATCGTCCCTAGTTTTGATGAGGTTTTTCCCTTTCTGAAAGAGATTTTAGAAAATTCGTGATAAACTATCAATAAGAGTTTCATTATTCCAATGTTAAATAAAGGGTAGGTGACAGCATGGGGAAAATCATCGCGGTTGCTAACCAAAAGGGTGGAGTTGGTAAAACAACTACGGCTGTTAATCTTGGGGCATGTCTTGCGGCCCAAAACCATCAAGTGTTACTCGTAGACAGTGATCCGCAGGGAAATGCTACAAGTGGGGTTGGTATTGAAAAAGGAGATGTAGAACAGTGCATTTATGATGTACTTACAGAAGATGTTGAACCAAGACAAGTGGTTTATCCAACAGGTGTAGAAAATCTTCACATCTTACCTGCTACAATTCAGTTAGCAGGTGCAGAAATTGAGCTTGTTTCAACTATTTCTAGGGAAGTTCGTCTAAAACGAGCACTTGATACAGTAAAAGAACACTATGATTATATTGTGATTGACTGTCCGCCTTCTTTAGGGTTGTTAACAATAAATGCATTAACAGCCGCGGATTCTGTTTTAATTCCTGTTCAATGTGAGTACTATGCTTTAGAAGGTCTTAGTCAGTTATTGAACACAGTGCGCCTTGTACAAAAACACCTGAATAAAGCTCTTAAAATTGAAGGTGTTCTACTTACAATGCTTGATGCGCGTACAAATTTAGGATTGCAAGTTACAGAGGAAGTTAAAAAGTACTTTAGAGATAAAGTGTATCAAACGATTATTCCGAGAAATGTTCGCTTAAGCGAAGCGCCTAGTCATGGTGCACCTATTATTTTATATGACCATAAATCTCGCGGAGCAGAAGTTTATATGGAGCTTGCAAAGGAAGTGATTTACAATGGGAAAAGGATTGGGGAAAGGAATTAACGCTCTTTTTTCTACTTATGACGAAAAAACGGATGAAACAGTACAAGAGATTCCGTTACGTGAACTTCGACCAAATCCATATCAGCCTCGGAAAATCTTTCATGAAGAAGCGATTCAGGAATTAAAAGAATCAATTGAACAGCATGGGATTCTTCAGCCGATTGTAGCACGAAAAAGTATTAAAGGATATGAGATTGTAGTTGGGGAAAGAAGATACAGGGCAGCAACAGAAGCAGGACTTGAAGTTGTTCCTGTTATTGTGCGGGAGTTAACAGAGAAGCAAATGATGGAGCTTGCTCTCTTAGAAAATCTTCAACGTGAAGATTTAACTCCAATTGAAGAAGGTATTGCTTACCAAACTTTAATCAGTCAACTTGAAATGACCCAAGAACAGCTTGCTTCTCGTTTAGGTAAGAGCAGACCGCATATTTCTAACCATTTAAGACTATTAAATTTGCCTGAAGAAGTACAAGGGTATTTAACTGAAGGAAAGCTTTCTATGGGACATGGCCGTGCTTTGTTGGGAGTAAAGGACAAGTCCCTTCTCGTAAAGCTAGCTCAAAAAGTGGTAGAAGAGAAGTGGAACGTGCGCTATCTCGAACAATATATTACAAAGTTAAATAAAGAAGAAAGTCAAAAAGAAGATAAACAGAAGCCAAAGAAAGATCTTTTCTTAAAAGAAAGTGAAACACGCTTGAGAGAGCGATTTGGAACATCTGTTCATATTACACAACATAAGAAAAAAGGAAAAATTGAGATTGAGTTTTTCTCACCTGATGATTTAAACCGTCTTCTAGACTTGCTTCAAATGAAATAAAAAACCGCTACACATACTGATGTGTAGCGGTTTTTTACGTTTCCTTCAATGTTGGGGGAACTTTGAGTAATGTTGGTTTGCGAATACGTTGCATTTCTTTTCCTGCAAGTGCTATTCCTTCTGTAATCATATCAGCCATGCTCATTACAAGGTGAAGTCTTGTATTCTGAAGAACAAAGAATTCCATCAAACCGCTTACGTTTACAATTCCTGCAATATGAATGTCTCCAACAGGTGAGAGATTTTTATTTACTCCTGCTCCTGGTTTGACAGGACCAATCCCTAAAGTTACAGTTCCAATATTTTTGCTTCTCCCTAGGCAAGCATCAATTCCAATAATAAAAGGTTTCACGTGAAGCTTTTGAATATGTTCTAGCATTTCATCAAGGTTAAGGGCATGAATAGGCTTGGCTAATGTGCCATATACATGAAAAGGGGAGAAAGGCTGTTCTTGAAGTTTAGTACCGATTAATGGACCCAATGAGTCACCTGTAGAACGATCTGTTCCAATACAAACAAAGACAATTGAACGGTGAGGTGAAAGTGGAACAAGCTCTGTGAGTAACCGTTCAGCAAGTTTCTCGCTTGCTAAGCTTTCATCATGAGCAACACGGAATAGGGATTTTGATTTATCAAATAAAGAATGCTTTAGATTCATAGGGTCCACTCCTTACACATAGTAGTAACAGTATACGAATAAAACAAGCTTTCTATACGTATGAAGGGAAAGAAATGGGGGAAAGGGAATGTGGAAATCAGGTTTTCAGTGGATTTTCTTAATTATGGGGACAATCATTGGCGCTGGCTACGCTTCTGGCCGAGAGCTATGGCAGTTCTTTGGAAAGGAAAGCGGGCTAGCTATAGTTTTATTCACTATTATCTTTTCTCTTTGCTGCTATACAATTATGAAAGTGAGTTATGAACAAAAAACAGAACATTTTATGCCATTATTAGAGAAACTAGTTGGTGCTAGGTGGGCCTCTGTTTATGATATTTTAATCATGCTCTATCTTTTTACGACAACGGTCGTTATGCTCGCGGGTGGAAGTACATCACTAGAGGCATTTGGTTTTTCCTATTGGGGAGGCATGATTTTATTTTGTGTATGTATTGTTATTATCTTTTTTAAAGGTGTACAAGGTATGATTACGATAAATACGCTTTTAACTCCTCTTTTAATTTTAGGTTTATTGGCAACACTGCTTATTTTTATTGGTCATGACCAAGGGGTAATGCCTCTCTTTGAAAAGCTTCAGCGGAATTGGCCCTCTGCTTTTACTTTTACATCTTTAAATGTGCTTTCCCTTGTAGCTGTGCTAGCAGCCGTTGGAAAAAAGATTAAAAGTATAGAGGAAATTAAAATTGCAAGCATTGGGAGCGGCCTTATCATTGGATTTCTTTCTTTCATTTATAACCGTGCTTTATTGTTTGTAGAAAGTGAAATGAGTCATTACGAAATTCCACTTTTTGCAATTATGAAAAGTTTTCCTTACTTAATGTCATTCATAATGACCATTCTATTAATATCGGCTATATATACAACAGCTGTTTCTAGCATTCTTGGGTTTTTAGCTCGCATTAAAGAAGCCGTCGGATTACCTCTTCCTATCCTTGCTGTGTTATTATTACTTATTATGGTTCCGTTTACAATGGTAGGATTCTCAACGTTAATTGCTGTTCTTTACCCTATTTATGGGATTCTGAACCTTTATTTACTAGCGGGAATTTTAGCATATCCTATTATAAATCGGTACAAATCTGAATGAAAAGTTGCTAAAATATAAAGGAAGTTTTCTATCTTTCGGAACGAATAGGGGAAGGAAGAATAAAAAGTGAATGCAACAGAGAAAGCAATAGATAAAATTGTCGGTTATTTATCCAATGAAGACCTATGGATCTTAATTGGGGAAAAATGTTTAAAAATCATTTTAATTCTCGTTCTGTCTTTTCTTTTTATTAGAGTAGGAAAAGCTCTATTAAACAAATCTTTTGAAGTCAGAATGAAGAGTCCACTGCGAATTTCAGAAAGACGGGAAGCTACTATTAGTCGCCTCCTCCAAAATACGCTAACTTATTTTACGTACTTTGTTGCAATTGTTATGATTCTAGAGACGCTTTCCTTAGAAGTCCGAGCTCTTCTTGCGGGAGCAGGAGTTGTTGGACTTGCTATTGGATTTGGAGCACAAAACTTAGTACGTGATATTATTACAGGTTTCTTTATTATATTTGAGGATCAGTTCTCAGTTGGAGACTATGTACGAATTACAAACTTTGAAGGAACTGTTGAAGAAATTGGAATTCGGACAACAAAAATTAAAAGCTGGACAGGAGAGCTTCACATTTTTCCAAATGGAAACATTACTGATGTGACAAACTTTTCTATCCACAATAGCATGGCTGTAGTTGATGTGAATATTTCATATAAAGAAGATATCGAAAAAGCAGAGAAGGTAATTTTAGAACTTTTACCACAGCTTCCTGCTCGTTATGAAAATATGGTAAAAGAACCTGAACTTTTAGGAGTTCAAAGTTTGGGGCCAACAGAAGTGATGATAAGAGTTGCCTGTGAAGTGAAACCAATGACACATGTTCCAATTGCTAGAAAAATGCGCAAAGACATTAAAGGTGTTCTAGATGCGAATGGTATTCAAGTTCCATTTGCTCAAATGATGATGTACAATCTATCAAATAGCACAAAGCCCCTTTAAAAAATAGAAAGAGGAGCGAATAGTAGTGGATAAAGAATTTGATCTCTATGATATTGTTGAAATGAAAAAACCACATCCTTGTGGTGAAAATCGCTGGAAAATCATCCGTATGGGGATGGATATCCGAATTAAATGTGAAGGATGTTCACATAGTGTTATGATTCCAAGAAGAGAATTCTCTCGAAAGTTGAAAAAGATCCTTGTAAAACACGAGGAATAATTGTACCTCATCGCCTTTTTAAAGCGATGAGGTTGTTTTTTTAGCATTATTCATAAGAAGGAGGGGTAGAATGGGCGAAATCAGACAATCAGCTTGTCCATTGAACTGTTGGGATAGCTGTGGCTTTCATATCGAAGTTGAAGATGGGAAGGTGAGAAAAGTCGACGGAGACCCTACTCACCCGATTACAAAAGGGAAAATTTGTGGACGAGGAAGAGCATTAGAAACGAGAACAAACTCATCTAAGCGCCTTACCGTTCCTTTGAAAAAAATCAACGGTATATTTAAGGAAATTTCATGGGAAAAAGCGTTAGAAGAGATTAGTCAAAATTTAATAAATGTAAAGGAAAGATATGGTTCAGAAGCTGTTTTACATAGTCATGACTATGCTAATAATGGTCTTTTGAAAAATTTAGACAAACGTTTTTTTAATGCATTTGGAGGAGTTACAGAGCTTTACGGAAGTATTTGCTGGGGAAGTGGTATTGAAGCACAAGTATGGGACTTCGGTGCTTCACACAGTCATTCTCCAGAAGATATTTTACACAGTAAAAATATTGTGATTTGGGGACGCAACGTAGCTCGTACAAATATGCATCTTTTTAGTTATTTACAAGAAGCGAAGAAAAAGGGCGCAATAATTACGGTTATTGACCCTATTCATAATGCAACAGCAAAACTTGCTCATCATTATGTGTCAGTAAAGCCTGGTATGGATGGATTACTTGCAATTGGGATTATGAAAGAACTCCTTGAAAAAGATGTGTATGATAAAGAATTTGTAGAAAAATATACACATGGATTTTCTGATCTTTGTAAGCTTTTAGACTCTCTGACAATGGAAGAGATTTTAGATAAAACAGAAGTTTCAAGAGACATTATTTCTTTGCTTGCATCTCTTTATGAAAGTGGTCCAACTTCAACTTATCTTGGTCTCGGTATGCAACGTTATCAAAATGGAGGAAATACGATTCGACTCATTGATGCTCTTGTTGCTCTAAGTGGGAACGTAGGAATCAAAGGGGGAGGTTCCCATTTTGGAAATACGCAAGTTGGGGAGAGTTTCAATATAAAAGAGCTCTCAAAACAAGATTTAAAAGAAACAAACCGTAAGTTTTCCATGATGACTCAAGCAAAGGAAATGATGGGGGCAAATGAACCTCCAATCAAAACAGTAATTGTTACTTGTGGAAATCCACTTACTCAAGTTCCGGACACAAATAGCGTGCATAAAGCTTTTTCTAATGTGGAGACATTGATTGTATTTGAACAATTTATGACGGATACAGCGCTTCTTGCTGATTATATATTGCCTGTTACAACAGTTTTTGAAGAAACGGATATCTATTTTTCTTCTATGTATCATGGGTATATGAACTATAGTGAAAAAGCAGTAGAGCCTCCAGGACAAGCAAAGTCCGATTTGTGGATTTGGACAGAACTTTCGAAACGGTTAGGGTTTTTCGATCTCTTTAATTATACGATTGATGAATTTTTAGCAATGGGTCTTTCTTCTTTGAGTGAAAAGGGCATAACCCTTGAAAAACTAAAAGAAAAGCATCATATGTTGTTACCAGTTAAAGCTGTGCCTTGGGAAGATCGGCGTTTTAAGACACCAAGCGGAAAGTATGAATTTACGTCTCTTAAAGCTAGTAAAGCAGGATATAGCGGCCTTCTCTCAGCATCATTACCTGGTGAAGTGGAAAAAGAAAAGGGGAAAGAGAGCTCAAGATATCCTTATACACTTTTATCTATTCATCCTTTAAGGTCTAATCATTCCCAGCACTATCATGTCTTGAAAGGAATGGACAAGGCAACAATTGATATATCACCCGATATTGCTCTTGAAAGAGAATTGAAAAACGGAGATCGTATCCGTGTGTACAATGATCGAGGTGTGCTAGAGGGAGAAGTGAAAATTTTAAAAGAAGCCCATCCTAGAACAGTTAATATTGATGAAGGAAGATGGAGAACGATGGGAGAAACCGTTAACGTACTTACATCTAGTGCTCTTTCTGATAATGGATTAGGAAGCTCTCTTTATGATTGTGTTGTAAACATAGAGAAGCTCTAGGAAAGAAAGGTTGTATTCTTTTTCAGAAATCTCTATAATTGTGAAAGGTTGAAGTAATAGTGAACACGGGCATGAGACGTGTTAGACAATAGATTGTTCAAAATGAAGAGGAGTGGTTGAAGTGGCTTTAACAGCAGGAATTGTTGGTCTTCCAAACGTAGGGAAATCAACATTATTTAATGCCATCACACAAGCAGGAGCAGAATCAGCAAACTATCCGTTCTGTACAATTGACCCGAACGTAGGAATTGTTGAAGTACCTGATGAGCGATTGCAAAAATTAACAGAACTTGTAAAACCAAAAAAGACAGTTCCAACAGCATTTGAATTCACAGATATTGCAGGAATTGTAAAAGGTGCAAGTAAAGGTGAAGGACTTGGAAACAAGTTTTTATCACATATCCGTGAAGTAGATGCTATCTGTCAAGTTGTTCGTTGCTTTGCAGATGATAACATCACACACGTATCAGGCAAAGTCGATCCAATTGCAGATATTGAGACAATTAACTTAGAGCTTATCTTAGCAGATTTAGAAACAGTTGAGAAACGCATTGGTCGCGTTGGTAAAATGGCGAAACAAAAAGATAAAGAAGCAGTATTTGAATATGAGATTCTTGAAAAGCTAAAAGAAGCATTTGAAGCAGAAAAGCCAGCGCGTGCTGTTAGCTTCACTGAAGAACAAACGCGTGTTGTAAAAGGTCTTCACCTTCTTACAATTAAACCAACTCTTTATGTAGCAAATGTAGCGGAAGATGAAGTTGCAGATGCTTCTGAAAATGAATATTTAAAACTTGTTCAAGACTATGCTAAAAAAGAAGGCGCAGGCGTAATTGTTGTTTGTGCAAAAATCGAGTCTGAAATTGCTGAACTTGAAGGAGAAGAAAAAGAAATGTTCCTTGAAGAACTAGGCATTAAAGAGTCTGGATTAGATCAGCTTATTCGTGCAACATATGAGTTACTTGGACTAGCAACGTACTTTACGGCAGGTGAACAAGAAGTGCGTGCATGGACGTTCCGTAATGGTATGAAAGCTCCTGAGTGTGCTGGAATCATCCATACAGACTTTGAGCGTGGTTTTATCCGTGCTGAAACAGTAGCATATGAGGATCTTCTTGAAGCTAAAACAATGGGTGCAGCTCGTGAAGCTGGAAAAGTACGTTTAGAAGGAAAAGAGTACATTGTTCAAGATGGAGATGTTATTCACTTCCGCTTCAACGTATAAAAAACCGAGAATTTCTCGGTTTTTTTCTTTATACAAATAGACGAACATACGTTTCTTTGATATGATAGTAAAAAGAGGACAATCAACTTAATCAAAGAAACTAAAACGCTATGTTTAAAATTTATTTTATCAGTCATTGCAACGTATAGTTTCCTATGCTATAATTTTTAGATGTGAGTAATGACTATTGCTCCTTGCTCTATTTTCAAATAGGGCCGTTTAGACCAAGAGGAGGTGACTATAATGAAAAAGTACGAAGTTATGTACATCATTCGTCCAAACATTGATGATGAAGGTAAAAAGGCACTAGTTGAGCGTTTCAACGGTGTTATCACAAGCAATGGTGCTGAAGTTACAGAAGCAAAAGAATGGGGTAAGCGTCGTCTAGCTTACGAAATCAACGACTTCCGTGATGGATACTATATGCTTTTAAAAGTACAAGGTGAAACTCAAGCAGTTAACGAATTTGACCGTCTTGCTAAATACAGCGAAGACATCATTCGTCACATTGTTGTAAGAGAAGAAGCTTAATTATTGAACGAAATTCTGTAAGAGGTGGTTCTCATGATCAATCGCGTTATTCTTGTTGGCCGTTTAACGAAAGACCCTGAATTACGCTATACGCCAAATGGAGTCGCTGTAGCAACTTTTAGTTTGGCAGTTAATCGCACATTTACAAATCAGCAAGGCGACCGTGAAGCTGACTTCATTAATTGCGTCGTTTGGCGTCGTCAAGCTGAGAACGTAGCAAACTTCTTGAAGAAAGGAAGTTTAGCTGGTGTTGATGGCCGAATTCAAACCCGTAGCTATGACAATCAAGAAGGCCGTCGTGTCTATGTCACTGAAGTGGTAGGAGACAACGTTCAATTTCTTGAGCCGAAGAGCGGAAGCGGAAATGCTAATAACAATTTCCAAAGCTCTCCAAATCAAGGTTCTCCATTTGGACAAGATCAGAACCGCAACAATCAAGGATATACACGTGTAGATGATGATCCGTTCTCAAGCAACGGAGATACGATTGACATTTCAGATGATGATCTGCCATTCTAATTCATCACACAATAGATCGAGTTTTAATAATCTCAAATAGAAGGGAGGACTTGACATGGCAGCAGGAGGACGTAAAGGTCGCGGTAAACGTCGTAAAGTGTGTTTCTTCACAGCAAACGGAATCACTCATATCGACTATAAAGATGTAGATCTTCTTAAAAAGTTCGTTTCTGAACGTGGTAAGATCCTACCTCGTCGTGTAACAGGAACTAGTGCGAAATATCAACGTAAGCTTACAAGAGCTATCAAGCGTTCACGTCAAATGGCACTTCTTCCATATGTAGCAGACGAGAAGTAAGTTGTTTAAAAAGAGACAGTAAGTTACACTTACTGTCTCTTTTTTTATCGTATAAACATATTGTGAACACTTTTTGACATAAGGGTTATTTGATGTAAAAGTTTGCGTCGGGTGTCTCATCTAGATAAAATATAAGATAGTGTAGTTTAAAAAGTGAGGTGAAGTTGTGAATAAAGCACGGACATTAACTGAAGGAGCAATGAACTTAGCAATTTTTATTGTTCTGCTTCTCATTACAATTTACGTTCCAGCTCTTGGTGTTTTGGCTGCTTTTACCCTTTCTATCCCTTTTATTATATATACAGTTCGTCATGGGCTTAAAAATGGGATTTTTATGGTGATTATAGCTATCCCTATAACATTGCTTCTTGGTACATATGTATTATTACCTTTTGCATTGATGTTCGGAATTAGTGGGGTTGTAATGGGACATCTTTTTTCAAAAACGAAATTAGCATATGTGGTTCTCTTAGGAGGAACCGTTTCTTTTGCTTTAACATTGCTTTTGCAGTTTGTAGTAGCTGGCGTTTTCCTTAATATTGATTTACAAGGGTTTTTTCAACAATCTGTAAATGACTCAATACAGAGGTCAGAAGAGATTATGAAATCAGTTGGGCAAGTCCCTGTAGAAGAAGAGATTGAACTCATCCGAGAGAACATGCGGATGATGACATATCTTATCCCAACAGTACTTGTTGGGGCTGGTGTAATATTAGCATTTGTTACTCAGCTTTTATCTGTACCAGTGCTGAAACGCTTAGGACATAAACCGGTTTCATTTCCACCATTACGTGATTTACGTTTACCTAAGTCTCTTCTTTGGTACTATCTTATCACTTTAGTATGCTCCCTTATCCCACTTGATGAAGGATCATTTGGGTATATAGCAGTGATTAACTTACTTATGGTACTTCAGTGGCTTATGTTTCTTCAAGGTGTATCGTTTCTTTTCTATTACTTTCATAGCAAAGGAAGATCAAAAGCAATCCCTGTTGTTATTACGATAATTGCTTTAGTTATTCCACCTGCTGGAACAGTATTACGTATTGTTGGAATTGTAGATTTAGGGTTTAACCTCAGAAAGAACAATTCTGAATCTTAACCTAGAATAGAGCATATTCTTTCAAACAAGAAGGCATTTTTGCGTGTATAATAGAATAAATAAGTAGTTTAAATAGGGAGTTGAAATGTATGCCTATCTTTCAAAAAAAGCATATCATTCGTCTTCCTTTTTACCTTTTATATAGTTTTGCTTTGATTATAACAGCAATCATTACGTATGAAAATTGGTATGTAGGGGCTGCGGGATTTGCTGTTCTTCTTGGCATGTTGTATCTCTATATAAAAATGGAACGAATGATCATGACAGAGTTAGAAGCCTACATTTCCACACTTTCGCATCGTGTGAAGAAAGTAGGAACAGAAGCTCTAATGGAAATGCCTATTGGGATTATGCTTTTCAATGATGATTATCAAATTGAGTGGACTAATTCTTTTCTAGCTTCATGTTTTGCTGAAGAAACGTTAGTAGGGAGATCGCTTTATGATGTATTAGACAGCATTGTGCCGCTGATTAAACAAGAAGTAGAATCTGAAGTTGTTACAGTTTATGATCGCCGTTATAAAGTTATCATTAAAAGAGATGAACGTTTAGTTTATTTCTTTGATGTAACAGAACAGGCTACGATTGAGAAGCTATATGAAGAAGAAAAAACAGTTTTTGGCATCATTTTTCTTGATAACTATGATGACTTGACTCAAAGCATGGATGATCAAGTGAAAAGTAATTTAAATAATCAGGTAACATCGATCATTAATCGGTGGGCAAATGAACAAGGCATTCTTATTAAGAGAACTTCTTCTGAGCGCTTTGCTGCCATTTTGAATGAACGTATTCTCTCTCAATTAGAACGAGACAAATTCTCTATTCTAGATCATGTAAGGGAAGAAACTTCTAAGCAAAACATTTCTCTAACTTTAAGTATTGGACTTGGGATTGGCTCTTCATCATTGCCAGAGTTAGGAACACTGGCTCAGTCAAGCCTTGACTTAGCGTTAGGGCGTGGTGGTGACCAAGTAGCAATTAAGCTTCCAAGTGGAAAAGTAAAATTCTACGGTGGGAAAACAAACCCTATGGAGAAGCGAACTCGAGTAAGAGCACGCGTTATCTCCCATGCGTTAAAGGAACTTATCACAGAGAGTGAAAATGTGATTATTATGGGACACAAGTATCCAGATATGGATGCCATTGGAGCTGCCATTGGAATCTTAAAGGTAGCAGCTGTGAACAATAAAAAAGGCTATATTGTGCTTGATCAAGAAAGAACAGACTCTAGTGTACAAAAACTATTAAGCGAGATTAAAAAAGACGAGAATTTGTGGCCGCATTTTGTTTCACCAGAAGAGGCACTTAATATGGCTCAGGATCAATCGCTCCTTGTTGTGGTGGATACCCACAAGCCATCTCTTGTTATCGAAGAACGTTTGCTTAATAAAATAGATAGTGTTGTCGTTATTGACCACCATCGAAGAGGAGAAGACTTCGTTAAAAACCCTCTTCTTGTATATATGGAACCATATGCTTCTTCAACAGCTGAGCTTGTAACAGAGCTCTTAGAATATCAACCAAAGCGTTTTAGTATTAATATGCTTGAAGCTACAGCATTGCTTGCAGGGATTATTGTAGATACGAAAAGCTTTACGCTTCGTACAGGATCTCGAACATTTGATGCAGCCTCTTTCTTACGTTCACAAGGTGCAGATACTGTGCTTGTGCAAAAGTTTTTAAAGGAAGATATGGATCACTATGTTAGGCGGGCAAAGATTATCGAAAAAGCTTGTATATATAAAGCAGGGATTGCTATCTCAAAAGCCCCAGAGAACGTTGCTTTTAGCCCAGTTCTTATTGCTCAAGCAGCAGATACATTGCTTTCAATTGACGGTGTTGTCGCCTCTTTTGTTATTGCTAAGCGTGAAGACGACCAAGTTGGAATTAGTGCTCGTTCATTAGGAAATGTGAATGTTCAAGTCGTTATGGAAGGTCTACAAGGAGGCGGACATTTGACAAATGCCGCTACACAGTTGCAAAATATCAATATCGATGAAGCTGAAAATAGATTAAAAGAAGTCATTGATGAGTACCTGGAAGGAGGAACACAATCATGAAAGTAATCTTTTTAAAAGATGTAAAAGGTAAAGGTAAAAAAGGAGAAACAAAAAACGTAGCTGATGGCTATGCACATAACTTTCTATTAAAACAAGGTTTAGCTGTTGAAGCAACAAACAGTAATGTTAAACAACTTGATGCTCAAAAGAAAAAACAAAAAGAGGTTGAAGCAGAGGAGCTAAAAGAAAGCCAAGAGCTTAAAAAGACACTTGAGGCTTTAACGGTTGAGCTAACAGCTAAATCTGGTGAAGGTGGCCGTTTATTTGGATCTGTTACAAGTAAGCAGATTGCTGAGGAATTAAAGAAAAAGCAT
Organism: Priestia sp. TRM10; assembly: GCF_057808375.1. Lineage (NCBI taxonomy): Bacteria > Bacillati > Bacillota > Bacilli > Caryophanales > Bacillaceae > Priestia > Priestia sp. TRM10. Next base: position 30,327 of record NZ_JBJZOT010000011.1, read on the forward strand.
AATATCAAAGTAGACAAACGTAAAATTGAACTTGATGATGCTATTCGTGCTTTAGGCTATACAAACGTTCCTGTTAAGCTTCACCCTGAAGTGACAGCAACGGTAAAAGTACATGTTACAGAAGCTTAATGATAACTATAGAGATGAAGATAATAGACAGCATGAAGGCTGTCTATTATCATTCATAGCGAATAAAAATAATGGAAATGAAGGGGCAAATAACTATGAGTGATTTGTTTGCAGATCGTATTCCGCCCCAGAATATTGAAGCAGAACAAGCAGTGCTTGGGGCAATCTTTTTAGAGCCATCTGCATTAACAATGGCTTCTGAGATTTTGATTCCAGAAGATTTTTATAGAGCTGCACATCAGCGTATTTTCAACTGTATGCTTACACTAGCAGATCAAGGGGAACCTGTTGACCTTGTCACTGTAACGTCTGAGCTTGCTGATCAAAAGACGCTTGAAGAAGTAGGGGGCGTATCTTACTTAAGTGATGTAGCAGAATCAGTACCAACAGCAGCAAATATTGAATACTATGCCAAAATAGTAGAAGAAAAATCCATTTTGCGTCGTCTTATTCGTACTTCAACAACAATTGCCTCTGATAGTTATACAAGGGAGGATGATGTTGAGGCGCTTTTACATGATGCTGAAAAAAGTATCTTAGAAGTAGCTCAGCGTAAAAATACAGGAGCTTTTCAAAGCATTGGTGATGTTTTAGTTGAAACATATGACAATATTGAAGAACTTCAAAATCGAAAGGGAGATATTACAGGTATCCCGACAGGTTTTACTGAGCTAGACCGAATGACCGCAGGATTTCAGCGAAATGACCTCATTATTGTTGCGGCTCGTCCTTCTGTAGGGAAAACTGCTTTCGCATTAAATATTGCACAAAACGTAGCTACCCGAACAGATGAGAATGTGGCTATTTTCAGTCTTGAGATGGGTGCTCAGCAGCTTGTTATGCGTATGCTATGTGCAGAGGGAAACATTGATGCTCAAAATATGAGAACTGGGGATCTCACTCAAGAGGACTGGAGCAAATTGACGATGGCAATGGGTTCTCTTTCAAATGCAGGGATTTATATTGATGATACTCCTGGGATACGTGTAGGAGATATTAGAGCAAAATGTCGACGTTTAAAACAAGAAAATGGCCTTGGAATGATCTTAATTGACTATTTACAGCTTATCCAAGGTAGTGGACGCCATAAAGGTGAAAACCGTCAGCAGGAAGTTTCTGAGATTTCACGTGCCTTAAAAGGGTTAGCTCGTGAGTTAGAAGTCCCTGTAATTGCGCTCTCACAGCTTTCTCGGGGAGTTGAACAAAGACAAGATAAGCGTCCAATGATGTCTGATATTCGTGAATCAGGAAGTATTGAGCAGGATGCTGATATTGTAGCTTTCTTATATCGTGATGATTATTATGATAAAGAAACAGAAAATCAAAACATTATCGAGATTATTATCGCAAAGCAGCGTAATGGTCCTGTTGGAACTGTTCAGCTTGCTTTCGTAAAAGAATATAATAAATTCGTAAACCTTGAGCGGCGTTTTGATGATGCAAGTGCACCTCCGCCAGCTTCATAGAAACCTCTTCATAATTGATGAAGAGGTTTTTTACTTTTTTAGAATAAAGAAAACGCTTTTTAGGCGAACATATTTGAAAAGGAAATATTAATTGTTCGTGTTTTGTTGACTTGCAAATCTTAAATTGGTACACTTAGAACGTTCAATAAGGAAATAGACTTCTAATTGTAAAGGCGGAGGTGCGATCATATGTCTTCTGTAGTAGTTGTTGGTACACAGTGGGGAGACGAAGGAAAAGGTAAAATTACTGACTTCCTTTCAGAAAATGCTGAGGTAATTGCTCGTTATCAAGGTGGAAATAATGCAGGACATACAATTAAATTCAATGGTGAAACATATAAACTACATTTAATTCCTTCAGGAATTTTTTATAGTGATAAGATTTGTGTTATTGGAAATGGAATGGTTGTAGATCCAAAAGCACTTATCACAGAACTTAAGTATTTACACGATCGTAATGTAACAACAGATAATTTACGTATTAGTAACCGTGCGCACGTTATTCTTCCATACCACATCAAATTAGATGAAGTAGAAGAAGAGCGAAAAGGAGCAAACAAGATCGGAACAACGAAAAAAGGAATTGGCCCAGCATACATGGACAAAGCTGCCCGAGTTGGAATCCGAATTGCAGATCTTTTAGATCGTGAATCATTCGAAGAAAAATTAAAACAGAATCTAAAAGAGAAAAACCGTCTTCTTGAAAGAATGTACGAAGTAGAAGGTTTCAAGATTGAAGATATTTTAGATGAGTATTATGAATATGGTCAACAGTTTGCAAAATATGTTTGTGATACATCTGTTGTTTTGAATGATTCTCTTGATGAAGGTCGTCGTGTTCTATTTGAAGGAGCACAAGGCGTTATGCTAGACATTGACCAAGGAACATATCCATTTGTTACATCTTCAAATCCTGTAGCAGGTGGCGTAACAATTGGTTCTGGTGTTGGTCCAAGTAAAATCAAGCACGTTGTTGGAGTAGCAAAGGCTTATACAACACGTGTTGGTGACGGTCCTTTCCCAACAGAGTTAGATAATGAAATTGGTCAACAAATCCGTGAAGTTGGACGTGAATATGGTACAACAACAGGTCGTCCACGCCGCGTTGGTTGGTTTGATAGCGTTGTTGTTCGTCATGCTCGTCGTGTTAGCGGTATTACAGACCTATCTCTTAACTCTATTGATGTGTTAACAGGCCTTGAAACAGTGAAAATCTGTGTTGCATATCGCTATAGAGGGGAAGTTATCGAAGAATTCCCAGCAAGCTTAAAAGCATTAGCAGAATGTGAACCTGTTTATGAAGAAATGCCTGGCTGGACTGAAGATATCACAGGTGTGAAATCTTTAAGTGAGCTACCTGAAAATGCTCGTCATTATATTGAACGTGTATCACAACTTACAGGAATTCCGCTATCAGTCTTTTCAGTCGGTCCTGATCGTACACAAACAAACGTTATTCGCAGCGTATATGGTCCAAGATAAAGGGAAAAGCCTGCAAATTGCAGGCTTTTTTTCTTTTTTTAAAATTTTTTTCAAAAAAAGTGAATAAATTTCTAAAATACTATTGCTTTATATTTAAAGTGATGATAATATAATCAATGTCGCTAAGATATTAATCAATGTGGCCCGTTGGTCAAGCGGTTAAGACACCGCCCTTTCACGGCGGTAACACGGGTTCGAATCCCGTACGGGTCATCTTTATAATACATACTTTAACACGGTTTGGTCCCGTGGTGTAGCGGTTAACATGCCTGCCTGTCACGCAGGAGATCGCGGGTTCGATTCCCGTCGGGACCGCCATGGCTCAGTAGCTCAGTTGGTAGAGCAATGGACTGAAAATCCATGTGTCGGCGGTTCGATTCCGTCCTGAGCCACTTCTAAAACACGACAATATTTGTCGTGTTTTTTGTATGGAAAAAAGACTTTTCACATATGACAAAAGTAATACAAATGAATTACAAATTTTCCTTTATCAGTGATATCTTTTTTAAGGTATGATACATTAATAAAGTTGGAAAAAATGCCTTTTTATATTTTAAGTAACTAAATTTCTATTTTTAGAAAGAGAAAGTTGTAAAAGGCATCCAGGGTTGACTTTTCATGATATATACAATAAAGATAAATATAGAAAAATAAAAGCCTCTAGCTCTGTCTAGAGGCTTTCCTGTAGTGGAAATGAGCAATATAGACCAAACTATATTAGAATGTTAAAGTGTGTATGCAGTATAATAAAGGTACGATGTATTCGTATGATTTTATGCAATTAAAGGAGCCGGATAAAATGGATAAACGTATTCTAGTCGTTGATGACGAGAAACCAATCGCGGATATTTTAAAATTTAACCTACAAAAAGAAGGATATGAAGTTCACTGCGCTTACGATGGAGTAGAAGCATTAGAAAAAGTAGAAGAAGTGCAACCAGAACTTGTTTTATTAGATATTATGCTTCCTCAAAAAGATGGGATGGAAGTCTGCCGAGAAATTCGCAAAAAATATGAAATGCCTATTATTATGCTAACAGCTAAAGATTCAGAAATCGATAAAGTATTAGGTCTTGAGCTAGGAGCAGATGACTATGTCACCAAACCATTTAGCACAAGGGAATTAATTGCTCGGGTAAAAGCAAATCTGCGTCGTCATCAAGCAGTAGCTTCTGAAGCAGGACAACAGAATGAAATTCAGATTGGCTCTTTAGTGATCCATCCTGATGCGTATATTGTATCTAAACGTGGAGAGCTTATTGAACTAACTCATCGTGAGTTTGAGCTCCTACATTACTTAGCTAAACATATTGGACAAGTTATGACTCGTGAACATTTATTGCAAACAGTATGGGGTTATGACTACTTTGGAGATGTACGTACTGTTGACGTAACAGTTCGCCGTTTACGTGAAAAAATTGAAGACAACCCAAGTCATCCAACTTGGATTGTAACACGAAGAGGTGTGGGGTACTATCTCCGTAATCCAGAGCAGGAGTAGTAGAAATGAAAAAGGTTAGATTCTTTCAATCGATTCATTTTAAGTTTGTGTTAATTTATATTTTACTTATTTTAATTGCGACCCAAATTATTGGGGCCTATTTTGTTCAAAAACAGGAAGAGAACAATATTACGAACTTTAGAAATTCAATTAATGAGCGAGTAGATGTGCTCGCTTATAGTGTGGAAAAAGAAATGGCAGAGAAAAGGAGTGAAGGTGATCCAACTTTAGAAGAGGAGATTGCCAAACTTCTGAATGATTTTAAGTCTGAGGATATTAGTGAGATTAGCGTTGTGGACAAAAATCATCAAGTTCTTGCCGTTTCAAACTATGATGCTAAAAGTACTGTTGGTAAGAAGTCTATTACAGATCCTGTGAACAAAGCGTTATCAGGCGGTACTTATAATAATATGATGGTGAATGAAAAAGGCGAGAGAATGAGAGTTGTAGCTGTTCCGGTCAATTCTAGTGAAGGCACAATTGGAGCTATCTATCTTGAAGCTTCAATGGAATCTCTTTATGAACAAATGAAACAAGTGAACGCTATTTTTGCAAAAGGAACGCTTCTTTCTCTTTTACTCACAGCTATTTTGGGGATCCTTCTTGCTCGTACAATCACAAGACCGATGTCTGACATGCGTCGCCAAGCACTTGAAATGGCGAAAGGAAACTTCTCTCGTAAAGTAAAAGTATATGGCTATGATGAAATTGGGCAGCTTGCCATTACGTTTAACAATTTGACGAGAAAACTCCAAGAAGCACAGGCAACAACAGAAGGGGAGCGTCGGAAGCTTGCTTCTGTATTAACAAATATGACAGATGGCGTCATTGCAACAGACCGAAAAGGTCGCGTTATTTTAATTAACGAGCCTGCTGGACAAATGTTAGATGTTTCACGTGAAACTGTTCTTTCGGAATCTATCTTAAGGCTGTTAAACATTGAAAAAGAATACACGTTTGATACGTTATTAGAAGAGCAAAATTCACTTATTCTAGAATTTGATAAATATGATGAGCCATATATTCTAAGAGCTACTGTCTCTCCTATCCAGAAGGAAACAGGATTTATTAATGGGATTATCGTTGTGCTTCATGATATTACAGAGCAGGAGAAAATTGAGCGTGAACGTCGTGAATTTGTTGCGAACGTTTCACATGAGCTCCGCACACCACTTACAACGATGCGCAGCTATTTAGAAGCTCTTGCAGAAGGAGCATGGCAAGATAAAGAGATTGCCCCGCGCTTTTTAGACGTTACGCAAACAGAAACAGAGCGGATGATTCGGCTTGTTAATGATTTGCTTCAGCTATCAAGAATGGACAGCAGAGATTATCATTTGACAAAATCACAAGTGGACTTTATTGATTTTTACAACCATATTATTGATCGCTTTGATATGAGCAAAAGTCAAAATATCGAGTTTGTTCGTAAACTGCCAGAAGGGCCAATCTCAATTCAATTTGATCAGGATAAGATTACACAAGTATTAGATAATATTATTTCAAATGCAATTAAATATTCTCCTGAAGGTGGAAAAGTGACGTTCTCTGTTCAGCCTCAAGAGTTCTTCATTCTTGTTAGTGTGAAGGATGAAGGAATGGGCATTCCTCGTGAAAAAGTAAAGAAAATTTTTGAACGCTTTTACCGAGTTGACAAAGCAAGAACAAGACAGCTTGGAGGAACAGGTCTTGGCTTAGCCATTGCCCGGGAAATGATTGAAGCTCATAAAGGTGAAATTTGGGCTGAAAGTAAAGAAGGAAAAGGAACAACCATTCACTTTACGCTTCCTTTACAAGTAGAACAAGACGAGGATGAATGGATATGAGATATGAAAATATCAAAACCGTAGTATTGTCATGTTTAATTTTGATTAGTCTTATTTTAACGTGGACATTATGGACCTACACGCCTACATATAAACAGATGGATAATCAATCTTATGTAGATGATGTGAAAATCGGCAAAACTAAGACGTTAGAAGATCACATTCAGCCGTCCTTAATTTTAGCTCACTTTGCTTCCACTCATAAAGGACTTTTCAATAAAGATATGGATACATGGACTAATGAGATGAAGAAATGGTCTATCTCTGATGTAGTACGTATTTCGAATACTTCTTTTGATGATCCAGAAGATTTCTATGATTTTGTACATGGGAATCAGACAATGGAAATCATCTATCCAACAGAGATGCCATTATCAACTTTTCAAAGTATGTATGAAGTAAAAGGGACAATGCCATCTGGGACATTTGATCGAATTATTCTTAAACCAGGTCAAGCGGATAATGTATCGCAGTCTGTTCGTATTTATTTTGTTAATTACGAAACAGAACAGATTTACGAGGCAAATATAAAGGGATTTAATGAAGTTGCATGGGAGAAACATTACCGAGACCTACAAAGCAAGGGACAGGATTATATAGCATTTAAAAGAGAAGATCAATCAGTTCTTTTCTTACCAGAACAACCAACACCGCTTCAACAAAAAAGTTATAAACAAGAAATGATTTCATCCGATAAGTTTCGCAATGCATTGTTTGATAATATGAAAATCGTTGAAGAAAGTGAGCTTTCAGGTCAAACCGTTTATAACGATTCAAAACGGATGTTGGAATTGTCCAAGACAAAACCATTGATGGCATACACAAACTATGAAGATGCTGACCAAAATGTAGTTATAGATAAAGAGGGAGCGATAAAAAGATCATTTGACTTTGTAAATGCTCATGCAGGGTGGACAGATCCATATTATCTAACAGAATGGAATAGTGATACTCAAGCTCAGAACGTAACGTTCCAGCTTCATGAAGATTATTACCCTGTTTTTAATGATGATGATTTGTCGAAGGTTACGTTACAATCTTCAGGACAAAATATCTCTGATTATAAACGTCCAACATTTCAATTAGGAAAACTTTCAGACGAGTATGGAAAAAAGATTAAATTACCATCTGGTGAAGATGTTATAAAAGAAATTAAAGCAAGAGAAAACTTTGATGACAGCAAATTAAAAAATATTGTAGTAGGTTATGAGCTACAAACAGAGAAAGACTTTACAAATGTACTTACGCTCAAGCCATATTGGTTTTATAAGTATGATGGAATATGGTACAAAATTGTAGATAAAGCAGAGCAAGGAGGAGATAAGGATGGATTGGAATAAGACGAAAACGATTTTTATCGTTATCTTCTTTATCCTGGACCTTTTTCTTGCTCGTCAATTTATGGTTAAAAGGGAAGCTAACCAGCTTGAGATGATTTCAGAACGAACAGGTGAAGAATTATTACAAGAAGCCAATATTACGTTTAAAGAGACCCCAAGCAGCAATCAGAAGGCAGGATATATTAAAGCTTATGTTCACACATTTACGGAGAAAGAAACGAGTAGTTTAAAAGACCAAAAGGTTGAGGTTCAGGAAGATGGAAAAGAGCTTCATGGAGAATTCACAAAGCCAACATCTTTACCTTCTTCTGATGAAAAGAACAAATTAGAAGACTTTGTGAAAAAGAACATGATAAATGGTGATCAGTATAAGCTAGTACAGATTGATAAAGATGGTGGACAAATTACATTTGCCCAGTTGTATAGACAGAAGCCTGTTTATGATAACACTAAAACTTTTATTACCATTCAACTTAATGAAAAGAACGAAATGGTATCTTACAAACAAAGGATGCTAGAGCAGTTTGAACAGAGAACAGAAGCTGAAACTGTGAAAAGTCCAGTGAATGCTGTTACCGAACTGTATAATAGTAATAAAGTTAATCAAGGTAGTAAAGTTAGCATGGATTTAGGATATTACGCGTACTTCCCACCTGCAACTGATTCACAAATCTTAGCCCCAACATGGCGAGTAACTGTGGATAAGAAAAAAGGTGAGGTTGAAGTGTACTATGTTACAGCCCTTGATTAGAGAAAGACGTAATGGTTAAAAAAACGGAGTGAGAACGGTGAGTTTACAATTTAGTGTGCTAGCAAGTGGGAGTACAGGAAATGCTCTTTTTGTTGGCAATGGAAAAGAATCACTACTAGTTGATGCAGGACTTAGTGGCAAAAAGATGGAACAACTTTTTAAAGAGGTTGATCAATCAATTGAGAACTTATCAGGCATTTTAGTGACCCATGAGCATAGTGACCATATTAAAGGTCTTGGGGTGCTCGCAAGAAAATATAAACTGCCTCTTTACGCAAATGAAAAAACGTGGAAGGCAATGGAGCACTTAATTGGGACAGTTCCAACAGAGCAAAAGTTTTCATTTGAAATTGGAGATGTAAAAAGCTTTGGAGGAATTGAAGTAGAATCATTTGGGGTTTCCCATGATGCGGCAGAGCCAATGTTTTACACGTTTCATAGTGAAGGAAAAAAGCTCACTCTTTTAACAGATACCGGATATGTTAGCGATAGAATGAAAGGCATTGTTAGAAATAGCGATGCCTTCATTTTTGAGAGCAATCATGATGTTGAGATGCTTCGCATGGGACATTATCCGTGGAATATTAAGAGACGTATTTTGAGCGACCTTGGTCACGTATCGAATGAAGATGCAGCTATCGCTTTGTCAGAAGTAATTGGAGACCATACAAAATATATTTACTTAGCTCATCTAAGCCAAGATAACAATATGAAAGAACTTGCTAGAATGACAGCAGAGCAAACATTAAAAGAAAAAGACCATGGAGTTGGCATTCAGTTCAATATTCATGATACTGATCCGAAAAAGCCAACGCCTCTTATTGATCTTTCACACACGTAAATCCCTCTAAATGAAGGATAGAAAAACTTCAAACATCCATACTATAAAAGCATATGTCTAATGTGAGAAAGGATGAATGTTTGAAGTGGGGCTTTACGATGAACGGAAAGGAAGAAAGAGAACTATATTTTTTACATGTCTTATTGGTGCAATTATCGGTGCTATTCTTATCCTGTTTGCTCTTCCTGCCTTAGAGAGAAATGGTATTTTATCAAGCCGCACAGAGAGCAGTAATAAAGAGGGAAACAACATTTCAGAAGAGCAGTCTGTTTCGATTGATGTGACAACAGACATTACTGAAGCTGTTGATAAAGTATCTGATGCTGTTGTGGGGATTGTGAACATCCAAAAAAGTGGTTTCTGGGAAGATGAGAGTGAATCAGCTGAAGCTGGAACAGGTTCAGGAGTCCTTTATAAAAAGAGTGGAAATAAAGCATATCTTGTCACCAATTATCATGTTATTGAAGGTGCAAATGAGATTGAAGTAAGTTTAAAAGATGGATCACGTATTGCTGGAAAAGTACGTGGTGGAGATGATTTAACAGATTTAGCGGTCATTGAGATTGATGGTAAGAATATTAAAACACTCGCTGAATTTGGAGACTCAGACCGTATTAAAGCAGGAGAACCTGCAATTGCAATTGGTAATCCTCTCGGTCTTCAGTTTGCAGGTTCTGTCACACAAGGAATTATCTCAGGTACAAACAGATTAATTCCTCAAGACTTAAACAATGACGGAAACCCAGACTGGCAAGCAGAGGTTATTCAAACAGATGCAGCAATTAACCCTGGAAATAGCGGTGGAGCTCTTATTAATGTAGCAGGCAAAGTTATTGGTATCAACTCCATGAAAATTGCTCAAGATGCCGTTGAAGGAATTGGGTTGTCAATCCCGATTAATACAGCACGACCGTTTATTGAAGATCTTGAAAAAGATGGAGAAGTCCACAGACCGTATATTGGCGTAAGTACTCTTTCACTGTCGCAAATTTCAGGTTATCATCTACAAGAAACATTAAAGTTGCCAAAAAGCATTGTAGAGGGAGTAGCAGTGCTCCGCGTTTCTCGTCTTTCACCAGCAGCTAAAGCTGGAATAAAGGAATATGATGTTATTGTGGAGATGGATGGACATCGAGTGCGAAACATCATTGACCTACGCAAATACTTGTATCAAAAAGGAGTCAATGATACATTAGATGTTACGTTTTATCGCAATGGAAAGAAGAAAAACGAAACGTTAAAACTTGTGGAAGAACCAAAGTAAAACAGGAGAAAATCTTTCTCCTGTTTTTACGTTAATAACTTGTGGATAACTCCAGAATTTTCTGTGTATTATTTTGTCCACAGAAAGAAGAAAACGTAAAGGAGAAGAAAATATGAAAGTGAATTGTTGCCTTGAGCACGTAGAGCTTGCGCTTGATATTATTGTTGATGAAACAGAAGAAGCACCAATTATGAAAGAGCTAGATAAAGAACTGTGTATAACTTGTGAATATTGCGAAAATAATGCTACATATATAGTGGGGAACGAGTGATCCTATACCATATATGCCACTCTTTGTGGATATGTGGATAATTTCTGTGTATAACTTGTTTGTAAACTATTTACAGAGAGGAGACAACCTGTGAATATCTCGATTATTACAGTTGGAAAATTAAAAGAAAAATACTTAAAACAAGGTATTAATGAGTACTTAAAACGCTTATCAGCTTATGCAAAGATAGAAGTAGTTGAACTTCCAGATGAGAAAGCACCTGAAAACCTTAGTGAGGTTGAAATGGAACAAGTGAAAGGAAAAGAAGGAGAGCGCATCCTTGCTAAAATTTCACAAGATACACATGTCATTGCTCTTGCCATTGAAGGAAAAATGAAGTCATCTGAACAGCTTGCAGGTGATTTAGACAAGCTTGCTACATATGGAAAAAGTAAAATTGCTTTTGTTATTGGTGGATCACTAGGATTAAGCAGTGATGTAATGAAAAGAGCTAATGATACATTGTCATTTTCAAAAATGACTTTTCCACATCAGTTGATGAGATTGATTTTAGTGGAGCAGATTTATCGCGGATTTCGAATTAATCGAGGAGAACCGTACCATAAGTAAACGATGATTTTATGAATAAAAGGTACCTCTATTTTAGAGGTACCTTTTAGCACATTATTATTCTAATACAGTGACCTATGAAGGCTATTTTGCAGGGGGTAACCAATCTTGGTAGCCTTTCATGCGGCATGAGTTTTTTCTTTTTTCAAAACATCTCTTTGACCAGGTGCCTTGATAAACAGCGCAATGACTACTGAGATTATACTTAACACGGCAATAAACGTGAAGGTAGAAACAAAGCTGCCAAGCGCTGCGGCAATAAATGATCCGGACAATGCACCGATCCCAAACCCTTGATAAATGATCCCATAGTTTTTACTTTGGTTTTTTAAGCCAAAGAAATCGGCAACAATTGCAGGAAAAATGGTTATATTTCCGCCAAAACAGAAAGCAATTCCTGCAACACACACAAAGAACAATCCATAATTTAGTTCTAGAAAACTTAAAGCAGATACAGCTACTGCAGTTACCAACAAAGCGCCTGCTACTACCTTTAAACGGCCAACTTTATCTGATAATGCTCCAAGGATAATGCGTCCAATTGTATTAAAAATTGCTACCAATGCAACAGCATTGGCTGCTGTTGCCACATCCAAACCAGCTAAACTTACACCGATATCTTTTACAACTCCGATTAAATATAAACCGCTCATACACGCAGTGAAAAACATAATAAACAATAAGTAAGCTTCTTTTGTTTTAAGCATTTCTTTAACTGTGTAGTCTTTAGCCTGTACTCCATTAACAGCTGGGGACTGGCCTGTTACCTGTGCCTCGCGAACTAAGAATGAGCCGCCTATAACCATAATCATCACGATTATGCCCCAGTATAAAAATGTATAAGATACGCCAACGTTTTGAATTAGTGACCCGTTAATATATTTGAACAGCAAACTTCCTGTACCATAAGCACCGACAGAGATTCCAGAAATAAGCCCTTTTCTCTCCGGAAACCACTTAATAAGATTTGACAATGATGTGATATAAGCAGTACCATCGGCAAATCCTACCACAACACCAGCCAAGATATAAAGCATCCATAATGATGAGACTTGTGAGCTAATGATTAAACCTGCGCCCAAGACAATGCCTGCAGTTGCGATTAAGCGGCGAATTCCCCAGCGATCCTGAAGTTTGCCGGCAAATAGTGTTGAAAAAGCTAAAGCAAAGCTTGTAATTGAAAAAGTAATGGCTACCGAGTTCAATTGCCAGCCAAAGTGATCAATCAATGGTTGGTTAAATAAGCTCCATGTATAGATAGTTCCCAATCCCATCTGAACAATAATGGTTCCCAGAACAATCAGCCAGCGATTACTTGTTTGTGAATTCATGTTGATCTTCCCTTCAACTTCCGAAACCAATGCTGGTTTCTTAGTAGAATGCGTTTACAAGAAGATCATACCACTAAAAAAAATCATGAAACCGTATTCAGAACCAAATGCTTAAAGAAGGGAATGAATTGCAGTTAAAATCGCATAATTTGTCGAAACTCTTTTACTTTGCTCCGGCTTACAGGAATCTCAGCATTAAAGTCCTTAAGATGAATCATATAGGTTTGGTTAAACCAAGGGACAATTTCACGGATTTTGGATAAATTTACCGTATAAGAGCGATGACAGCGAAAGAAAAGATTCTGAGGAAGAGTAGAATGGAACTCTGTTATACTCATTGGCATTGTATATTCTTCATCAAACGTATAGACTAATGTTACCTTTTCACTCGCCAGCGCGTAATAAATATCATTCACGTCTGTGACGATTATTTTATCGTTTTTTCGCAAATTTACTCGAGCATCTGTTCCTAAAACTTTAACTGAATCATTTTTTGGGAAAGATAACTTCTCTTCTTTATCTATTTGATCTAGCTCACGCAAAAAAGCAGATTCAAGCTTATGTAACATAGAAGCAATCCGCTTCTCATCATATGGCTTAAGGATATAATCAAAAGCTTCAAGTTCAAATGCCTGGGCCGCATGCTCTTTATATGCCGTTGTAAAAATAATATAGGGTCTTTTTGCAAACTTACTTATATTGCTTGCCAGCAGCATCCCATCAAGAGATGGAATGTTGATATCAAGAAAAATAGCATCTGTGTCATTTTCTTGTAAAAATTTTAGGACATCTAATCCATCTTCAAAGCAATTAGTCACTTGGATGCTGCTATGTGTTTCAATAAGATATTTTAATTCTTCTCTTGCAGGAAATTCGTCCTCAACAATAATCGCTTTCATCTTTTCTCCTTTACAATATCAAAATAAACTTCAGTACCCGGAGATAATCTTTTGATGATTAGCCCTTTGCCATAAATCAATTTGACTCGTTGATGTACATTATATAATCCGATTTTATTTGCAGGAACCTCATCCCGGTACAAATTCTCTATCACCTCACCTGCTATCCCAGCTCCCGTATCCTTTACGCTAATCCGGACTTTATCACCGAGATCATTCACAGAAATTGTAACAGTACCAGGACCATTTTTTAGTATGCCATGAATAATTGCATTTTCGACCAGTGGCTGAATAAGCAGACTTGGAAGTTTTATGTTTACTTCTTCAATATTATATTCCACCTGAAGTTTAGATCCAAAACGAGCCTTTTCAATTTCAACATAATCGCGCACCTGTTTTAGTGCGTCATGAATATTGATAAATTCATCACTTAACTCCAGATTGTATCGCATATAGCTTGATAAAGTAACAATCAATTCACGGGCTTTTTCTGGATTGCGTCGGGTTGTTGATGCAATGGCATTCAGTGCATTGAAGAGAAAGTGCGGGTTAATTTTTGTTTGCAGTGCCTTTAGTTCTGCTTTGTTGGCCGCCTCCTTAATCTGCTCGACACGAGATATCTCCATAAGGGTAGAAATAATTTGTGATAAACCAATTGCCATCGTTTGCAAAGGATAGGTCATTTCGGAGGCTTTTCGAGAATAAATTTTGAGAGATCCCGTGACTTCTCCCCGCTCTTCAAATGGCATGATGAGCAGAGACTGAATTTCAGGAGTTTGTTGATCAGCCACATGATTTCTAATCGTGATTTCACCGCTACGGATTGCTGCTTTCGTTAGATCACTGATGATTTCTTGTCCAATCTTATACCGTTCTTCACCAAAACCAACATAAGCAAGGACAGTTTCTGTATCAGTTATAGCCACTGCATCGGCATGAATTTGATTTTTAATGATTGTGCAAATTTTTGTCAAAGATTCTGTATTGATTGAGCGAAAATAAGGTAATGTTTTATTGGCAATATCCAAGGCTAACTTTGCTTGTTTAGCAGCAATCATTTCCTTTTCATCTTCCACACTCATGACCAATAAAACAATCAAGCCGATACTGACTTCACCTGCAATCATAGGGAAGCCAATTTTTGATACAATATCGAGGCCAAGTTTAAAGGGTTCTGCCATAGCAAGTATCAATAGCATAGTAAGGACTTCGCAGATCATACCTGCGCCAATCCCATAAATCCAACGCTGAGGTTTTTTAACTTTAAGGTTAATAAACCCAGATGCTATCCCGGCAATAATACTTGTAATTAGGCATGGAACAGATGTTACGCCGCCAATATCAATTAAAAAACGATGCACACCTGAAACAATTCCAGTAATGATACCTACCCAGGGCCCGAATAATATGCCCCCAGACATGATAGCGATAATTCTTACATTGACTAAAGACCCTTCTACTTTAATTCCAGAATAGGTGCCAAAAATAGCAAATAAACAAAAGATAAGAGTGATGACAATTTTCTCCGAGAGTGAGTGCTGTTCTTTATGGAGAGATTCTTTAAACCTAGGGACTCTTGTTAAAAAAAACAAGCAAATTAACAAGAGTGCTGCCCGTTCAAAAACTTGGATTAGCATTTCTAATGATGAATTCATCTTAAGTTCCTTTCCAAAGGATTATATATTGCATAGTTTTAGTATAGTACTATACTAAACAAGAAAGCATATGTTTTTGTTTAAAATAAAATAGTAGGGGATGTTACCGGAACAAAAAATATAGGGATTGAGATTGAGTTTCCAATAAGGGAATTGAATGGGCTACTTATATTAGGTATGCTGATGCTTTAATTTGATTTTCTAAAGGGAGAAATATTATGAACTTAATTCCCTATTCATTGTTATATCAAATAAAGAATTGAATTGAAACCTCATTAAGATGCATTATAGTGAATCTTATCATAAGTAAATAAAGTTTCTCCTTATATCCTATAAACATGCATAAAACAGGCTTATCCAAAATGGATAAGCCTGTTTTATCATAATCGGTATTATCTTATGTCTATATGCTTGGCAAGGATTTCAGACGTCAGATAAAATAAAAATATACCTTGCCTTAGTATTTGAAGTTTATACAGCAGATAAGGTTGACTCAGCTTTGTAAGATTTTAAGTAAAAGAACTAAATAGAAATTAAAACATCTTTTCTAAGTTCCAGCTTTTGATATACAAGTGCAAGTAGCATTGAGGGAATGGTACAAATAATCATTCCGATAAAGGCATATCTTGGCTCAATTTCGTATAAAAAGCCGCCAAAAATCGTGAACAATGCAGTACTCCAGCTAAGTGCCAGTGCTGAATACATACCTTGTGCTTTCGTAATCTGCTCATGTGGAATGTTTTTGATTAAGTATCTCATAAATGCATAATGCCCCATAGCAAATGAACATGCATGTAATGTTTGCGCAATACAGAAAACAATCACATTTGGAAAGGAAAATACTAATATCCAACGTATGGAAGAACCAAGTGCTGCTAGTGCGAGCAAGAATCCTACTGAAGATTTATGAAATAGCCGATCTGCAATTGCGAAAAAAACAATTTCTGCAATCACGGCAATGTTAATAATCAAACCAATTAAATATTTAGGTGCATGGATTTCTTGTAAAAAGAGATAACCATAATTGTAATAAGAAGCATGTGCTGCCTGCAGTAAGATGACAATGATGAGTACCAAACTAAAGTGTTTGATACGAAACAATTCTAACATACCCTTTTTTTGTGTTTGGTCCACTTGTGGCTTTTTAGATAAAATAACAGGTGCGCGCATAAAACCAAGACACACGAATATCAATGTGCCAAGTAACAGGGCCCATAAAATTACTTCATCTCCAAGTCTCCCTGTAAAGAAGGTTAAAATTATGCCAGCTGCGACAAACCCAATGGATCCCCACTTGCGGCTTTTCCCGTAATGTCTTAACTGTTTACCTTGCACTAAGATGCCAGCAGCACTATCTAAAGCAGGCATTAACGGTGGATAAAAAAAGTGCAGTACGAGAGTGACTATAAGTAAGCTCACAAAGGAGTTTGCCGGAATATAACATAGAATGGCAACCAGAGTTCCTGCTCCAGCTCCATTTAATAATATTTTACTACTGAATTTCCCTGATAAATAAGGAAAAGCAAATAGTGTGGAAAGTCCTCTTGCAACCAAACCTAAGCTCATAATTAAACTAGCTTGAGCAACTGTAATTCCTTTTGTATGAATCATCCATCCTGTCCAATAGGGGAGGAAAATTCCCCATGTCATATAAAAACTAAAAAACTGTATACTCATCCAACGATGTGTTTTCATTCTGTATCCCTCCCTGATATTTGCATGATATCATGGAGATACATACGAATCATATGAGATATCTCATATTTTGAGGTGGATTATGGAAATCTATAAGGGTGAGAAAAAGGAACTGTATTTAAAGAAGAACTATATCGCAGATTTATTTTCTTTTCCAGTTGAAGAGTTTATAGAAATACAAGAATATCAACGTGATGAATGGATTATTCAAGAAGGCATGAGACCAGACTTTTTATTCTATGTTATTGAAGGAAAAGCAAAAATATATGTAACACATCAAAATGGGAAAGTTTCTTTAATTAATTTTATTAACACAAACGATTACATTGGAGAAATGGAACTATTACATGAAGTTTACTATACAAAAGGAATTCAAGCTTCTACGAAGACCGTTTGTTTTGCTCTGCCTGTTCAGCGCTATCGTACATGTTTGCTAGAAGATACGAAATTTCTATGTGAGTTAACCAAATTTTTAAGTGTAAAGGCAACCCTTATGGCTGCAAAGTATTCACAAAGCCTCGCCTTTCCTCTAGAAAACCGGCTTGCAGATTTTATTTTGCAAACTGCTGATGAAGGAGTTTATAAGGAGAAACACGTAACAATTTGCGATTATTTAGGTGTATCATATCGACACTTGCTGCATGTGCTTACACAATTTTGCGATAAGGGATACTTACAAAAAGAGGGGCGGTATTATCACATTAAGCAGTACTATTCCCTATATGAACTTGCTGAGAAGTTGAAGAATAAGTAAAAAGCAGTGAAGAGAAAAGTCCCTTTTATTCTAAAACTATGAGATATTTCTGGTTGAATATATTTGTATAAAGAGAGAAAGAAGGGGAGGGGCTCGAATAAGAAGGATGTATTATATTTATTAAGGTATAGGTGCTCCTTGTTACAATGCTAACGTTATTAATTATTAATAGTTGTGGAAGCGACAAGAATGAAGCGCTCTATAAGGATAAGGTTACAAGCGGTAACATGGTGAAAAGAATTTGTTAAAGGAAGTAGAGAGGTTTTGAGCTTTAATATTTTAAGTTCCCATTACTGTGGAATCCTAAAAATATTTCGATTTGTAAAATAATAGAAGGTTGTGGAACTATGTCTTTTGTATTGAAATTTTCTATTATAAGCTTTTTTAAATATAATAAATAACTAAAAATAAGGAGTAATAAAAAAAATCACTATTCTATCTAACTAGACAGGATAGTGATTTTCTGAAAAAAATGTTAAAATTGTTTATGGTAAGGTGATGTATCTCAGTCTAACAGGTTTTTTAACGGTATTTATAAATGTTGGAGGAATTTATAAATATCAAAAGAACCGTTAGACTAGGATTTCACTAGTTAAGTTCTAAATTAATTTCGAATGAGATAATCAAATGCACCCAAGGCTGCTGTTGAACCTGATCCCATGGAAATAATGATTTGGTTATAGGCGCTATCTGTACAATCTCCTGCTGCAAACACTCCAGGCATTGTAGTAGCTCCACGCTTATCAACAACGATTTCACCGATGCGATTACGCTCAATTGTACCTTCTAACCATTCAGTATTTGGTACAAGTCCAATTTGGACAAACACACCTTGTAATTCAACATGATGTTCTTCATTTGTCTCACGATCAGTGTACGTAATACCAGTTACATTGTCAGTACCCGTAATTTCTTGAGTAACAGCGTTCGTTACAACTGTTACGTTTGGCAGGCTGTTAAGACGCTCTTGAAGGACTTGGTCTGCTTTTAACTCTGACGCAAATTCAAGAACTGTAACATGTTTCACAATTCCTGCAAGATCAATTGCTGCTTCAACACCCGAGTTACCGCCACCGATAACCGCTACGTCTTTTCCTGCAAACAACGGACCATCACAATGAGGGCAGTACGCAACTCCTTTGTTTTTAAGTTCTTGTTCGCCAGGAACATTAACATTTCGCCAACGAGCACCTGTTGAAATAATGACAGATTTACTCTTAAGAACAGCACCGTTTTCAAGTTCAATTTCAAAAAGATCTTTCTTTTCTAAACGTTTAGCACGCTGTAGGTCTATCACGTCAATATTATACTCTTTTACATGTTCTTCAAGAGCCTGTGCAAGTTTAGGTCCTTCAGTAGCTTTTACACTGATAAAGTTCTCAATACTTAGTGTGTCAAGGATCTGTCCACCAAAGCGTTCAGCAACGATTCCTGTACGGATCCCTTTACGTGCTGCATAGATGGCTGCACTTGCTCCAGCTGGTCCGCCCCCAACAACGAGGACATCGTATGGATCTTTATCTGCTAAATCCTCTGCACTTAAACCTTCACCTAATTTAGCAATAATTTCTTGAAGTGAAATACGACCACCATTCCAGAATTTCTCATTAAGGAAGACAGCTGGTACGGCCATAACATTTTTACTTTCCACTTCTTCTTTAAATGCAGCTCCATCAATCATTGTGTGCGTAATGTTAGGGTTAAGCACACTCATAATGTTTAGTGCTTGCACAACGTCAGGGCAGTTGTGGCAAGTTAGGCTGACATAAGACTCAAAGTGATATTCACCATCAATCTTTTTAATTTGATCAATTACACTTTGGTCAATTTTTGGAGCTCGTCCACTAACTTGTAATAGAGCCAATACTAAAGAAGTGAATTCGTGTCCTAAAGGTACACCAGCAAAAGTGATGCCAGTCTCTTCGCCAACACGGTTGATACTAAAGCTTGGTGTTCTATTTAATTCTACTTTTTCGACAGTGATTTTAGATGACATGGAAGCTAGCTCCTCAACAAGAGCTAGCATTTCCTTTGATACGTCATCTGAACCTACACTGACCTTAAGCAGAATATTCTCTTCTAATAGTTGAAGATACTGATTTAATTGTGATTTAATTTCTGCATCAAGTGCCATTTATAATCGCTCTCCTTAAATTTTACCTACAAGGTCAAGGCTTGGCTTAAGTGTTTCTCCGCCTTCTTGCCATTTAGCAGGACAAACTTCACCTGGGTTGTTGCGAACATATTGTGCAGCTTTAATTTTATTGATAAGTGTGCTTGCATCACGACCAATGCCATCCGCGTTGATTTCAACAGCTTGGATAACACCATCAGGATCAAGGATGAAAGTACCACGGTCAGCTTGACCTAGTTCTTCGATAAATACATCAAATTGGCGAGAAAGGATATGTGCAGGATCACCAATCATAGTATAAGTAATTTTACCAATTGCTTCTGATGAATCGTGCCATGCTTTATGTGTAAAATGAGAATCTCTTGAAACAGAGAATACTTCAACTCCTAAATCTTTAAGTGCAGGATATTGCTCTTGAAGATCTTCAAGCTCAGTTGGGCAAACGAAAGTGAAATCTGCTGGGTAAAAACAAACGACACTCCACTGACCTTTTAGATTTTCTTCTGTAACTTCGATAAACTCACCGTTTTTATAAGCTTGTGCTGTAAATGGTTGTACTTCTTTTCCAATTAGAGACATAATTAAAATTCCTCCTAGATTTACTATTTAATTATTATAGAGAGTTTGTTCAGTGAATTTGTAAACCTCATATAATAATTATTAATTTATACTAATTATTATATAGAATTGAATACTATTGTCAATTAAAATGCGTTTATTATTTTAAATAAATATTTTATAGGATTTAGAAATTGATATATTCTTATTTTACTAGTCATTTCTTATAACGTAAAATAAATAGAGAAGATATGGGGAGAAACGGGAGTTATATACTTTATAAATGTAGGGATTTATAAAGCAATGATTAAATAAGTATGGTGAGAGTTATATCATAAGTAATGTAGGTTTTAATTGAATGATTTCTATCTCCTTATTTCAGGGAGATTCAATAAATGAGAATTATCTTTGTTATTGACAAAACATTTAACTAACATTAGAATAAAAAACTATTCGACAGTAATTATACCTATCCAAAAATTTAATAAATAGAAAGCTATGATTGCTATGGGTCACACTATAGCAGGAGCAGCTTCTGGAGAGACCGCAGAAAGTTTGCGGCGCCGAAGGGTTCACAATCTCAGGCAAAAGGACAGAAGAGTATCGGATATTTATTTGTGATGCTGATAATAATTAGCGTAACGAATATTATTTGTTATTCTTATGATCAAGAGATTGGAGGCCATCCAATCTCTTTTTTTATTGGGTTAATTTATTGTTCACAGTTTCACATGAAAATTTCATCCATTTTAAGGAGGAGTTAGGTTTGGCACAGCAAGGATTGAAGAGAGATTTATCAAATCGTCATGTTCAACTCATCGCAATTGGAGGTACCATTGGTACTGGGCTATTCTTAGGATCTGGTAAAGCGATACAATTGGCAGGACCCTCTATCATCTTTGCCTATTTAATTATAGGTATTGCCCTCTTTTTTGTTATGAGGGCGCTAGGGGAACTGCTGTTATCTAAAGCAGGTTATCAATCTTTAACAGATATTGCAGAAGAATATCTTGGACCTGCGGCATCGTTTGTGACTGGATGGACATATTGGTTTTGTTGGATTATGACAGCAATGGCTGATGTGATTGCTGTTGGTGTATACGTGCAATATTGGTTTAATATCCCGCAATGGATACCTGCACTCATCTGTGTAATCATTTTGTTAGGACTCAATCTATTAACTGTGAAGCTTTTTGGAGAATTGGAGTTTTGGTTTGCTTTAATTAAAGTAATTACTATTCTTGTATTAATTAGCGTTGGGATTATTTTGCTCGTGATGGGATTCAAGACAGATACAGGACCAGTTACGATTAAAAACCTTTGGGAACATGGAGGGATTTTTCCAAATGGAATTTCAGGTTTCCTGCTTTCATTTCAAATGGTTATATTCGCATATGTTGGTGTGGAATTAGTAGGTGTATCGGCAGCAGAAACATCTAATCCACAAAAAAATATTCCATCAGCTATTAATAAAATTCCTCTAAGAATTTTATTCTTCTATGTTGGTGCACTTATTGTTCTATTATGTATTAATCCATGGATGGAACTAAATGCAACAGAAAGTCCTTTTGTTAAGACGTTTAGTTTGATTGGTATTCCGGTTGCCGCAGGAATCATTAATTTTGTTGTATTAACTTCAGCCGCTTCTGCTTGTAATAGTGGAATGTTTTCAACGAGCCGGACGCTATATAGTTTAAGCACTAATGGCCAGGGTCCATCAAATCTTAAAAAATTGAATAAAAACCATGTACCAGGTAACGCGTTGTTAATATCTACACTTGTCATCTCAGTGGGAGCTCTTTTAAGCAAACTTATACCGGAACAAGCTTTTGGAATCGTGACAACCATTAGTGCCATTTGTTTTATTTGGGTTTGGAGTATTATTCTTATTTGTCATTTAAGATATAAGAAAACACGTCCACACCTACATTCAAAGTCAAAATTCAAAGCGCCATTAACCCCATTTATAAATTATGTTGTTCTAACGTTGTTTGCTATGATTCTTATTATTATGCTGTTCTCTGAGGAAACACGTCCAGCCTTATTATTGACGCCGATATGGTTTATTCTATTATTTATTTTATATGGGACTAGAGGGAAAAAGAAAACAAATGGACAGTAACATAAAACGTAGGTGAAATGATTTTTTCAGATGAGAATTTAGGTTGTTTTAGTTTAATATCTAAATCTTTTACACCTTTAAACGAAAAAGAAGATTAAAACATTTGAGTATAGAAATTGAAACAAAAGTGAGAAGACCATAAATTATGGCCTTCTCGCTTCTGTTTTTCATATACCTTAGTTTTCTTTATTTAGAAAGTTTACAAGGGCCTTATTAAACTCCTCGGCATGTGTTGCATTCAACCCATGTGGTCCACCTTTAATAAGAGCTAGTTCACTGTTTTCAATTAATTCATGAGAAAGTTTTCCGCTTACTTTAAATGGAACGATGGAATCTGCATCACCGTGAATAATCAACGTTGGAATGTTCATTTTCTTTAAATCATTTCGGAAGTCTGTTTTTCCAAAAGCGGAGATGCAATCTAATGTGCCTTTTGGTGAAGCAAAAGCGGCAATATCTTTGTTATATAGACGGAATGATTCACTTACAAGGTCTTTTTGATCTTCTGTAGAGAAGAAATTCTTTGTAAAGTCTTCAAGGAATGCAAGGCGATCTTGTTTCACTCCATTTTCAAATTCCTTAATCGTTGCATCATCAAGCCCACCTTCAGGATGCTCATCAGTTTTATAAAGGTAAGGAGGAACAGCTCCTGCTAAAACAGCCTTTTCAATTCTCTCTGTTCCGTATATTCCAATATAGCGAGCTACTTCACCACCACCCATTGAGAATCCAACAAGCGTAACATCATGAAGATCAAGGTGCTCAAGAAGTTTATTAAGATCAGAGGCTAGCGTATCATATTCATATCCTTTATATGGTTGAGAGGACTTTCCGAAACCTCTACGGTCATATGTAATAACACGATAACCAGCTTCAGTTAAAGCAGGAACTTGAAATTCCCACGAACGTCCACTTAAAGGCCAACCGTGAATAAGAACTACAGGTTTTCCACTCCCATAATCTTCATAATACAGTTCAATTGGACTTCCATTCTCTTCTCCTACCGTAACTTTTGCCATTTTCAATTCCTCCTCGTAAATATATGAGATTTATGGTTTTGTACATGAACTATAGTGGATAAAATGAGCTTTCTTCTTTATATACTTCTCGCTCACGGAAAATTTTAAACGTTGTTAGATTCTTGAAAAATTTATTCTATAATAAAAAAGGCAACAGAAACATCATGTTCCTGTTGCCTTTTTGTTTTACATATTAAGATGGATTTGTAGACCATAAACCAGCTGTTTTCATAACAACTCTTGGATGAAGTTTCAATCCTACAACTAGAATATCAGCTAAATCTTCTGGCTTGATCATTGTCTCAGGATCATTATTAATAAGACCAATCTCCTTCGCCATATCTGTTGCAACAGTACTTGGTGTAAGAGCTGTAACACGAATATTATGCTTTCTTACTTCAAGCATAAGAGATTCTGTTAAACCTAGAACTCCAAATTTAGAAGCACTATAAGCACTTGTAGCAGGGGCACCTTTTTGACCAGCTGTTGAAGCAATATTTACAATGTCTCCTGATTTTCGTTCGATCATTTCAGGGAGCACTGCGCGCGTTACATTGTAAACACCCATTAAATTGACGCGGATAATATTTTCCCATTCTTGTGGGTCAAGGTCAAGGAATCCACCGAATTTTGAGATTCCTGCGTTGTTTACAAGGATATCAATTGTGCCTAGGTCTGATTTAATGTGCTCAACGGCATGTTCTACAGCTTCAAGCTCAACAACGTCTGCTGTTGCTGCTGAAACTTTAATATCATACTCTGCAAGTTCAGCACTCACTTTTTCAAGGTTTTCGATTGAGCGTCCGATTAAACCTATGTTTACGCCTTCTTTAGCTAAAGCAATAGCAGTAGAGCGTCCAATGCCTCTACCTCCGCCTGTGATAATGGCTGTTTTTCCTTTTAATGAAATCATGGTATCATTCCTTCTTATTCATTTGAGACATCGATTATAAAAGACTGGTGTGCTTTTTACAACTTTTGCGCCTTGCTCCTGTGCCGTTTTATAGGATGTGCTAAAGAAATAGGGATTAAACATCTCTCTAAACTTGTATGTTCTTTTTATTTATTGTTGCTCCTCTATATGGTAGATTGAAGAAAAAAATAAAGGGAGGGAAATTGATGCTGTTTCTAACCCATGAATTAGCACAAGAGATTGTAGGGAGAACAATGAAAATTTTAAATCGAAATATTAATGTGATGAACAGTGAGGGAATTATTATTGGTTCTGGTGATCAAACCCGAATTAATCAGCTTCATGCTGGAGCTTTACTTGTTCTAAAAAATGAAGAAAGCATTGAGTTAGATCAAGTGAAAGCATCAGAAATGAAAGGATCAAAACCAGGCATTAACCTCCCAATCTATTTTAATAATCAGCCTGTTGGAGTGATTGGAATTACAGGGGAACCCCATGAAATTCAAAACTATGCTCAGCTTGTTAAAATGGCAGCTGAACTTGTATTGGAGCAGTCTGTTTTATTAGACCGAGTGCAGTGGAAGGAAAGGTTGCAAAGTGAAATTGTGAACCAACTTATTTCAGGACTACAAATGAATGAAAACGGGATAAGAGAGCGATTAGAATTTCTCGGTGTAAACCTTAGTAAATCAAGAGTAGCAGTGGTGCTTAAACAATCAACTAGAATAGACTTTTCTAATCATAAAATCATTCGCGCACTTCGCTATGAATTATCCCAAGAAGACCTAATTGGAGTTACGATTAATGATAACATTATTATACTGAAGAATGTCATCAACGAGACAGATTTTAGAAGCTGGCTCTCTCTATTTAAGAAGTGGATCAATAAATACGACAACACGCTTGTAATAGGGGCAGGATTTGTTGTGGATGATTTGTTGGATGTGAAATCTTCTTTTCAGTATGCAAAAAAGGCAATTGAAATTGGTCAGAAGCTTCATCCGGAAAAGTGCTTTTATCACTATGAAGAGTATCAGCTTGAAATTTCATTGTCACAGCTTACAAGTAGTAAGGAGATGTTCCATTTTTATCATAGACTGATTGAACATGATAAAAATGGAGAGTTGATTAAAACACTAGAGATATACATAGAAGAGAGTGGGGAATTAAACAAGGTGGCTGAGCGCCTATTTATTCACCGCAATACATTAAGATACCGCCTTGAACGGATTTTAACCATAACAGGAAAAGATCCAAAAAACATGAAAGATGTTATGGAACTGTATATAGCAAAACTTTTAAATGATCTTACATAACTGTGCAAATGCACAATAATGAAGACGATATTTTGTTCATATTTCATCACTCTTCACAATGATACTCATTAAGTAAACGCTTACAATGTAAGTAACATCCGTGAGAAAGAAGGGGAAGGGAGCTTTAATGGATATGACAGTAAGCGTATGGGGAGCGATTAGTGCCTTAATTATTGCGATTGTTTTAATCTTAAGGAGGGTACCTCCAGCATATGGGATGGTAGCTGGTGCATTAATCGGGGGACTAATTGGTGGAGTAAATATTACAGATACAGTTACATTGATGATGGAAGGAGCACAAGATATTATCTCAGCAGTGCTGAGGATTATGGCAGCAGGGGTTTTAGCAGGAGTGTTAATTGAATCAGGTGCTGCATCTTCGATTGCTGAAACCATTGTTAAAAAACTAGGCGAAAAACGGGCGCTGCTTGCTTTAGCATTAGCAACAACCATTTTGACAGCTGTTGGGGTTTTTGTGGATGTAGCAGTTATTACTGTTTCTCCGATTGCTCTAGCCATTGCAAAAAGAGCGAATTTATCGAAAACAGCAATCTTGCTCGCAATGATTGGAGGGGGGAAGGCGGGGAACATTATGTCACCAAACCCAAATGCGATTGCAGCTGCAGATGCCTTCAAGGTGCCTCTTACATCTGTTATGGTAGCAGGCGTTATTCCAGCTGTTTTTGGCCTATTTATAACTTATATTTTAGCTAAAAAGTTGGCAAATAAAGGGTCATTTGTTGAAAGTAAAGAAATTGAAATGAAGGACAATGCAAAAGCTCCAGTATTTATCACAGCTTTAGTTGCTCCAATTGTTACGATTATTTTGTTAGCACTTCGCCTGCTTTTCGGGATTAATATTGATCCAATGGTCGCTTTACCAATTGGGGGGATTGTGGGCGCAATTGCGATGAGAAAATCTAAACATATTAATGCCTATGCTATCTCTGGCTTAAATAAAATGTCAGGCGTGGCTATCATGCTATTAGGAACAGGAACATTAGCGGGTATTATTGCAAATTCAGAGTTGAAAGATGTTGTAACACAAGCTTTAAGTGCTTCAGGAATGCCTCCTTATTTATTAGCACCAGCCTCTGGGATTTTCATGTCGGCAGCAACTGCTTCTACAACAGCAGGAACAGCTGTAGCAAGTACTGTGTTTAGTAGCACAATTGTTGGATTAGGTGTATCGGCACTAGCAGGAGCAGCTATGGTACACGCAGGAGCGACTGTTCTTGACCACTTGCCACATGGGAGTTTCTTTCACTCTACAGCGGGAAGTGTCAATATGAATATGAAAGAAAGGCTAAAGCTAATGCCTTATGAATCTCTAATTGGTCTCACGCTTGCCATTGTTTCTACCCTTATCTTTGGTGTATTTAAATTATTTGGATAGTTATGGACTAAAAAACAGATGTGAAAAGGGAGATGAATAAAATGAAAATTATCATTGCTCCTGACTCTTTTAAAGAAAGCTTATCTGCATTAGAGGCTGCTGATGCAATCGAAAAAGGGTTTAAGGAAATCTTTCCAGAAGCTTCTTATGTAAAGCTTCCAATGGCCGACGGCGGGGAAGGAACGGTGAGATCGTTAGTTGATGCAACAGGGGGAACAATTGAGAAAAGAACAGTGACAGGTCCTTTAGGAGAGGAAGTCGAGGCTTTCTTTGGTTTAACAGGAGACCGAGGAACAGCCATCATTGAAATGGCGGCTGCATCTGGTCTACATCTTGTTCCACATGAAAGAAGAAATCCACTTATTACTTCAACAAGAGGAACAGGAGAATTAATAGGGGCTGCCCTTGATTTGGGTGTCAACCACATTATTATTGGCATTGGCGGAAGTGCAACAAATGACGGTGGAGCAGGTATGCTGCAAGCTTTAGGTGCTAAGCTATTAGATCAAGAAGGAAAAGAAATTGGTCCTGGCGGTGGGGCAATTGAAAAGCTTTCAACAATAGATTTACAACACTTTGATGAGCGAATTAAAGATATTCAAATTGAAGTAGCATGTGATGTAGATAATCCTTTAACAGGAAAGAGAGGAGCGTCGGCTGTTTTTGGTCCTCAAAAAGGTGCTACTCCTAAAACGATTGATATTCTTGATAATAACCTTGCGCATTTTGCCGATATTGCCGAAGAAATGTTAGGAATATCATTTCGAGAAATTAAGGGAAGTGGGGCAGCTGGAGGAATTGGGGGAAGTTTGTTTGCTTTCCTGAACGCACAATTAAAAAGAGGGATTGATATCGTCTTAGATGCGGTAGATTTTGAAGAGCATGCAAAGAAGGCAGACCTTATTATTACAGGAGAAGGAAGAATTGATAGTCAAACGATCTATGGCAAAACGCCGATTGGGGTAGCAAAAGCTGCCAAAAAATATGGAGTTCCTGTCATTGGATTTGCGGGTTCCCTCTCTGAAGATAGTGAAGTTGTACATGAACATGGAATCGATGCGTTATTTACAATTGTTCCATGTGTAACATCCCTTTCTGATGCTATTGAAAATGCAGAAGGATACATGAAGAGAGCAGCGAGAAATGTTGCCGCTTCAATCAATATTATGAACTCTTTATCAATAAAAACTGTTGATTAAAGCCAAACAATGAATTGGTTTGGCTTCTTTTAATCTTGATATGTTATAATTTGGTATATACAATGTCACTTCTTTTAAAGGATGTGAGACGGGTGAATTTTTTAGCAACTAAAGATCCACTTGGATGTTACTCGAAAGCAGATCTATACTTTTATAAAGTACTAGACGTGCTGAGTTTCCGAAAATCTATCTATACAGAATTAAAAATAAAGTCTATTGAAATGTATTTAGAAGCTAGATACAATAGCTATTAGTTGAGGACCTTGTGAGTTTAAAGGTCCTCTTTTTTTATTCTTAATTATGGTAAGAAGTGGCTAATGATAACGTTCTTTGATAAAATAAACGAGCAAGCTGTCACTTTTCTACATTTTAAAGTGTGGCCTTTTCATAGTATATGAGCTCTTATATTGAGAATAATCATGAAAGAAAGCGATAAAAAACTATATTTGAGGGAAGTTATAATGGCAAAAAAACAACAAAAATCCAGATACTTTGCAGGTATTTCACTAGGAATTATGGGTATAGGGTTTCTAGCAACCCTTCCTTTTCAAGATTCTATTATTGGCAAACTTCTACAAGGAGGATTTGAAGCGGGGCTTGTTGGGGGACTTGCGGATTGGTTTGCTGTAACAGCTCTTTTCCGCCATCCACTTGGTATTCCTATCCCACATACAGCACTTCTTCCTAAAAACCGTGATAAGATGGTGCGTGGAGCCATTGCAATGGTTGAGAATAATTGGCTGACAAAAGAGAGTATTAAAGGGAAAATTGGACAGATCACATTTACAGACAAGCTTTTTCCACTCCTAGAGCGAGAACTGGCATCAGAAGGTGTTTATAAAGCAACTCAATCGGGACTTAAACATGCTGTTGATAAAGTGGATTTAGAGAAAATTTCTATTTTCATTGAAAAAGAGTTAAAAAAATACATCTCATCTGTAGATGTTACTGTTTTTGTAAAATCTCTAACAGATCAAGTTGTAAAAAGAAATCTAGATGAAAAAGCAATAGACTATATTTTAGCTGAAGTAGAAAAATGGATTTCTAAAGAAGATACAAGACATAAAATTGGTGTAATGGCCAAACAATTTCTTGATAATACAGAGTCAGATGGATTTTTAAAAATGGCAATGAGCTCTTTTAGTAGTTTTATCAATGAGGATAAGCTCGGAAAAATCCTTCAGCCTTTTCTTCTTGAAAAGATCGTTCTCCTCCAAGATAAGGATAATCCTTATCGGGGACTTATTTTAAATCGTATTCGCCAGGAAATTAACGGTGTTTCAGATCGTGAAGAGCTTATGGCTGAAATCAATCAATGGAAAGATAAAACAGTTCAAAACATTGAAGCCTCGGATAAAATAAAAGCTGTTTTAGAGCGATATAAGGATAAACTTCATAAAATGCTAGAGGATCGAGCGTTTATTGAAAAACATGTGCTCTCAGCTGTAAGAGAACTTATTGAGAAAACGAAGAGTGATGAAGAAAAAGTCAACGCAATTGAAACATGGATTCACGGACAAGCCTCTTCTTTTATTGAAAATAATCATTCTAAAATTGGTAGCCTTGTGAAAGAAAACCTTGAAAAATTAGATAATGACACGCTTATCCATATGGTAGAAACAAATGTTGGTAAAGATCTACAGTGGATTCGCGTCAATGGAGCTCTCTGTGGGTTCTTGATTGGTCTTGTTTTATCTATATTTAAGCTTGTTATATAAACAAAACTCCTGTGGCTTTTTGCGGACCGCAGGAGTTTTATTTTTTATAAAGATTGTTCACTACGCTGTATTTGGTTTGTTTTAGGATGTGCAATAGAGCTAAAAAAGAGCATTAAAAGTTCAGCAAGACATAAGGACAGAATAACCCAAATGCCCGTTAATAATGTAGTATGCTGAACAATTGCTTGAAGTTTTGATGAAGGTTCAACATAAGAAGTGAAAGTATAAAACATAGCAAACGTAAACAATCGGCTCCATTGCGATACATCGTACGTTAGAATACCTTCTCGAATTCCATATAATTTAATGCGCTCATACATGCGGTAAATTTCAATTCCTTCAACAAGAAAAAACATAAGACAAGCAAGTGCCCAAATGAATAAAATCATTTCTGGATCAATGGCTTGAGACGTTATACAGGCGAGCCCTGTAATCGATAAAGCTCCATGAAGAATACAATTAGTATTATTCCAATGTGTAGCAACTCTCCCAGTAGAAGATCGACTGACATAGCGTTTAGCTATAAAAAAGAGGCTAATACAGTAAAGAAGAATTCCTGTTGTGACTAAGCAAACATTAAGTATTTGCGGTAGATCAATCCAGACGGTATTTAACAATAGTACAATTGATTGGGTACTAACTGTTGTAAGAAGCAAAATTCCGTGAGCCTTTTTCAGGAGTTGAGCTCTTTGGGCAATTAGGAGTGTTTTTATGCATATGAAAATATAGATAGTCCACAAACCACCATTGAAAAGGGAAAGTATCTTTGCAACGAAAAGCAAGTCAGTAAAATGTTTCGCAAGCAAAATACCGGAAATTGAAGTGCCAGCAATCCAGGTTCCCATTCCAAATCGATTTAAAGGGTCATTATAGTGTTTTTCAATAAATTTATGATGAAAAAGTGAAGTTAAAATAGAAATGAAAAAAGAAATCCAAAGAGAGAAGATAACGATACTAATAACTTTTCCATAGCCTAATGTAAAAAATTTAGAACCAAAATAGTTTGATAAGGCTCCTTCTGTAATAATACCCAATGCCATCACAATGGCCATTGTTGATGTTTTAATATAAACTTCTTTCATTATCATAAAAGAAGTCATAAGAGCAGAAAGAATGATTAGTAAAATAAAATATAGCATAGACCCTCACCATCATTTGAAATATGTGTAAGCTTTAATGTTTTTATTGTAACATGGTATGCATGAAAATGGAGGAGGGAGAGGAATGCTTACAAAAAAGCTCGTTGCTATAAGCAACGAGCTTTTAGATTAAATCCACTCTACGATACTTTGTAACATTTGTCTCGATTTAGGGCGAGGGTCATTTAGACGATATCCAAAAGCAACTGTGCAAGCGAGATTAAAACCTTTCTCTGGCATCACACCTTCTTCGATAAGTACTTTTTCTGCCTTCTCTTTATCGAAACCTTCAATAGGACAAGAGTCGATTCCAATCATTGCAGCAGACGTCATCATATTTCCCAT
This sequence comes from Priestia sp. TRM10, assembly GCF_057808375.1. NCBI lineage: Bacteria > Bacillati > Bacillota > Bacilli > Caryophanales > Bacillaceae > Priestia > Priestia sp. TRM10. The sequence goes on from NZ_JBJZOT010000011.1 coordinate 61,961, forward strand.
AGCAATATAAGTTTGACGAGCTGCCCATTCAAACATTTGCTCATCGTATTTAGTTAATTCAAAATCATTTTCAATAAAATTGCGGTATGCCTTTCCTCTACCTTCCACAGCTTCATTAGGAAGGGCGTGCACATTTTTCATCATTCCTTGAATGTAATCTGAATCAGGAGCTAAACTGTCTTTTGTGCGAGCAAGAAACACAACAAAGTGACTTGCTGTTGGTAGCTGCTTTTGAGCTCCCCATGAAACAGCTCTTAATTTCTCGCGTATTTCTTCATTTTGAACTACAACAAATTTCCATGGTTCAAATCCAAATGAAGAAGGGGAAAGTCGCCCTGTTTCTAGAATAAAATTAAAGTCATCTTCTGAAATTTTCTTTGTTTTATCAAACTCTTTACTAGCATGTCTATATTGATAAGCATTTAAGATTTCTTCTTTATTAAAGGTTGGTTTTGTAGCCATCATTATCCTCTCCCTTTTTCGTTTTATAGGTAGAGTATAGTACACATAAACAATAAATATAAGTACGCACATTTTTGTGGTATAGTATCAAAAAAGGTACTGTGGAAAGAAGGTGTCTGTATGAATGAAAAGGAATCAAACTTAGCCTTTCTTGGGAGATATTCATGTCCTGTTGAAGCAACAGTTGATGTTATTGGCGGGAAATGGAAGAGTGTTATTGTTTATCACTTACTTAATGGAACAAAACGATTTAATGAATTAAAAAGACTCAACAAAGGAATTACACAGCGAATGCTTACACTTCAACTTCGGGAACTAGAAGCTTCAGGAATTGTTCATAGAGAGATTTATCGTCAAATTCCCCCTAAAGTGGAATATTCCTTAACTGAGTTTGGAAGATCTCTAGAACCACTCATTTTATTTATGAGAAATTGGGGATTAGAAAATATGGAAAAAGTATTAGAAAACAGAGAGAAGCATGAAACAAACCAATCTTAAAGGAGTTAGAACGTATTTTAAAAAGAGGTATTCATTTGGAAAACAAGATTATTTACACGTGGAACGTTTTAATAATTTCTCCTTTCAATTTTCTTTTCTCTTCTTTTCACAAAGGGATATCAAGAAAAGGTGCCCTTATCTGTTTTCATCTTTTTTCTGCTTACTTTCATTAATGCATTGTTTAAGGGGATATATCATAAAAAGAATAGAAAATAAACCTCAGATGTATAGTAGGATGTGGAGCTTGCCGATTAATATCAGTGTTCTTGTTCTGTTTTATTTACTCTAAGCCTAATCAATATTGATTAGGCTTTTTGTTCGCTATTAAGTAAGGATTGTCATTCGTATTTTCACTCGCTATAATAGGGATATTGTGAAAATGATTATCAATTGAGAAAAGGGATTCTTATAAGGAAGGCTTCTACTAGAGGAGTGAGCATATGGGAAATAGTCTTTCAAATAAATTTATTAGAAAGAGAACAAGTTCTGTCATCTTTCTCTCTTTTTTACTAGCTCTTATCATTCTCTGCATTTGTGTATTTATAGGGATTACTTTTGGAGCGAAGAATCTAGATTTTCAAACTGTATGGCAAGCAACTTTTCATTATAATAATCAAATTACTGCTCAGCAAATTATTCATGAGCTACGCCTTCCAAGGGTCATTGGAGCTGCTGTTATTGGAGCTGCTTTTGCTGTAGCTGGAGCACTTATTCAAGGCATTACACGTAACCCTTTAGGAGATACGGGAGTATTGGGGATTAATGGAGGATCTATGCTTATTGTTGCTCTATGTTTTGCTTTTTTACCAAATCTCGCTTACCCAACTCTCATGGTGTTTTCTTTTATCGGAGCTATCTTGAGTACACTTTTAATTTTTGCTATTAGTGTAGCTTCTCGGGGTGGGTTTACCCCAATGAAGCTTACAGTAGCAGGTGCAGTTATAGCAGCTCTGTTACATTCTTTAACAACTGGAGTTGCTATCTATTATGATTTGAGTCAAGATCTAGCGTTTTGGTATGCAGGTGGAGTATCAGGAGTAAAATGGTCTCATTTATTCATATTAGTTCCTATTATCCTCGTTGTTATTGGAATTAGTACTTGCTTAGGTAAATCTCTTTCTCTTATTGCAATGGGAGATGATATGGCTGCTAACCTTGGGGTTAAAACATTAAGAGTTAAGGCTATAGGAATCGTTCTCGCGGTTATCTTAGCAGGAGTTTCAGTATCAGTTGCTGGTTCAATTGGGTTTATTGGCCTTGTAATTCCCCACATTGCAAGGAAAATTGTCGGAACAAATTATTATGCTATTATTCCAATGTCAGCTTTATTAGGAGCTATCTTATTAGTTATCGCTGATTTGGGGGCCCGCACCGTTGACCCTCCACGAGAACTTGCTATTGGTATTATGGTAGCCTTTGTTGGTGTTCCATTTTTCCTTTATATTGCCCGTAAAATAGGGAGGGAATTATAGGTGAGAACTTTATGGAACAACAAGGAAATAAGAAGAACGTATGTTGTAACAATTCTTTTCATCATTCTAAGTTTAGTTTCAATTCTTATTAGTCTAGATACAGGTACAATCCCACTATCTCCTTTAGAAGTGATTAATACATTTTTAGGGAAAGGTGATTTTTACAGTGAGACGGTGCTTTTTGATTATCGCTTACCTCGTATACTAATCACCGTTTTAGCTGGGATTGGATTAGGAATCTCAGGAGCTATTCTACAAGGGTTATCTCGCAACCCTTTAGCAGATCCCGGAATTATTGGACTTAATACAGGTTCAGCTTTTGGATTGATGATTTTCATTACATATTTTCACTCATTAAATGAACATGCCTCTCTTTATATCCCTCTTTTCACTTTTATAGGAGGGATATTAGCAGCCGTTGTCATTATTTTATTAACATACAATAAGCAGCAAGGTGTCATCCCAATTAGATTGATCCTAGTTGGAATAGCTGTTTCAGCAGGGTTTAGCGCTGCTACTCTTTTCTTATCCTTACGTCTAGATGAAGAAACATATATGTTTGCTTCTAGGTGGTTAGTTGGAAATGTATGGGCTAGAGATTGGATTCATGTAATTACTCTTTTGCCCTGGATTCTTGTATTAGGTCCGCTCTCATGGTTTCAGTCAAAAACTTTAGATGCTCTTTCTTTAGGAGATCAAGTTGCTTCAAGTCTAGGAGCATCCGTTCAAAAAAAGCGTTTATTGCTATTAGCTTTAGCTGTTGGTTTATCAAGTGCTAGCGTAGCTATGGCAGGTGGAATTGGTTTCATTGGTCTAGTAGCACCTCATCTTGCTAGGAGACTTGTAGGCCCATTATATCGACATTTTTTACCTCTTTCAGCTCTTATTGGTCTGCTGATTTTAGTTGTAGCTGATACGATTGGGAGAAATATATTTGAGCCTAATTCTATTCCAGCAGGAGTTGTTGTTGCTGCTGTTGGCGCCCCTTATTTTCTTTACTTATTAATAAAAACTAAATAAATAGATAAAAAAAAGGAGTACAAGATGAAAAAATATTTAATCACAATACTAAGCATTGTCATGGTGGTAAGTATTCTCGCTGGATGTGGTCAAAGCAATTCAAGTGAAAATCGTAAAACATCAGAAGATACAAAGAGTGGTAAGGAAGAGAAAATTGCCTCACTTTCAATTCATTTAACAAATGACCTTCTTGCTCTAGGCCTAACACCAGCTGGATCAGTTGTTGGTGGAGCATTAAAAGATTTTCTGCCTCATGTTAAAGAAGACTTGAAAAATACAGAAAAGCTAGGTTCTGTCAAAGATCCAAATATGGAAGCTTTACTCTCTCTAAAACCAGATGCTATTTATCTTGATAAAGAATACTCAGGAAGTGATTTAAATCAGTTCGAAAAAATTGCAGAAACTCATGTGTTTGATTTGGATAAAGGAACGTGGAGAGATCACTTAAAAGAAATTGCCAAGATCGTGGATCGTGAAAAAGAAGCAAACCAGTTCATTAAGGATTATGAAGAAGAAGAGAAAGAAGTTAAGAGTTTAATCCAGAAAGAGCTTGGTGAACATGACAGCACAATGGCTATAAGAGTGACAGCAAAAGAACTTCGCGTTTTCACAACAAAACGTCCAATGGGCCCTATCTTATTTGAAGATCTAGGATTAACTCCTGCTTCAAAAGTGAAAGAGCTTGACCAAACGCAACCATATGAAGTCATCTCTCAAGAAGTACTACCAGACTTTGACGCTGATGCTATTTTTGTTGTTGTAAACGAAGATGATCAATCACAAACAGCGTTCAAAGAACTTGAAAAGTCACCAATTTGGAAAGGGTTAAAAGCTGTGAAAAATGAACATGTTTATGTTGTACCAGAACAGCCTTGGCTTGATTATTCTGCACTAGGTAATAAGCTTGCTTTAGATGATGCAAAGAAACTTTTTAATAAGTAATAATGTAGCCTCAACCTACAGTTTTAAGAAGCCACGTTGATGAATAGAAGATTAGCAATAAAAAAAGCTAGATGAACATCCTTTCATCTAGCTTTTTTCTATATTTAGTCGGCATTACGTCTATTTTCTTGATTAGTTGATATTCGTATTTTAAATGGGAATCAATCATCTATCAATCGCCTTTGAAACCCTTTTCCTTTTCTTGCTTACTGATAGAGTAAGAAAGCTGCTGCTAATAGTGCTAGGGGAATAAACAAAAGGAGATGTACACTCTTATACATAAATAAAATCGCAATAAACTCTCGGATAAAAGCGTTTGGAACAAAGTAAGAAGCGGTTTTAGAACCAATTCCATCTATAGAAAGTCCAGCCTTCTTAGCATAGAGCCCAGCTCGAAATAGATGAAAGCGATTTGTAACAAAGATGGCTTTATAATCCCGCATTTCTCTCTCCATTATCTCTTTTGAAAATCTCATATTTTGATTTGTATCAACTGCTTTGTCTTCAACTAGAATGTCGTCAGAAGGTATTCCTGCATTTCGTAGATAACGAGCCATTGCCTCACCTTCCGGAATCGATTCATTCGGTCCCTGTCCACCTGTTACAATAAATTTAGCTCGTTTTCCTTTTCTCTTTATCTGTTTATAGTAGAAAGAAATTCCTTTATCAAGTCGACTTGCAAGTAACGGGGGGACTTTTTCTCCAATAATTCCACTTCCTAGTATGATAATAAAGTCTTTATTCCGAAATGGTTGGTGTAGGAAATAAAGGTAGGTAGAGACTAAATAGCAGAAAAACCAAAACCCATAAAATATAGCGATAACTAAGATTATAGAAATAATAGAAGGAAAAAGGTATTGTGAGAAAATTGCATAAGAGACAATAAATAAAATAATAGCCACTCCTAATGTAAGGGAAAGCAGGTTTGTAGGCTTTTTTCCTTCTTTTCTAATAAGTTCACGACCGTTACGGATTAGATAAATAGCAATAAACACAATGGTAAAGGGGGTAAGAAAGATAAACAAAATAGCAAATAAAACTAAAATCCATTTAAGTGGTTCAAGGTACTCCACTTTTAGAACAACCACTGTAATACTCATCATAAGAAGCAGCATGCTTATCGTGAGTAAAAATCCATTTAAGATTCGTCTCTTATCCGTTAAGTAACTAATTAAGAATAAAAGAAAGCTGACAGCGGTTAAAGACACTAATATCAATGGCAGTACCTCCTTTGATGTTATATATATATTATCTTTTGAGCATGTAAAAGCCTATATATAATGCTCTAATTTAAGGGAAAAGATGTAATACCTTTATTCTTGCTAAATATTTCAGCATAACTCATAATTACGTTGCAAATAAAAAAGAAATTAGGATACGAAAAGGAAGAATTAATGGTATCCATTCGTTTCTGCTAGTTATTAACTAAAAGTCATTTACCATAAATAAAAATCCCCCGTCTCTTTATTTAGAAAGAGACGGGGGAGTAATTTTATGTTTATTTTTCTAAGAAAGATTTTTTGAAGAAATCTAGCTGATAATCCAACGTAATTGGATCACTAAAGTATGCTTCTTTTGAATCCATTTCAAATAAATGGCCATTCTTTACTGCTGGAATGTTTTTGTATGTTTCTGTTTGTTGGAATGAATTATCAGCTTCTGAACTCTTACTAAAGATAATATAGTCGCCCGCATATTGTGGAAGAACTTCAGCTGAAATTGAACGATATCCTTCCTTTAATGCATCTTGTTTCACTTTTTCAGGCATCTTTAGCCCCATTCCTTGATAAAGGACCTCTGTACCTCGTGCCCAATTATCGCCAAAAACATAAAGCTCTTTATTTGCTGATTCAATTACAGAAACGGTTGCATCTTCACCAATTTTTGCTTTTACATCTTTACCTGCTTGCTGTGCTCTTTTCTTGAAGTCATCCACCCATTTTTGTGCTTCGTCTTCTTTTCCAACAAGCTTTCCAATCTCAATCTGTTGTTCCAAGTAATCAAGTTTACCCCATGTATATGTAACAGTAGGAGCAATATCCTTTAGTTTATCGATATTTTTTGTAGTAGATAAACCAACAATAAGATCAGGGTTAAGTTCAATAATTTTCTCTAAATCATCTTCAGAAACGACCTCTGCATCTTTTAAATACTTATTATAGCGAGGATTATCTTTAGCCCAGCTATCCACTCCAACAATATTAATATCAAGGCTAGCTAGGTTACCTGCAAAGCTAGAAAGAACAACAACGCGTTTCGGGTTTTTCGGTACTTTTACAGATCCGCTTTCTGACTGATATGTAACCATTTCTTCTTTACTATCACTTGAAGCTGAATTCTTATCTTTATCAGTGTTTCCGTTGCTGCATGCACTTATTAGTAACAGGAAAACAAGGGAAAGGGGCACTAACCATTTTTTCATATTAATTTCTCCTTTAAAAGAATATAGTGGTTAGTTTATGAACGATTATCGTAATTATCCACCTATGTATATAAAAACAATTAAACGATAATGATTATCATTACTAACTATATTTTTAATATAATGTCGATTTATGTAGTTGTCAATCTATATTTAAATCGTTTACATCATATGCTTTGACTATTTTTTAATTAACAATAAAACAGGAGAAATAAAAAGTGAATTCATATGTTTAGAAGAGAAAATGTGCAGCTACTTTCACTTTTTTTATTTCAGTAAAAGGGAGCTTACTTGGGGAAATACTATATTAATGGAAAAATTTTATAATAAAAACAAGAAATCTCTTTATGGGAAGATAGAGAATTTCTTCTTTCTATATCAATTTCTTTCAACAAGGAGATCAGAAATGGAAAAATATAAGCAGCACTTCTTGAAAAATATACGGAAACAGCTAAAAGATTGGGAAGTTGTTTCTTTCATTTCTCATGAAGAGCTTTACAGATTTCTTCATTCTATAGCAGGGACAGCTGCAACAATAGGTTTGGATAAAATTAGAGTAAAGGCAAGAGAGCTAATGAATGGGCTAGAAGATATGGATAAAGAAGAGTGGGGAATGGAGAATGTAGAGCACTATATATTCGATGTCATCCATCTTTGTTACGCATATGATTATCAAGAAATAATCGACTTTTCCAAAAAGATTAATGAACAACAAAAAGAGAGTGCTGTCATCTTATTAATTGATGATGACACATCTTTTTTAATGTATATGAAAGAAAAATTAGAAGAGGAAGCTAATTGGTATGTCATTGTAGTAGCAAACCCTCAAAAGGCTGCCTCTGCTCTTTACGATGTGAAACCAGATTGTGTGATTATTGATATTCATATGAAGGAGAAAAGTGGACTTGAGCTGCTTGAGTTTTTAAATGGAAAGCTTAAACAACAATTCATTCCAACTGTGATAGTAAGTGGCGATGGAGAAAAAGAAACACGCATTAATAGCTACCGAAAAGGTGCAGATGATTTTATTCAGAAACCGTTTGATATAACGGAGTTTATTGTTCGTATTCAAAGGCAATTAGACAGAAAAAATCAAATTCATGATCTGTTACTTCTTGATGAGTTGACACATGTGTATAATCGTAAATATTTAAATCAAGCTTATGAACAGTTGCAAAATGAAAGGAATCGTTCTAGAGAACCATACTGTTTAGCTGTTTTAGATATTGATCATTTCAAGAAAATTAATGATACACATGGTCATCTTGTTGGAGATGAAATCTTAAAAGCATTTGCTCGCTTTTTAAAAGAGGAGACACGTATGAATGACATTGTGGTTCGTTTTGGGGGAGAAGAATTCATCATTCTTTTTCCGAAAACAAATATTCAGGAAGGGTATGAGGTGATTGATCGGTTACGGAGGAAATTTAAGGAGTTGTCCTTTGAAGGAAAAAGGACATTTTTCTGCACATTTTCCTCAGGGATTGTAGAGGTAAACAATGTAAATACACTCGAATACTGGTTACAACTAGCAGATAATGCTCTTTATGAGGTAAAGAAAAAAGGTCGCAATCGAGTACAGAAGGCAGAGGCCTTATATAGTTTTTGGCCTCAAAAAACATTGAAAGTAGCAGTAGTTGATGACGATCCAATTATTAGAACGATTATCAAAGGCATCTTAACAAAGTTTCCTCACCAGCAGATGGTTCTTGAAGTTAAAACATTTAAGGATGGGAAAGACTTTATGAATTCTAAATGGCATATAACAGAGGAGAATCCTTGTCTTGTGATTTTAGATGGGATTATGCCAAACGTAGATGGATTAGAAGTGCTAAAAAGGCTGCATAGTCAAGAACAGCAAGGGCTTTATAAAGTAATTATGCTTATTTCACGAAACAGTAAGGAGGGTGTGGCGAGAGCACTTCAACTTGGGGCAGATGATTATATGATAAAGCCGTTCAACTTATTAGAGTTGGAAACAAGAGTAGGAAAATTAATGAGCAGAATGTTTTAGTGCTAGTAATGAAGAAAATAAAGAGAGTTGATCGAAAAGAGCAGGTTTCTCTGCCCTTTTTTTAGTTTATTATATCTGACTATTCAGAACTATTGGAATGGTATTGACAATTAATGAAGAGAACGATATAGTTATGAAAATTGAATTCTTATCCAGAGAGGTGGAGGGACTGGCCCTTTGAAGCCTCAGCAACAGGTCGATTATAGACACTGTGCTAATTCCAGCGGGTGATTTAGCCTGATAGATAGGACCGTACGTTTTTATTTGTCAGTAACGCATCCATGGATTGGATGCGTTTTTTTATTGGACTTTTAATTGAAATATGAAGGAGAATCAGCATGGGAGCTCAACCAAAACAGGAATTTCAAAGAAAAATGAAGGAAAGACACCTTGTAATGCTTTCACTTGGAGGAGTTATTGGAACAGGTCTTTTCCTCAGCTCTGGTTATACAATTCAACAGGCAGGCCCTTTTGGTACTATTCTTTCTTATCTTGTTGGTGCCGTTGTTGTCTATCTTGTAATGCTATGTTTAGGAGAACTTTCTGTTCATATGCCTGAAACAGGAGCATTCCATGCCTATGCAGCCAAATATATCGGTCCAGGAACAGGATATGTTGTTGCATGGCTTTATTGGTTAACGTGGACGGTTGCTCTTGGATCAGAGTTTACAGCAGCAGGGCTGCTTATGCAGCGTTGGTTTCCATCTATTAATGTGTGGATATGGAGTGCATTATTTGCTATTTTGATTTTTGTTCTTAATGCTTTAACAGTCAAATTTTTTGCAGAATCAGAGTTTTGGTTTTCATCTATCAAAGTTTTAGCCATTGTATTTTTTATTATTCTAGGAGCCGGAGCAATGTTTGGTATCATTCCGCTTGAGCATTCAGAAGCTGCTCCATTTTTCTCTAATATAACGAGTGAAGGTCTTTTTCCAAATGGAGCATTAGCTCTTGTAATGACGATGCTTGCAGTTAACTTTGCTTTTTCAGGAACAGAGCTTATTGGGGTTGCAGCTGGGGAAACAGTTGATCCAGAAAAGAACATTCCAAAGGCTATTCGTACAACATTATTCCGGCTTATTATTTTCTTTGTTGGAACGATTGTTATTTTGGCAGCACTCTTACCAAGTTCAGAATCAGGAGTGGTAGAAAGTCCATTTGTTGCCGTTCTTGAAAAAATAGGTGTCCCATACGCAGCAGATATTATGAACTTCGTCATTTTAACAGCTATTTTATCAGCAGCAAACTCAGGGCTCTATGCTTCATCTAGAATGCTCTGGTCACTTGCTGATCAAAAAACAATTTCACCTATCTTTGCAAAATTAACAAAGAGAGGCGTTCCAATCTATGCTGTAATTTTGAGTATGGTTGGAGGGGTGCTTGCTTTATTTTCAAGCATTATTGCTCCTGATACAGTATATATTGTTCTCGTCTCTATCTCGGGACTTGCCGTTGTTGTAGTTTGGATGAGCATTAGTCTTTCACAGCTTTTCTTCCGCCGCCGTTATATTCGAGAAGGAAACTCTGTTGAAGATTTAGTATACAAAACACCTCTTTATCCATTTGTCCCTATTGCATCATTTTTACTTTGTTTAGCATCATGTATTGGGATTGCTTTTGACCCAACACAGCGTATAGCCTTGTATTGCGGCCTTCCATTTATTATTTTATGTTATATCGTATATTACACAACTCAACATTTTAAGAAGAAAAAGGAGCCTATTGAATATGCTAGTGGAGAGAAAAGATCCAGTTAAAAACATTCTAGAAAAATATCAAACTTTAATTGTAGACGGAGCACTTGCAACAGAACTAGAAGGGTATGGCTGCGACCTTAATGATCCTCTCTGGTCTGCACGTGTTCTTATTGAAAATCCAGAACTTATATATAAAGTTCATAAGGAATACTTTCTTGCTGGAGCAGATTGTGCCATTACAGCAAGCTATCAAGCAACAATTGATGGCTTTAAACAGCGAGGAATTCAAGAAGAAGAGGGAATTAAGCTTATTAAAAAAACGGTAGAGCTTGCCAAACAGGCACGTGATGATTTCTGGGAGGAACACAAGAGCAATGGGAGACCAAAACCTATTGTCGCGGCATCTGTTGGACCATATGGAGCATACCTTGCAGATGGTTCTGAATACGTTGGAAACTATGGGGTTGATGATGAAACCCTTCGAGCCTTTCATGAAGCAAGAATTAAAGCGTTGATTGAAGCAGGAGCGGATGTTCTTGCATTTGAAACCATTCCTTCTTTGCAGGAAGCAAAGGTCTTGTCTGGTCTTTTGGAAAAGTTTCAACCTGCTTATGCTTGGCTCTCTTTCTCCCTGAAAAATGAGAAGGAGATTAGTGATGGAAGTGCGCTTAAGGTATGTGCAGAAGCTTTTAAGGGACATCCTCAGATTGTTGCAGTTGGCGTGAACTGCTCCGCTACAAGTGTTGTTACAGAGGCTATTCGTACTCTTCATCACTACAGTAGTAAGCCTGTTATTGTTTATCCAAACTCGGGAGAGGCGTATGATGCTGAAACAAAAACGTGGCATGGATCTTCAACAGGAAAAGGATTTCATGAAGAATCGAAAGACTGGTATGAAGCAGGAGCCCGTTTAATTGGAGGATGCTGTCGTACTTCTCCACAGCATATTAAAGAGCTTGCTCATACATTTAGAGCCTGAAAAAAGCGTTTCTAAGCTAGCTTAGAAACGCTTTTTCTATAGGTTGATCCGCTTTTGGCTGTAGAGATTCATCAGCGGATGAGTTCCTTTGGTAATTACATCTCGTAGCATCTTTGCAAGTGCTCCACTATAGACAAGAACATAGAAAAAAGGAGGACAAAATATGAAATGGAGAGCTTTTATAGGTGGAATTATTTCAGGTATCATAATGAGTGTTTTTTTAAAAGGAATCGAAGAATTAACTCATCTTCGTGTTTATACATTGTTACTAAATGTAGATTATATTCCATTGTTAAAACGGGTAACATCAAATGAACCATTGGAGCTTATTCTTCATCTTATAGTAGCTGTTATTGTTTCTGTTGTTTGGTTTGTTGTGCTTCAAAAAATCAATCTAACGAAGAAAAAGAGCAGAACAGCAACAATTATGATGGCAATGTGTATTGGTCTTCTTTTATATCCTTCTACAATTATGTCAGAGAGAACCCCCTCTCTTTCATCTTTATCTTCTTTAGGGTTTTGGCTTCTTGGCCATTTAATATTTGGTATGTTATTAAGTCTTTTTTATAAGCGGGATAAATAGTTTTATACGCCTTCTCGAGAAAACCGTCATGTTCTTTTGGTTGAAGAATATATTGGACTATGGACAAGTACGGGAGAGGTTTAGATAGGGGGCGTATATGTACGTTGAACGATTGAAATATGTAATTCAAAGCAGTGTTAGAAAAACATCTTTATACAGGAGAATTTTTTTTGTTCTTTGTGGAGCAATGCTTGTTGCCGTTTCTTTAGAGCTTTTCCTCGTGAGAAACAGCGTCATTGATGGGGGAATTGTTGGGGTAAGTCTCATTCTCTCTCATCTATCGTCTTTTGAAGCAGGCCCTCTTCTTCTTTTATTAAACAGTCCTTTTCTTCTTGTAGGATATCAATATATGGGAAGGCGATTTGTATTTCTAAGTATGCTTGCCATTTTTGCGTTATGGAGCGGAATGTTTTTGTTGAAACCATACCCGGTTCTTACAACAAACCCTTTTGTTGTAATTGGCGTAGGAGGAACAATTTTAGGACTTGGAATAGGATTGATTATTCGCTATGGAGGAGCCTTAGATGGGACGGAGATTTTAGCTATTTTATTAAGTAAGAGAACAAGATTCTCTATCGGTCAATATGTGATGATCTTTAACTTTATTATCTTTGGAAGTTCTATTTTTGTATTTGGAATGAGAGAAGCCTTTTACTCTCTTGTTACGTACTTTATTGCCTATAACATTATTGACTTGTCCGTTCAAGATCAATAGCTCAGAGCCATATCAATCTCTTGATATGGCTCCTTTGATTAAGGTTGTAAATAAGAAAGAGTAAGGGAAGTCAGCATTTTTGCTGCAATAAGCATTGACCTCTCATCAATATCAAATTTAGGATGATGGTGAGGGTAATTTGCTTTTTTCTTTTCATTGCCTGCACCAGTGAAAAAGTATGCACCTGGTACTTTTTGAAGATAATAAGCAAAATCTTCTCCACCCATATTTGGTAAAACCTCTTTTGTATTAGAAGACCCAACAATAAGTGAAGAATGTTCTGCAACTAAATTTGCTTCATAAGAATGATTGATTACAGCAGGATATCCTTTTTGATATGTAAAATCATAGGAAGCTCCACCTTGTTGGCAAATACCTTCCGTGATTTTTTCCATCTCTTGTTGAATAAAATGCTGTACTTCTTCATCAAAGGTGCGAACCGTACCTCTGATGGTAGCTTTTTGCGGAATAACATTAAAAGCATCACCGGCTTGGAAAGAGGCTACAGTTAAGACAGCGGGCTTTAAAGGATCAACGCGTCTGCTTACAATGTGCTGGAGAGCTTGAACGAGTGAAGTTCCGATTGCGATTGGATCAACTGTATCATGAGGGGAAGCCCCGTGGCCCCCCTTCCCATTAATTGTAATATCAAATCGGTCCGCAGCTGCCATAAATTCTCCGCTACGGTATCCAATCTCCCCAATGGGGATAGGTGTCCAAAGGTGTGTGCCAAAAATAACATCCACACCATCAAGACATCCATCTTCAATCATTGGTTTTGCTCCGCCAGGCGTTATTTCTTCCGCAAATTGATGGATAAATACGACGTTTCCACAAAGCCTATCCCTCATTTCAGAGAGAACCTTAGCAACGCCAAGGAGTGTTGCAGTATGAGCATCATGTCCACATGCGTGCATAACCCCTGGATTTTTAGATTTATATGGAACATCTTTTTCATCTTGGATTGGAAGAGCATCAAAATCAGCACGTAAAGCAACTGTTTTTCCTTGAGCACCACCTTTTAGAAAGCCAACAACTCCATTTCCTCCAACACCTGTTTTCACATCTAACCCTAATGAATTTAAATAATCTGCGATTTTAGCAGGAGTTTGTACTTCACGAAATGAGAGTTCAGGATATTGATGAAAATAGCGGCGCAGTTCTACTATTTCAGGGTAAATATCTTCTAAACGGGCTAACTGTTCTTTCATAACCTTTATCCCTCCGATATTGTTTCTTTATCCTTATTTTCTTATCAAGCTTTACATTCTTGTATTTGAAATAGCATCCCTTACTTTCTCTAAGGATACCTCTGCTTTTTGTTTATTTAGCATCATAATATTCGCATAAAGAGCATCAATAAGGCTCAATTGACCAATCCTAGAAGCAAGTGCTTCAGAACGATATTCTGTTTCTTCAGAGCTTGTATAAAGTGCTACATTTACACCTTGACTTAAAGGAGATTTTGGAAAACTTGTAATACCAATGGTTTTGACTCCATTCTTTTTAGCAACATCTAAAATTTCCATGATCTCTTTATTAGAGCCTGAGTGGGAGATGAAGACAGCTGCATCTTTTTCAGTGAGCTGTGAGGCAGACATTCGTTGAAAATGTGAATCAATAAAAGCAAAGGAATCGATACCTGATCGGATGAATTTGTGATAAGCATCCATTGCAATGACGCTGGATCCTCCTATTCCAAAGAAATGAATGCGGCGTGCTTGAAGCAGGAATTGCACCGCTTTTTGAATAGATGATTGCTCTAATATTTCAAGCGTATTTTCAAGTGTTCGGATGTTTGAATGAAAAATTTTTTGAGAGACTGTTTTTTCATCATCGTCCTCTAAAATTTTTTCATTAATTTGTTGAACAGGACTCATTGTTTCAGAAGCAAGTGAAATTTTCATTGCTTGATAGCCTTTGAAACCAATTCGTTTGCAAAAGCGAAATACTGTTGCATCTGCTACACGCAAATCTTCTGCAACCTCATTAATCGTCCCATGAATAATTTTCTCGGGATGATTTAAGATATAATTAGCGATTTTCTTTTCTTTTTCACTAAATCGAGCAAAATGGGAGCGTATTTTACCTAAACAGTTTTGTACCATATCATAAATCACTTCCTCTACGTTCACTAGCGTTTAATATTTATTTTACAACGAGAAAACAAAACTTGTAAACGATTGCAACAAGAAATTTTTTTTCGTATAATAGATAAGGACATAAAAATTTTTTTCAAAAGAGAGGTTTTACAATGGAAATCGGCATCGTTGGACTAGGGAAAATGGGCTTTAATTTAGCTCTAAATTTATTAGATCATAAACATGAAGTGGTAGCTTTTGATGTTGCAAAAGAGTCTGTTCAAAACATTGAGAAAGAAGGAGCTAAAGGAGCTTATTCAATAGAAGAACTTGTTTCAAAACTTCCTGAACGTAAAGTTGTATGGGTAATGGTTCCAGCGGGAGAAATTACAGAAGGTGTAATTACCGAGCTTGAGAGCCTTCTAGGGAAAGATGACATTATTATTGACGGTGGGAATGCAAACTATAAAGAATCATTAGCACGTTCAACTCGTCTCGCTGAGAAAGGCATCCATTTGTTAGATGTTGGTACAAGTGGAGGAACAGATGGGGCTCGTAATGGTGCTTGTACAATGGTTGGTGGAAATAAAGATGCATTTAGTTATGTAGAAGAGATTTTCAAAGATATTTGTGTTGAAAAAGGATACTTATATACAGGTGAAAGTGGAAGTGGTCACTTCTTGAAAATGGTTCATAACGGAATTGAATATGGTATGATGCAAGCAATGGCAGAAGGGTTCGATGTATTAGAAAAAAGTCCATATGACTACGATTATAAAGAGGTTGCTCGTGTTTGGAATAACGGCTCTGTTATTCGCTCATGGCTTATGGAACTTATCGAAAATGCATTTTCGAAAGATCCAAAGTTAGAAGGCTTAAAAGGAATTATGCACTCTTCAGGAGAAGGAAAATGGACGGTAGAAACAGCTCTTGATTATCAAGTAGCGACACCTGTTATTGCTCTTTCTCTTATGATGCGTTACCGTTCATTAGAAGACGACACATTCTCTGGTAAAGTCGTAGCTGCACTTCGTAATGAATTTGGTGGGCACAGTGTTGTTAATAAATAAACAAGCATAGAGGAGAAACATAAAGGAGGAAGAAACATGGGAGAAAAATATGTACTAGGGGTCGATATTGGTACAACAAGTACGAAAGCTGTTTTGTTTTCACCTGCAGGCAAAGTCATTGAAAAGCATGGGGTTGAGTATCCACTGTTTTCTCCAACTCCAGCAACAGCAGAGCAAGATCCAGAAGTGATTTTTGCAGCTGTTATTGAAAGTATTAAAGAAACAGTAGCGAAAAGCAACGTTAATGCTGAAGATATTGTATGCGTATCATTTAGTTCCGCTATGCACAGTATTGTAGCTGTGGATAAAAAGGGAGAACCCCTTACTAAATGTATCACATGGGCAGATAACAGAAGTGCGCATTGGGCTCAAAAAATCATGGATGAATATAATGGCCATGAAATTTATTTGCGCACAGGTACACCTGTTCATCCAATGGCTCCGCTGTCAAAATTGCTGTGGCTAAAAGAAGAGCATAACGAGCTATTTTCTTCTGTGCATAAGTTTGTATCAATTAAAGAATATGTTTTCTACAAGCTTTTCCATGAATATGTTGTAGACTATTCTATTGCTTCTGCAACGGGAATGTTTAACTTGCGAAATCTTGATTGGGATGAGGAAGCTCTTGAAGTAGCAGGAGTGACAAAAGATCATCTTTCCAAACCGGTTTCAACCACGCATTCTTTAACAGGCTTGGATGAAAAGTTTGCACAGGAAACAGGTCTTCTTGCTTCAACTCCATTTGTTGTTGGTGCAAGTGACGGCGTTTTATCAAACTTAGGGGTAGATGCAATCGACCCAGGTGTTGTAGCTGTTACAATTGGGACAAGTGGAGCCATTCGTGCTGTAACAAATAAGCCTGTAACAGATCCGAAAGGCCGCATTTTTTGTTATGCGCTAACAGATGATCACTGGGTAATCGGAGGACCTGTAAATAACGGAGGCATGATTTTCAGATGGGTTCGCGACCAGCTTGGAGAGCAAGAAATTCAAAAAGCAAAAGATCTTGGTAAGAATTCATATGATTTATTAACTGAAATGGCTTCTAACGTTAAAGCAGGAGCTGAAGGGTTAATTTTTCACCCATATCTGGCAGGAGAGCGTGCTCCATTATGGGATGCTAATGCACGAGGTTCATTCTTTGGATTAGGACTTCATCATAAGCGTGAACACATGGTGCGAGCTGTTTTAGAAGGCATTTTATTCAACCTTTATACTGTACTTCTTGCTTTAAGTGAGTTAATTGGGGAACCAAAGAAAATTAAAGCTACAGGCGGATTCGCTCGATCAGAGGTTTGGCGTCAAATGATGGCCGATATCTTTGGACAGGAAGTAACCGTTCCGGAAAGCTTTGAAAGCTCATGCTTAGGGGCAGCTCTGCTTGGCCTTTATAGTATTGGAGAGATTGATTCCTTAAATGCTGTATCTTCAATGGTTGGAGAAACTCATCAACATGCACCAAATGAAGAGAATGCTCAAACATACCAAGAGCTTTCCTCTATTTACATTCGCCTTGCGCGCCTTTTTAAAGAAGAGTATGCAAACATCGCTGCCTTTCAAGAAAAACAGTCTTAAAAAAGAGAAAAAAAGCCGATACTTTCAAAGTATCGGCTTTTTTAGCTGTTTCACATGAAACGTATGTGTTGTTTCACTTTAAAAGAAAAAGTGCTACGATAATGAACAAGTGTAATTTTAATGATAGAAGAAATGAGATGAAAAAATGAGTGAAATGCTTTCCCTGCAAATTAAACGTAAAGACGCAGGAAAAATTAAAAGTGGTGTTCCTCTATTAAAAAAAGAGGCCATTGTGAATCCACATGTGCTTAAAAAAGAAGGTCAGCTACTTCGGTTAGTAACAGAAAGTGGCGAGTTCTTAGGAACAGGATACTATGGAAAACAAAATAAAGGGTATGGTTGGGTTCTTACAACAAACGAGCGCGAAAAGATTGATGAATCTTTTTTTATCAACAAGCTCTCTCAAGCCCTTGCTTATCGTTCTTCATTCTTTCAAAACTTATCCACAACTGCTTTTCGAGTGTTCAATGGTGAAGGAGACGGTATTGGCGGTTTAACGATTGAATATTTTGAAGGATACTATGTTATTAATTGGTACAGTGAAGGAATTTATGCTTTCAAGGATTTAATCCTAAGTGCTTTAAAAAAGGTTGTTCAATATAAAGGCTTATATGAGAAGAAGCGTTTTGATCAGCAAGGTCAATATATTGAAGATGACGATTTTGTAGATGGAGAGCGTGCTCAATTTCCGTTAATTATCAAAGAGAATGATGTGAATTTTGCAACATACCTCAACGACGGAGCTATGGTCGGGATTTTCTTAGATCAGCGCAACGTGCGAGAACGTATTAAAGATCATTATGCTAAAAATAAAACGGTCCTTAACTTGTTTTCCTACACAGGTGCCTTTTCTGTTAGTGCTGCAGTTGGTGGTGCTTCTAAAACAACAAGCGTGGATGTTGCTAATCGAAGTTTAAGTAAAACAATTGAGCAGTTTAGAGTCAATCAACTTGATCATGAAGACCATGATATTATCGTAGAAGACGTTTTTCACTACTTTAAATACGCAAAACGAAAAGAGTTTACGTATGACTTAGTTATATTAGATCCTCCAAGCTTTGCCCGCTCTAAAAAGTTTAGATTTAGTGTCGCAAAAGACTATCAAAAGCTCTTAGAAGACACAATTGATCTAACAAACGACAATGGAGTAATTGTTGCTTCTACAAACTATAGTGGCTTTGATATGAAAAAGTTTAAAACCTTTATCGATGGAGCTTTCAAAGCTAAAGGAGAACGCTATAAAATTCTCGAAGAATATAAGTTACCAAAAGATTTTAAAACAAATCCTCATTTTAAAGAAGGAAACTATTTAAAAGTTGTCTTCATTCAAAAAGCCTAAAATCCTCCGTTTTAGGCTTTTTTTCTGTTTCTAAAAACTGTGGATAACTTAGAGAGGAAAGGTTATCCACAGTTTTTAATACTTAAAGACTTCTTTTTTCTAAATTCTTCTTTCCTCGAATAAATCGCTTCCTCCATTCTCCTATATACGACCTTTTTCAACTTCTTTTTACAGCAAAAAAGCTGTTCTTCTACAATATCCGCCTTTTCTCTTCCTAACGACATAACTTCATCCTCTTTTTTTACTCTTCATTCTTGGTTTAGTGCTGCCTATCAATACTATGAACTCCCTTACCTGCGTATCTTTTGTTTCCCTTCTGGCTAAAACAGATAGAAAACAGTATTTATAGTGGTACATCATCTAAGGATACTCCCTTACTTTTTGAGAAGCCTATCCCTATAATCAATATCTTCAACTTCTTATCCACCAGTTTCTTGATCTGCTAGCTTCCTCATATCCTTTATCCACTTTTTCCTTCGGCTCTTATTATTTTTCAACCTTTTCTTGATCCTCTTTCCTGGTAGAAAAAATTATTTTCAGAAAATATAGATCTGAACTTCGGTTATCTCTGTACCAATTTAACTGTCAGTCTGTATTTATATAGAAATTATTATAAAAAAATACCAAAAAACACTATTGTTTTTCTAAAATAATATAAAAAATAGCTTATTTGTCGAAATGTCGAATTATTTCCCGTACTGTTAAAAATTTAAATTTAATAAATATAGTCTGTAATACCTATAAAAACCCGTGGAACATTTGATGTTAAGCCATTCTTTTTTTTAGGTATTGATTTTTTTAGAACGGGAAAATAAAAAGAAAGAAGAAAGTAAGGAGGAATATAGGGTGAGAATTTTTTCAAAAGATGAAATGTATAACATTGATCAAGAAACAATGGAGAAGATTGGATTAAATAACGGTATGTTAATGGAGAATGCAGGGCAGACAGTAGCTCGAGAAATTGAAAGTCGAATCAAAAAAAATGATAAGATTATTGTCATTTCTGGAACGGGGAATAATGGGGGAGATGGAGCTGTTATTGCCCGTATTTTAAAGGAGAGAGGCTTTTCTATTGAGCTTTGGATGAGTCATAAAGGAGGAAGTGTTGCAGAAGATGCCCAACGGGCGTTAAAGATTTATGAGAATTGCGGGCATTCGTATAAAATCTATGAAGAAAATGAAGAAGTATTTCAAACTTCTTTAAGGAAAAGTACGATTATTGTAGATGCTCTTTTAGGGATTGGTACAAAAGGAAAGGTGAGAGATCCATATCGAAGCATCATTGAAGAAATAAATGAGGCAAACAAAATCATATATGCCGTGGATATTCCAAGTGGACTCAATGCGGATGAAGGGGAAGTAGATGTAGCGATTAAAGCTCATACTACATTTGTTATTCAAGGTGCCAAGCAAGGGGCATTTTTGTTTCCTAGTGCAAACTTTTATGGGGATATTAAAACTGTTGATATTGGCATCCCTTCTTCTGTTATAGAACAGAATTCGCATATGAAAAGAAGGTGGAGTAAAAATGAAGTGCTTTCATCTCTTCCACATCGGGACATCTCCTCACATAAAGGAACATATGGGCGAGCTCTTATGATAGCAGGATCCGAAAATATGCCTGGGGCTGCTGTTCTTTCTTCGAAGGCTGCTTCCCGAAGTGGGATAGGACTTCTCACAATTGGCATTATCGAAAACATTAAGTCTATTATTGCCTCTCATCTTCCTGAAGCAATGTACAATCTTCATCAAAGCCACCAAGGTATGCTTTCTGAAGTGAAAGATTACAGCTCTTTGCAACTAGATGCTATTGGCATTGGTCCAGGAATTGGAAGAAATAAGAAGACGGAAAAGATCGTTGAGGAAATATTGAAACAGCAGGTTACCCTTGTGCTTGATGCAGATGCATTGTTCCATGTGAAACCTCATTTACAGAAAGTGCAGGAGAGAAATTTTCCAACAATTTTAACTCCTCATCCAGGTGAAATGGCCTCACTTCTGGATTTGTCTATTAAAGAAGTAGAGAGTGACCGATTCGGAAAGTCGCGCGAGTTTGCTCAAACGTATGGCGTATATCTTGTTTTAAAAGGACCTTTTACTATCGTGACGACTCCTGCTGGAGAGCAATTTGTAAATTCCTCGGGAAATCCTGCTCTTGCAAAAGGTGGTAGTGGAGATGTGTTAACAGGAATGATTTTAGGATCTGTTCTTCAGTATGAAAATGTACAAAAGGCGCTGAGTAATGCTGTATTTATTCATGGTGCTATAGCAGATCAACTAGTAGCATCTACACATTCTCCATTAGATGTACTAGCTACAGACATTATTGAAGGAATTTCTCCACTGCTTCATGAATTATATAGAGAAAAGGAGTATTCTACTGGATACTGAAATGTGAACCATTTTCTTTTAAGGTTTTAAGAGGAAAGGGGAGTTAGAAGGATTGGAAAAACTCATTAAGCAAGCTATTTATAATAGAGGTGACACTTCAAACGTTCAATTAATCCGGCCTGTTTCTGGTGGTGATATCAATCAGGCATCTTATGTGAAGACAGAGAAAGAAGAATATTTTATTAAGTATAATAATTCTACACCTCCTGGTTTTTTTCAACAAGAAGCTCAAGGCCTAAAGAAAATCAAAGAGACAGGTGTTATTCAGGTACCAAATGTGTACGACTTTCATGAATCAACAGAAAGCGGAGAAGGATGGCTTATTTTAGAATGGATTCAAGGAGAGAAAAATGAAAAAACAGAAGAGCTTCTTGGCAGACAGCTTGCACTTATGCATAGTGTAAGTAAAGATAAATTTGGTTTTCCTCATTCTTCGTATATTGGGATGATGGAACAGCCAAATCAATACTATGAGAAATGGTCAGAATATTACACGAAAAGTCGTCTTCTCCCTCAAGTAGAACTTGCAAAGAAAAAGGGGTACCTTTATCAGGAACGAGAAGCAGGGCTTTATGAACTTCTTGAGAGAATGGAGAAATGGCTTCCTCATTCTTGTGAGGCTTCTTTACTTCACGGGGATCTTTGGGGAGGAAATTGGATTGTTGGTAAAGCAGGAGGTCCTTATTTGATTGATCCCTCAGTATTTTATGGTCATTCTGAATTTGAACTTTCTTTTACTGAACTTTTTGGTGGATTTTCTTCAGAATTTTATCAAGCTTATCAAGAAGTTCGGCCGCTTTCTCCAGAGTATGAGGAAAGAAAACCACTCTATCAACTTTTTTATCTACTTGTTCATTTAAATCTTTTTGGAGAAGCTTACGGAAGGTCTGTAGACCGAGTTTGGCGCTATTATGTAGGGTGAAAAAGAAAAAAGAGTAGTTTACATCATTTACTAGATATGCTATAGTTCGAAATGTAAACTGAATATTCAATATTTTACTACTAGGGGAGCCCTAATTTTGTGGGCTGAGAGGAAAGACAAAATCTTTCTGACTCTTCGAACCTGATCTGGGTTATACCAGCGGAGGGAAGTAGGAGAGATAACGTAAGAAAGTGAATTGCGTTTTTTTCTACATATCCAATTGGGTTCTCTATATTAGAGAACCCAATTTTTATTTTAAGAAAAAATTTCTGCTATTTCATCTCCTCCAAAGGTGTAGCCCAACAACAATACTAAGGAGGAAGATTTGTATGTCGAAAAAAGTAAACATTCCATTGCAATCAACATTTCCAAACAGTAAGAAAGTTTATGTAGAAGGTGAACATCATAGTATTCAAGTACCAATGAGAGAGATTAAACAAAGTGATACAAAAACAGATAGCAAACATGAAAAAAATGAACCAATTCGTGTTTATGATACAAGTGGAATTTATAGTGATGAAGCTGTGGAAGTGGATATTACGAAAGGGTTACCTCGTGTTCGAGAGGCATGGATTATGGACAGAGGAGATGTAGAAAAATATGAAAAACGAGAAATCAAACCAGAAGATAACGGATACCGAAGTGAAAATCAAAAACAAAATATTGCCTGTTATCCAAATGTAATTAAGCACCCGTTCAGAACATGTAAAGGAAAGAATGTTACACAAATGCACTATGCCAAAAAAGGGATTATTACCCGGGAAATGGAGTTTATTGCAATTCGAGAGGGAGTAGAAGCAGATTTTGTACGGAAAGAAGTTGCAGAAGGACGAGCAATTATCCCATCGAATATTAATCATCCTGAAAGTGAACCAATGATTATTGGGCGTAACTTTTATACAAAGATTAACGCCAACATCGGCAACTCTGCTGTTAGTTCTTCTATAGAAGAAGAGGTAGAGAAGATGACGTGGGCAACAAAATGGGGCGCAGACACAATCATGGATCTTTCTACAGGGAAAGACATTCACACAACGCGGGAGTGGATTATAAGAAATTCACCAGTTCCAGTTGGCACTGTTCCAATTTATCAAGCACTTGAAAAAGTACAAGGAATTGCAGAAAATTTAACGTGGGAAATCTATCGCGATACACTTATCGAACAAGCAGAACAGGGTGTTGACTACTTTACAATTCATGCTGGTGTTCTGCTACGTTACATCCCACTTACGGTTAACCGAACAACAGGGATTGTGTCAAGAGGAGGATCTATTTTAGCTCAGTGGTGTCTTGCTTATCATGAAGAGAATTTTCTCTATACGCATTTCGAAGAGATTTGTGAAATTTTAAAACGTTATGATATTGCTGTTTCACTTGGTGATGGCCTTCGTCCAGGCTCCATTAAGGATGCGAATGATGAAGCGCAGTTTGCTGAGTTAGAGACGCTAGGGGAGCTTACAAAGATTGCATGGAAGCACGATGTTCAAGTAATGATTGAAGGGCCTGGACATGTACCAATGCATAAAATAAAAGAAAATGTTGATAAACAAATGGATATTTGTCATGAAGCTCCTTTTTATACATTAGGACCATTAACAACTGATATTGCACCAGGTTATGACCATATTACATCTGCTATTGGAGCAGCAATGATTGGTTGGTTTGGTACTGCGATGCTTTGTTATGTTACCCCAAAGGAACATCTTGGATTGCCAAACAAAGATGATGTAAGGGAGGGAGTTATCTCTTACAAAATTGCAGCGCATGCGGCAGATCTTGCTAAAGGTCATAAAGGAGCTCAAGACAGGGATGATGCTCTTTCTAAAGCTCGGTTTGAATTTCGGTGGGATGATCAATTTAACCTTTCACTTGATCCTGAACGTGCAAGGGAATTTCATGATGAAACTCTACCAGCAGAAGGTGCAAAAACAGCACACTTTTGTTCCATGTGCGGCCCGAAGTTTTGCTCCATGAGAATTTCTCACGATATTCGCTCAATGGCGGAATTAAAAGACAAAAGTATAGAAGAAATTAGAGAAGAAGGTATGAAAGAGAAATCTGAAACATTTAAAAAGGAAGGCTCACATCTTTATTCATAAAAAAGGACCGGTCTCACTATAATTGAGACCGGTTTTTTTATGATTTTTAAACTGTTTTTGGCGTTAGGTTAAAGCAGCGGTTGTAGATCCATTCATATTTTTCTTGAGTAAGATCATGAGGATTCCCTCCTGTTTGAGGGTCTTTCATTGCTTCTTTTGAAAGACGTTCAATCATATCTTTTGGCACCCCTTGATCTTCAAGAGAAGGAATACCTAGATCTTCAACAAGTTCATACATCCAGTTTACAGAAGCTTTTGCTGCCTCTTCTGTTGTCATGTTACTTGTATCAATTCCAAATGCTTTCGCAATACGTGCAAATTTAACAGGGTTTCCTTTCCAGTTGAACTCCATCACAGGCCCCATCATAGCTGCTACGCATTCTCCATGAGCAACTGGAATAATTCCGCCTAATGTTTGGCTCATTGCATGAGCTGCTCCTGCTGATTCACTGCCGTAAGAAAGACCAGCAAGCATAGCTGCTTGGGCCATTCCGTATCTTGCTTCAAGGTCTTCCCCATCTGCATAAGCACGGCGGATATAATGTGCAGCATACTCCATTGCCATTAATGCAACAGCATCTGTAATTGGTTGAGCAAATTTCATTGTATAACATTCAATAGCGTGCGCTAGTGCATCAACGCCTGTCATTGCTGTAACACGTGGAGGCATTGATACATGAAGTTTTGGGTCAATAATTGTAAGGTGAGCAGCAATAAGTGGCCCACCAGTATTAAATTTAAATTCACGCTCTTCATCTGTAATAACAGCCCACTGTGTTACTTCAGAACCTGTTCCAGCTGTTGTTGGAATTGTTGTTAGTGGTGGGATTCGATTTTCAAGCGGTTTTTTACCTTCAGCAGCTTCGTAATCTAATACAGAGCCTTGATGTGTTGCCTCTACTCCAATTGCTTTTGCTGTATCCATAGAGCTTCCACCCCCAACTGCTACAAGACCGTCACATTCTTCTTTTTTGTAAAGAGAAGAACCTTCTGCAACAAGTCGAACGGGTGGATTTGGTTCTACTTTGTTAAATAAAACTACTTCAATTCCTTCTTCTTTTAAGTTCTTGATTACAGGATCAACAACACCTGCATTGTAGATGCCAGGGTCTGTTACTAAAAGAGCCTTTGATACGCCTAATTTTTTTACTTCTTCACCTAGGTGGCTAATTGCTCCGATACCATGTTTGATTGCTGTAGGGATCTCAAACTGATGAAATTTTGTCATATGTTCAATTTTCATATTTAGTGTCATACTAAAAAACCTCCTTAGAATAGTAAAAAATTATTTGAACCAGCCAACAGGCTCTGGTTTTGTATTTCGATAAATATGCTTAAGTTCTGTATATTCTTCTAATCCAGTATGACCGAGCTCACGACCGATTCCGGATTGTTTGTAGCCACCCCAAGGAGCTTGAGCAAAGTATGGATGGAAATCATTAATCCAAACAGTACCTATGCGAAGGCGGTTTGCTACATACTCAGCTTTTGTAATGTCATTAGACCAAACAGCACCTGCAAGGCCGTAGATTGTATCATTTGCTAATTTCACGGCCTCTTCTTTTGAACTGAATTTTTCTACAGTAAGAACAGGTCCAAAGACTTCCTCTTGTACAATGCGCATGTTCGATGTGCAGTTTATGAAAATCGTAGGAGAGTAGAAGAAACCATTTTGTAGCTCTTCAGCTTTTGGACGTTCTCCTCCTAGCGCTAGTGTAGCTCCTTCTTCTTTACCAATCTCCACATAGCTTTCAACTTTTTCACGATGCTCAGCTGAGATAAGAGGACCGCTTTGTGTTCCTTCATCAAATCCATTTCCGAGCTTAATGCGTTTAGCTTTTTCAACTAGTGCTTCAACAAATTTGTTATGGAGGCTTTCTTCAACAAGCAGGCGAGCACCTGCTGAACATACTTGCCCTCCATGGAAGAAGACTGCGTTTAAAGCCTGATCAACGGCTGTATCAAAATTCGCATCAGCAAAAACAATATTTGGATTTTTCCCCCCAAGCTCTAAAGCAATGTTCTTTACGTTAGAGCTTGCTGCTCGCATAATTTTTTTGCCAGTTTCAATTCCACCTGTAAAGGAAAGAAGATCTACTTCTGTACTTGAAGAAAGTTCAGCACCAACTGTATTTCCTTTTCCGAGTACGAGATTTACTACACCTTTAGGTATTCCTGCTTCTTCCATAAGTTCAAATACTTTAATTGTTGTGAGGGGAGTGATTTCACTAGGTTTCATAATAAGTGTGTTTCCTGCAGCGAGAGCAGGAGCAAGTTTCCAAGATGCTTGGAGTAAAGGATAGTTCCACGGTGTAATTTGGCCACAAACCCCAACAGGTTCACGAACTACTCTACTTTGTGAATGTGGAAGAGGGGAGGAGATGACTTCACCGCCATTTTTGTCCGCAAGACCTCCATAGTAGGAAAACACATTTGCGATATCTTCCATATCTGCTCGACTTTCCTCGAGCGTTTTTCCTGTATCTAATGTTTCAAGTTTTGCTAGTTCTTCATGATCACGACGAACAAGAGATGCAATCTTCTGAATAATTGAACCGCGCTCATTGGCAGGTGTAAAAGCCCATTCACCTTCGTCAAAAGCAGTTCTTGCTGCTTTTATCGCCGCTTTTGTATCTTCTTCATTGCCTTCTGAAACTTTAGCAATCACTTCTTGATTGAACGGATTAATAATTTCTCTTGTTTCTCCACTTTTGGCCTCAACCCATTGACCATTGATAAACATTTTCTTTGTTTCCAATCTCTTCACTCCTCCTAATGAATCGTAAAGTTTGTTAAGAATATTTTTAATAATGTTTATATTTAACAACTTAACATGGCAATCATTTCTTGTCAAAAAAGAACTTTTTAACTTATAAACCTTTATAAATTAAGACTAAAATTGGGGTGTAAGCCTGCTTTTGAGAGAATGACAGTATAACTTTGTTAAGAAAAAATTTAACGAAACTGATGTTATTTTCACTTTTTAGAAATGAACTTATAATGATAAAGAGTTTTCTTTTTTTACAGAGGGAAGTAAACTAATTGATAAATATCTATAACAATAGAAGTGCATCGGCTACTATAGGGCTGACTTGAAAATTTTAAATATAAATTCTAAATCGATCATATAGAGGAGGAGACACAATGGAACAAGGTGATGCAGGGAAGATGACTGAAAAAGCAAGAGCTTCCATCGAACATGCGAAAGGTCTTGTAACAGAGTCAATTGCTGAAACAATGGACTTGTATGGGGTAACTGGAAGTGTTGGAAATTTGTTTGGAACAATGTATTTTGAGAATGATATGACGCTTGATGAGATGAGAGAAAAGCTTGGGATGAGCAAGCCGAGTATGAGTACAGGAGTAAGAAGACTACAAGAGCTTGATATTGTGAAGAAAACATTTATAAAAGGAAGTAGAAAGCATACGTATGTTGCTGAAAAAGATTTCTTTCACTTTTTTGCTAACTTCTTTACTCATAAATGGGAGAGGGAAGTAAAACTAAATTTAGAAGCCATTGAACAAGCTCAAGAGGAAATTAAAAATGTCTTAATTATGAAGGAGCTTGGAGAAGATCTTCAGGCAGAAGCAAGAGATTTATATCATCAACTTGAGGATTCAAAGCCTTATTATACTTGGCTGCATAAGCTTGTGGAGAGCATCAGGAGCGGGAAAATTTATGAGTTTATTCCAAAAGAAAAAAAATAATATATTTAAAAGTGAAGAAAAGGGGAGGGGAGAGAGATGAAGAAAATACAGGCTGTTATTTTTGACTTTGATGGCGTTATTGTGGATACTGTACCACTTTATTATAAAGCAACAAAAGTAATCGCGGATAAGTTAGGTGTTACTTTTACGTCCGAAATGAATCAGCAGCTTCAAGGAGTAAATCGGAAGCAAACCATTATGACGCTCCTAAAAGACAGTACTAAAACCTATAGTGAGCAAGAAGTCTATGAGCTAGGGGAACAGAAAAATGAAGAATATAAAAAGCTCATTCAAAACCTTGATGAAAAAGTTGTGCTTCCTGGAATTCAAGTATTCCTAGGAGAGTTGAAAAAGAGGGGAATTCCAACAGCTGTTGCGTCCTCAAGCTCCAATGCCCCATATTTAATAGAGAAGATTGGGCTTTCATCATATTTTGATCATATTGTAGATGTGACAAAAATTAAGAAAGGAAAGCCAAATCCCGAGATTTTTTTGACTGCTGCACGTCAATTACAAATTCCTCCACAAGATTGTATAGCAATAGAAGATGGACGAGCAGGACTTGAAGGAATTCAAAAAGCAAATATGTTTTCAGTTGGGGTAGGGGAGGACGAAATGATGAAAAATGCCGACCTTTATGTCGAAAAAACAGAAGAATTAACTTTTGAAAAGTTAGCAAAGAGCTATGATGAGTTCTTTCAAGCAAAATAGTTAAAAAACTGCTCAGAAAACGAGCAGTTTTTTCTTGCCAAAACAAGAAAAAAAGGCGACAATAACAGACATGATATTACATTATTTGGACAAAAAAGGATAAATGATGAACATTTTGTGACTTATTTGTGACAAATTAATTATCATTTTTTGACGACTAGTCAAAAGAAAGTTAATGTCGTAAAATATGTGGTATTGTGGATAGGTAAATAAAACGTTGTGTTTTTTTTGTCTTCTACTATATTACTCTACTCAACTTCCATAAATAGTAAGTGGGGTAGTTGAGGTTTAAAATTTTATAATATCCTTTTTTAAAACAAAGGAAAGGAGGAACATCCATGAAAAAGCTTCAAAAAGTGAGTCGCAAGTGGATCTCATTGTCTGCTCTAGCTATTCTCTTTTTATTGAGTGGCTGTGATCTAAAGATGGGTGTATTAAACCCACAAGGACCAGTGGCTCAAACTCAATATGACTTAATTATGTGGTCAATTGGTTTTATGCTTATTATCATTGTGGTTGTTTTCGTTTTATTTGCTGTAGTTCTTATTAAGTATCGTGAAAGACCAGATAATATGAATTACGAGCCACCAGAGGTACACGGAAATACATTCCTTGAAATCGTCTGGACTGGTATTCCTATTATCATTGTTATTGCACTATCTATCCCAACAGTCAAAGCCATCTTTGACTTAGAGAAACCACCACAAGCTGCAAATGCAGAAGAACAACAAGAACCGCTTGTGATCTATGCAACATCAGCTGACTGGAAATGGATTTTTAGTTATCCTGAACAAGGAATTGAGACGGTTAACTATGTAAACATTCCAGAAGATAGACCAGTTGAATTTAAGTTAACATCAGCTGATTCAATGACGGCTCTATGGATTCCAGAGCTTGGTGGACAAAAATATGCAATGGCAGGTATGGAAACAACGCTTTATTTACAAGCAGATCACGAAGGCACTTACATGGGACGTAACGCTAACTTCAATGGTGAAGGTTTCGCACAAATGGAATTTGAAGTAGAATCTCAAAAACCAGAAGAATTCCAAGAGTGGGCTGATGAAGTAAAAGATACGGCTCCTAAGCTTACAGAAAAAGAGTACAACAAAGAGATCTTAAAACAGAGCGTTATTGGTCGTAAGTCTTTCTCAAACACACACTTAGACTTTGTTGACCATGCAAAGCAAGATACTTATAACAAATCTGAAGAAGATCATGAAGGTCATGAAGAGGGCATGGATATGGAAGGCATGGACCATAGCAGTCATTAATCTCTAAGCTTTTCAGCATGTTTTCATCATGTACAGTTTTATAACGCAACATATTAATTTTTGCTAATACAGCGGAAGGAGGAAGCTAAGAGATGAAGCTCGATGAATTTTTCGTCACAGGTGATCCGCTAATTTATGGCGCGGATGTTTCCATCGTATTAGCCACTTTAGGTATCATCTTTGTTTTAACTTACTTCAAGAAGTGGAAATGGCTTTGGACAGAATGGCTTACATCCGTAGATCATAAGAAAATTGGTATCATGTATATCATTGCTGCGGTGCTAATGCTTTTCCGCGGTGGAGTGGATGCCCTTTTAATGCGTGCTCAACTCACACTTCCAGAGACAGAGTTCTTAAGCTCTTCACATTACAATGAAATTTTTACAACACACGGGACAATTATGATCCTGTTTATGGCTATGCCATTTTTAATTGGTTTAATTAACGTTGCTGTACCACTACAAATTGGTGCACGTGACGTAGCATTCCCATTTTTAAACTCACTTAGTTTCTGGTCATTTTTTATGGGGGCAATGCTTTTCAATATCTCCTTCGTTATCGGGGGGTCACCAGATGCAGGGTGGACAGCTTACATGCCTCTAGCTGGCAATGAGTTAAGCCCAGGACCTGGACAAAACTTTTACCTGTTAGGACTTCAAATTGCCGGTATCGGTACACTTGCAACAGGTATTAACTTCTTAGTTACAATCCTAAAAATGCGCGCACCAGGTATGACATTAATGAAAATGCCAATGTTCACTTGGTCAACGCTTATTACAGCTATCATTATTATCTTTGCTTTCCCTGTTTTAACAGTGGCATTAGCACTTATGACATTTGATAGACTATTTGATGCCAACTTCTTTAACTTAGGAGATGGCGGTATGCCTATGCTTTGGGCTAACTTGTTCTGGGTTTGGGGACATCCTGAAGTATATATTGTTATTTTACCTGCATTCGGTATTTTCTCGGAAATCGTTTGTACGTTTGCACGTAAAACATTATTTGGTTACAAAGCAATGGTATTCTCAATGATTGCTATTGCAGGTTTAAGTTTCCTTGTATGGGTCCATCACTTCTTTACGATGGGAGCAGGCGGAGCAGTTAACTCATTCTTCTCTGTTTCAACGATGGCAATTGCAATCCCAACAGGGGTTAAGATATTTAACTGGTTATTTACGCTCTACAAAGGGCGCATTAAGATGACCGTTGCGATGATGTGGTCACTAGCATTTATCCCGAACTTTGTTATCGGTGGGGTAACAGGGGTTATGCTTGCAATGGCTGCAGCTGACTATCAGTATCACAATACGTATTTCCTTATTGCCCACTTCCACTACGTATTAATCGCTGGTACAGTATTTGCTTGTTTCGCAGGTCTATATTATTGGTATCCAAAAATGTTCGGTCATATGCTTAACGAACGTTTAGGAAAAATTAGTTTCTGGTTATTTATGATCGGATTTAACGTATGTTTCTTCCCAATGTACTTCTTAGGTCTAATGGGAATGGCACGTCGTATGTACACTTACTCAGCAGGTCTTGGCTGGACACCATTAAACGTTATTGCATCTATTGGTGCTGTTGGAATGGGTCTAGGATTCATTGTACTTGTATATAGCATTTACTACAGTGCTCGTCATGGTGAACGCGATCTTACTGGTGACCCATGGGATGGTCGTACGCTTGAGTGGATGGTTTCTTCACCACCACCATTCTACAACTTTGCTACAACACCAAAAATGACTCGCTTAGACGAGTATTGGTATCAGAAGAAAGAAAAAGGCTTTGAAGCTGCTCGTGAAGTAAAAGAGGAAGACTTAAAACCAATCCATATGCCAAGCAACTCTGGCTTAGGTGTTATCATGTCAGTCCTCTTGTTCATTGCTGGTTTTGGTCTTGTATTTGAATGGTACTGGATGGCTATTCCAGGTCTAGCAGGTATGCTAATCTGTATGGTTATTCGTTCCTTTGATTATGATGATGGCTACTATGTCAGCGTTGAAGAAATTAAACGAACACAACGAATCGGAAAGGGGGCGTAACGCATGGCAGCAGAATCTACACACGCACATGATGCTAATACGCCGCTTGAATATTCCAAAGGCGAGGACAGAATGACCATTCTTGGCTTCTGGATCTTCCTTGGAGCCGAGATCGCCCTGTTCTCAACACTATTCGCAACATATATGGTTTTACATTCTCGTCCAGCAAATGGACCAACTTCAGCTGACTTGTTTAAACCAGAGATCGTTTTAATTATGACGTTCTTACTTTTAACAAGTAGTTTTACAGGAAGTATGGCTATCCATTATTTAAGAGCTCAAAAGATGAAAGCAATGGTAACGTGGCTTTTAATTACAATGGCTCTTGGTCTTGGATTCCTAGGCTGTGAGATTTTTGAGTTCTATGAGTATATTGGACACGAAGGTGTTTCAATTAAAACAAGTGCTTTCTTATCAGCATTCTTTGTTCTTGTTGGAACTCACGGACTTCACGTAACAGTCGGTATCGGCTGGTTAACGTGTATCTTGATTCAATTAAAACAGCGTGGATTTACACCAAAAACTGCTCGTAAAGTATTCATTATCGGTCTTTACTGGCACTTCTTAGATATCGTTTGGTTGTTTATCTTTACGTTAGTCTATTTATCAGGGATGGTGTTATAATCATGGCTGGAAAAGGATATGCACAAGAGCATCATGATGGTTTTCCTTGGAAGCTTGTTATCGGCTTTATCCTGTCGATCGTTATTACACTGATCACCGTATGGGTAGCCTTTAGTTCAGGTTTCTCAAACACTGCTATTCTTACTGTTATGCTTATTCTTGCTTTCTTACAGGCTGGTATGCAGCTCGTGCTGTTCATGCACTTAAGAGAAGGAGAAGGTGCTGTACAGGTTGGGAATATGGTGTATGCATTCTTTATCGCAATTGTAATTGTTGCAGGTTCTGTTTGGGTTATGTCATTCGGAATGCACAATCATTAATACAAAAAAACCTCAGCTCATTTGAGCTGAGGTTTTTCTTTATATAAGAAAAGGATGAGGGGAATTTCCCTCATCCTTTTTAAACGTTCTGCTTTTCTTTACTGCGATATGCACTATGTTTTGTAGGTCCAATATATTTATTCAATTGGAATGACTCACGAATTGCTTCTGTAATAAACTCTTTTGCTGTTAAAATAGCTTCTTTCACGTCTTTACCTTTAGCAAGTTCGGCCGTGATAGCAGCTGAGTACGTACAGCCTGCTCCATGTGTATACGGTGTGTCAATACGCTCACCTTCAAGCACCTCAAACGTTTTGCCATCATATAAAACGTCAACTGCTTTATCATGCTGTAGCTTTCCGCCACCTTTAATTAACACATACTGTGGTCCAAGAGCATGAATTTTCTCAGCTGCAGCTTTCATTTCTTCTACTGTTGTAGGAGTTCCAAGGCCGCTAATTTGACCTGCTTCAAATAAATTTGGCGTCACGACTGTTGCGCGTGGAGTAAGCGTGTCACGAAGACTTTCTGCTGTTTCAGGGTGCAGGACTTCATCTTCTCCTTTACAAACCATTACAGGGTCGATAACAATGTTTTTTAAATTATATTTATCGATTGTTTCTGCCACAAGGTTGATAATTTCAACAGAACCAAGCATACCTGTTTTCATTGCATCAATTCCAATGCCTTCAACAGTTGTAGAAAGCTGGGCTTTTAGCGTATTAATATCTATAGGAAATACGTTATGAGACCATTTGTTTTTTGAATCCATCGTAACGATAGTTGTTAGAGCTGTCATGCCGTATACTTCACGTTCTTGGAAGGTTTTTAAATCAGCTTGTATACCTGCGCCTCCACTCGTGTCAGAACCAGCAATTGTTAATACTTTTTTCATAATGATAAAAAGCCTCCTTGCATCCAAGCAAAAGTTATCTTTATAGTGTGCTTCTGTATTCTATTATATCAATAAATAGGCGATTTTTCATAGAATAGGATTAATCTTCCTAGAAACAAAAAAGCATGAGAGAAGTTTCTCTCATGCTGAAATTATACAGAAGCAAATCCGTTTAAAAGAGCTGTTTCAACAGGTACATATGTGTAACCAAGATCATGAGCAACAGCTTTGAATGTAATTTCACCGTTTGCTACATTGACACCAAGTTTTAATGCTTCATTTTCCGCAACTGCTTTTTGAACTCCTTTGTCAGCAATTTGCAAAGCATATGGCACGGTTACGTTTGTTAAGGCAATTGTTGAAGTTCGTGCAACAGCACCAGGCATGTTTGCTACAGCATAGTGAACAACGCCGTGTTTTTCATATGTTGGATTATCGTGTGTTGTAATATGGTCAACTGTTTCTACGATCCCGCCTTGGTCAATGGCAACGTCTACAATTACAGATCCTTTTGACATTGATTTTACCATGTCTTCTGTCACAAGAGTCGGAGCTTTAGCACCTGGGATTAGAACAGCGCAAATGAGTAGATCAGCCTGTGCAACAGCGCTAGCAATATTAACAGGATTTGAAATTAATGTTTGAATGTTACTTCCAAAAAGATCATCAAGCTCGCGTAAACGTTCAGGGTTAAGGTCGATAATTGTAACATCCGCTCCTAGGCCAACTGCAATTTTAGCTGCGTTTGTTCCAACAACACCACCGCCAATAACTGTTACTTTTCCACGATTTACGCCAGGAACGCCTGATAGTAGAATTCCTTTTCCGCCTTTAGGCTTTTCTAAAAATTGAGCACCAATTTGAGCAGCCATTCGTCCTGCAACTTCACTCATAGGTGTTAAAAGAGGAAGTTTTCCATTACTTGCAACAGTCTCATAAGCAATAGCTGTAACGCCTTTATTCTTCAATGCTTCAGCAAGGCTTGGCTCAGCTGCTAGGTGAAGGTAAGTAAATAGAATAAGTCTCTTTTTAAAGTAGTCATATTCACTTGGCAGAGGTTCTTTTACTTTCATAATCATATCAGAAGTAGCCCAGACATCTTTTGCTTTTGCAATAATCTCAGCACCTGCTTGTAGGTAATCCTCATTTACAAATCCACTGCCAACGCCAGCATTTTCTTCAACTAAGACACGATGTCCATGTGCTACAAGTTGAACAACTCCAGAAGGTGTAAGTGCTACGCGGTTTTCATTGTTTTTAATTTCTGTTGGTACTCCGATAATCATAATTATTATACCCCTTTCAATGTAAGCGTTTTCTATATTTATATGAGAGAAACAAGCGTTCCTCTGATAATGTAGTAAGTGAATTACTATATCTATAGTATAAGCAGAATTATTGGAATCATCTTTGTGGTATTTAGAGAAAGATTTTCCGTTCATTTGTGTAAAATCACAAATGAAGACTTTCAGCATAACGTGCAAGTTTGATATCAAGGTATAGGGTAATCTTTTGATTAGGATTTTTTAAATTGAGCTCTCCAATTTCCTGAATTCGCTTTAGACGATAATTAAGTGTATTAATATGAATGTTTAATGCTTTTGCTGCCTCATGAAGGTTCTGATCCCGATCAAGAAAAATCTCAATTGTTTCAACTAAGTTGCTTTGATGTTTTTGATCATATGAGACAAGTTTTTCTACCGTCTGGTTTGTGAATCCATCTCTTTGTCTTTTTTCTAATAAGACATCTAAAAATTGATAAATCCCTAATGATTGATAAGTGTAAATGGACTGAGTTTCTTTTGGAAATCGTTTCTTTATAGAAAGAACAGTAAGCGCCTCTTTATAACTTTTTGAAATACAGTCAAGGGATTCATATATATTCCCGCTGCTCGCATCAGCTAATGAAAGGTTAAATCGTTCTACGGTTTGTTTTGTGAAGTATTCAATGAAGTTTTCACATTGCTGAAGAGGCTGTGATCGATTTTTTAATGAGATAAGCAAAATTAATTTATTAAAATCTGTTGTATATAAAGAAACTTGAACTTGCTGTGTTGTTTGAAGAAGATAAGAAAGCTTCCTTTCCATATCATCTGTGATTTCTTGGTGAAAACGAAAAACAAGCACAGAAAATAAAGTTGGGGGTGTAAGTTGCACTTGCTGAAATTGCATGTGAACATCATCTGCTTCTTTTACATGGTCTGTGATTATCTTCCAGAAAAGCTCTTGAGATCTCTCTTCTTTTTTATTTTTGCGGATTTGTAGTTGCAATAGTTTGTTTTTTGCCGCTTTTGCCGCACTCTTTAACAGAATGAGATCTGAATCTTGGAGTTTATGGTAAACTTCAAGAGCCCAAATAAAACCAAGAACTTCGTCATTTTTCCAAATAGAGATTGCTACGCGGTTGCCAAGACCAATCTCGTTAATATTCTCTACTCGAATAGGCTCTCTTGATTGTAATAGGGCAGGAATAGCTCCTTGTTTCCAAAGGTTATTAATTACTTTTTCAGGAACGCGCCGACCGATGATTGTAGAAATACGAGCAGGATCAATCTCATCTTGATGTGTGCTGTAAGCTAAAAGTCGATGGTTCGCATCTTCAATTGTAATAGGACACTTTAATACATCACTAATATGGTCAGCAAATTCATCTAGTGAGTCAAAATTAGATTGGAACGGATCGTGTTGTTTTATACTCATAAATTTCCCCTCATTTATCGAAGCTTTTACAAACAGTATACAAGAAAATAAAAGGTTCTGTGTAAAGAGAAATCAAAACTATGTTTTTAAGATCTATTTTTACTAAAAAAATAAAATAATCTTTCATATAGAGGAAGAAAAGAAGAAATTTTTCTGAAAAATGTGTACAATAGAAGTATCATGGCACATGTTATAATAGGCAATCTTTACAAGCTAGTTTATCCTGCTTGAAAAGTGAACTTTTATTGTGGTATGTTCAACAAAACGAAAATGTTTTAAAAGCTTCAGGATGGATGCTTTTAAAATAACGTTTTGTCTATGCAAAATGTGCTAGGGCAAATTCACTCTATATTTTAATTACAGAAGGGAAGAGAAAGTATGTCAAAACAACAAATTGGTGTTATTGGCTTGGCTGTTATGGGTAAAAACCTTGCTCTTAACATTGAAAGTCGCGGGTATTCAGTTTCTGTTTTTAACCGTTCTCCAGAGAAAACAGAAGAGTTTTTAAAAAATGAAGCAGAAGGTAAAAATTTCGTTGGTACATATAGCGTAGAAGAGTTTGTTAACTCTCTTGAAAAACCACGTAAAATCTTGTTAATGGTTAAAGCAGGACCAGCAACAGATGCAACAATTGAATCATTAAAACCTTATTTAGATAAAGAAGATATTTTAATCGACGGCGGAAATACATTCTTTAAAGATACAATTCGTCGTAATGAAGAGCTTGAAAAAGAAGGCATCCACTTTATTGGAACAGGAGTTTCAGGTGGGGAAGAAGGAGCGCTTAAAGGACCATCTATCATGCCTGGTGGACAAAAAGAAGCGTACGAGCTTGTAGAGCCTATTCTAGAAGCTATTTCAGCAAAAGTTGATGGCGATTCTTGCTGCACATATATTGGACCAAATGGAGCAGGTCACTACGTGAAAATGGTTCATAATGGAATTGAGTATGGCGATATGCAGCTGATTTGTGAAGCATATTTCATTATGAAAAATCTTTTAGGTCTAGAAGCACAAGAGTTGCATGAAGTATTTTCTGAATGGAATAAAGGTGAGCTTGACAGCTACCTTATCGAAATTACTGCTGATATCTTCACAAAAGTTGATGAAGAAACAGGTAAACCACTTGTTGACGTGATTTTAGATACAGCAGGTCAAAAAGGAACAGGAAAATGGACAAGCCAAAGCTCTCTTGACTTAGGTGTACCACTTCCGATTATCACAGAATCTGTATTTTCACGTTTCCTTTCTGCAATGAAAGAAGAGCGTGTGAAAGCAAGTAAAGTACTAAGCGGACCAGAAGCTTCAGCATTTGAAGGTGATAAAGCTGAATTTGTAGAAGCTATCCGTAAAGCTCTTTATATGAGTAAGATTTGTTCATATGCTCAAGGATTCGCACAAATGCGTTCAGCATCTGAAGAGTACGATTGGAACTTAAGCTACGGAGATATCGCTATGATCTTCCGTGGTGGTTGTATCATTCGCGCACAATTCCTACAAAAAATTAAAGATGCATATGATCGTGAATCAGCTCTAACAAACTTACTTCTTGATCCATATTTCAAAGAGATTGTTGAAGGTTATCAATCAGCGTTACGTGAAGTAATTTCTCTTGCTGTAAAACACGGAATTCCTGTACCAGGATTCTCTAGTGCATTAGCTTACTATGATAGCTACCGCACAGAAACATTACCGGCAAACTTACTTCAAGCGCAGCGTGATTATTTCGGTGCACATACGTATCAACGTATTGATAAAGACGGTATTTTCCATACAGAATGGTTAGAAAAATAAATATAAAAAAAGACGCTCAAGCTTGAGCGTCTTTTTTTATGCAAATTGGATATCGATATCTTCCATTCCCTCAACAAGGAAAACACGAGCAGGAGCTGCTTCAATGCCGGTTACTTTAATAGGCGCAGCAATCATCAAATATTCTCCTTGTGGTACATTTTTTAAAGAGAAGCCTTCCATAATAACGATTTTCTCTTTAAAGAGAGAGCGGTGTGTACCATGATCTGGTTGGCTACGTTCAATGCCAAGACCATCTGTAGCAACACCTTTAATACCTTTATCAATCAGATACTTTGCACCATCTTCTTTTAAGTAGATAAATTCATGATCAAATTCATCTTTCTCATGAAAAGAATTAGTTGTTTTTAAAACAAGAAAGTCATTTTGTTCAATTTCAAAAGGCTCAAGATGACGTGCTGTAATTCCATCTTCAACAGTTGTTAAATCAAGGACTTTGCATTTTGTGATAAAACGATCAAGAGGGATTGTTTCAAACGTATCTCCCTCATTAATCATATGGAGAGGAGAGTCTATATGGGTACCTGTATGGGCATCCATTGTTATTTTCGTTTCTGTTACATGACCGTTCGTACTCGTATTAAAAACTGGCTTTTTTTCTGCTTTATCCTTATAAACCATCATACTTTCGTGAATCGACATTGTCACATCATAAAACTTCAT
The DNA here is from genome assembly GCF_057808375.1 of Priestia sp. TRM10. Lineage (NCBI taxonomy): Bacteria > Bacillati > Bacillota > Bacilli > Caryophanales > Bacillaceae > Priestia > Priestia sp. TRM10. The sequence goes on from NZ_JBJZOT010000011.1 coordinate 100,994, forward strand.
TGAGAAACTCCTCTCACTTTCTATGCTAGTAATTAAAAACCTTTGTGCGAGTTAATATCCCACCAATGGAAACCATTCTCTGCTAAAAGAGCGTCTGCTTCTTTTGGTCCCATTGATCCTGATTCATAGTTTGGGAAGTTTGTTGCTTTTTCATTCGCCCATGCTGATGAAATATTGTCAACAAATTTCCAAGAAAGGGCCACTTCTTCCCAATGAGTGAAGTTTGTTGCATCTCCATTCATGCAATCATATAAAAGGCGCTCATAAGCTTCAGGTGTATTGATTTTGTCTCCGCAGTTATTGCAGTAATCAAGTTCAATTGGTGTAGAAGTTGAAGGGTCAGCGCCACTTTCTTTGCGTGCATTTAAATGAAGTGTAATACCTTCATCTGGTTGAATATGAATAACAAGTAAGTTTGGATGAATGCTTTTTCCTTTATTCTTATAAAGATTCATTGGTAGATCTTTAAATTGAACAACAATTTTTGTTGATTTTTCTCTCATACGTTTACCAGTGCGAATATAGAATGGCACTCCAGCCCAGCGGAAGTTATCAATCATGAGCTTAGCTGCGACAAATGTTTCTGTATTAGATTGTTCGTCAACTGCGTTTTCTTCTCGATAGCCTTTTACGTTATCCTCTTCAACAACACCAGCTCCGTATTGTCCGCGTACAACATAGTCATTTAAATTTTCCGCAGAAATTTGGCGAAGTCCGCGTAGTACTTTGACTTTTTCACTGCGAATTTCTTCTGTTGTTAAATTAATTGGTGGTTCCATCGCAAGTAGTGCCACCATTTGCAGCATATGGTTCTGAACCATGTCACGAAGGGCACCAGACGTCTCGTAATAGCGTCCACGATCTTCAACACCAAGTGTCTCACTCGATGTAATTTGAATATTTGAAATATATTGGTTATTCCACATCGGTTCAAATAAAGCATTAGCAAAACGAATAACCTCAATGTTTTGAACCATATCTTTTCCAAGGTAGTGATCAATACGATAGATTTGATCTTCGCTAAAAGCGTGACGAATTTGGTTGTTTAATACTTCAGCTGACTGATAATCATGACCAAAAGGTTTCTCAATAACAAGTCTTGACCATCCATTTGTATTTGTAACACCTTCAGATTTTAAATTTTCTGCAATTGGGCCGAAAAACTCTGGTGCCATTGCTAAATAGAAAATTCGGTTGCCTTCAGTATGATATTGCTCATCAAGGTCTGTTAATAAGCTGTTTAACTTCTGATAGGATTCTAGGTCTGTTACATCAAATGGTTGATAATAAAAGTGAGAAGAAAACTCCTCAATGTCTTTGCCATTTAACCCTTTAACAGATTCTTTTACATTGTCACGAAATGTATCATTTGACCATGGTCTTCTTGCCACGCCTACAACAGCAAAGTCTTCAGATATTTTCCCGTTGCGATATAAGCGGTAAATAGAAGGGAATAGCTTGCGTTTTGCTAAATCACCAGTAGCTCCAAAGATTACAATAATTGATTTCGGATTTGAACTCGTTGTCATCGCATCTCTAACCTCACTTTATTTTGAATTACGTATGAAATATGTAATAATTTTAAAAAGAATAGAGTTATAAAAACAGTATTCTTTCATTAATGGCTTGTACCTATTATTCCATGTTTTCTTTTACTTTAAAAGTATTTTGTACTTAATCTTGATAAGACAAAGTAAAGTTTATGTGTAAAAAGATAGAGATGCGGTAGCGAAGAGAGCTTAAAGTCAAGAACAGGAAGTTACCAGTTGTCTTTATTTTTAAAAAATTTATTGAGAGGTGTTAAAATGACCATTTTGAAAAACGATTGGCAAGAGATATTAGCAGAGGAATTTGAAAAAACTTATTATAAGGAACTTCGTGAGTTTCTAGTTGAGGAATACAAAACACAAACGATATATCCAGATATGTATGATATCTATAATGCTCTTCACTACACAGCTTATAAAGATACAAAGGTTGTGATATTAGGACAAGATCCTTACCATGGTCCTGGCCAAGCTCATGGATTAAGCTTCTCTGTTCAACCTGGAGTGAAAACACCCCCATCCCTTGTAAATATTTATAAAGAACTAAAGCAGGATGTTGGCTGCTATATTCCTAACAACGGTTACTTAGTAAAATGGGCTGAACAAGGAGTCCTTATGCTAAACACAGTCTTAACGGTAAGAGAAGGAAAACCAAACTCTCATAAAGGAAAAGGGTGGGAGACCTTCACAAACAAGATTATCGAAAAGCTCTCTGAACGTGAGAAGCCAATGGTTTTCTTATTATGGGGAAACAATGCAAGACAGAAAAAAGCACTTATAAAAGATCATCATCTAATTCTAGAAGGACCTCATCCAAGCCCACTTTCTGCAAACAGAGGATTCTTTGGAAGCCATCATTTCTCAAAAACAAATGAGTTCTTAAAGGAAACAAACCAAGAACCGATTGATTGGCAAATTGAAAATAGAGAATAAGGAAGAGTATAGAGGAGAAAAGAATGTTTTGATACAATAGAAAAGGATAAGCAAATTAAAAATGAGGTGTAACAATGGCCGATATTTCCATCCAGCATGTGTTAAATAAATTACAGACAGAAGTAACGGAAGCCAAAGAGAAAAACTCGGCAGGAGAGGGTGGCAAAGTTCGAGATCATTTAATTGCGATAAAAACGCTTTGTGAACTTGCTATTGGTGAACAGTCTTCTTCTCCGTCTATCTCTAAGAAAGCAGAGGCTTCTCCTGTTTCAAGTATCCAAACATTTTCTAATTACCAACAAAGTTCTCCAACAAATCCACCAAACAAAGTGGAAGAGAATGATGGATCTAATGGAGACAGTCTTTTTGACTTTTAAGAACTGTAGAAATCAAATACTTTTTACTACATAGGGGCGAGAAAAATGAAGATATTTTTAATATTGGGAGCTATTAATGCGATGCTTGCTGTTGGATTAGGTGCGTTTGGAGCACATGGGTTAGAAGGCCGCGTTTCAGAAAAATATCTAGAAGTGTGGAAAACAGGAGTACAGTACCATATGTTTCATGCTTTTGGTCTTTTCGTTGTAGCTTTTCTAGCCAACTTATTTCCACAGTCTAGCCTAATTTCTTCCTCAGGTTGGGTAATGTTAGTTGGGATTATTTTCTTCTCAGGAAGCTTATACATCTTAACATTAAGCGGTATCGGTATCCTTGGAGCCATTACACCAATTGGAGGAGTGGCGTTCATTGTTGCGTGGCTTCTAATCGTAATTGCAGCTGCTAAACTTTTATAAAAAGAACCCTGCTTAAGAAGCAGGGTTTTTTTTAGCGTGAAGAATAAGTGCTAAGTGAAGTGGAATTTAAATATGGATATTGGTATTCAATTTCTTCATCAAATGTAATGTAATCAAGATAAACCATAAGAAGGATATAGCGCATCCCTGTACGAGGATCGCTTAGAATAATGTGGTCACGCCCTGCAGCTTCAACTACACCTTTAAATGTTTTATCTCTATTATTTTCGAAAGTCATATAAACAGTAGCTACTTTTCCTCTGTTAAGGCGTAATATATTTTCAATATAAGATTCTTGAAGAGGTAGCATACCTGGAACATTTTGACCTGGTGCACCTTGCATGCCTTGGCCTTGCCCCATTTGGCCTTGTGGCATCATCGGTATCCCCATGCCTTGCCCCATTTGGCCTTGCCCTTGTTGCCCTTGTTGCCCTTGTTGCCCTTGTTGTCCTTGTTGCCCTTGCCCTCCATTGCTAGACATTTGCCCAGACGCCTGCCTTATAGAAGGTGGAGCAAACCCATACTGGTCATAGGGAAATCCATAGTAAGGAGCATAGTATGGTGGATATGCACCATATCCTTGCCCTCCTTGCTCAGGTTGATTCGACGATTTTGATTTAGCCATTATCCAATTCCTCCTTAAAGAAAATGTATAAGCTTTTAGGTTTCAAGCCTTTCAGAAGGCTTATAAGCCCGAATATATGCTGGTTTTACAGAGCTAAATATCATTCTCTTTAGCCGCTATTTCATTATTATGTAGGCGAGCGGGGGGATATGATGACTTTTGAAGAATGGCAACGAGAAAAAGCTGAAGAAAGGAAGGCCCCTTCTTCAGCTTTTTATGCATATATTTTATACGTGGAAAAATGGAGAAACTCCTTCTTCTGTTAGACGATGCCCAACAAAGAAGCTACCAAACTCTCCGTAACGAGAACTTACTTCATCAAAACGCATTTCGTAAATTAGCTTTTTAAATTGCAAAACATCATCGGCGAATAGAGTAACTCCCCATTCGTAATCATCAAATCCAACGGAACCTGTGATAATCTGTTTTACTTTTCCAGCATATTGACGGCCAATCATACCGTGGCTATACATTAATTTGCTACGCTCGTCCATTTCAAGACGATACCAGTTGTCATCACCTTGACGGCGCTTGTCCATTGGATAGAAGCAAATATAATCTGTTTGAGGAAGGATAGGATATAGACGAGAACGAATATGTGGGTTCTCATAAGGATCTTCTCCTTCTTTAGCCATATATGAGCCAAGTTCAACAACTGAAACATACGAATATGTTGGAATTAGAAACTCAGCTAATTTCGTTTTATTAAACTCTGTTTCAATATCATTTAGTTCAGCCATTGTAGGGCGCAGGAACATAAACATAATGTCTGCTTTTTGCCCGATTACTTTGTATACAACGTGGCTTCCTTGCTCTGCTTTTTGTACGTTGTTCCATTTTTCCATGAGCCCCTGAAATTCATGAAGAGCTGCTTGACGTTCATCGCTCGTTAGCATCTTCCAAGCTGCCCAGTCCATTGCGCGTAAGTCATGAAGACTATACCAACCATCTAGTGTTTGAGCTGGTTCTACCATAATGTTTTCACTCCTATATATGGGTTTTTAGCATCTATTCCAACTATAGCACAGTCTAACCGATATTTCTGAATTGAACACCTATAAATTCGGTGAATATTTTGTGAAATGAGGGTTAAAAAAAGGAAACAGGGGGAAACATACAAGCATTCAGATTGGTCTATGATAGTAAAGAGAAAAGCTAATTTTGAATATTCGAAATTAAAACAACTTTACTAATTCGACATTGTTTTGTCAGATTCCTTTGCATTTAACTTTAAAAGAGCTATCCTAGTAAAAGAGGGAATGTTACATAAATAAAAATGATTTCTATTAAAGGAGGACGTTAGTGTGAGTGATTTATTCTCATCATTAAAAGACAAAGTAAAAGGTCAAAATATTCGTATCGTATTTCCAGAAGGACTAGATGAGCGTGTACTAGGAGCGGTAAGCCGTCTTGCTGCAGATGGTCTTGTAACTCCAATTGTGATTGGAAGCCAAGAAGAGGTTGCAAAGAAAGCAGGCGAGATCAACGCATCTTTAGAAGGAGTAACAGTCTATGATCCTCAAAACTATGAAGGGTTTGAAGACATGGTTGCTTCATTCGTAGAGCGCCGTAATGGAAAAGCAACAGAAGAGGATGCACGTAAAATTCTTCTAGATGAAAACTACTTTGGGACAATGCTTGTTCATATGGACAAAGCAGATGGTCTTGTAAGTGGTGCTGCGCACTCAACAGCAGATACAGTTCGTCCAGCGCTTCAAATCATCAAAACAAAACAAGGTGTGAAAAAGACATCTGGCGTATTTATCATGGTTCGCGGTGAAGAGCGCTACGTATTTGCTGACTGCGCAATCAACATTGCTCCAGACAGCCAAGATTTAGCTGAGATTGCAATTGAAAGTGCAAACACTGCAGACATGTTTGGTATTACACCACAAGTAGCAATGTTAAGCTTCTCAACGAAAGGATCAGCAAAATCTCCTGAAACAGAGAAAGTAGCAGATGCTGTGACAATTGCGAAAGAGAAAAACCCAACACTTGTGTTAGATGGAGAATTCCAATTTGATGCTGCTTTCGTTCCAGAAGTAGCAGCAAAGAAAGCTCCAGATTCTGTTTTAAAAGGTGATGCAAACGTATTTGTATTCCCAAGTCTTGAAGCAGGAAACATTGGATACAAAATCGCTCAACGTTTAGGTAACTTTGAAGCAGTTGGACCAATTCTTCAAGGATTAAATAAACCAGTAAACGATCTTTCACGCGGATGCAGTGAGGAAGATGTGTACAAATTAGCTATTATTACTTCAGCTCAAGCACTGTAATAGAAGCAAAGAAGCTCCTTTTCATAAAGGAGCTTCTTTTTTATCGAAATGCTTTTTCGTTTCGATCATAAATACGCTGTAGATTTTGTTGGAACAGAGCCTGTTCTTCTTCAGAAAGTTCCCTTGTTGTTAGTTTGCTACCGAGAGATTTCAACGTACTTAGAACTTTATGCATTACATCGTTCACTGTCATTTTTTCTCCCAATAGTTCTGTAAGAGAAGCCATTGTTTCTGGTTTAATCGTTGGATACGTAAATTTAGTTTCTTCTTTTTTAAGAGCTCTGTCATAAAACTGCTGAATAAGTTTGGCGCGCTCTGAACCACTTCCATCAACGCAAAGATAGATTTGTACAGCAATTCCTTTTCGAATCCGACGCTGTGAAATTCCTGCAAACTTTTTTCCATTAATGCTTAGATCATAGCTGCCAGGACAGTATGAGCCAACAATTTCTTTTGCTTCAATCTCAACGTTATAATCTTTAAAAATATATTTAATAAGTTCCCACATTGCATCATATCCACGATCAATATCAATTTTTGCTTCTGGGAAAAGGAGAGAGATGTTTAGTACTTCTTCATCTAACACGACCGCAAGGCCACCAGAATTACGGACAATGGTTTTGAACCCTTGGTCATGGAGATAAGAAAGCCCATCTTTCAAATATGGCAGGCGTGTATCTTGAATACCAAGAACGATTGTTTGATGATGAACCCATGATCTCATTGTAGGTGGGGATGAGAATGAACCAACAACTGTGCAAAGCATGTCGTCCATGGCAAACGATTGTCGAGCATCAAAAGCAGGACCTAAACTTGTCTGATCAATAATACGCCATGTTGGCTGTGATAATAACTCTACGGCTTGATTCATAATATGTGCTCCTTTAACTAGCTTTAACATCGTTATTATAGCACAGTTTTATTCGCTTCTTGCTCAAACCAAAAAGAGAATGAACGTCTTTGAAATAAGATGCGTTCACTCTCCTTGGGAATGTGATAAAGGGATTCATTATTCAGCCATTTTCTCAAGATTACCATTGCGATCCATTTTAAATTTTGTAGCTTGGCGATCATCATCTTCAAAAAGAACAAACTGTCGAGCACGGTTCATAATTTTCATTAATGTTTCGTAGTCTTCTTGAATAGTAGTTGTATCTTGTTCAAGCTTCGCAACTTTTGATTTTAGCATAAGATTTTCTTGTGTAAGCTGCTCGTTTTCACGTTTTAAGCGCTCATTTTCTGCTCGGTAAGCTTGTGAGTTGCTTTGGCGACCTTCTAGGTTTCTCAAAAATTGGATAACTTCATGAATCTCGCTACCTTCTTCACGAGGAGAACTGATAGGTTGCTGAATACTTTTAGTTTCCATTTCTCTTTCCACTTCATGCTGATTATCTTCTTGTTCATATGGCATTAACTCGTATTCTTGGTAAGTATCAGTAGATACTGTTTCACTAATATCTTCTAACGTTGGTACAGGCGGGTTATAAAGTAATCTCTTTTTACCCTGTTCTTGACCAAGAACGCGCTGGCGCTGTTTGCGCTGCTTTTTAGCTAGTGATAGAGCTTTCTCATAGCGATGACGTACAACGGCATTCCAGCGGAAACCACACGCTGCTGATGTACGGTTTAATTCATCTCCTACTTCTTCAAAAGCATTCAACTGTGTACTTCCTTCGCGAACATGACGAAGCACTGTTTCTGCTAGCAATAAATCATTTTCTTCTGTCCATGCATCTTGACGCTCTTTCATTGTAAAACCAACTCCCTTAGTTTCTTTCTTTTATTTGCTGTAAGAATTATGTTGTTAGTTATATGTTTGACAGAAAGAATGTACTTTATACCAAACTTGCAGAAAGATAATAGGATTTTTATAGGAGTAGAGAAGGAATTTTACCGACACTTGTTAAGCACAAGTAGGACTTGCAATAGGCTATATTTAGCGGTAAAATACCCTTTAGGTTTAATGGTATGGTGAAGAAGGGAAGGTATAACAATGGCAAATGAATTTCGCATTTGTGATGATTGCCAAGCAACAGATATAAAAACGTTAGTACCAAAGCTTAAAAAAGTAGATCCTAATGCAGAGATTAAAATAGGGTGCCAGTCTTACTGTGGCCCAGGTCGAAAGAAATCTTTTGCATTTGTAAATAATCGTCCTGTTGCAGCTTTGAGTGAAGATGAGCTGATTCATAAAGTTGAAAAGAAGATGAAGAAATAAAAATCGCCTTTGTTTGTTTCACAAGGGTGATTTTTCACGTTTAGGTTCATTCTTTTTCCTCTCTCATCTTAAAATCGAAAGTTTTAGAGTCAATATAGGAATTAACAACCTTTTGTCGAATGGGATTAACATAACAGAAGCTTAAAAATAGAGAGGTAACTAGATGACGACATATCCAAGTGGAAAACTAAGTGAAGAAAAAGTATTTAAAGATCCAGTTCATCGTTATGTTCATGTTCGAGATAAACTGATCTGGGATTTAATTGGTACGGCAGAGTTTCAGCGACTTCGGCGGATTCGCCAGCTTGGAACTACTTATATGACGTTTCATGGAGCCGAGCACAGCCGTTTTAATCACTCTCTAGGAGTATATGAAATTATTCGCCGAATTGTAGATGATGTTTTTCAAGATAGGGAAGAGTGGGATAACAATGAACGCCTAGTAAGTCTTTGTGCTGCTCTTTTGCACGATTTAGGTCATGGTCCTTTCTCGCACTCTTTTGAAAAAGTTTTTCATCTCGATCATGAGGATTTTACCCAAGCAATTATTCTAGGAGATACAGAAGTTAACGCAGTTCTACGCCGAATGGGAAATAGATTCCCAAAAGATGTAGCAGAAGTAATTGCTAAGACATATCGAAATAAACTTGTTGTTAGTTTAATTTCAAGCCAAATTGATGCGGACCGGATGGATTATTTGCAGCGTGATGCCTATTTTACAGGAGTTAGTTATGGTCATTTTGACATGGAACGAATCCTTCGTGTTATGCGTCCAAGAGAAGATCAGGTTGTTATTAAACATAGTGGAATGCATGCCGTTGAAGACTATATTATGAGTCGTTATCAAATGTATTGGCAAATCTATTTCCACCCTGTAACAAGAAGTGCTGAAGTAATTTTAACGAAAATTCTCCACCGAGCTAAACATTTATATGAAAAGAACTATGAATTCAAGCAGCCTCCGCGTCACTTTTATTCTATTTTTGAAGGAAAAGTCACTGTTGAGGATTATGTAAAGTTAGATGAATCCATTATTATGTTTTATTTTCAAACATGGCAAGAAGAAGAAGATGCTATTTTGTCAGATCTTTGCCGTCGTTTTCTTAACCGCAACTTATTCAAATACATTGAATTCAATCCAAATTCACAGGTGAAAATGAAGATGTGGATGGAACTGACACAGCTTTTCAAAAAAGCGGGGATAGATCCAGATTATTATTTAGTGATTGATTCATCCAGTGATCTTCCATATGATTTTTACCGTCCTGGTGAAGAAGAAGAGCGTCTACCAATCCATTTATTAATGCCAAGTGGGGAATTACGTGAGCTTTCTCGTCAGTCTGAAATTGTTGAAGCTATTTCAGGGAAGAAGAGAACAGATCATAAGCTCTATTTCCCTCAGGATGCAATTGACCAACTATCCTCAAAACGAAAAGTCAAGGAGCAAATTCGTAAGCTCTTGTTTGAAGAAATGAGATAAAAGGGCATAATCTTAAGTTTTACGTTACATTTCTAAGATTTTGCTAGGGTGACGAGCAAAAATGAACGTGATACTCTATTAAATAGACTAAAAGTAGAGAGCGTTAAAGCTACGAGAGACAAGCTTCCAGGGAAATTTTTTGAAGTATAGGAGTTGAAGGGGCCTTGTTGAAGGATCATGCTAAAATTATTAAAGTATTTTTATCTGCAGGGGAAATTATTGGGCGAAAAAAGCTGCAGAAAATGATTTTTATTGCAAAGAAGCTAGACTATCCGTTTTATGAGAAATACAACTTTCATTTTTTTGGACCATATTCAGAAGAATTGACGCTTCGAGTTGAAGAGCTTTGTAATTTAGGTTTTTTGACAGAAATAAAAGAAAACAAAGGCGGTTATATGCAGTACCGCTATGAGCTAACTCAAGAGGGGGAAATATTTCTAGAGCATCACCAGGATTTAGATTTTCCTTTCTTGAATGATTGTGTGAAAAGCATGAATGAACAAAGCTCAAGGTTTCTTGAACTTGTTTCAACCGTTCTTTACTTTGAAACGTTACCACCTGAAGAAGTGGCGGAAAAAGTATTCACATTAAAAAGCAAACAGCGTTATACACAAGAAGAGGTTAATGATGCATATAGCTATATCTCGTCTCTTCGTGAGACGATTCATTCTCCACTATAAAAGAGGCTCTCGAATAGAGCCTCTTTTTTTATTGATCACTTATACGCTTTCCTGCAACACCATAGTTGTTTTTACTCATTTCTTCAATAATAACGGCTACTTTCTCTTTAGAAGCACCTGTTGTTTCTACAACAGCCTCCGTTACTTTCTCAACAAGAGCACGTTTTTGCTCATCTGTGCGACCTTCTAACATTTTTACTGTTACATATGGCATATTAGTTCCTCCTTAAAATAGATATCATTATTTAGTGTAGCTCTTTCTTTTATAATTAGAAAGAAAAATCATACCTTTCCATTTGCATGAAGAGGAGACTCTAATATAGTATACTAAGGGCAAGAAGTTGAAATTTTAAATATGGTGTAGAGGAGAAATGATGTGGAACAGTTTTTAGCATTTCCATTACAACAAATGCCTTTTGTTGTAATCACTCTTATTATAGCTTTTACAATTCATGAATTCTCGCATGCCTTTGTAGCCAATCTATTTGGTGACCCAACAGCGAAGAATGAAGGAAGGTTAACGCTATCACCCATTTCCCATCTAGATCCATTCGGAACACTTCTGCTTATTATTGCAGGGTTTGGATGGGCGAGGCCTGTTCCTGTTAATCCACGGAACTTTAAGCGTCCAAGACTTGCGGGTGTTCTTGTATCCATTGCAGGTCCATTAAGCAACCTTGTTTTGGCCTTTATTGGGACAATTTGTTATTATGCTCTGGTTAATGCGCAAGTAGCATCAAACAATCAGTATTTGTATGAATTTCTTAACTTATTTATCATGCTGAATATTCTTCTTTTCATTTTTAATTTGTTGCCTTTTCCTCCTCTTGATGGATATAGAATATTAGAGGATTTAGCCCCAACAAATATTCGAATCAAGATGAAACAGTATGAATCATATGGAATTTTGCTATTTTTAATTATTGTGATTACACCTCTTGATCAATACGTGATTTCACCGATTTACAATCAAGGGATTCCAAGCGTAATGCAAACATTTACACGTATATTAAGTCCGTTCTTTTTTTAAAAACAACTGTATACAAGATAGGAGGAAGTTTTAAAATGGATCAACAACCGAAAAAGAAAAAAGCAGCATTTAATATCATTAAAAGTGACCCAACAGATGGTCATGGAGGATTTGGTGTTGGAGCTCTTAGTTTAGATAATGTTTCACCTGTTTTCATTGATCTTGAAGATGAAGAGGTTTTTGTAGACATCGGTGCAATGCATGCTCGCAGTGTCGTTGAAAAAGGAATTAAGTTTTTACCAAACCGTGAAGAAGTGCCAGCAGGAGATAAGTTTTATTGGCTTGTTTGGGTAACGATTGGAAGAAAACCAGAGTCTCCTTATTATGCAGGAGTAACAGCTTGTGAGATGACGGTTAACCGTGAAGCACGTCGTGGATATAAGTCTCTTCCAGAACATGTAAATCGTATGGATAAATCAATGAAACACCATATTATTGTCGATCATATGGACGAAAAATCAAAACACTTACTACGTGAATTTTTAAAAGGGCATAATGAAACACTTTGGAATGCTTCAGAACCAGAACTGAAAAAAGCGCTGCTAGAAGCATAAAAAAGACGTGGAGCTTAAGCTCCACGTCTTTTTTATGCCCAAGGAAGGACTTTCTTCCAAAATCCATCTTCCTCTTTCTTTTCTTTTTTTTCTTGTTTCTTCTCTTCAGTATGTTCCATATGTTCATCACAGTACTCCGTTGGCTCTGTGCCTTTAACATAATAAGTAAGCCTCGTATTTGGACAGTCTTTAGTAGCAAGCTTTCCGTTGTCTGGATTCACCAGAACGCCTACAACCCCTTTAGATGGTGAAAAGGCTTGAACTGTTTTTCCTTTATGAGCTTCTTCCATAAACGAAACCCAAATGTTTTTGGCATAGCTTCTTTCTGTCACTTTGTCCATTGTTTGGTCTTTGTCATAGCCAGTCCATACACCTGCTACAAGGCTTGGGGAAAATCCAATCATCCAGCTATCTGTTTGTGTTGTTCCGGATTTCCCGCCATAGATATGCGTTGTTTTTTTGTTAATGGAATTCCCTGTCACAGTTGTATAATCATTTAAACGTTCATCAAACATACCTGTCATGAGGTGTGTGGTCACATATGCAGCATCTTCATCAAGTACTTGTTTGTGCTCTTTTGGTGCTTCATAAAGTACTTTTCCATCATAAGATTCCACTTTAGTTACAAAGGTCGGTTCAATTTCTCGTCCTCCATTCTCAATCATTCCATATGCATTAACCATCTCACTTAGACGAACAGGAGAGGTGCCGAGGGCGAGGGAAGGAACAGGTTTAATGTTGCTTTTAATGCCCATTTCTTTTGAAGTTTGAACAAGCTGATCCGCTCCGATATACTGCATTGTTTTTACCGCATAAATATTATCAGAAAGAGCGATGGCTTGTGAAAGTGTAATATTATCATTTGCATAGTAATCATGGTAATTGCTTGGTTTGTATTTCGTTTCTTTTGTTCCTTTTCCAAATGTAAAAACGGTTGGCTCGCTTTTAAATAATGTAGAAGGAGTGAGTCCATGTTCAATAGCTGCGTAATAGAGCGGTACTTTCATTGTTGAGCCAGGCTGTCTCACTGCTTGAGTTGCACGGTTAAAAGGGCTTTCTTCGTAATCTTTTCCACCAATTAATGCTTTTACAGCACCTGTTTTAGGATCCATAGCAATAAATCCTGTTTGAATGGAAGAGTCAGGGTCAATTGTTTTTTCCACTTTCTTTTCAGCTAGCTTTTGAAGCTTTGGATTTAAAGTAGTATAAATTCGTAGCCCATGAAGTTCACGTTCATTTGTTAAATGAAGCTTTTCCTTTACTTGTTTTTTTACTTCATCAACAAAATAAGGAGCAATATCTTGCTTTTCTTCCTCTTTTATTTCATGAAAGGAAAGCTTAGCAGCAAAAGCCTTCTTCTCTTCTTCTTGTGTAATGAAACCTTCTTTTTGCATAGCGGCTAAGATGATTTTCTGTCTTTCTTTGGCATTCTCTAGGTTATTGAAAGGCGAGTAGTAGCTTGGTCCCTTTGGGATTCCTGCAAGAATAGAAGCTTCACTACGCGTGAGTTTTGAAGCATTCTTATTAAAATAGTATCGAGAAGCTGCTTCTATACCGTATACCCCATGTCCGTAGTAGATTGTGTTTAAATATCCTTCTAAAATACGGTCTTTGTCATAGTTCGTTTCTAACCGGACTGTATACCATGCTTCCCGCAATTTCCGAATCCATGTTTTATCATGTTCAAGAAACAAGTTACGCGCATATTGCTGTGTAATAGTACTCGCGCCCTGAACTTTTGCCATTGCTTTTAAGTCGGCAACAGCAGCACCTGCAATCCGTTTGGGATCAAATCCATGATGATTATAAAAATTCTGATCTTCAACAGATATAGTTGCTTGAATAACATGAGGAGAAATGTTTTCAATTGGAACCCAATATCTTTTTTGACCATGATGCATTTCTTCTAATAGAGATTTATCAGCATTATAAAGAATAGTCGTTTGAGGTACAGATAGAGGAGGAGCTCCTTGAATTTTTGCTATCATCCACATGACGCCGAGAGAGATACAAAATAAGATTAATAGGATAATGCTTAAGGCAATAGCTCGACGCCCCACTTTTTTGAGCTTCTGTTGATACTTGCTTGCATTTAGCTCCAAAGTATTCACCTCCGTTTTCTTCATACATAAAACAGTATTGAAAAAAAAGCGGAGTTTTAAACATCAAAATAGCCTTGAATTTTAGAAGAATTTTCATAGAATAAGATCATGCAAAAAACGCTTGCTTTTTTACGAGATTAATCTATACTAAGGTGGGAAACTTGCGAGTATGCCTTAACATAAGGTTAACAAGCTCCTTATCTGAAGAACAATTCGTACATATTTTACGTGTACTTTTCGATTTTGCGAATACACTACTAAATGTTAATGTGGACAAGAGGATATTTGATATAGAAGGGATGAAGTATAATGAGTCTTTGGTTTACAGAGAAACAAACAGAGAACTTTGGTATTACAGCAAAAATTAATAAAACGCTTCACACAGAACAAACAGAATTCCAAAAGTTAGACATGGTAGAAACAGAAGAGTTTGGTAACATGCTTCTTCTTGATGATATGGTTATGACAACAGAGAAAGATGAGTTTGTATATCATGAAATGGTCGCACATGTACCACTTTTCACACACCCAAATCCAGAGCATGTACTTGTTGTTGGTGGAGGAGACGGTGGCGTTATCCGCGAAATTTTAAAACATCCAAGCGTGAAAAAAGCAACACTTGTTGATATTGATGGAAAAGTAATCGAGTACTCTAAAAAATATTTACCAACAATAGCAGGTCAATTAGAAGACCCACGTGTAGATGTTCAAGTTGGTGACGGATTCATGCACATTGCAAAAAGTGAAAATGCATATGACGTTATTATGGTTGATTCAACAGAGCCAGTTGGTCCTGCTGTAAACTTATTTACGAAAGGTTTCTATGCAGGGATTTATAAAGCGCTAAAAGAAGATGGTATCTTTGTTGCCCAAACAGACAACCCTTGGTTTAAAGCAGACCTTATTGCAAATGCGCAACGTGACGTAGCGGAAATTTTCCCAATCACGCGTCTTTATACAGCTAACATTCCAACATATCCAAGCGGTCTTTGGACATTCACACTTGGTTCTAAAAAGTACGATCCTTTAGAAGTAAGTGAAGAACGCTTCCATGAAATTGAAACGAAATATTACACAAAGGAACTGCATAAAGCAGCGTTCGCTCTACCTAAATTTGTAGCAGATCTACTAAAATAAGAAAAAGCCATGGGGACTCTCATGGCTTCCTATTGTTTGAAGGGAGTCAGTATAATGCGTTTTGATGAAGCCTATTCTGGTAATGTGTTTATCGGAAGTCATAAAAGTTATGAAGAAAGTAAAGTTGTTCTTTACGGAATGCCAATGGATTGGACAGTAAGCTACCGCCCAGGTTCTCGTTTTGGTCCAACACGTATCCGTGAAGTTTCAATTGGACTTGAAGAATATAGCCCATACCTTGATCGTGAATTAGAAGATGTAGCGTACTTTGATGCAGGAGATATTCCACTTCCGTTCGGAAATGCACAGCGCAGCATCGATATGATTGAAGAATATGTAGGTGATCTTCTTAAAGATGACAAATTCCCACTTGGTATGGGAGGAGAACATCTTGTATCATGGCCTGTTATGAAAGCAATGGCCAAGAAATATCCAAATCTTGCAATTATTCATATGGATGCACATACAGATTTGCGTGTTGAATATGAAGGAGAGCCTTTATCACACTCAACTCCAATTCGTAAAATTGCTGAGCATATTGGAGCTGAAAATGTCTATTCATTTGGAATTCGTTCAGGTATGAAAGAAGAATTTCAATGGGCTAAAGACAATGGGATGCATATTTCGAAATTTGAAGTATTAGAGCCTTTAAAAGAAATCTTGCCAAAACTAGCAGGACGTCCTGTTTATGTGACGATTGATATTGATGTATTAGACCCAGCACATGCTCCTGGAACGGGAACGGTTGACGCAGGAGGGATCACTTCAAAAGAGCTTCTTGCTTCGATTCATGAAATCGCACGTTCTAACATCAATGTTGTTGGAGGAGATCTAGTAGAAGTTGCTCCAATCTATGATAATTCAGAACAAACAGCAAATACAGCAAGCAAACTTATTCGTGAAATGATGCTTGGTTGGGTAAAATAATTAGAAAAGGCAGCTTATAAAAAGCTGCCTTTTTTTAATCCAAAAGATCTCCTGTTTTTGCATTCATACGTAAATGAAAGTTAGGTTCTAATAGATTTGTTTGATAATGTAAAGTAAAGCAATCCTTCTCTTCACCTTCTTGCCAGATAGCTTCTATCTCAAGGGATGATAGAAGAGTTTCTTTTGCACTTGTAACAGAAATATGAGGTGTTTGCTTCCCTAGAGCAAGAATCTCTTCGACTTCAAAATCAGGTCCCATATAATATGCGATATGTTGAGTTTTTCGACAAATGCTAACATGAACAACTCCTCCATACTCAAAAGGAATGGCTGAGTCAAGATAAAAAGTTGTGAGAACCCATGATTCGTCGGAATTATATTTAACTCCACCAAAGCGAAGAACCGTTTGATAAGAAGGAAGCACCTTCTCCAAAAATTGCAGTGCACGCTCATATCCTTGTTTTCGATTGCATTTCTTTCTTAAGTTTGCAGGAGGAGTCTCAAACGAGAAGATTCCTTTTATTTTTCCCTTCTCTGTATATTGGATTTTAACGGTCTCCTCGTTTCGGTCTCTCATATAGCTATCAACACTTTTATCTGACGAGACAATAGTAAGATTTTTCTTTCGAAACACTTTTCCTCTTAACTCAGGGTCTTTACTTTCTCGAATACATTCATGTTCATCTGTTAGCCCAATCATTTCTTCAACAGTTTCTGTACTTGGGTTTACAGACCTCAGTGGTTTAGATAAGACTAGGTCTTCTTCTTTTATAGGATATGAAGAAAACTCATCAACCTCAACGCTATAAAACGGAGGCTCTATTTTGTAAACAAGCTTCCCTTTATTATTGGATGTTGAAAGAAACAAATTGCATGAGGTTTGTTTCATAAGATAATCTTTTACAGCTTCTACATGTACTTCTTCTTGCGGATTTTGGAAATGAAGGAAATTAGTTGTACAATACCTTTTAAAATTAATCACATATCCATCATACGAAACGTCGATAAAGAAGCCGCTATTATCAATTTTATAGCCGTTATGTTTCATTATCCATTCAAAGCGTATACTTTTTGCTAAAAAAGTAGGCGAAGTTTTTGAAAAGGAGGAAGGGCACAAATTTGTTTGATCTTGGAGAAATATTAGGGCTTTTTTATATAATACTTCCTCAGCGTATCGAATGTGAGTATGGTTCATCTCTCTTGAATAGGAGAGTAGCTCTCCATTAGGATGAAAAGAGATCATAAAACCAGTTTCCTCAGCTTTATCTTCCCATGCAAATAATATTTCTTCTGAATAGTCCTGTTCAATCAAAAGGTCATAACTAGAAGGAATAGAGAACATACTAATTGCTTTTTCTTTTAACGTTTCTAACATATTCTGAACCTCCCCAATTGACTCTGCTGCGAGAATCGTTTTTAGCTTTTTTATGCCACCATAATAATGACTTTTCACTGTACTTTCTGTAAGACCTACAATATGACTAATTTGTTTGAATGTATAATCATCGATAATCTTCAGAAAGAGGATTTGGCTTTTTCTCTTATCTAGTTCATCAAGAATTTGTGCAACCCAAAATAAATGTTCATTTTCTTCCTTATAAGGCTTTTTTATTTCTTGTACATTTTCAATTGGGATCTCTCGGTCTTTTTTGCGATAAAAATCAATAGAAGTATGAATGGCAATTTTCTTCATCCAGAAAGTGAAGGAGCGATGGTGTAATAAGTTTGGAAGAGAAACAAACATACGAATGATTGTTTCTTGTTTAATATCTTCTAAATCGTATTTATTAAGGGCATAGGCATTAATAATCCTTTGAAGTCTAGGTGCGTAGATTTCCATCAGATGTTCAAAAGCCCCTTTTTCCCTTTGTTGAGCTCTTTTGACTAGTTGTGTTTCTTCCACAATGATCCCTCCTATGATGTAAGACGAGATAGAGTGCAAAATAGTTGGTCTTAAAGAAAAATTTCTTGGGAAATAAATCAAAATAGCTCACATTTCCTGAAAGAATTTAGTGAATAATACGTTATTATGTCGAATAAACAATTTATAAGGGATTGACCCACAATGTGAAAGGGTTGTAAGATAATAACACTGATAATTGTTATCAATATTAAGTATTAAGTAGAAAGAAGGAATTCACAATGGTTTGTAACACCAAGAAATGGACTTTTTCTCTTGTAGCCATTTTGCTAACTTTTATAGTTGCATTAGCAGGATGTAGCTCTTCGCAAAATAGTGAAGAAAAAGAGAAGAAAAGCTCAAGTAAAGAGGAAACCAGAACTGTTCAGCATGAGCTAGGCAAAACAGAAATTACAGGTACACCGAAGCGCGTAGTTACATTGGAACTATCATTTGTTGATTCTCTTAATGCTCTTGGCGTAGAGCCTGTTGGAATTGCAGATGATAATAAAAAAGATATGATTGAAAAGTTAGTTGACAAGAAAATGGACTATACTTCAGTTGGAACACGCGAGCAGCCAAACTTAGAAGTTATTAGCTCTTTACAACCAGATTTAATTATTGCAGATGCACAGCGTCATAAAGCTATTTATAAAGAGTTACAGCAAATTGCGCCAACAATTGTATTAAAAAGCCGTGAATCTACATATGAAGAAAACCTAGATGCGTTCACAACAATTGCAAAAGCAATGAATAAAGAAGAACAAGGCAAAAAACGTCTTGAAGAACATAAACAAACGATGAAAGATTTAAAAGAAAAACTTGCTGATAATGAAAAAGCAACTGTTCTACCTGCTGTTGTACGTGATACTTCGTTCCAAGCTCATACTTCTTCATCATATGATGGACAGCTTTTAGAACAGCTTGGATTTAAAAATCCAATCGACACAAAAGATGCTTATGCTCAAATGAACTTAGAGCAGCTTTCAAAAATTGATCCAGACATCTTGATTTTAGCAAACAATGAAGGAAAGCTTTTAACAGATGAGTGGAAAGATAATCCACTTTGGAAAGACTTAAAAGCTGTGAAAAATAATCAAGTCTATAACGTTGACCGTGATTTATGGACTCGTTTCCGTGGTATTATTTCAGCTGAAAATATCGGAAAAGACATAAACAAGTTGCTAGATGAAAAGAAACAAGATTAAGTTATGAAAAAAGAAGTAAGAAAACTCTTTTCTTACTTCTTTTTTTGTAGAGAGAAATAGTCATAAAAGTGTGGTGTGTTTGAAGTGGAGAGTTCAAAAATAAAAATTTATGGTGTTTTTCTTCTTGCTCTTTTCCTTCTTGTGATTGGTACGATGGGAAGTGTTCTAATTGGAGCTACACATACAGGTGTAGGTACATTTATAGGTGCTTTATTCAATCCAGATGGTTCAAAAGAGCAAGTTGTAATTCGAACATTGCGTCTCCCTAGAGCTATATTAGCTATTATTGTAGGAGCTAATCTAGCTGTAGCAGGAGCGCTTATGCAGGCTTTAACAAGAAATCCTCTCGCATCGCCGCAAGTATTCGGCGTAAATGCAGGAGCATCGCTTATTGTGGTAAGCTCTCTTGTTTTATTCCCGGCAATGTCTGTTTCTACAACCGTCTATTTTGCCTTGTTAGGAGCTCTATTAGGGGGCATTGTTGTGTATTCATTTGCCTCTGGAGGAGGGATAACAGATGTGAAGCTTGCCTTAGCAGGTATGGCTGTTCATCTATTTCTTTCGTCTTTAACACAGGCCTTTATTGTAATGAGTGAGCAGGCAAAAGATGTTCTATATTGGTTAGTTGGAGCAATTGATGGGAAAGATTGGAGTCATGTGCAAATTATTTTACCTTGGGCTATTGTCGGATTAATAGCTGCAATACTTTGTGCAAAATCCATTTCTATTTTTGTACTGGGAGAAAGTGTTGCACAAGGACTTGGACTAAAAGTGAAAGGGATTCGAATTTTTGTTTCCTTGATTGTTGTTATCTTAGCAGGCTCTTCTGTTGCTGTAGCAGGTCCAATTGGGTTTGTTGGGCTTATTGTTCCTCATATTGTACGAAAGATTTTTGGAAGTGGAAATTATACTATTATTCTTCCATTCTCAGCTTTATTTGGGGCTGTTTTAATGGTATATGCTGATGTACTCTCACGATTTATTGCCTATCCATTTGAGTCACCGGTTGGTATTGTTACAGCATTAATTGGAGCCCCTTTCTTTCTCTATCTGGCTACTAAAGGAAAGGAGGCTAAATCATGAAGAAAGCCGCTGCTATAAAGAAGAAACATCCAGTTTCAACAATTCTTATCCTACTCATTATTGTTTTAGCACTTAGCGTTATGAGCCTAGGCGTTGGTTCCATCTATATTTCACCGTGGAGCGTTTTGCAAACCTTCTTTTTCGGTGTTCAAGATAATTTCTTTATTCTCTATAACTATCGACTTCCACGCGTCCTTATTGCTTTAGTTGTCGGAGCTTGTTTAGGAATTTCAGGAGCAATATTGCAGGGGATCTTACGTAATCCGCTTGCTTCCCCTGATGTGATTGGCGTCACAAAAGGAGCTGGTTTAGCTGCTGCGATTGTAATCATCTTACTGCCAAGTTCACCTCTTATAACATTGCCTATTTCTGCATTTATAGGGGCCTCTATTATTGCTCTTTTGCTTATGATTTTCTCGCACCGAACAAATATGAGACCAAGCACGCTTGCGCTTGTTGGTGTGGCATTAGGTGCTATTTGTCAGGCTGGTATTCAATATACAATGATTAAGTTTCCAGACGATGTGAATACAACACTAGTATGGTTAACAGGAAGCCTTTGGAGTCGCGGATGGGATGAACTTGTTCTCCTTATCCCGTGCCTCATTATTATTCCATTCTGTTTCCTGCTCTCCTCAAAACTGAATATTCTAGCTCTAGGGGACGATGTTGCAGTGGGATTAGGGGAGAAGGCGAAAAAAACTCGATATATTCTTTTAGCGGTAGCTGTTGTTTTAACAGGGTTAAGTGTAGCTGTTGTTGGATCAATTGGATTCATTGGTTTAATTGCTCCGCATATTTCAAGAAGACTTGTTGGAAATCGAGCAGGTGTATTGCTTCCTGCTTCAGCTCTCTGCGGGGCTGTTATTCTTCTTGCATCTGATAGCCTAGGAAGAGGACTTGTTCCACCAACTGAAATTCCAGCAGGGATTATTACAGCTGTTATTGGAGCTCCTTATTTCCTTTACTTGTTAAAAAGTGAGCGCAAATCAAGCTAGTGAACAGTAAATACTCTTTTATTGATTAGAATACGAGAGAATGTAAAAAATGAAATTAAAGGCATCCTCACATTGAATTTTATGAAAACAATCCTTATACTATAAAGGTTAATAGTTATGCTAGAATTGTAAGGAAGTGTTGAGATGAGCATATCATCAACAGGTAAAAAAGTAAGCGTAGAAGTTGTCTCAGATATTCGTGACGGAGCACGTAAAGAAATTGTAAAAACAAATTCAAGAGGGCTTCTTTATGAAAAGGGAGACAGCATCTATATTAAATATGACGAAGAACAAGATGGCGAAGAAATTCGTACTCTTTTAAAAATTGGTAAAGTAGAAGTACTTCTGAACCGTTCTGGTGCTGTAACAATGAAGCAAACATTTAAAAAACAGCAAAAAACAGAAGGGTCTTATAAAAGTCCATACGGCATTTTTCATGTTTTAACAGAAACACATAACATTGAATATCAGCAATTCAAGACGAAAGTCCGTCTTTTTTTATCATATGATTTATATCTACAGGGAGAAAAAGCAGGAAAGTATGCGCTCACTGTGACAGTCAAGGAGGAAGAAGAGCAATGAATATAGTAGAACAAGTGCAGGAGAATTTGAAAGCAGAAGTAAAACAAGCTGTTTTAAAAGCTGGATTAGCAACTGAAGAACAACTTCCAGATGTTGTGTTAGAAACACCAAAAGACAAAACACACGGTGACTATGCAACAAATATGGCGATGCAGCTTGCTCGTGTTGCACGTAAAGCTCCTCGTGCAATTGCAGAAGATATCGTAGCAAACTTTGATAAAACAAAAGCATCTATTGAAAAATTAGAAATTGCAGGTCCAGGGTTTATTAACTTTTATATGAATAATAGCTATTTAACAGACTTAATTCCAGTTGTGATGAAAGCTGGCGATGCATATGGGGAAACAAACGTTGGCGAAGGCGAAAAAGTTCAGGTTGAATTTGTTTCAGCAAACCCAACTGGAAGTCTACATTTAGGACATGCACGTGGTGCAGCTGTTGGGGATTCTCTTTGTAATATTTTAGATAAAGCAGGTTATGAAGTTTCTCGTGAGTATTATATTAACGATGCTGGTAATCAAATTAATAATCTTGCGTCATCTGTTGAAGCTCGTTATATGCAAGCTCTTGGTCAAGAAAAAGAAATGCCTGAAGATGGTTATCATGGTCAAGACATTATTGAAATTGGAAAAAAACTTGCAGAACAAGAAGGCGATAAATACGTCAATATGGATGAACAAGAACGTTTGGCATTTTTCCGTGAATACGGCTTAAAATATGAAATGGAAAAATTAAAAACAGATTTAGAGAACTTCCGTGTACCTTTTGATGTATGGTATTCTGAAACATCTCTTTATCAAAACGGTAAAATTGATGATGCTCTAGAAACATTAAAAGAACAAGGTCATGTATATGAAGAAGAAGGAGCAACATGGTTCCGTTCGACAACATTTGGTGATGATAAAGACCGCGTACTTATTAAAAATGATGGTTCTTACACATACTTAACACCTGATATTGCATATCACCAAGATAAAATTAAACGTGGATTCAACAAACTTATCAACGTGTGGGGAGCAGACCACCACGGTTATATCCCCCGTATGAAAGCGGCTATCCAAGCATTAGGATACGATAAAGATACGCTTGAAGTTGAAATTATTCAGCTTGTACACCTTTATAAAGATGGCGAGAAAATGAAGATGAGTAAGCGTACAGGAAAAGCTGTTACAATGCGCGACCTTGTCGAAGAAGTTGGTCTTGATGCGACTCGCTATTTCTTCGCAATGCGCAGTGCTGATACTCATATGGACTTTGATTTGGATCTTGCTGTATCAAAATCAAATGACAATCCTGTTTACTATGCTCAGTATGCACATGCGCGTATTTGCAGTATGCTTCGTCAAGCGGAGGAACTGAACATCTCGTTTAATAAGGATGTAGACTTCTCTCTAATCAAAGCAGAGAAAGAAATTGATTTGCTTAAGAAAGTAGGAGAATTCCCGCAGGTTGTTGGAGAAGCAGCGTTAAAACGTATTCCACACCGCATTTCGAACTATATCTTTGATCTAGCTTCTGCACTTCACAGCTTCTACAATGCCGAGAAAGTACTAGATAAAGAAAATATTGAAACAACAAAAGCTCGTTTAGCTCTTATACAAACAGTGCGCATTACACTTCAAAATGCTCTCGCATTAATTGGTGTATCAGCTCCAGAAAAAATGTAAATAAAAAAATCTCCCTCTATGTTGTGGGAGATTTTTTTATCGCCAAACAATGCTTCCGCCGCTTGCTCGTTTTATGCCGCGTAGCTTACTTACCTCTTCTACAAATTGAAGCAGTGCTTTATCTTTGCCTTTTGCTTCAATCATGACATCAAAATCTCTATTTAACTCACGAGCTGTTTTGAAAAATGGTTTCACAAAATCGAGTGATAAATAATCACTATGACTTCTAAAACTGCTTTCGGATTTTGGAGAGGAGAGATGTACTTTGGGTTTTAAGTTCCTTTCTTTCCATGTATCAAAAATAGGTACAAGCAACTCTTCAAGTGGTGTTTCACTCAAATTTGCTTGATGATGGTGATAATCAAATAAAAGAGGGATTCCTTGGTGCTGACATATTTTTAGTGTTTCTTCTGCTGTATATGTTTTATCATCATTTTCAAGCGTCATTTTTTGTTTGATAGGAGTTGGGAGCTTTTTTAAATTTTTATGAAAACGTTCAATAGCAGAAGGTTTGTCGCCATAAGTTCCGCCAACGTGGATATTGATAAGGGACGTTTTCTCAACGCCCATTGCTTCTAAAATATTGTAATGATACTCCATATCACGAACAGCATTTTTTGTGATATGAGGTTTATCACTCGTAAAAAGCGTATATTGATTCGGATGAAAGCTAACCCGTAAATTATGTCTTTTAATAAAAGTACCAATCTCTTTTAATTTTGAACCGAAAATCTCGAGGTAGTCCCAGTTTACCTCAGGGTGTGTTGCAAGTGGAACAAGGGAAGAAGAAAGGCGATAAAGTTCAATTTCATGGCCAACATTATAGTGAAGGATGCGCCATGTTGTTTGAAGATTTTGTGCTGTTACATTTTTTAGTTGCTCAAGCCGCTGTTCTTTATCGAGTTGTTTAAAACGCGTAAATGTCATTGTTTTAGCAGGAGAACCTTCCCAAAGGTTCAAAGCATGTGACACATAGCCAAACCGAATAAACATAGTGAAACTCCTCTCATAGAAGTGGCGATACCAATTTTGAAATTTGCTCTTTTGTTTTCTGAAACAACGTTCTTTTTTGGATATCTTCTAACATTAACTCTTCTGCATCGTTTATGTCGTCACATACAATTTTTTTAACCTGCAAAATAAATGAAGGAGAGTACATATAACAGTTAATTTCCTTGTTAAGAAAAAGACTTCGTTTATCAAAATTTGCTGTTCCAATATCACACATCACATCATCAATCACGATGACTTTAGAATGATAAAAACCATAGTAATGACGAAAAACACGGCCTCCTTTTTTTAGGAGAGGCTTATAATAGGGAAAAGCAGAATCAGGAATAAGAGGGTGATCAGCTTTAAGTGGTGTGAGAATGTTTACATTTACCCCTCGATCTATTGCATCAAGAAGGGGTTGAAACAATTTTTGACTCGGAACAAAATAAGGTGTACCAATATAAATGTCTTTTTTGGCTTTCTCAATCATTGTTATAAAATCTTGTTCAAGTGTTTTACCATCTGTTGCTTTAAATTGGAAAGAACAAGGAAACGTCCCGTTGTATGAAGGCTCAGGTGGATATAGTACTTCTTCTGTTTCCCGTTTCCAATCCTCGCAAAACTGATTTTGAAGATCTGCAACTCCTTCTCCTGTTATGCGGAGGTGAAAATCTTTCCATGCCCCAAGCTTTGGATTAAAGCCTAAATACTCTTTGCCAATATTAAAACCGCCAATATAGCCAATTGAATTATCAATAACTGTGATTTTTCGATGATTCCTTGTGTTTAGTTTATAGAAAAGAAAAGGAAAAGTAGGTTTGTGCGTAAATGAAAATTTTATACCTTTTTCTCTTAAGAGTTGAATATCTTTTTTAGTAAGAGAGCTTCCAACCCAGTCAAGAAGAAGACATACCTCGACACCTTGCTGTCTTTTTTCTTTCAAAAGAGTTAGAAATTCCTGTCCAACTTCATCTGAGCGAATAATATAAAAAAGTACATGAATACTTTTTGTAGCATTTCGTACATCAGAGAAGAGTTGTTCAAAAAGATCATATCCTTCTGTATAAAAAGTAACGTCTCCATTTCGCTTCGGATAGAGGGTTTCCTTAGCTGTTTTTCTATGAAGAGCAGAACCGCAGTTAAAGTCAATAATGAGAAGAACAATCAATAAAAATATAAGACCGATAATTGTTAATGCAATCATAATCCGCCTCCTCGCTTTGTTATACCTTGCCCTTTTTTGACTAAGATTATTTCTAAATTTAAGAAAGGAAAGGGTTGACTGAATGTTCATTCAATTTATACAATAAAAGTACTATACTACAAAAAGATTCCTGATGTTTTCATGTTAAAAGGAGGGGAAAAAGTGACAATGCTCTTATGGATTAACATGTTAGCTTTTTTGTTTGTAACCGCTTACGCTGTTTTCTTGTTCTCATATCTTATTAGAACAAGGCTAGCCTACATCAGGTTAGGAAGGAAAATAGAATTTGATGGAGAAGTGAAAGAACGCTATCGTAAGGTTGTTGTAAATGTTTTTGGACAGAAGAAGCTGTTGAAAGATAGAAAGAGCGGTATTATTCACGTTCTCTTTTTTTATGGTTTTATTCTTGTGCAATTTGGAGCTCTTGATTTTATTATAAAAGGACTTTTTCCAGGATATCATTTGCCATTTGGTCCTTTCTATGGAGGGTTCACCTTTTTTCAAGAAATTGTGACGCTTCTAATTGTAGTTGCAGTTTTATGGGCTTTTCATCGTAGATATATTGAAAAGCTAGTACGTTTGAAAAGAGGGTTCAAATCAGGTCTTGTTCTTCTTTTTATTGGTGGACTCATGATCTCAGTTCTTGCAGGAAATGGAATGAGCCTTATTTGGCATAACGAACAACTAGGTTGGTCAGAGCCTGTTGCTTCTCTTATTGCAAGTTTGTTTAGCTTTCTGCCAGAAACAGGAGCCACTGTTCTTTTTTATGTCGCATGGTGGGTACATCTTTTATTGCTCCTCGCTTTTTTAGTGTATGTCCCACAATCAAAGCATGCTCATTTAATTGCAGGTCCTGCTAACGTTTATTTAAATCGTCTTACTCCTCCTGGTAAACTTGAAAAAATTGATTTTGAAGATGAAAGCAAAGAGACATTTGGAGTTGGAACAATTGAGGAGTTTACTCAAGGTCAGCTTCTTGACCTTTATGCGTGTGTAGAGTGTGGCCGATGTACAAATGTATGTCCAGCAACTGGAACAGGAAAAATGCTTTCTCCAATGGACTTAATTTTAAAGCTTCGTGATCATCTCACAAATAAAGGAGCTGCTGTAACGTCAAGAACTCCATGGGTCCCTGCGTTTGCTTTCAATAATACACACGGCAATCAGCTTGCTCTAAAAAGTAAACAGCAGGGGATTGAGGAATCAGCAGCAACTCTCAGCTATAACCCATCATTAATTGGCGATGTGATTACAGAAGAAGAGATTTGGGCCTGTACAACATGTCGAAACTGTGAAGATCAGTGCCCAGTAATGAATGAGCATGTTGATAAAATTATTGATTTACGCCGCTATCTTGTTTTAACAGAAGGAAAGATGGATGGAGACGGGAAAAGAGCGATGACAAATATCGAGCGTCAAGGTAATCCATGGGGAATTAACAGAAAAGAAAAGGAAAAGTGGCGTACGCTTCAAGATGTTAACGTTCCAACGGTGAAAGAGCTCAAAAAAGAAGGAAAAACGTTTCAATATTTACTTTGGGTAGGATCAATGGGTGCGCTTGATAACCGAAGTCAGAAAATTACCTTTTCTCTTGTGAAGCTTTTGCGTGAAGCAGGAGTAGAATTTGCAATCCTTGGTAATAAGGAAAAAAACTCTGGAGATACACCAAGAAGATTAGGAAATGAGTTTCTTTTTCAAGAACTTGTGGCAGCGAACATTCAGGAATTTGAGAAAAATGAAGTTAAGAACATTATTACAATTGATCCTCACGCATACAATACGTTTAAGAATGAATATCCTGATTTTGGGTTTAAAGGCAATGTATATCATCATACTGAAATACTCGCCTCTCTTCTTAAAGAAAAGAAACTTGTGCCAAAGTATGAAGTAAATGAAAGCATTACATTCCATGATTCTTGCTATCTTGGCCGCTACAACGAAGTATATGAACCTCCAAGAGAGATTTTAAAAGCCATTCCAGGGGTAAATCTTCTGGAAATGGAACGAAATCGAGAGAAAGGGATGTGCTGTGGAGCTGGTGGTGGCTTAATGTGGATGGAAGAGACAGCAGGGTCTCGAATTAATGTAACCCGAACAGAGCAGGCATTAGAGGTGAAACCAACTGTCATTAGTTCGGGGTGTCCTTATTGTTTAACAATGTTAAGCGATGGTACAAAAGCAAAAGAAGTAGAAGATAAAGTCGGAACATACGACGTTGCAGAGCTTCTTGAGAAGGCTGTCTTTGACTCTAGTGAGAAAGCATAAAAGGAGGGAAAATAATGAAATCAGTTATTGTTGCAGCAAAGCGCACTCCTTTTGGTAGACTTGGAGGACATTTTAGAAATTTAACAGCAAGCGATTTAGGTGGGAAGACAATCAGAGCTTTGTTAGAAGAGAAAAAAGAGGCGAAAGAGGTTGTTGATACTGTATTGCTTGGAAATGTGCTACAGGGAGGTCAAGGTCAGCTTCCATCAAGGCAGGCTTCTTTTAAAGGTGGATTAGACTGGAATGTTAAAACAGAGACAATTAATAAAGTATGCGCCTCAGGAATGAGAGCTGTAATAGAAGGGGACTTTTTAATTCGGCTTGGAGAAAGTGAAGCGGTTATTGCAGGAGGAATGGAATCTATGAGCAATGCTCCGTATTTTTTGGAGCATGCTCGCTTTGGACATAAAATGGGAAATCAAAGTTTGAAAGATCTCATGATGCATGATGGGTTAACATGTACGTTTACAGGAGCTGCAATGGGGAGTTATGGCGATACAGCAGCTGAAGAATTTCAGCTTACAAGAGAAGAACAAGATGAGTGGGCTGTAAGAAGCCATGAAAGGGCTGCTCTCTTTTATGAGAAGGGATATTCTAAGGAGGAAATTGTCCCTGTTCAGGTGAAGAATAGTAAAGGTTCTCTTTTTATAGAAGAAGATGAGTCACTGAGACGAAACACAACAGCTGAAAAACTAAAAAAATTAAGGCCAGCTTTTAATGATGGGGGGACAATAACAGCTGGGAATGCCCCAGGAGTCAATGATGGAAGCGCTTCCTTAATGATGATGAGCCAAAGAAAAGCATATGAATTAGGATATCGACCATTAGCTACAATTGTCGATTACACATCATTAGCCCTTCAACCAAAAGACTTTCCTAAAACACCAGGCTTAGCAATTCGTAAACTATTAGCCAAAACAGGTAAGAAGGTTGAAGATATTTCTCTATTTGAAATCAATGAAGCTTTTGCAGCTGTTGCTTTAATAAATATGAAAACAGAAGGCCTTCAAGCTTCAAAAGTAAATGTAAATGGTGGTGCCCTAGCATTTGGTCATCCTATTGGAGCAAGCGGAGCCCGTATTTTAGTCACGCTCATTCATGAATTACAGCGGATAGGAGGAGGATTCGGAATTGCCTCAATATGCAGCGGTGGAGGGCAAGGTGACGCACTTATGATTAAAGTTTGAAAGGAGGAAATGGAATGGAAAAGCGAAAGGCGATGGTGATTGGTGCAGGGCAGATGGGAGCGGGGATTGCTCAAGTTCTCGCTTCCGCTTCTTATAATATTGTTCTCTATGACCTTGATACACAAGCACTGCAAAAAGGGATGAGCAAAATTGAAACCTCTCTTAAAAAAGCAGTTCAGAAGGAAAAGATAAAAGAAGGTGAGATGAATGAAACGCTATCAAGAATTCAAGGCACAACAAGTCTCAGTAATGGGCATGATGCTGATATTGTAATTGAAGCAATCGTTGAAAATTTAGAAGTAAAGAAAGAAGTCTTTAAAAAACTTGATCAGATAGTAAAAAGGGAAGCTATATTAGCTTCTAATACATCTGCTCTTTCAATTACAGAACTTGGGGCTGTAACAAAAAGGCCTGAGAAAGTCATTGGCATGCATTTTATGAATCCTGTTCCTGTTATGAAGCTTGTTGAAGTAATTCGTGGACTCTCTACATCTGAGGAAACATATAAAGAGATTAATAGTATAACAGAGTCTCTAGGAAAGGTTCCTGTGCTAGTAAATGACTTTCCTGGTTTTGTATCTAACCGTATTTTAATGCCAATGATCAATGAGGCAATATACGCTTTATACGAGGGAATAGCTTCAAAAGAAGCAATTGATGAAGTGATGAAGCTTGGAATGAATCATCCAATGGGCCCTCTACAGCTTGCTGATTTTATTGGTCTTGACACATGCTTGTTCATTATGGAGGTACTGCATGAAGGATTTGGTGATGATAAATATCGACCTTGTCCACTTCTAAAGCAATACGTGAAAGGGGGGTACCTTGGTCATAAAGTAAAGCGCGGTTTTTACGAGTATGAATAAGAGGAGTGATTCTATGCTCGTTTTTACAAAAGAGCATGTCAAGATACAACAAGAGATGGAAAAGTTTGCAAGGGAAGAAGTTGCTCCTTTTGTAGAGAGGATGGAGGAAGGTGTTTTTCCAAGGCCCCTTATTGAAAAAATGAGCAAGGAAGGGTTCATGGGAATCCCCTTCAACAAAAGGTATGGAGGTCTCGGGTTGGATTTTATTTCTTATATCTTGGCCATTCATGAGATCTCTAAAAAAAATGCAGCATTAGGGGTTATTTTATCTGTTCATACATCTGTTTGTACAAATCCTATTTTAACATTCGGCACAGAAAAGCAGCGGGAACGATATGGTAAGAGATTAGCAAGTGGTGATATTTTGGGTGCCTTTGCATTAACAGAAACAGGAGCAGGATCGGATGCAGGGAGCTTAAAAACAAAAGCAGAGAAGGATGGAGATGTGTATATCCTAAACGGAGCAAAACAGTTCATTACAAATGGGGGAGAGGCAGATATTTACCTTGTTTTTGCGCGCACAAATAAAGGTATTACGGCTTTTATTGTAGATAAAGAAACGGTGGGTTTGAAGGTTGGAAAAGATGAAAAAAAGATGGGGCTGCATGGTTCACGCACAACATCTCTCTACTTTGAAAATATGAAAGTTCATAAAGACAACCGTTTGGGAGATGAAGGTGAAGGATTTAAAATTGCCATGAGTAATTTGAATATCGGAAGAATTGGAATTGCAGCCCAAGCTTTAGGAATTGCGGAAGCTTCCCTAGAAGAGGCGCTTCTTTTTATGAAAAGGGGCAAAAAAAGTCTGCTACCTTTAGCGAACATGGCTACCCGTATTGAAGGTGCGAAGCTTTTAACATATCAAGCTGCATTCTTAAAGCAAAAAAGAAAACCATGTAGGAAAGAGGCTTCAATGGCCAAGCTTTTTGCTGCTAAGACAGCAGTTTATGTTACAAGCGGTGTGCTTGATTGTTTAGCAGAATATAGAGGGCTTCCAAATCATCATGCTGAGCGTTTTTTCAGAGATGCAAAGGTTTGTGAGATTTATGAAGGAACAAGTGAGATTCAAAAGATAGTAATCAGTCGCAGTCTCTAAACTAAAGGGGGAGAAGAGATGAATTTTGAGCTATCATCAGAATATGAAATGATTAGGAAGACAGTACGTGACTTTGCGGACAAAGAAGTAGGTCCAACAGCGGAAGAACGAGACGAGCAGGAACGATTTGATCGAACAATCTTTGAAAAAATGGCCGAAATAGGTTTGACAGGGATTCCTTGGTCTGAAGAGTACGGAGGTATTGGTGGTGATTATGTAATGTACTGCATTGCTGTTGAAGAGCTTTCGCGCGTATGTGCTTCAACAGGCGTTATGCTCTCAGCTCATACTTCGCTAGCATGTTGGCCTCTTTATACATTTGGAAATGAGGAACAGAGGAGAAAGTATTTAACTCCTCTGGCAGAAGGAAAATTTCTAGGCGCATATGCTTTAACAGAATCACAGTCAGGATCAGATGCTGGAGGGATGAAAACAACTGCCCGAAAAGAAGGAAATGAATATATTCTAAATGGTTCAAAGATTTTCATTACAAATGGAGGGGAAGCGGACATATATATTGTTTTTGCAAAAACCAATAGTGATGGAAAAGGCGAAACAAGCGCTTTTATTATTGAAAAAGATATGAAAGGCTTCTCAATTGGAAAGAAGGAAAGAAAGCTCGGTATTCGTGCTTCTCCGACAACAGAGATTATCTTTGAAGATTGTCGAGTAAGTAAAGAACACCTTCTTGGAGAAGAAGGAGAAGGCTTCAAGATTGCGATGATGACATTAGATGGGGGCAGAAACGGCATTGCGGCCCAAGCTCTTGGGATTGCTCAAGGAGCCCTTGATGCAGCTGTTGCCTATGCAAAAGAGCGTCATCAGTTCAAAAAACCAATTATTGCTCAACAAGGGATTGCTTTTAAGCTAGCAGATATGGCAACAAGCGTTGAGGCGTCAAGACTCTTAACATATCAAGCAGCATGGCTAGAATCACAAGGAGAGCCTTATGCAAAAGCCTCTGCCATGTCAAAGCTTCTCGCCGGAGATACAGCTATGAAAGTGACAACAGAGGCTGTTCAAGTTTTTGGTGGCTATGGCTACACAAAGGATTACCCTGTTGAACGGTTTATGCGTGATGCGAAAATTACGCAAATTTATGAAGGAACTCAGGAAATTCAGCGGCTTGTGATTTCACGGTATTTATAAGGCAAAAAGGTGGTGAGAATGTGGGATATAAAAGAAAACACCATATACGTTTTATTACAGCTTCAAGCTTATTTGACGGCCATGATGCCTCCATTAATATTATGCGTCGCCTTCTCCAAGGAAGCGGTGTTGAGGTCATTCATCTTGGGCACAATCGTTCTGTTGATGAGATTGTTCAAGCAGCCCTCCAAGAAGATGTCCAAGGTATTGCTGTTTCTTCCTACCAAGGAGGACATATGGAATACTTTATGTATATGTATGATCTCCTACAAGAGAAGAATGCAGGTCATATTAAAATTTATGGCGGTGGTGGAGGAGTTATCCTACCAAAAGAAATTAGAATGCTTCATGAGTACGGTATTTCTCATATCTTCTCTCCTGAAGATGGGCGGAACTATGGCCTGCAGGGAATGATTGATAAAATTATTGAAGAGTGTGATGTTCCACTTGAAGCAAAAGAGGTGAGATTACCTCTAAATTCAAGCGACGACCAAGAAGTAGCTCGTCTTATTACACATGTTGAGAATGGAGGAGAGCTTTCTAAAGGGACACCTCATAACGATATTCCGGTAATTGGAATAACAGGAACAGGCGGAGCTGGGAAGAGCTCTCTTACAGATGAACTTATTCGCCGTTTTTTAATGCAGTTTCCGTCGCTTACAATTGCTGTTTTATCTATTGATCCTACAAAACAAAAAACAGGCGGGGCCTTACTCGGTGACCGAATTCGAATGAATGCCGTTAATTCCCCTCGCGTTTTTATGAGAAGTCTAGCAACAAGAAGATCGAATCATGAATTGTCTTTTGCAATTGACGATGCTGTTACCGTTGTGAAGGAAGCTGGTTATGACATTGTCATTGTTGAAACGAGCGGTATTGGGCAAGGGGATGCGTCAATTACGAACATTTGTGATCTTTCTCTATATGTTATGACAAGTGAGTTTGGAGCACCGTCGCAGCTTGAGAAGATCGAAATGATTGATTATGCAGATTTTATTGTAATCAACAAGTTTGATAAACGAGGCTCAGAAGATGCAAAACGACAAGTCCAAAAACAATATCAGCGAAACCACGCTCTATTTGATAAAGACTTTGATTCATTGCCAGTCTATGGAACGATGGCAAATCAGTTCAATGACAGTGGAACTAATATTCTATTTAATGACTTGGTTAAGAAGCTTAACAATCAATACAATGAAAAATTTGCGGACAGCGGGATAGATATTTGTCAAAAAAAAGAGCAGCATACGATTATTCCACCAAGCCGTCAGCACTATATGCGGGAAATTTCTGATACAGTTCGGAGGTATCATCAAGATAAACTTCAGCAAGCAGAATATGCTACAAACCTTTACAGACTCCAAGGAGCAGAAGAACTTACTTTTAATGAAGACGTAAAAGAGCATATGAGGGAGCTACAAGAAAAAGAAAAAGAAAAACTTTCAAAAGAATCACTTAAAATTTTAGAGACGTGGGAAGAAAAAACAGCCTCTTACAAAGGTGATACTTTTTCTACAAAAGTAAGAGGAAAAACAATCACAACAGAGCTTGTTACGACAACGTTATCGGGTCTTAAAGTACCTAAAGTTATGCTGCCTTCTTACCATGATTATGGCGATATTTTAAAATGGGTTTATAGAGAAAATACCCCTGGATTCTTTCCATTTACAGCAGGTGTTTTTCCCTTTAAGCGAAAAGGAGAAGATCCTAAAAGACAGTTCGCAGGCGAAGGGCCGCCTGAACGAACTAACCGCCGTTTTCATTATCTTTCTAAAGGGGAAAGTGCACATAGATTAAGCACTGCTTTTGATTCTGTAACACTGTATGGTGAAGATCCAAATATTCGTCCTGATATTTTCGGGAAAATAGGGGAGAGCGGGGTAAGCATCTGCACATTAGACGATATGAAAGAATTATATAAGGGATTTGATTTATGTGCCCCAACAACATCTGTATCAATGACAATCAATGGCCCTGCTCCTATCTTACTTGCGATGTTTCTCAATACTGCTATCGACCAAGCGATAGATAGGAGAGAGAAGGAGCTTTTACGCAAGCTTGAACAAGAAGAGATTGAAGAATTGAAAGCGCACACATTAAATGTTGTGAGAGGAACGGTTCAGGCTGATATTCTAAAAGAAGACCAAGGCCAAAATACATGCATTTTCTCAACAGAATTTGCTCTTCGGATGATGGGAGATATTCAGCAATATTTTATTGATGAGAAGGTCAGAAATTATTATTCTGTATCTATTTCTGGCTATCATATTGCAGAAGCAGGAGCAAATCCGATTTCTCAGCTTGCTTTTACGCTTGCTAATGGGTTTACGTATGTTGAATATTATTTGAGCAGAGGGATGAAAATTGATGAATTTGCTCCGAATCTTTCCTTTTTCTTCAGCAATGGCTTGGATGCAGAGTATACAGTGATTGGAAGGGTAGCAAGACGAATTTGGGCAATTGTAATGCGAGAGAAATACGGTGGGAACGAACGTAGTCAGAAGCTGAAATATCATGTGCAGACATCAGGTCGATCTTTGCATGCACAAGAAATTTCGTTTAATGATATTCGCACAACCCTTCAAGCGCTTATGGCTCTTCATGATAATTGTAACTCTCTTCATACAAATGCTTATGATGAGGCCATTACGACTCCAACAGAAGAATCTGTTCGACGAGCAATGGCAATTCAACTTATCGTAACAAAAGAGCATGGACTAACCAAAAATGAAAACCCGCTTCAAGGTTCTTTTATTGTGGAAGAATTAACAGATCTTGTAGAGGAAGAAGTGTTAAAAGAATTCGAAAGAATCAGCGATAGAGGTGGCGTGCTGGGAGCCATGGAAATGCAATATCAGCGTAGCAAAATTCAAGATGAATCAATGTTTTATGAAATGAAGAAACACACAGGAGAACTGCCTATCATTGGAGTGAATACGTACCAAAATCCTGAAGCCCAAAGTGAAGAAAGCATTGACAGTATGGAGCTTGCTCGCTCAACGAAAGAAGAAAAGCAAAAAAGAATTGTTGACCTGCAAAATTTCCAAGAAAAATATAGAGGAAAAGCAGAAAGGGATTTAGAAAAATTAAAAGAAGTAGCTAGAAATGGTGGTAATATTTTCACAGAGTTGATGAATACCGTAAAGACGGC
This sequence comes from Priestia sp. TRM10, assembly GCF_057808375.1. NCBI lineage: Bacteria > Bacillati > Bacillota > Bacilli > Caryophanales > Bacillaceae > Priestia > Priestia sp. TRM10. Next base: position 136,646 of record NZ_JBJZOT010000011.1, read on the forward strand.
TAGCCTTGGTCAAATTACTCATGCTTTGTATGAAGTAGGAGGGCAATATAGACGGAATATGTAATAGAGAGGAAAACCTTAATGAAATGAGACTTTCATAAGGTTTTCCCTTTTTTAGAAAAGAAGTTTGCTTAATGAATTTTTTGCTTATCAACACTAGCATAAATGGATAAAATTTGTTTATAATGAATGGTATGTATTTCATGTTACACGTGATAAAATAATACTTGGTGTGTTTACACAACATTGACAGGCTATAATAGTACAGTTATGAAAACTTTATAGATAAGTTTGATACATAGGAAGGGTGTGTCTATTTTGGGTCTAAACCAATATACTCAAGAAGAACTACGCGAAACGGCAATGATCGAGTTAGCGTTTGAAATTATGTCAGATAGCAAAGAACCAAAAGCATTTTCTTTTCACGATTTAGTGGAAGAAATTCAAAAAAAAGTGGGTCTTTCAGAAGCAGAAGTGCGTCAGCGTATTGCTCAATTTTATACAGATTTAAACATTGATGGTCGTTTTGTTACGCTTGGGGACAACCACTGGGGACTACGCAGCTGGTATCCTGTTGATCAGTCAGAAGAAGATCTTGTTGCAACAGTAAAAACAAAGAAAAGAAAAGCAAAAAGATATGCTAAAGACGATATTGATGAATATGAAGATGCTGATGATGACTACGAAGAGTACAATGATGTAGATAGTCTTGATGATGAAGACTATGAAGAACTAGATGAAGAAGAAGATTATGATGATATGCTTGAAGAAGAAGATTATGATCTAGATGATGAAGAACTAGATGATGAAGATTTAGAAGATGAAGAATTAGAGTATGAAGAGCTTGATGAGGATGAAAAATTATAAAGAGCCTTGACTTTTAAGAGAGAACTTTGTAGAATTCTTTTTGGGCTCTTAAAATTAAAGCAATCTTTTATAAGATATATATTGCTCCCATTACTGCATGTGCAGGATGGGAGCAATTTTGTTTTTATAGAGTTGTATATAAGATAAAGAGCAATTTTTTGATTTTTTTATATAAATTGGAAGCTCCCATTTTTGGAGGGAAGTTTTGCTAAAGTGTTGATCATTATTTTTATATGAATGATGACTTATAAGCTCGTGCAAACTTTTAAGAAGGATACATATGCCTTCTTTTTGCTTTTTCATAGAATTTTTTAAATAAGATAACCTAAATTTAGAGGGGGAAGTACAGATGACAAAATATATCTTTGTAACTGGTGGAGTAGTATCATCACTTGGAAAAGGAATTACAGCAGCCTCTCTAGGCCGTTTATTAAAAAACCGTGGGTTAAGCGTAACAATCCAAAAGTTCGATCCATACATTAACGTTGACCCAGGAACAATGAGTCCATATCAGCATGGTGAAGTGTTTGTAACTGATGATGGTGCAGAAACAGACTTAGACTTAGGTCACTATGAGCGTTTCATTGATATCAACTTGAACAAATATAGCAACGTAACAACAGGGAAAATTTATTCAACAGTATTAAGAAAAGAGCGTCGTGGAGACTATCTTGGTGGTACTGTGCAAGTTATCCCACACATCACAAATGAAATTAAAGATCGTGTATTCCGTGCTGGAAAAGAAACGAATGCAGATGTGGTTATTACAGAAATTGGAGGAACAGTAGGAGATATCGAATCTCTTCCATTCCTTGAAGCTATTCGTCAAATCAAAAGCGACATTGGTCGTGACAATGTAATGTATATTCATTGTACGCTTGTTCCATATTTAAAAGCTGCAGGAGAAATGAAGACAAAACCAACACAGCATAGTGTAAAAGAACTTCGCAGCTTAGGTATTCAACCAAACGTCATTGTTGTACGTACAGAAATGCCAATTTCTCAAGACATGAAAGATAAGATTGCTTTATTCTGCGATATCGATACAAAAGCTGTTATTGAAGCTGGAGATGCGGAAACACTTTACGAAATTCCTTTAGCACTACAAGCTCAAAACCTTGATCAGCTAACTTGTGAACATTTAAAACTTCCTTGTCGTGAAGCAGATATGACAGAGTGGAAAGGCCTTGTTAATAAAGTGAAAAACCTTTCTGGTAAAGCAACGATTGCTCTTGTTGGTAAATATGTAGAGCTACAAGATGCTTACATTTCTGTTGTTGAGTCACTTCGCCATGCAGGTTATGATTTTGATACAGATGTAAAAATCAAATGGTTAAATTCTGAAAACATTACAGAAGAAAATGCAAAAGAAGAACTTGCAAATGTTGATGGAATTATTGTACCGGGAGGATTTGGAGATCGTGGAATCGAAGGGAAGATTACAACGATCAAATATGCTCGTGAAAATAAAGTACCATTCTTTGGTATTTGTTTAGGTATGCAGCTTGCATCTGTAGAGTTTGCTCGCCACGTTTTAGGTCTTACTGATGCTCATTCAGCAGAGATTGCACCTGAGACAACAAGCCCAATTATTGACCTTCTACCAGAACAAAAAGACGTAGAAGATTTAGGTGGAACACTTCGTCTTGGTTTATATCCATGTAAACTTGTTGATGGTACGTTAGCACAGCAAGCATACAAAGATGAAGTGGTATATGAACGCCACCGCCATCGCTATGAATTCAATAATGAATTCCGTCAAGCAATGGAAGATGAAGGTTTTGTTTTCTCTGGTACAAGCCCAGACGGTCGCCTAGTGGAAATTGTAGAGTTAAAAGACCACCCTTGGTTCTTAGCTTGTCAATTCCACCCAGAGTTCACATCACGTCCAACGCGTTCACAACCTCTATTTAGAGAGTTTGTTCGTGCTTCAATTGAGTTAGGTAAAAAACAATAATATTAAAAAGCAGCTGATAATCATCAGCTGCTTTTTTTATTCGTATTCTTCCATCATTTCTTTTATTGTGAATAGTACGGCATAGTAAGCATATAGGCCAACCATTGTAGAAGGAAAACCAAAGCGCTCTCCATCATCACCAGGGATAAGTGGTTTAAGAAGTTTTATATCAATATGTACATCTGAATAATCAGCTGCAGTTTCTCCCTCTTGTTTAGGGTCAAGAGCCCCCATAGTAACAAAAGGAATGTCTTTCTCAGTGATAGATTTAGCTAATTCTATAGCTTCTTGGTCATGAGCATAGCGACTAAAAACTAAAACTCGGTCAACGCTTGTTATATTTTCAAGGTTTTGGTTAGAAAGAAGAAGTTCAGCATTTAAAGCATCTGCTCCTTTTGTTGCTTCAATAGCAATAGCCTCCATCTCTTGAAAACCATGGACGAAAAGTTTACCATCGCCTATGAGTCCTTGAGCAAGTATGCGTGCTCCATCTTCTATATTTAGCTCTTCTTTCTCACTTATTCGATTGAAGTATCCGTTCAATTGGGTTGTAAAAATCTTCATCATATTATTATTCACCTCTGCTAGCTATTATAGCTTACAACACCAAGGATTTAAAAAGCCGAACTATAAAAAAATAAGTATTTTATTCTGCGAAATGTTATTTTTGATTATAATTAAGAAGTTCGAGCGCTTTCTCCGCTAAGAATGTACAAAAAGTTATTTTTTGTGAAAGAAGGGATTTCTTTTTCTAAGTAGAATAGAGTAAAGTAGTCCTCGGTACGAAAATTTATTTTAAGGTGGGATAGAAGTGGAAGAACGAATTTTAATTGTAGATGATCAGTACGGGATACGCATTCTTTTAACAGAAGTGTTGCAAAAAGAAGGATATAAAACACTTCAAGCTTCCAACGGCTTTGAAGCTATTGATATTGCAAAAGAACGCACGCCAGATTTAGTTTTATTAGATATGAAAATTCCCGGAATGGATGGAATTGAAATTTTAAAGCGTCTAAAAGAACTAGATGCAACAGTGAAAGTCATCATTATGACAGCCTATGGGGAGCTTGATATGATTCAAGAAGCAAAGGATTTAGGAGCGCTGACACACTTTGCAAAACCATTTGATATTGATGAAATTCGTCAAGCTGTAAAAAAATATATTCCAGTTAATACTAACTAGTACTATAATCTCCTCGTTGCTGTGAAATTCTACATATCACTATTCAATCTCACGGGCTTTGCTATGCGCGTTTTTTTCTTGTATTAACTGCATAAAATGTATAAAAATATGGCATTTTTTTAAGAGAGGTTGCCTATTTTTGTCGAACTCTGCTAGCTTTTATATTGCCGTCAAGTTCGTAAATTGGTATCCTAAAGATGTACTTACATTATTTTAAAGCTTTATTCCTTTTATTAAAGAAACGAGCTTTCAACAGTTTAGAGGAGGATTTACTAATGCCATTAGTATCAATGAAAGAAATGTTGAATACTGCTAAAGATAACGGTTATGCAGTAGGTCAATTCAACTTGAACAACTTAGAGTTCACGCAAGCGATTTTACAAGCAGCACAAGAAGAAAAATCTCCAGTTATCCTTGGTGTTTCTGAAGGTGCAGGCCGTTACATGGGCGGATTCAAAACAATCGTGAAACTTGTGGAAGCACTTATGGAAGAGTACAACGTAACAGTACCTGTTGCGATTCACCTTGACCATGGTTCAAGCTTTGAGTCTTGTGCAAAAGCTATTCATGCTGGTTTCACATCTGTTATGATCGACGCTTCTCACGGTCCTTTCGAAGAAAACGTAGCGGTAACATCTAAAGTTGTTGAGCTTGCTCACATCCACGGTGTATCTGTTGAAGCTGAGCTTGGAACTGTTGGTGGACAAGAAGATGACGTGATTGCTGACGGCGTAATTTACGCAGATGCACAAGAATGTAAAGAGCTTGTAGAGCGTACAGGTATCGACTGCCTAGCTCCAGCACTTGGTTCTGTTCACGGTCCTTACAAAGGGGAGCCAAACTTAGGGTTCAAAGAAATGGAAGAAATCAGTGGTCTTACAAACATGCCGCTTGTATTACACGGTGGTACGGGAATTCCAACAAAAGATATCCAAAAAGCGATTTCTTTCGGTACAGCTAAAATCAATGTAAACACAGAAAACCAAATTTCTTCTGCAAAAGCTGTTCGTGAAGTATTAGCAGCAGACGCTGAAGTATATGATCCACGTAAATACCTAGGACCAGCTCGTGAAGCAATTAAAGAGACTGTTATTGGTAAAATGCGTGAGTTTGGTTCTTCAAACAAAGCATAATTAAACATGTGAGGAAGTCTTTTTTACAAGCTTCCTCGCTTTTATATCTTTCTTGTAACCGTTTTAAATAAAAGGAAAAAAGAAGGGATGAGGAAAATGAAATTTTTTATCGATACAGCGAATCTAGATGAAATCAAAGAAGCACATGAATTAGGAATTCTAGCTGGTGTTACAACAAACCCTAGCCTAGTTGCAAAAGAGAATGTATCTTTCGAAGAGCGTTTGAAAGAAATTGCTAGTCTTGTTCCAGGATCTGTAAGCGCGGAGGTTATTTCCTTGAAAGCAGAGGAAATGATTGAAGAAGGAAAAGAGCTTGCTAAAATTTCTCCGAATATTACGATAAAAGTTCCAATGACTCCCGATGGCTTAAAAGCTGTCAAATATTTTTCTGAAGCGGGCATTAAAACAAACGTTACACTTGTTTTCTCTGCAAACCAAGCACTTTTAGCAGCACGTGCAGGTGCAACATACGTATCTCCATTTTTAGGACGTCTTGATGACCTTGGTCATGAGGGGTTAGATTTAATCAGTGAAATTGCTGAAATCTTTGCAGTTCATGATTTACCAACGGAGATTATTGCTGCAAGTATCCGTCATCCATTACATGTTAAAGAAGCAGCATTACGTGGTGCAGATATTGCGACAATTCCGTTAAAAGTTATCATGCAACTTTTCCACCATCCATTAACAGAACAAGGTATCGAGAAATTCCTACAAGACTGGGAAGCTCGTGTGAACGTTTGATAGATGAAAAAATCCCTCTAGAAATATCTAGAGGGATTCTTTTGTTAGACCCATCCATTCTGAAGGGAGTTAGACCATTTTTTAAAAATATATTGAATCAGGAATAATGATAAGGTAATAAAGAAACTAATGGAAAAATTAATAGGCAATGTCCAAACGCCTTCAAATAAATACCTTGAGACAATAAATGATGGAATACTTAATACTCCAACGATGATAGTAATCGCAGTCCATAACTTTGAATCTGCGTTTTTAAGTAACTTCATGAAACAAGTAATAAGAAGAGCTAAAGAAATTAAGCTAATAAGATAAGGAATAATTGAAAATGTATCTTTTGAGAATCTGTCAAAAAATGTGCTAAGAAACTGCCCTGCTGTTTCCACAATAAACATCCACATAAGCATTAAGGTTCCAAAATAAAAGGCATCAATTAGATGAACTGATTTTGTTTCCTTAGGTAAGTTCACTACAATGTCTTTACTATATTGTTTTAAATCTCGCCCGAATAAATCTTCGGCATTTTTCCCCTGTTATTAAATGCTCGATAATTTCTAAAAGCGTTTCCTCTGTTGCTCGTTCAGAAACATTGCTTCCTCTTACATAGGTAAGCACTATTTCGTAAGCGAAAGCATTTTCCTTTGTTAAACTTCGTTGAAGAATAGTATTCCTTTTAATTAGTTCTTCTGTAGTCAACGTTTTTCGCTCCTTTTATAGATTTTTTTAGTTTATGTGAATGCTTAGCTGTAGGAGATTTTTGTTTCGAGATGCTTTGAATATTTTTTAAATGCATACTGAAGAGTGAAAAGTAGACAAGTAATAGAAGTGCTTATTAACAGATTCATTGGAACTGTCCATACGTCTTTAAAAATTTGATTCGTGAAAACATATGAGATAGTACCGATGACAAACGTAGAAACTCCAAGGGCAATCCAGCCTTTTGAGCCATAAACACTATTTTTAATAGCTTTTAAAACTGCCCAAATGATAATCCATGTAAAAGGCCATGAAATTAAAAAAGGAAGAAGGGAAATATGGTCTTCTGAAAAAGCAGGGTAGAAGAGACCAAGGATTTCTCCAATCGTTTTAGGAATAAACATCCACATGAAAATTAAAGTATTGAAATAAAGAATATTCATAAATTGAAGAGCTTTTGTTTCCTTAGGTAGATTGACTAATACATCATCACAATAAGCTTTTAAATCAGAGCCGAAGATTTCTTCCGCCTTTTTACCATTTTGCTGTCCAATAACGAGATGTTCCAATATTTCAAGTAACGTTTCTTCTGTGGCTCGTTCAGATAGTGAGTTCAGTCTTATATAGACAACCATATTCTCGTAAACTTTTTCATTATGAGTATTTAGAGATGCTTGTAGTTCTCTATTCCTCTTAATAATATCTTTCGTATTCAAACTACATCTCTCCTTTCAATTGACTAACGGCACCAATAATATCATCCCAATTTTCTTCAAACTGCCTTAAGGCTTCTTCTCCTTCACTTGTCAGTTTGTAGTATTTTCGGTTTGGACCTGATGGGGAAGGTTTCATTGTTCCTTTAATCCATTTTAGTTTTTGCATACGAGCAAGCACCGGATAAATACTTCCTTCCTTCACCATAGTTAGCCCTGCCTGATGAAGACGCTCGCTAAGTTCATATCCATATACTTCTTTTCGAGAGATAACAAGCAAAATACAGCCTTCTAGTATCCCTTTTAGTAACTGGCTTTGATTATCCAATTGTTCTCATCACCACGATTCTTATCTATATTGCTTTGCAAGGTAGTTTTAATACATTATATTCCAGTCTATATTGTTTTGCAAGGTACTTATATTCATTTATTGAAATTTGAGGAAGTAAGAATTGTTTTTTTAGGCAAGAATGATATATTGTATGGTAGAAGAAAGTTTAGAATAAGAAAAAAGATAGGGATTAAAAAGAATTACTTTTTTCCTCATATGTGTGAAAAACCCTATCGTCATCCTTTTTTGAAAGTGTTATCATAAGGTAGTCTATTATAAATTGTTTAAAGTTTTTATTATTTTTGTAACATATAAGTTATTATCGGCAATAATGATGACGAACGTATAATACGTAACTCTGACATAGTAGAACATCGGTCTGCTAGAAAGGAGAATAACATGGAAAAATTGAAAATCGAAGGTGGTCACAAGTTAAAAGGTGAAGTGAGAATAAGCGGGGCTAAAAATAGTGCTGTTGCTTTAATTCCTGCTACGATTTTAGCTGAGTCGCCTGTTACAATCGAAGGTCTTCCTGATATTTCAGATGTTGCTATCCTAAGCAGCTTAATCGAGGAAATTGGCGGAAGTGTTTCAATGGATGCTCACGAGCTTAAAATAAATCCTGAAAAGATGATTTCGATGCCGCTCCCAAATGGAAAGGTGAAAAGGCTACGAGCTTCTTATTATTTAATGGGAGCTATGCTTGGAAGATTTAAGAAAGCAGTTGTTGGACTTCCTGGAGGATGTCATTTAGGTCCTCGTCCAATAGACCAGCATATTAAAGGTTTTGAAGCTCTAGGGGCAAAGGTAACCAATGAGCAGGGAGCTATCTATTTACGAGCAGAAGAGTTAAAAGGAGCACGCATCTATTTAGATGTTGTCAGTGTTGGGGCTACAATTAATATTATGCTTGCAGCTGTGAGAGCAAAAGGGCGCACTGTTATTGAAAATGCGGCGAAAGAGCCGGAAATCATTGATGTTGCTACCCTTCTTACAAGCATGGGAGCACGTATTAAAGGGGCAGGAACAGACGTTATTCGTATTGATGGAGTTGATCATCTAAGCGGTTGCCGTCATTCTATTATTCCTGATCGAATTGAAGCAGGTACATATATGATAATGGCGGCTTCAATGGGAGAAGAAGTGTTAATTGACAATGTAATCCCTAAGCATATCGAACCATTAATTGCAAAACTTCGTGAAATCGGAGTAGAAGTGCAAACGAACAATGATCAAGTGCTTATTAGAGGAAAAGAAAACTTAAAAGCAGCGGATATTAAGACACTCGTTCACCCTGGATTCCCCACAGATTTACAGCAACCAATTACAGCTCTTCTAACGAAAGCAGAAGGGACAAGCATGGTAACTGATACTATTTATAGTGCACGCTTCAAACATATTGACGAATTAAGAAGAATGAATGCGTCTGTAAAAGTAGAGGGTCGTTCTGCTATTATTAATGGTCCGACAGAGCTTCAAGGAGCAAAAGTGAAGGCTTCTGATTTGCGAGCAGGTGCAGCACTTGTAACAGCAGGATTAATGGCAAAAGGCATCACTGAGATTACTGGACTTGAGCATATTGACAGAGGGTATAGCCATCTTGTTGATAAACTCTCAGGTTTAGGGGCAGTTATTTGGCGCGAACGTATGACAGAACAGGAAATTGAGCAATTTCAAAATTCTTAAATCACCGACTGGAGATGGATGAGAATGGAAAGAAGTTTATCAATGGAATTAGTTCGTGTAACAGAAGCAGCAGCTCTTGCATCAGGACGATGGATGGGAAGAGGAAAAAAAGAAGAAGCAGATGAGGCTGCTACATCTGCAATGCGTGATGTTTTTGATACAATCCCAATGAAAGGGACTGTTGTTATTGGTGAGGGAGAAATGGATGAAGCGCCAATGCTATATATTGGTGAGAAGCTTGGTACAGGCTATGGGCCACGTGTTGATGTTGCTGTTGACCCTCTTGAAGGAACAAATATTGTTGCAGCAGGAGGGTGGAATGCCCTAGCTGTATTAGCTGTTGCGGATAATGGGAACTTACTTCATGCCCCTGATATGTATATGGAAAAAATTGCTGTAGGTCCAGAAGCTGTTGGCAAAGTTGATATTAATGCTTCTGTTATTGATAACTTGAGAGCGGTAGCAAAAGCTAAAAATAAAGATATTGAAGATGTTGTAGCAACAGTTCTAAACCGTTCACGTCATGAGAGAATCATTCATGAACTTCGTGAAGCAGGTGCACGCATTAAGCTTATTAACGATGGAGACGTTGCAGGGGCTATTAACACCGCTTTTGACAATACAGGCGTTGACATTTTATTTGGTTCAGGCGGAGCGCCAGAAGGTGTTTTAGCAGCTGTTGCTTTAAAGTGTTTAGGTGGGGAACTTCAGGGGAAGCTTTTACCACAAAGTGAAGAAGAATTAAAACGTTGTAAAGAAATGGGCATTGAGGATGTTGATCGCGTTCTTTATATGGACGACCTTGTAAAAGGGGAAGATGCCATCTTTGCAGCGACAGGGGTAACAGATGGTGAACTTTTAAAAGGTGTTCAATTTAAAGGGTCTATCGGTACAACTCAATCACTTGTTATGAGAGCAAAGTCGGGTACAGTTCGTTTTATTGATGGTCGTCACAGCCTGAAGAAAAAGCCAAACCTAGTTATTAAGCCATAACGGAACTTTTTAACCATAATTAAAATTAGAGCTATCATATCTTGTATTTCTTTTCAGAATGTACTATTTTAATAGTTATATAAAGTCTAATGATCAAGCGTTGCCAGATTGAGGCAACGCTTGATATATTACTGGAATTTGTTTCCGTTTCCTTTGTAGTGACATTAGCCTAAAATGAAGGAAATGAAGGGATAAGCGCGAATTTATCTTTAATCCTCATTGCTGAGTCCCATTATAATAGCTCACCTTTTTTGTTGATTAAAAAGTGTAAAAAGGGTTAGAATAGAGAATGCTACACAAATAGAAAAACACTACTCTACTCTTTATACTTCTGTTTATCTTATCTCAACTGCTTTTTATCCAGAACAAAGTAGTAAAGATGAACTCCTACACGTTAGAAGTTTTAATTTATCTTCTCCTAAAATATAGATTGATCCCAGCGGAAAAATAGTAAAAGAATTATTTAGGAAGAACAGGCTAAACGAGTATTTAGTTTTTTTATCATTGTTTGTGCAAGCTTTCCTAATGCTTTATAAAATCTTGCATTTTTGAAAAATTTTATCTTGAAAAGTGGTGTTTTCCATGAGCTTAACATTATCGAGTTTAGAAAATATGAAATTAAAAGAATTATATGAGCACGCTCGTGAATATAGTGTTTCATACTATAGTAAGTTAACTAAAAAGGAATTAATCTTTGCAATTTTAAAAGCACAAGCTGAAAAGGACGGCTTACTATTTATGGAAGGTGTTCTTGAAATTATTCAATCAGAGGGTTTTGGTTTTTTACGTCCAATTAACTACTCTCCAAGTTCAGAGGATATTTATATTTCAGCATCTCAAATTCGTCGTTTTGATTTGCGTAATGGAGACAAAGTTTCGGGGAAAGTACGTCCTCCTAAAGAAAATGAACGTTATTATGGTTTGTTACACGTGGAAGCGGTTAACGGAGATGATCCAGAGTCTGCAAAAGAACGTGTGCATTTCCCTGCCTTGACTCCAATTTATCCAGATCGTCAAATTACGCTTGAAACAAAACCAAATCACTTATCAACTCGTGTGATGGATTTGATTGCTCCTGTTGGTTTTGGTCAGCGTGGTCTTATTGTAGCCCCGCCAAAAGCAGGAAAAACAATGCTTTTAAAAGAAATTGCAAATAGCATTGCTACAAATAATCCAGAAGCAGAGCTTATTGTTCTTCTTATTGACGAGCGTCCTGAAGAAGTAACAGATATTGAGCGTTCTGTAGAAGGGGATGTTGTTAGTTCAACATTTGACGAAGTTCCGGAAAATCACATTAAAGTAGCAGAACTTGTTCTAGAGCGTGCTATGCGTTTAGTAGAACATAAAAAAGATGTGGTTATTTTAATGGATAGTATTACAAGATTGGCTCGTGCTTATAACTTAGTTATTCCACCAAGTGGACGTACGCTTTCAGGTGGTATTGATCCTGCAGCGTTCCACCGTCCAAAGCGATTTTTTGGGGCTGCCCGAAATATTGAAGAAGGCGGTAGTTTAACTATTCTTGCAACAGCGCTTGTTGATACAGGTTCACGTATGGATGACGTTATTTATGAAGAGTTTAAAGGTACAGGAAACATGGAGCTTCATCTTGACCGTTCACTTGCTGAGAAGCGTATCTTCCCTGCAATTGATATTCGTCGTTCAGGTACTCGTAAAGAAGAAATGTTGATCCCGAAAGAGCATCTTGATCATTTATGGGCAATCCGTAAAACAATGGCAGATGCTCCTGACTTTGTTGATAAGTTTATGCGTCGTTTACGTCAAACGAAATCAAATGAAGATTTCTTTCAAGCGTTGACAGAGGAAAGAAAAGCGGTCACACACGGCAAACGTTAACATTTTCTTCTTATAAAACAATGCTATTGCAAAAGAAGTAAACCCTTGTTATAATTCAAAGATGTGCGACATCACGCAATCAGCGTGGATATAACTCTGTTTCAGATGATTCAGGGCGGAAGGAGATGAAAAACATGAAATCAGCAATTCATCCGGATTATAAAAAAGCAACAGTAAAATGTTCTTGCGGTAATGAATTTGAAACTGGTTCTGTTAAAGAAGAGGTACGCGTAGAGGTTTGCTCTGAGTGCCATCCATTCTACACAGGACGTCAACGTTTCGCTTCTGCAGACGGTCGTGTTGAACGTTTCAATAAAAAATACGGTCTTAAGTAATCGTAAATATGTACGATCAAAACAGGCAAGCGGCTCAAGCTCTTGCCTGTTTTTTACATAGTGAAACATAAAATGTTTATATTATCATAGGACACCTAGGAAGATATGTATAAAACTTATCTTCTTTTTAATGTGGTTCGCTCTAAACATAGAAAAGCGCAACGTATGGAAAGCTACTCCTAAGGATATGTAAAGAGAGATGAATAACAAGGTAAGGAGAATTTGATGGCACAGTTATTTTTTAAATATGGCGCAATGAATAGTGGAAAATCAATTGAAATTTTAAAAGTGGCAAACAACTATGAGGAACAAAATAAAACAGTCCTTATGTTTACTTCTGGAATTGATACAAGAGATGAAATAGGATATGTCTCAAGTAGAGTGGGCCTTCGTCGAAAAGCTATTCCAATATTTGATGACACCGACATCTTTAATATTGTCTTTGATCATTCTCCAAAGCCGAACTGTATCCTTATTGATGAAGCTCAGTTTCTTAATAAAGATAACGTTTTACAGCTTGCTCGTATTGTAGATGAACTCAATATTCCTGTTATGTGTTTCGGACTAAAAAATGACTTTCAAAACGAACTTTTTGAAGGAAGTCGTTATTTATTAATTTATGCTGATAAAGTAGAAGAAATGAAGACAATTTGCTGGTTTTGTGAGCGTAAAGCAATTATGAATTTGCGCGTAGATGATGCTGGGAAGCCTGTATATACAGGTGAACAAATTCAAATTGGGGGAAATGATTCCTACTATCCAGTTTGTCGTAAATGTCATGCTAATCCGCCTCTGTAAAATAAATAGTAATAGAAAAAGCGATGAAAATTCGTTTCTAGTTGAAGGGTTTTTATCACTTTTTCTTATATTAAAAATCAAAAATAGAAGTTTTTTTACAATATATTTTTTATTATTGAAAAATCTTTAAAGATGAGGTAATTGAAGTAGGGTTTGAAGGCCTTCTTAGAGAGAGAAAAATAATAAAAACGGTAGGACATTTTGGTTTCCTACCGTTTTTATTATAGAAAGAGAATGCTTCATCACCTACATTCTGTGAGCTTATTTGCTTTTGACGTTTGCTACAGCCTATACTATAATTATAATGTTATGGATAAAATTTGATTTCCACTTAGAAGTGTCTATATTTCACTACTGTAAAGTGTAAAGTGAGGTATTTATTCAGAAGTCTTTAAGACGCGATTAAGGGAATATAATAGAGGTGAAGAACGTGTTTGATCGTTTAGATTCAGTAGAAATGCGTTATGATAAATTAAATGAGCTATTGAGTGATCCTGAAATTGTAAATGACGCAAATAAACTTCGTGAGTATTCAAAAGAACAGTCTGATATTCAGGAAACAGTTGAAGCATACCGTGAATATAAAGAAGTAAAAGAGCAGCTTGATGAAGCAAAATTAATGCTTGAAGATAAGCTTGATGCTGAAATGAAGGAAATGGTAAAGGAAGAAATCTCGGAGCTTTCTGAACGTGAAGAAGAGCTTGTTGAACGTTTGAAAATCTTACTTGTACCAAAAGATCCAAATGATGATAAAAACGTAATTATGGAGGTTCGTGGTGCAGCGGGTGGAGATGAAGCAGCTCTATTTGCAGGAGACCTTTATCGTATGTACAGCCGTTATGCAGAAGCAAATGGTTGGAAAACAGAAGTAATGGAAGCAACCTCAACAGGTGTTGGTGGTTATAAAGAAATTATCTTTATGATTAGTGGAAAAGGCGCTTATTCAAAGATGAAGTTTGAAAATGGAGCACACCGTGTGCAACGTGTACCAGAGACAGAATCAGGTGGACGTATTCATACATCTACAGCAACGGTTGCTTGCTTGCCGGAAGCAGAAGAGGTTGAGGTTGATATCCATGAAAAAGATATTCGCGTTGACACCTTCGCATCAAGTGGTCCAGGTGGGCAAAGTGTAAATACAACAATGTCAGCTGTTCGTTTAACACACGTACCAACAGGGGTTGTTGTATCATGTCAAGATGAGAAATCTCAAATTAAAAACAAAGAAAAAGCGATGAAGGTTTTACGTGCTCGTATTTATGATAAATTCCAGCGTGAAGCACAGGCTGAATATGATCAAAACCGTAAACAAGCGGTAGGAAGTGGAGATCGTTCTGAGCGTATTCGCACGTATAACTTCCCACAAAACCGTGTAACAGATCACCGCATTGGATTAACAATCCAAAAACTTGATCAAATCTTGCAAGGTAAACTTGATGAAGTAATTGAAGCACTTATCATGGAAGATCAAGCTCAACGTATGGAAGAGTCGATGTAATGATGAAAAACAGAACAAAAATTTTTGAAGTCCTTAAATGGGCTTCTTCTTTTTTAGAAGAACATAATCGAGATCAAAATGCAGGTGAACTTCTTTTAATTCACCATTTAAAAACAACGCGCTCAAAACTTTTAGCTTCTCTTCATGATGAAGTAAGTCAGGAGATCTTCTCTGCTTTTGAAGCTGATGTACGACGTCATGCTGAAGGACTTCCAATTCAATATCTTATTGGAAAAGAGAGCTTTTATGGACGAGATTTTTTAGTGAATAAGGAAGTATTAATCCCACGTCCTGAAACGGAAGAGCTTGTCTTTCATGTTTTGCAGAAGATAGAGCAAAAATGGGGAAGCAATAAGAAGATGAACGCTGTTGACGTTGGAACAGGCAGTGGAGCAATTGCGATTACCCTTGCACTAGAAAACTCAAATTTAGCTCTAAAAGCTATTGATATTGCTCCAGCTTCAATTGAAGTGGCAGAACAAAACGCTCGGTTGCTCGGAGCAGCTGTTGAATTTTTAGAAGGAGATATGCTTTCTCCATTAATAAAGATGGGGAAAAAGGCAAGTGTTATCGTCTCTAATCCTCCCTATATTCCAAGTGGTGATATTGATGCACTTTCCCCTGTTGTGAAAGAGCATGAGCCAATGCGTGCTCTTGTTGGAGGAGAGGACGGGCTTAATTTTTATCGTCAACTAATGGAAGAACTCCCTTATGTATTAGAAAAAGACGGAATTGTAGCGTTTGAAGTTGGAGTTGGACAAACAAAGGATGTAGGAAACATGCTGAAAGAAACTTTTCCGACAGCGGATGTAAAAGCAATCGATGACATTAACGGCAAAGATCGAATTGTTCTAGCAAGTCTTTAAGTCGAGTTCCTCTTTTAGGAGAGGAACCTCTTATCTGAAAAAATAAAAGAATAATAGTTTTTCAAGGTTTAAGAAAGCAAATTTTGCCCATACTGTTCTAGTGAGAGGGCGGTGTGGGAAATGAAGAAACAAGCAATTATTTTTTTATTACTTTTATTTGTAGGAGCATATCTCCAAGTTACAGGAAATGGAACAGCACAGGCCACTGAACGAACGGTTATTCCAAATGACGCTATAAGGCTTCGAATTTTAGCTAATAGCGATAGTGATAAAGATCAAAAAGTAAAACGTATGGTTCGCGATGAAGTGAACAAGGAAATTAATAAGTGGGTAGAAGAGCTAACGTCTTTTGAAGAAGCTAGTAAAGTAATTCAAAGTAATCTTCCAGAGATTAAGGAAATTGCTAATAGAGTTCTTAAAGAACAAGGGTTTTCATATGAAGCAAACGTTAAATTCGGTAAAGTATCATTTCCAACGAAGCTTTATGGGAATTTATTATATCCTGCTGGGGAATATGAAGCAGTATTGATTACGCTTGGAGAAGGTGAAGGCGCAAATTGGTGGTGTGTATTATTTCCACCGATGTGTTTCCTTGATTTCTCAAATGGTCAAGCTGTTCCAGAACAAGAAGGTGTAAAAGCTTCTGAATTAACTTCAAAGCCGGTGAAAGAAGAAGTGGCACAACCAGAGCCAGAACCATCAGTAAAGGCAGAGGAAGAAGAAACAAAAAATCCTAAACCAAAAAAGAAAGAAAGCAAGATAGAAGAGAAAGAACAAAAACCAGAAGTGAAGTTCTTTGTTGTAGAATGGTTTGAAAAAGTGGTCTCTTAGTTCTATTTCTCTTTCCACCTCATAGAGTAGGTAGTAGATATCAAAGGCTAGGGGGGAAGAGAGATGCATTTACGCTATGCTGAGAAGAGTGATGAAAGAAATATACTTGCCTTTATTGAGAAAGCTGGAGTTGATTCAGAAGGGATTAAGGAGCAAATACAACATTTTGTTTTAATGGAGGACAAGCAAGGAAATCTACAAGGAACGCTAGGTATTTATAAACTAGGTGATAAAGGGCTTCTACGTTCTCTTGTTATGAGTGAGAAAGTAAGTCAGGAAGAAATCTTAGCGCTCTTTCACGAAGCTTTTCGACTTGCATGGCAAAAAGAGTTGAAAGATTTGTACTTAGTGACGAATAAAAGCAGTGCTTTGCCGTTTTTCCATCTGCTTGGTTTTCAGGAAGTTGATCCAGTAAGTTCACCGTCTGCTTTTCAACGATTTTATCAAGAAGCTGTTGAGGAAAATGAAGAAATTCATTTTATGCATTATAATGTAAAGAAAGAAGCGTAGAAAAGCTGTTGATAACTTTTATGAAAAATACTATCCACAGAGTTATTAACATCCCGGCGCCTTTTATCCACAAAATGTGGACGAAGGGCGCTTATTGGTGCTATTTTTAATAAAAAAGTGAGTAGAACCCCTATTTTAATGGGGATAAATAAAAAGATAATAGGAGGTAAGAAGATGAAAACAAACATGTGGATTGTGGATAATTCAGAAAATAATGTAAATAGTTATCCACAACTCGAAGAAGCTGCTTCTTTATTAAAAAAAGGGGAAGTTGTGGCTTTTCCAACAGAGACAGTTTACGGTCTTGGAGCAGATGCAACAAATGATAAAGCAGTGAAGAAGATTTTTGAAGCCAAAGGTCGACCAAGCGACAATCCTCTTATTGTACATATTGGGAATGCTAATCAGCTTGATGGACTTGTTGAGGAAGTACCCTTAAAAGCTAAAAAGCTAATAGAAGCCTACTGGCCTGGCCCGCTTACGCTTATCTTAAAAAGTAAAGCAGGCATCTCTCAAGGAGTGACAGCAGGGCTATCCACAGTTGGTATTCGTATGCCTTCACATCCTGTAGCTCTTGCTCTTCTTCAAAAAGTAAACCTTCCTATTGCAGCTCCAAGTGCGAATCTGTCTGGCCGACCTAGCCCAACTACTGCACAGCACGTTTACGAAGATTTACAAGGAAGAATTGTGGGGATTGTTGATGGTGGCCAAACAGGAGTAGGTCTTGAATCAACAGTATTGGACTGTACATGTGAACCGCCCCTTATTTTGCGACCAGGTGGTATTACAAAGCGACAGTTAGAAGAAGTTATCGGAGAAGTTGAAGTTGACCAAGCATTATTAAAGGGAGAGGAGAAACCAAAATCTCCTGGTATGAAATATACGCACTATGCACCAAATGCTCCTCTTTTCATTGTATCTGGAACACGAGAGTTTATGCGAGAGACTATTATGAAAGCACAAAAAGACGGAAAGAAAGTAGGTGTCCTTTCTACAGAAGAAAATCATTCTTTCTATCCAGGAGATAAAGTCATTGTATGTGGACATCGAGAAGATCAAGCTTCAATTGCTGCCTCTTTATACGATTCACTGCGAGCTTTCAATCAAGAAGATCTCGATATTATCTATAGTGAAAGCTTTGAAAGAGAAGGATTAGGAGAGGCGATTATGAATCGTCTTGTTAAAGCTGCAGGACATAAAATCATTTCAGAAGAATAGAACCATTCTAAACCCCCTTGGACGTGCATATGGTGAATTAGGATATGTACACCTGAGGGGGAGAAAAAATGGCCTTGCCTGATTTTGCGAGTGAGTTTCTTACGTTATTTGTGATGGCATTTGCACTAGGAATGGATGCTTTTTCAATCGGTCTTGGAATGGGTCTTATTCAATTGAGGATGAAACAGATTTTTTATATTGGACTAACTATTGGCATTTTCCATTTCATTATGCCTTTGTTAGGAATTGGAATGGGACGTTTACTTTCAGAGAAATTTGGGATGTTTGCAACATATGTTGGAGGAGCTCTTCTGCTTTTCCTTGGCATTCAAATGATTTACTCGTCTTTCAAAAAAGAGGAAGATATATTAATAAAACCTGTCGGATTTGGTCTTATTGTTTTTGCTTTAAGCGTTAGTTTAGACAGTTTTTCAGTCGGACTTAGCCTAGGGATTTTTGGAGCAAAAACCTTGCTTACTGTTATTGTGTTTGGAGCTGTCAGCATGGTATTAACATGGATAAGCCTTTTACTTGGACGTCGTGTTCAAGGATTGTTAGGATCTTATAGTGAGGTGCTTGGGGGAAGTATCCTTCTTGCGTTTGGTATAAAATTGCTCTGGCCATTTTAAATTTTTATAATAGAAAGAAGATGAACAAAAGCTCAGAGATTTGAGCTTTTTATTTTTTAGAGAGAAGGTTGATTACATGAAGAGAGTTTTATTCGTTTGTACAGGTAACACATGCCGTAGTCCAATGGCTTCTGCATTGCTGAAGGAAAAAAAGGATTTTGAAGTCCAGTCAGCTGGAATATTTGCAGGGAAAGGAATGCCAATTTCCGCTGCAGCCTCTCAGGCTTTATTAGAAAAAGGAATAGAGCATAATCACCGCTCACAGCCCTTTACATCAGAGCTTGCAGAATGGGCTGATTATATTTTTACGATGACAAATCAGCATAAACAATTAATTGTTAGTCAGCATCCCTCTGCTGCTAAGAAAACCTTTACACTGCACGAATTTTCTACTTCATCAGTTGGAGATGTACAAGATCCATATGGGGGAGATCTCTCTATCTACCGAGAAACACTCGGTGAATTAGATGAACTTATTCGTCAACTTATCCTTAAATTAGCCGATAAATAGGACAGAAGTCCATTATCTCTAAATGTTGCATGGAAGGCATTATAGAGAATAATTTATTGGATAAGTGAGGGGTCTTTATGTCGAAGCAATATAAATTTAATTTAAGATTTAAGCTTGTATTTTTCACTTTTATTTTAGCGGTCATCACTTATTCTACAAGTGCTTTTTTTCTATATTTTGTCTGCCCCCATGCAGGAGAATTGATGAGTCAGACAGTCTTTACAGCTCTTGTTCTCACGCTTGGGGTATTTTGGACAGGATTGTTAATGTTTTTAGCAACAGGTTTCATTATCCGTCCTTTGCAAAAGTTAGAGATTGTAGTGAATAAAGCATCTGAGGGTAATCTCAGTGATGAAGTAAATCTAAAACTTTCAAATGATGAAATCTATGGTATTGGACAAGCTTTTAATAGAATGTTGCAAAATATGCGTGACATAATTATGACCATTGAAGAGAACACAAATAAAGCAAATGAGTGTGTGCTTCAAATCTCTAATTTAGCAGATGATGCCTTTAGACATTCTTCGCATATTTCCCAAACAATTGATGAAATATCAGCAGGCGCTGAGAACTCTGCAGCTGCTATTGAAGACACAGCAGAATCTATTGAGCATGTACTTGTTCTAGCAGGAGATGTGAGGGAAAAAGCACTGCACTCAAAACGTCTTTCTGAAACAATGGTTGGATCTCTAGATGGAACAAGTGAAGCAACAGTTGGGCTTATAAAAGGGCTAGAACGATTGGTTGAGCAGAATGGTCAATCTTTGCAAGCTGTTGGACAACTTGAGAAACACGCTAAACAAGTAGAAGATATTATCTCACTTGTAGGGGACATTTCGAGGCAGACAAATTTGCTTGCATTAAATGCCTCGATTGAAGCAGCACGGGCAGGAGAGCATGGAGAGGGGTTTGCTGTTGTAGCAGAAGAAGTGCGTAAATTGGCTGATGAAAGTGCACAAGCTGTAAAAAGTATTACAAAGCTTATTCAAAATATCCAAAATGGAATTAGTGAAGTTGTAAATCAAATTCATCACCAAATCGAAATCGGAAAGCAAGAAGTGTTAAAAGGGGATAAAACACAAAAAGTATTAAAAGATATGAAAGAATCTGTTTATGAGGTTTCTTCCTCTGTTGAAACTATCGTCTCTTTCTCGCAACAGCAAGTACAAAACATAGGCCAAACATCAAGTCAATCTCAGGAAGTAGCAGCAATCGCTGAAGAAACATCAGTAGGTGCAGAAGAAGTAAATGCCGTAATTAAGGAACAGCTTCATTTAATGAAAGAAGTTAGTAATGTTGCGAAATATTTAGCGGAACAAGCTGAGCAATTGAAATCCACAATTCAACGTTTTAAGTTATAATGAAGGAAAGTTCGAATATTAACCGTAAAGAGGTGTTTACTTTGAGTAATAACTTCAGTAGTCTAGCGAGTGATTTTCAAGCAATGTTGACTGATTTTTCAGAACAAGTGTCTTTGAATGATAAAACATTAGTCATTGGCTGCAGTACAAGTGAAGTGAGCGGGGAGAGAATTGGGACAGCAGGCAAGAGCCCTGTAGCAGAGACGATTTTTTCTTCTTTGGACAAACTTAGTAAAGAAAAAGGAGTCAAATTAGCTTTTCAATGTTGTGAACATTTAAATCGGGCTATTGTCGTTGAAAGGGAGACAGCAAAAGAGCATGGATTAGATCCTGTAAGTGTTATTCCAGCAGCAAAAGCTGGCGGATCAATGGCAACGTATGCTTACGAACATATGAAAGACCCTGTTGTAGTGGAAGAAATAAAAGCTGAAGCTGGAATTGACATTGGTGACACATTTATTGGAATGCATTTAAAAGCTGTTGCTGTTCCTGTTCGGTGTCAAAGCAATAAACTTGGAGAAGCACATGTTACTTTTGCTACAACAAGACCTAAGTTCATTGGTGGGGCCAGAGCAACATATGCTTAAAAATTAAGCTTATTAACATATATTTTCATATTGAAAATTGGTTAATGTTCGTGTTTAAATGGATATGAACATTGTTATTTGTCCTTTTTCTATTTATTTTTATATAAAACATGAACTTTTATAAAAAATAGCCTCTCATAGTTAAGGAAATGTGCTACAATAGGGAAAGACTTAGGACTAAATAACAAAAAGTACCGTAAAAGAAGGGGAGGACCACCATGGAAAAACTTTCAAAACAAGATCCAAAAATCTATAATGCCATTCAAGATGAGCTATCAAGACAAAGATCTAAAATCGAGCTAATTGCTTCAGAAAACTTTGTAAGTGAAGCTGTTATGGAAGCGCAAGGTTCAGTATTAACAAATAAATATGCAGAAGGTTATCCTGGCCGTCGTTATTATGGCGGTTGTGAGCATGTTGATGTTGTTGAGGATATCGCACGTGATCGTGTAAAAGAACTTTTTGGGGCAGAACATGCTAATGTTCAACCTCACTCAGGTGCACAAGCTAACATGGGTGTTTATTTCACAATTCTAGAACAAGGTGATACGGTTCTTGGTATGAACTTATCACACGGTGGACATTTAACACACGGAAGTCCTGTTAACTTCAGCGGTGTTCAATATAACTTTGTAGAGTACGGTGTAGACGAAAAAACACATCTTATTGACTATAATGATGTAAGACAAAAAGCAGTAGAACATAAACCAAAATTAATTGTTGCAGGTGCAAGTGCATATCCACGTGAAATTGATTTTGCTCGTTTCCGTGAAATTGCTGATGAAGTTGGCGCATATTTAATGGTTGATATGGCTCACATTGCTGGACTTGTTGCAGCTGGTCTTCATCCAAATCCAGTTCCATATGCAGATTTTGTAACGTCAACAACTCATAAAACATTACGTGGACCTCGTGGTGGTTTAATTCTATGTAAAGAAGAATTTGCGAAGAAGATTGACAAAGCGATCTTCCCAGGTCTTCAAGGTGGTCCACTTATGCACGTTATTTCAGCGAAAGCAGTAGCATTTGGAGAAGCATTAGAGGAAGATTTCAAAACATATGCTCAACAAATCATTAATAATGCAAAAGCATTCGCAAGTGCTCTAAAAGAAGAAGGATTCTCTATTGTTTCAGATGGAACGGACAACCATTTAATTCTAATCAATGTAAAAGAGATGGGATTAACAGGTAAAGTAGCTGAAGAAGCTCTTGATTCCGTAGGAATTACCACAAATAAAAATGCTATCCCTTATGATACGGAAAGCCCATTTGTAACAAGTGGTATTCGTATTGGTACTGCAGCAGTTACAAGCCGTGGCTTTGGGGAAGAAGATATGAAAGAAATTGCTTCAATTATGAGTCTAACATTGAAAAATGTAGAAGATGAAAGCAAACTTGCAGAAGCAAAAGAACGTGTTGAAGCTTTAACAAGCAAATTTAAGCTTTACCCAACATACTAAAGATCAAAAAGGCACGTCTTGAGGATAGCTCAAGGCGTGCCTTTTTATCGTCTTAAAAAAGCTTCATTCTAGAAGAAGGACTTGAACTCACTTTTTTTTTTCTGTAAAATAAACGCAATGTGTTTATTTCGTTTAGGCGATATTACAAACGAACCGTTATTTATGATAAACAGTATTACATATTGCTGGTGAACGCTATTGCTGTGCGTACTTGACGGCAGAACATGTGAGGCTAACAAGATTTGAGAGGTATTCTAAAAGTAAGATTTCTTATTTTAGAATGCCTTGTTCCATGTGTAACATTTTAACTAAAGGAGATGTAATTGTGGGAAAAGTATATGTGTTTGATCATCCGTTAATTCAGCATAAGTTAACGTATATTCGTGATAAAAGTACAGGAACGAAAGAATTCCGTGAGCTTGTGGATGAAGTAGCAAGTTTAATGGCTTTTGAAATTACAAGAGATTTACCTTTGCAAGAAGTAAACGTTGAAACACCAGTTTGTGAAGCTACATCAAAAGTATTAGCAGGTAAAAAACTTGGGATTGTACCAATTTTACGTGCGGGTCTTGGAATGACGGAAGGAATTTTAAAACTTATTCCTGCGGCAAAAGTAGGGCATGTTGGTTTATATCGTGATCCTGAAACACTAAAACCAATTGAATATTACGTAAAACTTCCTCGTGATGTTGAAGAACGTGACTTTATCGTTGTAGATCCAATGTTAGCTACAGGGGGATCTGCGGTTGAAGCGATTAACTCTCTGAAAAAACGTGGAGCAACAAGCATTAGATTTATGTGTTTAGTAGCAGCACCTGAAGGAGTAGAAGTGATGCAAGAAGCTCATCCAGATGTTGATATTTATATTGCAGCATTAGATGAAAAGTTAAACGATCACGGCTATATTGTGCCAGGTCTTGGGGATGCAGGAGACCGTTTATACGGAACGAAATAAACAAAATAAAAGGTGATGAAAAATGGCTAAGCGGATTAAAGTTATGACTATTTTTGGGACACGTCCGGAAGCAATTAAAATGGCTCCTCTTGTACTTGAACTAAATAGTCGCTCAGAACAGTTTGAATCAATTGTTACAGTAACAGCACAGCATAGAGAGATGCTTGATCAAGTTCTGTCCATCTTCAACATTACACCAGACCACGACCTTAACATTATGAAAGATCGCCAAACACTTATGGACGTAACAACAAGAGGTCTTCAAGGTCTTGATGCTGTAATGAAAGAAGTGCAGCCTGATATTGTCCTTGTTCACGGAGATACAACAACAACTTTCATTGCAAGTTTAGCAGCTTTCTACAATCAAATTGTTGTTGGACATGTTGAAGCTGGATTAAGAACATGGAATAAGTACTCTCCGTACCCTGAAGAAATGAATCGTCAATTAACAGGTGTGCTAGCAGATTTACACTTTGCTCCAACAAATAAATCAGCAAACAACTTAAAGATAGAAAACAAAGAAGAAGAAAACATCTATATTACAGGAAATACAGCTATTGATGCACTTCAAACAACAGTAGACGAAAGTTATCATCATGAAATCTTGGATGGTCTTGGTGACCATCGTTTAATTCTTTTAACAGCACACCGTCGTGAAAATTTAGGTGAGCCAATGCGCAACATGTTTAAAGCAGTAAAACGAATTGTCGAAGAGCATAACGATGTACGAGTAATTTACCCTGTTCACCTTAATCCAGTTGTGCGTGAACTAGCTGATGAGGTACTTGGCAATGATCCGAGAATTCAGCTTATTGAACCACTTGGAGTTGTAGACTTTCACAACTTTGCTTCACGTGCACATATCATCCTAACAGATTCAGGTGGAGTACAGGAAGAGGCGCCTTCATTGGGTGTTCCTGTTCTTGTTCTTAGGGATACAACAGAGCGTCCTGAAGGAATTGAAGCAGGAACATTGAAGCTTGCAGGATTAGAAGAAGAACATATTTATAAGCTTACAAAAGAGCTCTTAGAAGATAAGGAAGCATATGAGCAAATGGCAAAAGCCTCAAATCCTTATGGAGATGGACGTGCTTCAGCTCGTATTGCAGATGCTATTTTGTATCACTTTAAACAAAAAGAAAACCGACCTGATACATTCAATCCATAAAAGGTCTATATTGTAAAAAAACATCTCTCGCATGAAAAGCGCTGTTTGTGAAATGCTATGTGAGAGGTGTTTTTTTATGAGAAAATGTTTCTTTATAAGTATTGTTTTATGTTTTCTATTATTACCTATAGATGTATATAGCCAAGCTTTTGAAAAACCTCCTTCAATTGACAATGCCCTTTCTCAGAAATTACAAAAGACTATTATTGTAGTAAAGAAGGGACATCTTCAAGAAGCTGTAAGAAATGTAAAGACACATTATCCGAATGTAAAAATAAGGAACATGTATCATCATGTTTTTGAAGGTTTTTCAGTAGAAGGGCTTGGTATAGATCTTCAAGCAATCAAGAAAGAAAAGTGGACAGAACAGTTATTTGGAGTAACTTATTATCAGCAAACAATGAATGAGAGTGTTCCATTTATTGGTGGAGATGAAGTGAGAGGGATCTTTGACAAAGAAAATAAGCGTTTGACAGGTAAAGGTGTAAAAATCGGAATTATTGATACAGGTATTAACATGCTTCATCGCGACCTTCAACATTCATACAAAGGAGGCTACGACTTCGTTGATGTTGATGAATACCCAATGGAAACGGTGGAAAAGCAAGGACCTCCTACTTATCATGGAACACATGTAGCAGGAATTATCGGTGCAAACGGTAAAATGAAAGGTGTAGCTCCAGAAGCTGATATTTATATGTACAGAGCATTAGGACCAGGTGGGATGGGAAGTTCAGAGCAAGTTATTCTAGCAATAGAAAAAGCAATTGAAGAAAAAATGGACGTGTTAAATCTTTCTTTAGGAAACGAGATTAATGGTCCTGATTGGCCCACAAGTCTAGCTGTAAATGAAGCTGTTCGCCAAGGTGTCGTAGTTGTAGCTGCAAATGGTAACTCAGGTCCTGATTTATGGACCGTCGGTGCTCCAGCAACCGCTTCTGAGGCTATTTCAGTTGGTGCTTCAGCTCCTCCATTAAAGCTGCCTTATCTTGAAGTGAACAGAAAGAAGGTTGCGCTTCAAAAACTACAAGGATCGCCAAATTGGAATTTAGAACAAAGTTATGAAATTGTAGCAGGGGGTTATGGACAAAAGAACGAATTAGAAGATGCAAGAGGAAAAGTAGTTCTTGTAAAAAGAGGGAAAATATCATTTACAGAAAAAGCGCTTAATGCTGAAAAAGCTGGAGCAAAAGGAGTTCTTATTTCAAACAATGAGGGGGAGAGGGGGGTATTTTCTGGTGCTCTTCAATCTGAGCTCAGAATACCCATCGCAGCAATTAGTCATAATGATGGAAAAGAGCTTCTTGCAAAGAAAAAAGATAACCGCCTTTATGGAGTAACTCAATATGAAGAGATTCAAGACAAGATAGCTCCATTTAGCTCTAGAGGTCCTGTTACAACAACATGGGAAATTAAGCCAGACGTATTAGCTCCAGGAATGGAGATTAATAGTACAGCATTGAAAGATTATATGTCTCTTCATGGTACAAGTATGGCTGCACCACATGTGGCAGGAGCGTGTGCTCTTATTTTACAAGCTCATCCAACCTGGTCTCCAAACCAAGTGAAAGCGGCTCTTATGAATACAGCAATATCGCTTCAAGATGATAAAAAAAGAAACTTACCTGCTTATGTTCAAGGATCAGGGCGCATTGACTTAAAAAGAGCCATTGAACAAACGTTATTTGTCACTCCATCTTTATCACTTGGAATTATTCATGAAACCAAAAAGGTTGAAACAACGAAAAAGGCTGCTCTCACAGTTGAAAATATAAGTGAAGAACCTAAGAGACTTAGCTTACAGTTTCCAAAACGCGAAGGAATTCGTTGGGAGGCACCTTTATTTATAGATGTTCTTCCACGTGAAAAAAAAGAAATTATAGTAAAGGCTATTATTGAAAACTCAAAGCTTAAAAAAGGTCTTCATGATGGACTTGTGTCTATAAAAGATTCTAATCGTGAAGTTCATCTTCCATATCTCTTTATTGTAGGAGAACCTAGCTATCCTAAAGTTATGGGATTTCAATTCTCACGAGTTAAAAGTGACGATCTTTATCAATATGAGCTTTTCTTACCTGAAGGAGCAGATAAGTTAGGGATAGCTCTTTATGAAAAAGATACATTAAGATTTGTTCAATATGTTGATGTTCATGAAAATATTGGAAGAGGAAGATTTACCTCTGTTGTTGAACGTTCATTACTTCCTGTGAAAGGGGAGTATAAAGCAGTCATTTTTGTGTATAAAAATGCAAAGCAGCAAACTTTTGAAGGTGAAATAAAAATAGAATGAATAGTAAACAAACCTAAATGTTAAGCATATTAACATCTAGGTTTGTTTGTGAGAAAATATGACGAAAATGTGTACAAAAGCGAAGTTTTGGATGAATAAAGATGTTTTTCACTTTAAACACATTGACATGAATATAGTCGTATTGTATGCTAACAGGGGATATGAATGGTAAGGTTTTCACACCCTAAAAAAAGTTGTAGTATCAATGTTTTTCCTCATAAAATCAACCAATTTATAAAGCCTTGTTTTTTACAATCAGTAACAAATTTTTCCTCTCAAACCCAACTCTTAAACATCAAAATTTCAAGAAATTATTAAAAGAATTTTAAAAATATTAAAAAAATGGGGGAGGGAAACTAGGTGATGAAAGATGGACCTCATCAGTTGCTTAAAGCAATGTCTTTGATGACAACCATTGTTTCACAACTAGCAGGCTTTCCATTGATTGGTATGTTTGTTGGAGGCTTTCTTGATCGAAAGTTTGGGACAGATCCCCTTTGGCTTATAGTAGGTATACTGCTTGGAATTGCCCTTGGGATTTATGTGATGCTTTACTCAATTAAGTACTTTTTCTCAGGAGACTAATGCCTATGTCAGACATTCAAAATCTATTTATAAGGTTAAGAGGGTACATGTTTTCCATTCTAGCTCTGTTTGCCGTTGGCTGGGGAGTTACACCTTATAAAACCATCTTTCTTAGTTTGATTATGGGTGCAGCTTTTAGCTTTTACATGCTTTGGACAATGGTAAGAGGTCAGCAAAAATTAGCTAGGGCGCTGAAAGAAGGAAAAAAGCTTAAATCACTTGGTACCTTTACACGCTTTGCGATAGCATTACTTGCTGTCATTATCGCAGTAGAGTATCCGGAGCTATTTGATCCCATTGTAGTATTGATTGGCTTAATGACAGTTTATATTGTCATTGTCATAGATTATCTTATTCAAATTTTACGTAATAAATAATGGGAAGAGAGGTGAGCAAAATTGGATCATAAAGCGCCTATACATGAATTCTTTGGACTTTCTTTCAATTTGAGTAATGTCTTAATGATTACAGTAGCTTCGATCATTGTATTCATCATTGCAGTTCTTGGTGCAAGGACATTGGCTATGAAACCTACAGGAATGCAGAACTTCGTAGAATGGATCATAGACTTTGTAAAAGGAATCATTGGCAGTAATATGGACTGGAAGACAGGAGGACGTTTTCTATTCCTAGGTGCGACCTTATTAATGTATATCTTTGTTTCTAATATGCTAGGATTACCGTTTGCTGTAGTTGTAGATCACACGCTTTGGTGGAAATCACCAACAGCAGATCCAGGAATTGCCCTAACGTTAGCAGCAATGGTTGTCGTACTAACTCATTACTACGGCATCAAAATGAAGGGAGTAGGAGAGTACGGACGCGACTATTTCCGTCCATTGCCATTATTGTTCCCATTAAAAATCATTGAAGAATTTGCCAATACATTAACGTTAGGTCTTCGTCTTTACGGTAACATTTTTGCCGGAGAGATATTATTAGGGCTTTTAGCAGGCCTTTCGGCAAGTGGAGTTTTTGGAATCCTTGGAGGAGCTATCCCGATGCTATTATGGCAAGGATTTAGTTTGTTCGTAGGAACAATTCAAGCATTTATTTTCACTATGTTAACAATGGTTTATATGGCTCATAAAGTCACAAAAGACCATTAAAAGTTATATAAATTAACTACATTAATACATAAATTAAAGGAGGAGCTTTTAAATGAATTTAATAGCAGCTGCAATTGCAATTGGCTTAGGTGCACTTGGTGCAGGGATTGGTAACGGATTAATCGTTTCACGTACAGTAGAAGGTGTTGCTCGTCAACCAGAAGCACAAGGTAAACTACAAACAATCATGTTTATCGGGGTTGCCCTTGTTGAAGCATTACCGATTATCGCTGTAGTAATGGCATTCATTTTCCAAGGTCAAGGTTAATAACAAGAATCTTACAAGGATGAACATGGCGAAGATCATTCTCTACGAACCTTCGCCTTTCCTTTATTCACAAACTATTTTTTCTTTATAATACATTAAAAAAACGGTAACCCTCTGAAAGGAGTGAGCATCGCGATGTCTGTTCTAAATCCAGATTCACTTATGTTAGGAGCGGCTGGTGGAGGCTTTCTAGTTGGAGATATGCTTTTCCAACTTGTTATGTTTATTATCCTACTAGTGCTTTTAAAGATATTTGCATGGAAGCCTATTATGGGTATTATGAAAAAGCGTGAGCAATATATTGCGGATGAAATTGATCAAGCAGAACAAAGCAATGCTGAGGCTAGAAAACTAGCTGAAGAACAACGCGAAATTCTAAAAAATTCTCGTCAAGAGATTCAAACAATGATGGAAGAAGCGCGTAAAACAGCAGATGAGAAAAAAGAAGAAATCATCGCTGCTGCAAGAAATGAAGCACAGCGTTTGAAAGAATCTGCGAAAAGAGAAATCGAGCTTGAAAAAGAGCAAGCAATGGATTCTGTACGCGAGCAAGTTGCCTCTCTATCTGTTTTAATTGCTTCTAAAGTTATTGAAAAAGAACTTTCTGAAGATGATCAGGAACAATTAATCAAACAATATATTAATGAAGTAGGGCGAGCGTAATGAGTAACGGAGTAGTTGCAAGACGTTACGGAGTGGCCTTGTTTCAATTAGCAAAAGAGCAACATATTTTAGATGAGGCAAGCAAACAGCTTGAAATCATTAAAAATGTGTTTAATGAAAATCCGCAATTTCTTGAAATTTTAACACATCCTAAGATTAATAGACAGAAAAAGAAGGCGTTGATGGAAGAAACGTTTTCTACATGTCTTCCACCAGTTCAGCACGCGCTTTTATTACTTTTAGATCGTCACCGCATTGCTATTGTGACTGAAGTGATTGATCATTTCCTTGAACTATATGATGAGGAAAAGAGCGTGGCAAAAGCGCTGGTTTACTCTGCAAAAGCGCTAAGCGAAGATGAGAAATCGTCGCTTTCCAATACTTTTTCTAAGAAAGTAAACAAGAAGTCTTTACATATTGAAAACATTGTTGACCCAAGTCTTATTGGTGGTGTAAAGCTTCGAATTGGCAATCGTATATATGATGGCAGTGTGAAAGGACGCCTAGACCGTGTCCGTAGCACGCTTACAAAGAGATCGTAGATAGGGGTGAAACACATGAGCATTAAAGCTGAAGAAATTAGTGCACTGATAAAAAAGCAAATTGAAAACTATCAGTCAGATGTTCAAGTTCATGACGTGGGAACAGTAATCCAGGTCGGAGATGGTATTGCTCGTGTTCATGGCTTAGATGGTGTTATGGCTGGAGAGCTTGTGGAATTCTCAAACGGTGTTATGGGATTAGCACAAAACTTAGAAACAAATAACGTAGGTATTGTTATTTTAGGGCCTTATACAGACATCCGTGAAGGTGATGAGGTTCGCCGTACAGGAAGAATTATGGAAGTACCAGTTGGTGAAGAGCTAATTGGTCGTGTCGTAAACCCGCTTGGGCAACCAGTTGATGGAGCTGGTCCAATTGGAGCAACGAAAACTCGTCCAATAGAGAGCCAAGCACCAGGTGTTATGGATCGTAAATCAGTTCATGAACCATTGCAAACTGGAATTAAAGCAATCGATGCTCTTGTTCCAATCGGTCGTGGTCAGCGTGAGTTAATCATTGGTGACCGTCAAACAGGTAAAACATCTGTTGCAATCGATACAATCTTAAACCAAAAAGACGAAGATATGATTTGTATCTACGTTGCTATTGGACAGAAAGAATCTACAGTACGTAATGTAGTAGAAACGCTTCGTAAAAAAGGAGCTCTTGATTACACAATTGTTGTGACAGCATCTGCTTCACAGCCTGCACCATTGCTATTCTTAGCCCCATATGCAGGTGTAACAATGGGTGAAGAGTTTATGTACAATGGAAAACATGTTCTAGTTGTATATGATGACTTAACAAAACAAGCATCAGCATATCGTGAACTTTCATTATTATTACGTCGTCCTCCAGGTCGTGAGGCATATCCTGGTGATGTATTCTACTTACACTCTCGTTTGCTTGAGCGTGCAGCGAAGCTTTCAGATGCAAAAGGAGCAGGTTCTCTTACAGCTCTTCCATTCATCGAAACACAAGCTGGTGATGTTTCAGCATACATTCCAACAAACGTAATTTCGATTACAGATGGACAGATTTTCTTACAATCAGACTTGTTCTTCTCGGGCGTACGTCCAGCGATCAATGCAGGTCTTTCTGTATCTCGTGTTGGAGGATCTGCTCAAATTAAAGCAATGAAAAAAGTAGCCGGAACGCTTCGTCTTGACTTAGCTTCTTTCCGTGAACTAGAGTCATTCGCACAGTTTGGTTCAGACCTTGATAAAGCAACACAAGCAAAGCTTAATCGTGGACAGCGAACTGTTGAAGTATTGAAACAAGGATTAAACAAACCTTTAACAGTTGATAAGCAAGTTGCGATTCTTTATGCATTAACTCGTGGTTTCCTTGATGATATCCCTGTAGTTGATATTCAACGCTTTGAAGAAGAATATCTTACATGGTTAGAAAAGAACAAGAGCGATATGATGAATTCTATCCGTGCGACAGGAAATTTACCTGAAGACGAAGAGTTCAAAGGTGCAATCGCAGAATTTAAAACGAAGTTCGTTGTATCAGAAGAATAAAAAGGGAAGTTTAAAGAGCTTTCCTCTTTAAACTTCAACGTGACTTTTTGAAAAAAAGGTGGTGAGACCTTTGGCATCTTTACGTGATATTCAGTCTCGAATTAATTCGACGAAGAAAACAAGCCAAATTACGAAAGCAATGGAGATGGTTTCAGCCTCCAAGCTAAATCGAGCTGAGACAAATGCAAAGTCTTTTAACCCGTATATGGATAAAATCCAAGATGTTGTTGCAAGTATTGCGAGCGGAAGCCGTAACGCTACACATCCTATGTTAAAGTCTCGTGAAGTTAAACGTACAGGCTACGTTGTCATTACATCTGATCGTGGTTTAGCAGGTGCTTATAACAGCAGCATTCTTCGTACGGTTTATAATAAAATTAAGCAAAATCATCAGTCTCCAAACGAATATGGCGTTATTGTCGTTGGACGCGTTGGTCGAGACTTTTTCAAAAAGCGTGAAGTTCCAATCATGCTTGAAGTTATTGGTCTGTCTGATCAACCGAGTTTTTCAGATATTAAAGACCTTGCATCTCAAACAGTAAACATGTTTGGTGACGAGACGTTTGATGAAATTCATTTATTCTACAACCATTTTGTAAGTGCTATTCAGCAAGAAGTAACAGAGAAGCAGCTTCTTCCTCTAACAGATATTGGAGCAGAGAGCAAGTCTCTTAACCTTACATCTTATGAGTTTGAACCTTCTCAAGAAGAAATTTTAGAAGTGTTACTTCCTCAATATGCAGAAAGCCTTATCTATGGAGCTTTATTAGATGGAAAAGCAAGTGAACATGCTGCACGTATGACAGCAATGAAAAATGCGACAGATAATGCAAAAGATCTTATTAGCTCGCTTACACTTGTTTATAACCGTGCTCGACAAGCAGCAATTACACAAGAAATCACTGAAATTGTCGGTGGAGCAGCGGCACTTGAATAGAAATTTACATTAAACAAAGGAATTTTACATACTATTCCTTGTTTTAGACTGATAAATGTACGTTAGGAGGGAACATGATGACAAAAGGACGCGTTACTCAAGTTCTGGGTCCAGTTGTAGACGTGAAATTTGAAAGTGGACACCTTCCAGAAATCTATAACGCGCTTCACATTGTTCGTGAAGCAAATAATGAAAATAATGTGAGTATTGATCTTACACTAGAAGTTGCTCTTCACTTAGGGGACGACACAGTTCGCGCTGTAGCAATGTCATCAACAGATGGTATTGTTCGTGGTATGGAAGTGGAAGATAAAGGAGCTCCAATCTCTGTTCCAGTAGGGGATGTTACATTAGGACGCGTATTTAACGTTCTTGGAGAGAAGATTGATCTTGATCCAGATCTTCCTGCAGATATTCAGCGTGATCCAATTCACCGTCAAGCACCAACATTTGAGAATTTATCAACAGAAGTTGAGATTCTTGAAACAGGTATTAAAGTTATCGATTTATTAGCACCATACATTAAAGGTGGAAAAATTGGGCTGTTTGGAGGAGCGGGTGTTGGTAAAACCGTTCTAATTCAGGAGCTTATCAATAACATCGCTCAAGAGCATGGCGGTATCTCAGTATTCGCAGGTGTTGGAGAGCGTACACGTGAAGGTAATGACCTTTATTATGAAATGAAAGACTCTGGAGTTATCAATAAGACAGCTATGGTATTCGGTCAAATGAACGAACCACCTGGTGCTCGTCAACGTGTAGCACTAACAGGTCTTACAATGGCGGAGCATTTCCGTGATGAGCAAGGTCAAGACGTACTTCTTTTCATTGATAACATTTTCCGCTTTACACAAGCAGGTGGTGAGGTATCTGCCCTTCTAGGACGTATGCCTTCAGCCGTAGGTTATCAGCCGACTCTTGCAACAGAGATGGGTCAATTACAAGAGCGTATTACATCAACAAACGTTGGTTCTGTTACATCAATCCAAGCAATCTACGTTCCTGCCGATGACTATACAGATCCAGCACCAGCAACAACATTTGCTCACTTAGATGCAACAACAAACCTTGAGCGTAAGTTATCAGAGATGGGTATCTATCCAGCGGTAGATCCGCTTGCTTCAACTTCTCGTGCGCTTTCACCTGAATATGTAGGTGAAGAACATTACAATATTGCACGTCAAGTTCAGCAAACTCTACAGCGTTATAAAGAGCTTCAAGATATCATTGCAATTTTAGGAATGGATGAGCTTTCAGAAGAAGATAAACTAACAGTACACCGTGCACGTCGTATTCAATTCTTCTTGTCTCAAAATTTCCACGTTGCTGAACAGTTTACAGGTCAGAAAGGTTCATATGTTCCTGTAAAAGAAACTGTTAAAGGATTTGGAGAACTTCTTGCTGGTAAGTATGATGATCTTCCAGAAGATGCTTTCCGTCTAGTTGGACGCATTGAAGAAGTAGTTGAAAAAGCAAAAGAAATGCAACAAGCATAATGATAGGGACCTAGGAGGGTGTTAGATGAAGACGATGAATGTCAGTGTGGTAACTCCTGATGGCCCGGTATATAGTGAAGATGTAGAAATGGTCATTGCCAAAACACAGGGCGGTGAGCTAGGTGTTTTGCCAGGTCATATTCCGATGGTCTCACCGTTGAAAATCGGAGCTGTAAAACTTAACACGCCAAGTGGAACAGACTTTATCGCAGTAAGCGGCGGTTTTCTAGAAGTAAGATCGGATCAGGTGACAATTTTAGCACAGGCAGCAGAGGCAGCAGGTGCCATCGATATCAAACGTGCGGAAGAGGCTAAGCAACGTGCAGAAGAGCGACTAGCTAACAAGCAAGCTGACCTTGATGTTCAGCGTGCTGAACTTGCCCTCAGACGTGCTTTAAATCGTATTAAAGTAGGTAGCCGTAACGTTTAACATAAAAAAACCTCTAGGGAACGAACGTAGAAACCCTAGAGGTTTTTTTAGCTATATTTATTAACAATTCAAGCATGCAAAAACAATAGGATTTAAAAGGAATGATAAAATATGTTACAAGCAATTGGTCAACAAGCATTAGTTGGGATGTTTTCACATCTTATCTTTCTTGTTGTAACATGGTGGGCTCTTCAAGCTCTTTCCATTGATAAGATGATTAGAGCTAATCGTGTTGTGCAAGCACGACTTTTATTAATGCTTCTTACAATTGCCATCGGCACAAGCGTTAGCAACTTTTTTCTGGACTTTTTGTCATGGTCCCAATCGTTGCCATCACTTTTCTTCTAATATTGTTCTGACAGAATGTTTCTTCTTTTTATAGTGACATATAGTTAGACAATCTCCTCTGAATTCTGTCGATTTTTTTCACGTATGAGACATTATCATTTGGAAAAAATGAGAGATAAGGAGAAGGGGGAGAAATTGGATGTTAAAATTTAAAAATAGTGTCTTTTTAGCTATTTTCATTCTAGCTATATTCCTATATCATGGTAATTACGTGAGTTTTGCTTTTGGGGAAAAATACCCAATTGAAGAGCTTGCTCATGGGGTGCATAAATCAGAAGGAACGGTTACAGAATGGTCAATTTATAATCGAGAGAAAATTGATGTAACAACAAAAGCGGCTTTTGAGAGCAAAGCGGCTTTATTAAAAAAGAAGTATGCCCATTTTCAGTGGTCGATTCAAAAGGATAAAGAGGTTTGGAAAGCTGTTGGGGTAGGGAAAGAGAAAAAGTATGGAATTAATGAAAAAATTCAGCTGCTAATGACCCTCAAAAAAGAACATCATCAATCGTATATTATATATGATGTCAAAGGGAAGCAGTGGAGTCAGGAAGTCTGGTCTTATTTTAATCCATATTTAACAAAGAAGAACGAAGAATTATTTACAGGAAATTTCGAAAGTTTTGCTTGTATTAGAGGGCACTTCAATGATAATATTAAAGGTGTTTTGTCTTTAGGCTCTCAGAAACTATTGAAATCATTTAAAGCAGATTCTGTCGAAGAGCTTAGTGAAGAAGCATTTGTTTCAGTAACAGCATATACTGAAATGTGGGAAGACGTTCTTCTGACACAAGACCAACAAAGAATGAACTTACAAATAGCAATAAGAAATCAAGGAATGGGCGAAAAGACGACCTTTGTCGTTGGCACACCCATTATTACGTCTGAATATTAATATATAGAAAATGGACGCGGAGGGGAATACCTTGGAAAAAATCATCGTCCGCGGCGGAAAACAGTTGAACGGCACAGTAAAAGTTGAAGGTGCAAAAAATGCTGTGTTGCCTGTTATCGCTGCAACTTTATTAGCTAGTGATGGAAAAACTATTCTGAATGATGTACCTGCTCTCTCCGATGTATTTACAATTAGCGAAGTTTTACGCTACTTGAACGCAAAAGTAGAGATTAACGGTAATGAAGTAGTTGTAGATGCATCACAAGAACTTAAAACAGATGCGCCTTTTGAATATGTACGTAAGATGCGTGCTTCTGTGCTTGTTATGGGTCCTTTATTGGCTCGTAATGGAAAAGCAAGTGTAGCTTTACCTGGAGGCTGTGCGATTGGTTCAAGACCAATTGATCAGCATCTTAAAGGCTTTGAAGCAATGGGTGCAAAAGTACAGGTAGGAAATGGCTTCATTGAAGCTCATGTTGACGGAAGACTAAAGGGAGCTAAAATTTATTTAGACTTCCCAAGCGTAGGTGCTACTGAAAACATTATGATGGCTGCAGCTCTTGCAGACGGTACAACAACGCTTGAAAATTGTGCTAAAGAACCTGAAATTGTTGACTTAGCTAACTTTATTAATGCTATGGGAGGCAAAATCAGAGGAGCTGGCACTGGTACAATGCGTATTGAGGGCGTTCCTACATTATATGGCGCTCAACATACGATTATTCCTGATCGTATTGAAGCAGGTACATTTATGGTAGCTGCAGCAATTACAGGAGGAAACGTCCTTGTAAGAGGAGCTGTTATGGAGCATTTAAGCTCTCTAGTAGCGAAGATGGAAGAAATGGGTGTAACCATTACTGAAGAAGGCGATGGCTTACGCATTATTGGTCCAGAAAAACTAACTCCAGTTGACATTAAGACAATGCCACATCCGGGCTTCCCAACGGATATGCAATCACAAATGATGTCATTGCTTCTTCAAGCATCTGGTACAGGTATGATTACAGAAACCGTTTTTGAAAATCGTTTCATGCATGTGGAAGAGTTCCGTCGCATGAATGCTGATATTAAAATTGAGGGGCGTTCAGTTATTATTAACGGACCTTCTAAATTGCAAGGAGCAGAAGTCGCTGCAACAGATTTACGTGCAGCAGCAGCTCTAATCCTTGCTGGTCTTGTAGCAGAAGGCTATACGCGTGTTACAGAGCTTAAGCATCTTGATCGTGGTTATGTGAATTTCCATGGCAAATTACTTGCCCTTGGAGCAGACATTGAACGCGTGAACGATGAAGCTGTAAAACCAGAAGTTTCTAAAGTAACAGATATAAACGTTTAATTTATAAAAAGGTGGCTTTTAAAAGCCACCTTTTTTTTATGGTTTCTTCAGTCATAAAAGGTTGTCCACTCCCATAAAAATGAACATAGATGATTAAATTTTAAGAGAGTGGAGGCTATACGCGTTCATGAAACGTTACAAACCCCTTTTTATCACAGCAGCAGTTCTATTTACGGTCGTCTTAATCATTCCTGCTCTTCTAGTTGTTCCTTTTGGAGAAAAGGCTAGTGAAGAGAGTATGGAAAGTGTCCAACCTCCCAAAAAGGAAACAGAAAGTGCTAGTGCCAAAAAGAAACAGAACGCAACAGCTGTTAAAGTGGCGGTATACAGAACAGAAACTAAAGAAATCGAGAAGCTTCCGCTTGAAGAGTACCTAGTTGGTGTTGTTGCTGCAGAAATGCCCGCAGAGTTCGAAGAAGAAGCTTTGAAAGCTCAAGCTCTGGCAGCTCGTACTTATATTGTAAAACATTTAACATCAGGCTCTTCTAACCTTCCAGGTAAAGCAAATGTTACGGATACTGTTCAAGATCAGGTTTATCACAATAGAAAAGAACTAAAGAAACTCTGGAAAGGTAACTACGAAGAAAAAATTCAAAAGATTGAAGAAGCTGTTGAAGAGACGACAGGAGAAATCTTAACGTATAATGGTGATCCAATTGAGGCAACCTTCTTTTCAACAAGTAATGGTTATACGGATAATTCAGAAGAATATTGGCCGAATTCAATTCCATACTTGAAAAGTGTTGAAAGTCCTTGGGATAAGAAATCACCAAAGTTTACGGCAAAGAAAGTCATATCAGTTGAGCAGTTTGAAAAAAGTTTAGATGTTACTCTTGGAGATGGGGAACAGATAGGGCAAATTATATCAACTACTCCTGGTAAACGAGTAGAAAAAGTGAAATTTGATAACAAAACACTAACTGGTAAAGACGTACGTACAAAATTAGAATTAGCTTCAACCGATTTCTCATTTGAAAGGCATGGGAACGAGATTACCATTAACACAAAA
This sequence comes from Priestia sp. TRM10, assembly GCF_057808375.1. NCBI lineage: Bacteria > Bacillati > Bacillota > Bacilli > Caryophanales > Bacillaceae > Priestia > Priestia sp. TRM10. The sequence continues at coordinate 174,962 of NZ_JBJZOT010000011.1, forward strand.
GGGAACGGTCACGGCATTGGAATGAGTCAATATGGGGCAAATGGAATGGCAGAGGAAGGAAAAGATTATCAAGATATTGTCCATCACTATTATCAAGATGTCTCTATTTCCTCCTATGATCAAGAGTTGAATAGTTTAATGGCCAAGAAATAAAAGCTTAGAAAAGAGCATACTTTCTAAGCTTTTTTCTTATTTTCTGCATAATTTAACGTTTTTAGCAAAAAATAAGTGGAAAAAATTCTTTTTGTGTATATAATGCCTTGTTTTTGTTCAGAATGGTTGCTGAGGTGATAACATATGAGAGACGAAGAAAAAAATCGCGTTTCACAACCATCAAAATTCAAGAAGTTTTTTAGAAAACGTTGGGTATATCCGGCTGTTTACTTATTCAGTGCAGCAATCATTCTTACAGCAGTTCTTTGGTTCCAAGGAAACAGCAATGATCAAGCTAATGACAAAAATAATGACCAAACTGTATATGACGGAAGTCAAGATGCTGTAGAAGTAAATTCAAGTGTTGAGGAAATTGCAAAACCTTTTGCAAATGAAGAAAAAATGGTTGTAAAGACAGAGTTTTATGACCACAGTGCAAAACCGGAGGAACAAGAAGAAGCAATTGTTTTCTACAACAATCAGTACCATCAGAATACAGGTGTTGATTATGCACGTGAAGATGGAAAAAGTTTTAAAGTAACAGCAGCAGCAAGTGGTACGGTAACAAGAGCAGAAAAAGATCCTCTTTTAGGCTATGTTGTTGAAGTTGAGCATGCTGATGGTGTTGTAACACATTATCAATCACTACAAGATGTGAAAGTGGAAGCTGGAGACACTGTAAAGCAAGGACAGGCACTTGCAAAAGCAGGACAAAGTCTATTTAATAAAGAAGCTGAAACACATGTGCATTTTGAAGTGCGCAAAGATAATAACGTTGTAAATCCAAATGAGTATTTTGGAAAAACAGTTGGTTCTGTAAAAGCAAGTGAAGAAGCTCCTGTAGAAGAAGAGCAAGCTGATGATCAGAAAGAAGATGAGAAGCAAGAAAACTCTTCAGATGAGCAAGACAAGCAGGAAGAATCTTCTTCAGATCAAGCAAGTGCAAAATTAAATGCGTAACAAGTGAAAGAAAGGGCTAGACTTCTAGCTCTTTCTTTTTTTACGACAAAATTCTCAAATAATGAAAATTGACCCAATTTCTGTTGAAAAGTCACTGACTCTGTCAAAAAGCTCATTCCCCAAAATAAAAAGTAGAAAAATATTCATAAATTGTTGTCCCTATTGACTTTTTGTTGCATATATCTTCATCCAAGCTAATACACTGTTACAAACCTAACAAAGAGAATGTTTGAGGTGAGAAACTATATATCCTACCTTATCCTCTATTATCTTCTTTTTAAATCATGAACAAGCTGAAACAGAACTTTGTATACAACTCTCATCTTACGCTTCTCACATCCAATTTGGGGAGGGCGAGTGGTGTGCACGATTACATCAAAGAGAGAACAATCAAGATTGGCAAGTATATTGTGGAAACAAAGAAAACAGTTAGAGTGATTGCAAGAGAATTTGGAGTTTCCAAAAGTACAGTCCATAAAGATTTAACTGAGCGACTTCCAGAGATCAATCCTGATTTAGCTAACGAAGTGAAGGAGATTTTAGATTATCATAAATCAATTCGTCACTTACGAGGTGGAGAAGCCACTAAGTTAAAATACAGGAAAGAAGAACTTCAAGAACCTGTTAAATAATTTGTAGAGATGGTTGTTTTGTTAGGTCTAAGAAGATAAAAAACAGGCGATTACTCTAATTTTTAAAAGGGTATCGTCTGTTTTTTAGAGCGCTCGCTTCTTAAGTTCTAAATCCCTACTTATAAGGATTTAGAGGTTCTAAAGTATCAAAGAAATAACTCATATTGGTATATGGGGAAAATATTAAAATTAATCATACATATATCCTCTTTTGTGATAAAATACTATATTAGGACAAAAGAACGTGTTTTTAAGAGGAAGATTTTGAAGGAGGAAAAAGCAGTAATGTTAGCAAAAGATATTGGGATAGATTTAGGTACGGCAAATGTTTTGATTCATGTAAGAGGAAGAGGGATTGTTTTGAATGAACCCTCTGTTGTAGCTATCGATAAAAATATAGGAAAAGTTCTTGCGGTCGGAGAGGAAGCTCGTCAAATGGTCGGAAGAACTCCATCAAATATCATTGCTATTCGCCCGTTAAAAGACGGCGTTATTGCAGACTTTGATATAACAGAGGCTATGTTGAAATACTTTATGGATAAATTAAATGTAAAAGGTGTGTTATCAAAACCGCGTATCCTAATCTGTTGCCCAACGGACATTACGCTTGTTGAGAAGAAAGCAATTAGAGAAGCGGCTGAAAAAAGTGGCGGAAAGAAAGTGTATTTAGAAGAAGAACCAAAAGTAGCAGCTTTAGGAGCAGGAATGGAAATCTTCCAACCGAGCGGAAACATGGTCGTTGATATTGGCGGTGGAACAACAGATGTAGCCGTTTTATCAATGGGAGATATCGTAACTTCTGCATCCATTAAAATGGCCGGAGACAAGTTCGATCAGGAAATCCTTAACTACATTAAACGTCGCTATAAACTGCTTATCGGAGAGAGAACAGCAGAAGAGATTAAAATCAATATCGGAACGGTCTTTAATCAATATCGTCAAGAAGAAATGGATATTAGAGGACGAGATATGGTGAGTGGTTTACCACGTGTTATTACTATTAAGTCTGAAGAGATTGAAGGAGCGTTACGAGAATCTGTAGCCGTTATTGTGCAAGCTTCGAAAAGCGTTCTAGAACAAACACCTCCAGAGCTTTCTGCCGATATAATTGATAGAGGGATTATTTTAACTGGCGGTGGAGCACTTTTACACGGAATGGATCAACTATTAGCAGAAGAACTAAAAGTTCCTGTTTTCGTAGCTGAGAATCCAATGGACTGTGTGGCTATTGGAACAGGTATTATGCTTGAGAATATGGATAAACTACCACGTCGTCAATTTATTTAAAAGAAGTCTACTCTATATTGTTTCTATCATAAAGAAGGGAAGTTTCGGTAACATAGAAATTTCCCTTTATTTTAGTAATGGAGGTCTATATATGTTCAAAGGCTTTTACTCAGCGGCAAGCGGGATGATGACGCAGCAGCGTAATGTTGAACGGCTGACAAACAATATGGCAAACGTTAATACAGTTGGATTTAAACAGGATCAGGCTTCAATTCGATCTTTTCCTGAGATGTTGCTTGATAGGGTGCAGCGTGAAAAGGGAATTGATAATCATCAAATTCCGGTTCGTAAGAGAATAGGTTCACTGAACACAGGAGCTTATATGCAAGAATTAACTCCTAATTTTACTCAAGGTGGACTTCAGAGTACAGACCGCTCTACAGATGTAGCCCTTATTGATGGAAAGGTTCCAGAAGGTGAAGCAGGACAAGAAGGCTCGTTCTTTTTTATAGTAGAGCAAGGTGATGAGGTACGTTATACAAGGAACGGTAACTTTTCATTAAGCAATGACGGTTACTTAACAACAAACGACGGCCACTATGTTTTAGGGCAAAATGGGACAAGAATTTCGTTAACTGATGACGATTTTGAGATTAGTGAACAAGGTGTAGTCACTCAAAATGAAGAAGTGGTTGGTACCATTGATATTGCTTTTTCAAATAATGTTGAAGACTTGAATAAAGAAGGAAACGGACTTTATTCCGTTGAAACTCCTCTTTCAAGCGCTATTGGAAATGCGGAGGTTTCTTATAAGATAAATCAAGGTATGTTGGAAAATTCAAATGTTGATAGCTCACAAACAATGACAGAGATGATGGCTGCCTATCGTTCATTTGAAGCAAACCAGAAAGTTATGCAGGCTTATGATAAAAGTATGGAAAAAGCAGCAAATGAAGTAGGACGGATTAGTTAAGAGGGGGGACTTATTATGAACCGTTCGATGATCAATGCAGCAAATACGATGAATGGGTTGCAACAGCAGCTTGATCTTATCTCGCACAATGTTTCCAACAGCTCTACTGTAGGATATAAAAGGCAGGAAGCGAATTTTAATTCTCTTTTATATCAGCAATTTGCTATCCCTGTTGATGATACTAGAGGGAACGAAGGCAGAAAAACTCCGAGCGGTATTAGAGAAGGAGTAGGAGCGATGCTTGACCACACGAGTACAAATAATGAATTAGGTTCTCTTACAACAACTAAGCGAGATTTAGATGTGGCTCTCTCTAAAAAAGGTTATTTCTTTACTATTTCTACAAAAGATGGAATAAAGTATACAAGAGACGGAGCATTCAATCTTTCCCAAGTAGATGAAAACTCTATTGTGCTTGTAACAGGAGACGGTAATCCTGTTCTTGATGAAAATGGGGAAACCATTGTTATTCCTTCAAACTATCAAAAAATCTCTTTTACATCGCAAGGAGAACTGGCTGTTTATGGAGAAGAGGAAACAGTACCTTTAAACGTATATGATCTCGGCATTGCTTATGCACAGAACCCTGCGCTTCTAATGAGGGATGGGGACAATCTCTTTTCTGCCCCGGCGGAGCAGGGAATAGAGAACCCTATGCTTATTAACATTAGGGGGCAAGAGAGATCTCAAATTGGATTAGAACAAGGCGTGCTAGAACAATCAAACGTCAATATAGGTAATGAATTAGCAAATATGTTGAATGCTCAGCGAGCTTATCAATTCAATGCTAAGTCTATTACCCTCTCAGACCAAATGCTTGGTTTAATTAATACAATGAGATAAACCTATAAAAGAACGGGGGATGAGGAAGACAATGACAGCTCCAACAAGTGAGGTAAGACACCAGCATAAGAAAAAAGAAGGATTTCTAAAAGCGGCATGGAATGATTTACAGCAGGCGAGAAAAAATCGGGTTAAATTGTTTCCCCTTTGGTTACGTGTTATGATTGTCAGTGTTCTAATGACGGTTAGTGCTCTTATTGGGGTTGTCGTTGGCTATGCCTTTATTGGGGACGGCTCTGTTTTCGATGCTTTAAAACCGTCTACATGGAATCACATTATGGAATTTATTGTGAAAGAGTAAGGAGTGCAGAAAGTATGCTTGATATTGAACAAATTAAAGAAATTATTCCACATCGCTATCCATTTTTGCTTGTTGATCGCGTTTTGGAGGTTGAAGAAGGAAAGAAAGCAATTGGTATTAAAAATGTATCTGCGAATGAAGATTTCTTCAACGGACACTTTCCTACATATCCTGTAATGCCAGGAGTTTTAATTGTGGAAGCACTTGCACAAGTAGGAGCAGTAGCGATGCTAATGAAAGAAGAAAATCGTGGCCGTTTGGCTTTCTTTGCAGGCATTGATAACTGTCGCTTTAAACGTCAAGTTCGTCCTGGTGATCAGCTTCGTTTAGAAGTAGAAATGGTGCGTTTCCGTGGTGCTGTTGGTAAAGGAAAAGCGGTAGCAACTGTTGACGGAGAACTTGTATGTGAGACAGATATTATGTTCGCACTTGGGGACAAGCAAGAAGGATAAAAGCCGTTGCAGCAGCACGGCTTTTTTCTTTAGATATAATAGGGTAATATGCTAGAATTTAACTGATTATGTTATAATGAGTTAAAAGAAAGTTTACAGTTTGGAGGTACTTTCGTTAAATGTTAAAGGATTTGCCACAAGGAGTAAAAGTCAGTATTACGCGTTCTATTACAAAAGCTTTTGAAGACTATATGAATGAAATTAAGTGGAATGAAGGTCAATATAGTTCTAATGAATTTATCGATCAATGGAAGACCTATATTAGAAATAATGCTTCTTGGTTTAAAAAAATTGACGAGGCGATGAAAGAGAGTCCTGAATTTCATCAAGAACTCGCTGTTAAGATTAACGAGACAATTCAAAAAGTGGTGACAGAGCCGCCGACGGAAGAACAAGTGGCACAGTTAGAGCGCTTAACGAAAGAGCAAGGAAATATTAACGTAGATTACTCTTGCAAAGCTGAAGCAAGATTCTGGATTCGTAAATTTGTTAACTAATAAACTTACATAAAAGACTGTTGATATAAAATCAACAGTCTTTTTATTTTATTATTCCTCAATAATTGTTTTAAGGACCTTTGTAAGGAAATGAACACGACTTCTAGACCCATTATCATTTTTAAAAATAAAAGTGTAGAGGTTTTCTTGAAGCTTAGGATATTTTTTTAAGACTTTAACAAGCTGCTCAATTTCATTAGAATAATGGTTTTTGTAGGTGTGCTGAAACTCTTTGAGGAAAGGTGTATTTTGTTCTGCTTTTCCATATAGCTTGTCCATGGAAACTTGATAGACTTCACAGAGTTTAACGAAGTCTTGAAGGGAAGGGTAGAGATGAGCATTTTCCCATTTAGCAACGGTAGAACGTGAGATATCCATTTCTCCAGCAAGATCTGCTTGTGTCCAACCTCTTTGTTTACGATAGTGACGAATGTTCATACAGAGAGAATCCATAAATAAGCTCCTTTTAAATAGAATAATAAAACATAGTGCTATTTGAGAACATAGCCCTGTCGGTTCTTAAATAGATCATAAAAAGTAGAAAAGTTTTTGGAAAATTTTAATTGTATAAAGACCCAAATCTTTGAATAAGAAAAACTAGAAATCTTCTACTAAAAAGTGTGTCTACTCTTGTTGTATAAAATATGTATAATTATGTCAACTTATCGAAAGGTTTTCCTTACATCTACAGTGAAAACCTTCTAAAAAAAGAAAGGAGGAGTATGTTAATAGCAAAAGAAGGTTGCAAAGGAGAGAGAATATATTATGATGACGATAGAAATGCGAAAGGGGGTATGAAAGAGATGAGGAAGTTCTATTTAAGTAAATCAAAATGGTGTAGTAGCATAGAGCGGGAGGCAAGAAGGCCAATAGTACTTGGGAAAGCCTATAAAAACAATTTTCTATCTCCTATATATGAAAATGATGTTATGGCATTTCCCGAAAAGCACTATCGTTGATATGATTGATTAACTTTTGTTTTGAATTCTTTCAACAGGGCTTCACCTTCAAGACCCTCTTGCAGTAGTTGAGCAAGAATTCCTTCTGCGATATTTGGGCGTGTGTTTTTTAAATAGCCGTTCATAAGCACGCTAACATAGTTCTTCATCTCTGTTGTAGCAATTACTTTTGTTTGAAAAGTAGCTGGTAAATTATTTTTTTTAGAAATAGTTGCTTTTACAGTTAGCTTTCCTTCTGATCTGCAAAGCTCTTGGAAGTAGTCTAATTCAGTTTTGGGAAGCAATGCTTCAATTGTCCAAAGGTTTTGCTCATCTTCTTTATTAATGATTAATCCGTCCTTTAGTAAGAGATCCTTCCGTTTGTCCGGACTTACAATATCTAAGTGGACAAGTTTAAACGTTTTCAAGATAACATCCCTCCATCACAAAATTAGAAATTATTATTTAGTATAGCATACTTAAACCCTTTATAGCCTTAACTACTCTAATCCTCCCTAATAATGAGAAAGGAGGTTACACTAATTGTTTAATCAAGTTACGTTAGTTGGTCGTCTTGCAAGAATACCGGACCTTCGTTACACAACAGACGGAGTTGCTTATACTCATTTAGTATTAGCGGTTCAGCGCTCTTTTCGCAACCAACACGGAGAGTTTGACGCTGACTTTGTTTCTGTTACTGTATGGAGAAAAAATGCAGAAAATACAGTTCAGTACTGTGAAAAAGGAACTTTAGTTGGAATCACAGGTCGAGTACAAACCCGTCAGTATGAACGTGATGGAGGTGAAAAAGTATTTCTAACGGAAATCATAGCTGACCGGATTCGCTTTTTGCAACGTAAAATAGGAGCACCATCCTAGGTAGATCACAACTTGAAAGGGGGTGATAAGTCGTTTTACATTACCTCACTTCTTATACCTTCTAAAAAGACAATATAAACTTATCCTCTATTACCTCTCCAAAAATAAACCAGCTACAATATGTAGCTGGTCTTTTTTTATTAAAGAGCTCGAGCTCCTAAATAACGTTGATTCCAATATGAATTTGTAAGTGATGAAACGGTTACTCCATTTGAGGAACTAGCATGTACAAATTGATTGTTTCCTAAATAAATACCCATATGAGAAGGACCAGAACGGTATGTAGTGAAGAAAACTAAGTCTCCAGGCTGTGGAGAAGAGACTTTTGTTGTTGTGCTCCAATATCCTGCCGTTGTTAAGCGTTGTCCGCCTGTTTGATCTTTTAATAAATAATAAATAAATCCGCTGCAATCAAATCCGCTTGTTGTTGTGCCTCCCCATTTATAAGGAATACCTTGAAGAGATAGGGCATCATTAATAAATTTTTGTTTATTAATCGAACCATTTGGTGTAGGTGTAGCAGGTGATTTTGGTGGTGCTGGTTTTGAAGTGTTATTGTCCGTTTTAGGAGAACCAGTTATTTTCAATACTTGATTTTCATATATTGTATTGGTTGTTAATCCATTTAGGCTCTGTAGTTGAGAAACGCTTATGCCGTATTGAGAGGCAATTTTCCATAAGGAATCCCCTCTTTTAACAGTATAAGAACCATTGCTTTGTTCGCTTTGTCCCCCTGTTGGTGAAGGTGAAGATCCAGTAGTTGGTGATGATGTACTTTCACCTGAAACTTTTAGTGTTTGGCCAACGTAAATTAAGTTGGAGCTAAGATTATTTAACGATCTGAGCTCTGCTACAGATGTCCCTGTTTGGGATGAAATTTTGTAAAGAGTGTCCCCACTTTTCACTTGATATGTTGATGTATGATTACTTGTTGAAGTAGGTGGTTGGGCTTGTGAGCTTTGTTCATTTGCAGATTGTCCATTTGGTAATTGAAGAACTTGTCCAATACGTAAAAGGTCGCTGCTTAAGTTATTGACCTTCTTCAAATCAGAGACACTTGTATTAAACTGTTTTGAAAGTTTAAAAAGGGTATCGCCCTTCTTTACTTCGACACTTGCTGCATCTGCGGACGTTTGAAAAAGATAAGCACTGCCTAGAACTGCTAACGATGTTAAAAATGGTACTCGTTTCCTCACATATATTCCTCCTATATGTTATTTTTTAACAATCATACTTGAATTTATTATACTATGATTTTTGAAACTTGAGCTAACATTTATCGTCTATTAGTATAAAAACACGTAATATGTCTCATATCGGATTAAGATGTAAAACTTTAACCTTTAATGTAAAAATTGGCGCCCTTTTTTTCATTTTGGTATTATATGAATGTGATAAATTAAGGCTACTATATATTGGCAACACTCTTTTGTTACTTTAAAACATAAATGAGCGATAAAAGCTACTTTCAAAGGGGTTGTGAAGAGTATGGGGAAAATTCGCAAAGCCATTATTCCAGCAGCAGGGCTTGGGACCCGCTTTTTACCTGCAACGAAAGCGCAGCCGAAAGAAATGCTTCCAATTGTAGATAAACCAACGATTCAATATATCGTAGAAGAAGCAGTAGCTTCAGGAATTGAAGATATTCTAATTGTTAGCGGTCGAGGGAAACGAGCAATTGAAGATCATTTTGATAAATCGTATGAGCTTGAAGAAACGTTAGCAAAGCGACAAAAATGGGACCCATTAGAAGAGATTCAACAAATTTCACGCCTTGCAAACATCCACTATATTCGTCAAAAGGAGCCAAAGGGACTGGGGGATGCTGTAAACTGTGCCCGTACCTTCATTGGAAATGAGCCTTTTGCCGTCATGCTTGGAGATGATCTTGTTCAATCTAAGGTACCTTGCCTACTGCAACTTATAAAAGCGTATGAAAAAGAAAATCATACAGTCATTGGCGTTCAAGAAGTAGAATGGAAAAATGTTTCAAAGTACGGGATTGTTGAACTTGGAGAGACACTAACAGAAGACTACTTTAGGGTAAAGTCTCTCGTAGAAAAACCAAGAAGAGAAGAAGCGCCTTCAAATTATGCGATTATGGGACGATATATATTAACACCTGAAATTTTTCACATTTTAGAGAATTTGCCAGCAGGAGCTGGAAATGAAATTCAGCTTACAGATGCAATTAGTAGACTTAGCGCTTTTCAAAGCATAGGAGCGTACCATTTTGAAGGCTGTCGATACGATGTGGGGGATAAGCTAGGATTTGTAAAAGCAACAATTGATTTTGCATTAGAGCGTCAAGCGCTAAAGCCTGCTCTTTTAGATTATATGAAAAAGAAGCTAAATGAACTTCAGCAATAAAAATCTGCGAAGAATAGCCTCTTAGCTTTATAGGAGGATATTCTTCCTCTTTTTATGTGAAAGACATCTTAGCAATTTAGAAATTATTTTACTATACAAGTAAAGATGGTGGAGGGAAGATTGTGAATATTTCCATTGCTGGGACAGGATATGTAGGATTAGTGACAGGTGTTTGTTTAGCTGAAGTGGGTTATAAAGTAACATGTTTTGATATTGATGAGAATAAAGTACAGCTTATGAAAGATGGATTCTCTCCTATTTATGAACCTGGTTTAAGTGAACTTATGAAAAAAAACAGCAAACAAAACCGCCTCTTTTTCACTCATGAGCCAAAAGAAGCATATAAAGATGCAGACATCATTTTTATTGCGGTTGGAACTCCTGAGCAGAAAGATGGTTCAGCAAATCTTCAATATGTAGAAAGTGTTGCAAAAGCAATTGCTGAAAATGTTGTAAAAGATACAATCGTTGTCACAAAAAGTACGGTTCCTGTTGGGACAAACGACAGGCTCAAAGATATTATCGAAAAGCACAAGAAGCATGACGTAAAAATTCGTATTGCCTCAAATCCAGAATTTTTACGAGAAGGCACAGCTATTTATGATACGTTTCATGGAGACCGAATTGTGATTGGTGCAGAAGATTCTTATGTAATTGAAACATTAGAAAAATTATACGCACCGTTAAACATTCCTATTATCAGTACAAATATTAGAAGTGCAGAAATGATTAAATATGCAGCAAACGCATTTTTGGCTACAAAAATCAGCTTTATTAATGAAATTGCGAACATTTGTGAAAAAGTCGGAGCAGATGTCGATGATGTAGCTAATGGAATTGGATCAGATCAACGAATTGGGCATCAATTTTTACGTGCTGGAATTGGCTATGGAGGTTCTTGTTTTCCAAAGGATACAAAAGCCTTAGCTCAGCTTGCTAATCATATTAACTATGATTTTCATCTGTTAAAATCTGTGATTGAAGTGAACAATGATCAGCGAGTACTGCTTTATGAAAAAGCGAAGGAACTTTATGGCTCTTTAAAAGGGAAGAAGGTAGCAGTGCTAGGGCTTGCTTTTAAACCAAATACTGATGATATTCGTGAAGCGGCAAGTCTCCTTTTAATTGATGCTCTCAAACAAGAAGAGGCACAAATCGCTGTATATGACCCAATTGCAACTAGACATATTCAACATATTTATGGAGATACTTTAAATTATATGGAAATACCAGAAGATGCATTAGCACAAGCTGATATAGCATTCATTGTAACAGAATGGGATGAAATTAAGGAGATTCCTTTTTCAACATATAAACAGCTTATGAAAGAGCCAGTTATCTTAGATGGCCGTAACTGTCATGATATTGAAGAAGCTAAAAAAGAGGAAGTGACGTATCTGTCAATTGGCAGGGAACCTGTATATTATAAGGCAATTGAATCCTACAATGTAGAAAATAATTCTTAATAAAATGGCAAAAAATTATAAAAAACGAGAAAATCTTTTCATGTTTTTCGAATAATGCTATCATGAATTTGTATTTTTCGATATAATATCAGTTAGGTTTAAATTTCAAAGCAAGTCATGTAAAGGAGACCTTTTGAAATGTCAAAGAAGTTATGCGTAGTCGGCCTTGGATACATTGGATTGCCAACGGCTGTTATGTTTGCAAACCATGGACTAAAAGTGCATGGAGTAGATATCAATGAGAAAGCAGTACAATTAATTAATAATAAGCAACTTCATATAGAAGAAAACGGCTTACAAGATCGTCTTGTATCAGCGATTGAAAGCGGCCATTTTACCGCTTCAACAGAACCTGTAGAAGCAGACGTATTTATTATTGCTGTTCCTTCTCCAATTAAAGCTGATAAGACAGCAAATCTAGATTATGTACGTGAAGCAACAGAATCAATTGTCCCATTTTTAAAAGAAGGTAACTTGGTGATCCTTGAATCAACAGTGCCTCCTCGTACTGTTGAAGATGTGATGATGCCAGTACTTAAAACATCTCCATTAGAAATTGGTACACAGCTGTTCGTTTCTCATTCACCAGAGCGAGTAATTCCTGGTCGAGTTTTTGAAGAGCTTGTTGAAAATGACCGTATTGTTGGTGGAATTAATGAGAAATCAAGCCAGCTTACTGTTGATCTTTATAAAACATTTGTAAAAGGAAACATTCATGTAACAGATGCTACAACAGCAGAAATGGTAAAAGTAATTGAAAACACCTACCGTGACGTAAATATCGCTTTTGCGAATGAATTAGCTAAGGTTAGTGAGAAAATTGGTGTGAATGCATGGGAAGCGATTAAGTTGGCTAATTACCATCCTCGTGTAAATATCCATTTACCAGGTCCTGGTGTTGGAGGACATTGTATCGCTGTTGATCCATGGTTCCTTGTTGAGCTTCAACCAGAACTAGCCAAAATCATTTCTCTTTCTCGTCAAACAAATGATTCTATGCCAGAATATACGGCACTAAAAGCAAAACAGATCATGGAAGAAAAGGGAATTAACAACGGACGTGTTGCAGTGCTTGGTCTAGCATTTAAAGGTAACATTGATGATATGAGAGAAAGTCCATCTGTTGAAGTTGTTGAACACTTAGAAAAACTAGGTGTAGACTACACAGCATATGACCCTCATATTAAACAAAATAACTTAGCAAAACAAACACAGAGCTTAGAAGAAGCAGTTAATCATGCAGACTTAATTGTCATTTTAACCGATCATAATGAGTTTAAAACCCTTGATCCACAAGTAGTAGAGGGTAGTATGCGTACGAAGATGATCTTTGATACTAAGAACTGTATTGACCGTACGCTTTGGGAAGATAATCAGTTTGATGTTTTCTTACTAGGTGATTCTAAACATTCAGAAGTATGATGAACAATTAAAAGCGGCGCTTATTAAGAGTGCCGCTTGAAACATTATGTTTACGAAACTATTACTATTTTCTAAATTAGGTGATTAGATGAAGGAAAACATCTTAGGAGTAGATGTTTGCGACCAAACGTATGATCAGCTTGCGTCCCATTTATTAAGTGATATTGAGAACAAGCGTAAGTCGTTTATCGTAGCCATTAATCCAGAAAAGATTATGAAGGCACAGGAAGATGAATCTCTTAGGAACCTGCTAAATGCTGCTACATACCAAATCCCAGACGGCGTTGGTGTACTTATTGCTTCAAAGTTAAAAAAAGGCAATATCAAAGAGCGAGTAACAGGAATTGATATGATGATGAAACTTTGTGAACAAGCTCATCTTCATGGAAAAAAAGTCTTCCTCTACGGAGCAAAACCTGGAATTGCAGATGAAGCTAAAGCAAAGCTTGAAGAAATGTATCCAGGAATTCACATCGTCGGTACATTGAATGGCTACGAAAAAGATGAGAAAGTCATTGAAGAAACTATCAATGGTTCTGGTGCAGAAATCATCTTTGTAGCACTAGGTAGTCCAACCCAAGAAAATTGGATTATCAATCATAAGGAGAAATTAGCTCCATATGTTTATCAAGGAGTCGGTGGCTCATTTGATGTAATCTCTGGGCGATTAAATCGGGCCCCAGCTTTCTTCCAACGTCTTGGACTTGAATGGTTTTACCGCCTTATCAAAGAACCTTGGCGCTTTAAAAGACAGTTAATCTTACCAAAATTTTTGATCAAAGTACTCAAAGGATAGACGTGGTATAATGTCAAAACTTAAATTTGTTACACTGCTATTTTTCGTATCAACGTTTGTATTAAAGTTCTCTAGTATGCTTAGGGATGTAGCCATTACAAACTATTTTGGAAGTACTAGAATCACAGATGCATACACAGTTTCAATGGTCATTCCAAATGCTATTGTTTTATTTATGCTAACGGGAATGAAAGAAGCCTTTTTACCGAGTTATTATAAATATGATGCAAAAGGAAAAGGATTTTCTCACTTAACAAACGTTGTGAAGGGGACAACCGTTATTGCGACATTGATTGCTTTAATCGGAATGATGTTGTCACCTTTTATAGTGCCCCTCATTTATAATGATTTTCAAGGCGAAGCAAAAGATGTAGCAATTTGGACATCTGTCATTTATTTTGCTTCCATTCTTCTTGTTGGAGTCAACGCTGTTTTTGAAGGCTATTTTGACGCTCAAAGAAAATTTTCCTTCTCTGTATTTTCCCAAACTATTGTTGTCTTTTGTACAATTGGAGGAGCAATTTTCTTCCATGCGCAGCTTGGTATTTATTCAGTACCGCTTGGCTATTTAGTTGGGACGCTAATTTCATTTCTAATCAAACTTGTGTATCTTAAGCCAACCAATTTTATTGATTGGAAGCAAAAGTCGGATTGGAGCGAAATCAAAGCCTTCTACTATATTTTTGTTCCTGTAGGTTTAACAATTGCAGTTGGACAAGTTAACTTGCTTGTAAACTCTATTTTTTCAGCTCAGCTTGGGGACGGAGCGGCAACAAATTTAAATCTTGCCTTCAGGCTTATTAATATTCCGCAGGCTGTGTTTGGTGTAACAATTGCAACAATTATCTTTCCTATGCTTGCCCGTGCAAAATCACAAGATGATAAGGTGCTCTTTAAAAGAGGAATTGAAAAGGGACTTTCACTCATGTTTTTATTCCTAGCACCAACTCTCGCAGGGATGCTTATTCTTATGCCTGAGGTTGTAAAAGTAGTCTATGAACGTGGGAAATTTACGGCTGAAGCAACTGCTGCCACGAGCCATTACGCAATATTCTACGTTGGCTCAGCACTTTTCTACAGTATTCAAGCTGTTATTGCAAAAGGGTTTTATACGTTAGAAAAAGGACATTATATGTTACGGGTAGGAATTGTATCTATCATATGTAACGTTATTCTAAATGCTATTCTTGTTAATACTCTAGGTGCATCAGGACTTGCTCTTTCGTTTTCACTTGTTGCCTTAATATATTCTGCTATTACATTTACAACTTTGTATAAATTGATAAATGGTTTCTCTCTATCTTATGTTGGAATGGAATATGGAAAAGTACTTATCGCTACATGTGCAATGTTTGGATTGCTGATGTTGATGAAGGGGACTGTAGAAACATACAGCCCGAATGAATATGTATATTTAATGGTTATGATTATTATAGGAGCTATTTCGTACTTTATTGTTCTGTTCCTAACAAGATCACGTTCGATGAAAGAACTTCTGAACATTAAACAACTAAAACGAGAAGCATCTGAGGGGAGGTAAACGTTACTATATTTGTAGTAACAACCTTATTTATGTTTAAAAATAATCGACTTATTCAATTTATTAATAAAGGTGACGTTTTTTCACCTTATATCTTCTTTCCAGCGATCTTTGCTATTTACTTTTTTATGAGTTTATTTGATTTTGGTCGCATTCAATACTTTAAGGCCTATAACAATATTTTCCTACCAGTCATTGTTGGTCTTATTGCTTATTATATAGCGGTATTTTTAATCCAAAAACTCGGTTGGAAATTCCCGAAATTTGGACTTTCCTTCTTGAAGGGAAAAACAATTTATTTTGTTTATCTCCTAACTCTTGTAGGATTAGTGAGCTACTTAGCTATGCTTTTTACAGGTCAAATCGGAATTACGGATGAATCTGTACGTCGTAATCTAGATCCAAAACTTAATTTCCTAAGTTCCCTATTATGGTTTGGCGGTCTTCTTATTGTCTTCTACGGTGTTGTAGGAAGCGGTGGCCGTTTATCGAAGAAACAGAAGATCTCTTACGGTGTTATTATTGCCTTAATCCTTGTTGCGTTTATCCTTATGGGATATCGTACGCCAATTGCTATTATGTTTTTTACATCCCTCATTGCTTTCCACTACTTAGTAAAGAGAGTAAAAACATCGTGGATTATCTTAATGGTAGCAGTTATTGGTATTTCATTCTCTCTCTTCGGACTCTTCCGTGTATTAACAGAGGATACATCGAAAGAATTTAATACACGTCAAGGACCTCAAGTTGAAGAGGAACATCAGCAGGAAGAAGCAATCACAGAAAAGCAAGAAGCTATTCGTAAGGTAAATGAAACTCCAAAATGGGTTCGAGCTTTAACTGAAACAATGGTAACAGGACGTATTGTTATCAGTAAAATTGAAGATTATACAGAAGATCATGGTTACCTGAACGGAGAACTTCATAAAAGTATTCTTGGTACAGTGCTTCCAGGTGAGCAAAAATCACCACGTATGATTGTAACAGAAGCAGCTAACGATTATGCAGTAAAACAGGTTGGAGAGTATGTTACAAGACCTGGAAGAACAACAACGCCAACTGTTATTGGTCAGTTGTATATGGACGGAGGATACGTTGGAATCGTTATTGGAATGGGTATCTTCGGTATTATTCTATCTCTTCTTTACAACAGAATGAGACAAACAACAACAAAGTCATATCAAACAATTGCGTATGGTTTTGTTACAACGATTTTTATGATTTCCATTCATACAGGATTGCTTGATCTGATTTTCCTACTCATGATTGGTTTTGCCGTTATTGCAACATCTATTGAGCAAGATAAGCGCAGAGATGGTCAGTTTAATCGACTATCATAAATTTCCTAAAAACCTTCATAAAAGTAGAAAAAACAAATTGTCGATTTGTTGTATAGATGATAAAATGGAGGAAGAGATAAATATTTCCTTATTTTGAAATAATAACCTCGGTTGGTAACCCAGTAAGAAAAGACGCTGTATATATAGCGTCTTTTCTTATGCATAAAAAAGAGTGTTCTATAGGCCGAAAGTCACGCATAATAACAAAAAAGCCTACTTCAGATGAAGTAGGCTTTTTTGTTATTATGAATTTGCTTGTTCATTAATCTTTTCCATTACTCTATAAATCATCATGATTCCTTGTGCACGTGTTGCATACTTAGTGGGACCAAATTCTGTTTCAGAGAAACCATTAATAACGCCAGCCGCAGAAGATTTAGAAATAGCTTCATAAAACTCTGAAGAAATGTTCACATCTTTAAATGCTTTTTCTTGTCCGCTATATTGGTTATAGTCTAAAAGCTGTGCTGTTGCACGATAGATCATAGCTGCAATGTGTTCACGTTTAATTTTCTCATAAGGCATGAATTTTCCATCGCTTCCTTTTACGATTCCTAAACTTGCTGCAGTTTCAAGGTACACATAATCTTCATCGTGAGGATTTACGTCTATAAATGTTGAAGCATCTCCGTCTTTCTCAAGGCCAAGAGCTTGAACAAGAATCTTTACAAATTGATATCTCGTGATATTATCGTAAGGTTTTACATAAACTTTTCCGTCAATATCATAGCCATCAATAACGTCGTTCTTTAAGAAAAATTGTACAGCTTCATATTCTTCATTGTTTTTAGAAACGTCTAAAGGGAATGGATTTGGATCTTTACTTGGAAGAGTAATAGAACCTTCATTTTCAACTGGTGGCTTCATTTTAGAAGCAAAGTCTTGCATTTCTTTATAAATCGAAAGAATATCATCCCCGTAGTTTCCTCTTGGTTGCATTGCCCATCGACCTTGCAAATCTGGCCAAGTTGGAGCAATTCCTTTTGTTACATATTTATATCGTGAATCAACAAGTGGAGTATTTAGAGGTTCTTTAGAAGCGTATGCTTTTAGATGTTGAATTTGTGCGTAAACACCAGTAGCTGGGGTATCAAAATAATGTCCTTTTACACCCCCGCCAGTTGTCCCAATTCCAGCATAATTATTTTGTTCTGGAACAACGTCACCGCCATATTTAAAATACCCAGTTTCCTTTAGAGCTTGTACAAAAGCTACATCTCCTCGTACTCCTTCATGTTTTCCAGCGATAAGAAAAAGTTGAGCAAGTTCCTCTACCGTAATGCCATAAAGGTGAATATTGCTTGAGTTTTTACTATGTAAAAATGCTGCCATTTGTGAAGCTGTCAACACTGAATCGCCCATAATGTTTTTGTTTACATTGCTACTAGCTTCTGCACGTTGTGTAGAGAAGGGAGAAACAAGCATGAAAACAGCAAACGAAATCGTCAAACACAAAGATAAACGGTTCAAACCAAAAGCTCCTTTCTGTACGATTAATAGATTTAGTTTGTTATAAATTAAAAGATATTAAGACCTATAAAAATATTAATCATAATAGGTCTAAAGTTTCATAACAAGTTAGATGTTACCATAAATAGATTATATTATCCTATTTTATGGGTATTTGTAACGGAAATGAAAAGTTTTTTACAAGAAATGTAGAAAGAAAAAACGATCAAAAGAACTAGCATTTATGCTAGACTTTTGATCGTTTTTATCCTATTTATGGTTGACTTGGATATGCTCTCCATCGTCTGAAATCAGCATTTTCTTTTTGAATTAAGCTTGCTGGAAAAATAAATGTCCATGGTTTTGTTGTATATGCCTTAATTAGTAGATCTTTTGTTTGGAAGACACCTTCTGCTATTTGATCTCCCATAGCATCTTCTACAATGAGAGGAATTTGTTCAAATGTTACGTCTTGATCTGTTCCATTTCTTAGTAGGAGGGAAATATGTAGATTTCCGTTCTTGGCCTGATCTGCTTGTAGACTTTGGAAATTTACTTCTCCATCTTTAGGAGGAGTCATTTCTTTTTCAACAAGATTTTTTAGGCTCTCTTTTTCATTTTCTGATAAATTGTTTTCCCAAGTCTCATCTAAGTCTAACTTATGAGGAGGGGCTACTTGAAAAGCTAATGTCCAATTTTCCTTTGGAAGATCTTTTGTTTTTAAGTTTTCTTTTTCAAAAATAAACTGCCAAGGTCTGCTTGAAGCAGGAGGAATCTCGCCAAGCTCCTTAAAGTTAAAAGATTTTTTAGCAATGATATTTTTCTCACTATCCATTAACACAAGTTTCATGACATCTAGCGTTAATGGGGTTGATAAGCTCGTGCGGACAAGAGCTGTTACAACAGCATTTCCATTTTCATCTTTTGCGAGATTTGCACCTGATAAAGAAACTTGATTAGGCTTCAGTGGGGCACAGCTATTATTCAAAAACTGATAAACATAGCGATCCTCTTCTGTTGCTTGCCAATCAGGGTGTAAGGAAAGTTTAGGGGAGATGCTAGCTTCTTGATTTTCTGTTGTTACTCTTTCTTCAGGTTCAATTGTATTATCAAGACCTTGTTTCTTAATATTCTGTTCTCCACGTTTAAAAAAGCGAAACAAATTTCTCATCCTTTCAGTATAAAAGGGTGTCACTCAAAAATGAATGGAGCACCCTTATTTGTAGATTATTTCTCTGCTCTTAATGATGCTGTTGCCTGACAAAGTGCTTCTGCCATATAGTATTCAAGCTCTTGATATGAAGTTGAGAAGAGCTCAAGACCTTCACGCTGGTATTGACGCATGGGGTCTTCTTGGCTATAGCTTCTCATACCAATTCCTTCTTTTAAACGCTCCATATTTTCAATATGTTTAATCCACTCTCTGTCAGTAATTTGCAGCACAGTAGTTCTTAGGAAACCATCTAATGGTTTTTCCTCTTCCATGACTTCCTTAATTAAATTCAAATAGTTTTGGGTAGCTTCTTCTACTTGATCTTGCACATCCTGAATTTCTGCAATTCCTTGCATATCTAGTGAAATACTCTCCCCAATTACCTTAGTTAAATCAGTTGCTAGAGAATTCAGATCCCAGTCTTCTGGAAGGACTTCAGGTGAGCAGTATCCTTCTACATAATAATGAACAGTTGAGGAAATCATAGGTGTTAAGAGGGTAAGAATGCTTTCATCTGTTAAAATTCGATTTCTTAATTCATAAATAACGCCGCGCTGCTCATTAATAACGTTATCAAGTTTTAAATTATACTCTCTAATTCCATAATTGCTTCCTTCACAAATACGCTGAACCTTATCAACAAAATCAGCAGTTTTCTTTGATTGAATAAGCCCTGTGCTATCTTTATGAAGATTTTTACGCAGTTTAGTTACTTCTTCATGGGCGAAGCGTACAAACATCTCATCTTCAAGAGAAATGAAAAACTGTGATCTTCCTTTATCACCTTGACGTCCAGCTCGTCCTTTCAACTGGTTATCAATCCGTCTTGATTCATGTCGTTCTGTTCCAAGAACAAACAAGCCCCCAAGGTCCTCAACACCATCTTCAAGCTTAATATCTGTTCCGCGTCCTGCCATATTTGTGGCAATTGTAATCTGACCTTTTGTACCTGCTTTGGAGATAAGTTCAACCTCTTGTTCAACACTTTTAGCATTTAAAAGTTGGAAAGAAAGGCCCGCATCTTGTAGAGATTGAGCAATTGTTTCAGATTGACGAATAGAAGTTGTGCCAATTAGAATAGGCTGTCCTGTTTGATGCACACGGATAACTTCTTTTGTTACTGCTTTATATTTTTCGTTCACTGTTTCATAAATTTGATCACTTTCATCAATTCTTAGGATTGGACGATTCGTTGGGATTTGAATAACGTCCATTGCATACACTTGTTGAAACTCTTTTTCTTCCGTTTTAGCTGTTCCTGTCATTCCGCTAAGTGTTGGATAAAGACGGAAGTAATTTTGGATTGTAATAGAAGCTTGTGTTTTATTTTCTTCTGTAATGGTTACAGATTCCTTAGCTTCCAGAGCTTGATGAAGACCATTGCTTAATGTACGACCTTCCA
Organism: Priestia sp. TRM10; assembly: GCF_057808375.1. NCBI lineage: Bacteria > Bacillati > Bacillota > Bacilli > Caryophanales > Bacillaceae > Priestia > Priestia sp. TRM10. The sequence continues at coordinate 195,815 of NZ_JBJZOT010000011.1, forward strand.
TTGTGCGTCCTGTAAATGCATCAACAAGAACAATTTCGTCATCTTTTACAATATAATCTACGTCTTTCTGAAACATAACATGGGCTCTAAGGGCTTGAATCATATAGTGATATAGAGTTTGATGTTCTACATCGTATAAATTATCGATTCCAAAGCCTTTTTCAATCTTCTCAATCCCTTGTTCTGTAAATCCTGTTGCTTTCGTTTCTTCATCAAAGTGATAATCTTCATCTTTCACAAAGCCTTTCACAATTTGAGCACAAAGCTGATGAAGATTATAACTTACACCAGATTTGCCAGCAATGATGAGGGGGGTTTTTGCTTCATCAATCAAAACACTATCAATTTCATCGATAATAGCAAAATGGTATGGCCGCTGAACACGCTGGGCTAGATCAATAACTGTATTATCACGAAGGTGATCAAAGCCAAATTCTGTCCCAACGCCGTATGTAATATCAGCGTTATAAGCTTCTTTCTTTTTTTCATAATCTATGCCAGCTATGTTAAGTCCAATTGTCAGACCAAGAAAGGTGTGAACTGGACCAACAAGTTCACAGTCACGTTTTGCGAGATAGTCGTTTACTGTAATAACATGGACACCTTTTCCTTCAAGAGCTCGTAAATAACTTGGAAGCGAAGCAACAAGCGTCTTTCCTTCTCCTGTTGGCATCTCAGCAATATTTCCTTCTGTCAGAACAAGCCCGCCAATCATCTGTACATCGTAATGACGCATGCCAAGCACCCGTCTCGATGCTTCTCGAACGGTTGCAAATGCTTCTGCTTGGATATCAAATATCGTTTTCCCTTCGGCTAAGGCTTCTTTAAATTGAACTGTTTTATGTTTTAACTCTTGATCTGACAACTGTGTAAATTGTTCTTCAAGACTGTTAATTTCTTCTATAATTTTATAGTGCTTTTTTAACCCTTTTTCCTGCTTATCGCCCATTGCTTTCTTGATGTACGATAACACCATGCGACAACTCTCCTAGCATATTAGACTTTCTACAAAACTAGTATAGCACTCTTTATTTACTGTTTCACCGTTATATGGTAAAGATTATATATAATTTCCTACTTAGAAATTTATATAAAAAGGTGAGGGGAATTCTTCACCTTTTTAATTCGAAGTTGCAAAAATATTTTTGAAGTCCCCCATATCCATATTTGGATAAACCCCTTTGCGATCTAGAATTAATGGATTATCCCCTGGAAAGACTCTCCCTTCCTGAGTTGTGAAGGCTAATTTAAATCCAGCATCCCTGACAGCTCTTATACCCGTTTCATTTAGATTTCCATAAGGATAGGCAAAGTAAGGAGAAGGAGTAGGAAGTTTATTTCTATTTAATTTTAAATCTGCCACAACTTCATCATATGGAAGCTGTGTTAATAATCCACTTGTATGGGCATCTTTGCGATCATGTAGAGCATGAGTGTGGGCCCCAAAAGAAAAAACATCCTTCATCTTCTCCATATCCTGCATACTTAAAGCTTGTGTAGTAAGCTGATCAGGATCAAAAGGTTGGCTTTGAACAGGGGTACGAGATGTAATAATGAAATTTTCAGCTTTAAAACCATATTTCTTGAGAATAGGGTAAGCATATTGACGAGTCGAAACAAATCCATCATCAAATGTAATCACAAATGATTTATCCGGTAATGCCTTTTTCTTTTCAACATATTCTTGTAAATCTTTAAGGGAAATAGTGTGATAACCGTTATCATGGAGCCATTTCATCTGGCTTTCAAAAAATTCTGGAGTAATCGTTACAAATGTACTTTTAAATTTATGGTTTTCTTCTTCTCTAAAGAGATTATGATACATTAAGACCGGAATGCCGTTATCAATCTGCAAATCTCCTTTTTGCACGTATCCTACAAGTCCTCCTAGATTAACCTTTGACCAATTCTCATTTTGATTTATCACTTCTATTTGAATATGTGCATTAAACTGGCCCATTTTTTTAGAGTTTGTAGAAGTAGAACTATAAACAGGGGTTTTTTCTTCTGTTAAAATAGCATCTCCATGAAAAGTAGAAGAAACCTGTTTAGGGCGAGGTGCCTCAGTTTCCTCTATTTTAGCCTCTTTTTTAGAAACATATCCAAATGAATTGCCAATAGGAATTCTCCACCAATCCGTATTAAACGAAACATAATTGATGTAAGCATTTCCTTTCACCAGATAGCCTTTAATTTTAGTGCCTTTGCTATGTGAGGCTTTTTCATAAATGGCTACTGATTCCTCTTGGGCAACTAGTGCTTGGGATGCGTCTGCTCTAGACATAGTTTTTTGGAATGAGGCATAAATCCCGAATGCAGTAACGAATACGGATGAAAATAATAATGCGTACAATAATTTCCTTTTATTCATGCTAAAACTCCTAATTTTGATTTCCACAACCAAGTATATTAGAAGATTTAGGTAATTACAATAGAAGGTAATAATGCATAAATGAAAATATAAACATAAAAAGAGAAGGGACAATCCTCATGAAATTGGAATAATAGTAGTTTTAAAGGTATAAAGTAACGCTTAAAAATCAATAAATATAAATTTTGGAGATAAAAAGATAATAGAGGACAATTGACCTATGAAAAAATGTTCATTAATTAGAAAATTAAGTCAAAAAATGTTATACTCATCAATGTCCAATCTTTTGAAAGGAATGACATGATGTGAAGAAAAAAATAATAATAGTCGTAGCTTTAGTCGTTCTAATTGCTGTAGCAGTTTCGTCCTTATTTATTATAAGTTTTACTAAAAAGGCAGATATGATTCCTGTTTTAACATATCACCGCTTATTGTTAGAAGATGAAAACAAACTGTATAAAAACCAACCAGATGTTCTGTCAGTGGAAGCATTTGAGAAACAGATGAAATGGCTTCATGACAATGGCTACCATACAATGACAATCGATGAGTTAGATCAATTTCTAAATGGAAAAAGAGAGTTTCCAACTAAAACTGTAATGATTCAGTTTGATGATGGACGCAGGGATGTGAAACGTTATGCATATTCTATTTTAGAGAAGTATGATTTACACGCTATTGAAAATATTATTACAAGTCGTACAAATCGAAACGATGGTTCGTGGAATCCAGACAAGCATCAGTTTATGAAAATGAATGAAATTAAAGATACTTTAGGCGTATTTGAGTTAGGAGCACATACAGATAATTTACATAACCTAGGTGAAGATGGAAAAGGGGATATGCTTAGGAAATCGGATGAAGAAATTCTAAAGGACTTAAAGTTAAACAGAAATCTTCTTGATCAAACAGAACTATTTGTTTACCCATTTGGTCATTATACTCCGCATACAGCTGATCTTGTAAAGGAAGCTGGTTTTAAGTATGCCTTTACAACAAAAACGGGATATGTCAGCCCAAATGATGATTCATACCAATTGGCAAGACAAGGAATTGGACCTAAAGTAACAATAAAGGATTTTGAAAATATTTCAGAAGTAAATTCTTTTAAAAACAAAGCAAAGCGTTTTATAAAACATATAACAAATTGATAGATAAAAAGCAGATGAAAGATTTCGCATCTGCTTTTTTATTTTAATTCTATTAAAACAATAAAAAATTAAGAAAATTCTATTATTTTTGTAACCTATTTGATTTTGAATCGTCTAACTATACTGATGAAAATTTTTCTTAATTTGAAAGGGGATTTTATATGAAGAAAGGGATTCGTACTCTAACTGCACTAGTATTAGGATTAACCCTGTTAGTACCCTCCTTTGCCTCAGCTGCAGTAGAGAGTAATGCATCACAGGTAAAAGAGAAGAAAAGCAAAGTAATGGAGAAGTTTAATTTGTCCCAAAGTGAAAAGAGCAAAAAACTTTATCAACAGAAAAAAGCAGAAAAGGAAAACCTAAGTAATAATACAATCATTATAAAGTACAGCAAAAAACTTTCTTCTTCAGTACATAAGAAGCTAGGTGGAAAGGTTATCCGTTCATACCCAGAATTTCAATATGAAGTTGTTAGAATAGGTAAGGGGCAAAAAATCGAGACGGCCATTTCAAAATATGAGAAAGTAGCTGGCGTTAAAAGTGTATCGCCAAGTGTGAAACTTAAAACATTTGCAACAGAAAGTAATTCAAAAACGAGTGATCCAAAAGCAAGCAGTATGTATCATTTAAAAACATTAAAAGTGGATGAAGCTCTGAAAAAAGCAGGTAAAAACAAAGTGAATGTGGCTGTTATTGATACAGGCATAGATACAAACCATGAGGAGCTAAAAGGAAATTTGCTTGCTCCTTATAGCGTAACAGATCCAGCAAACCCTGGAGATGCAGGGGACCATGGGACACATGTTGCAGGTATTATTAGCGGTAAGAAAGGAAATGGAGTTGGTGGATATGGTGTTAATCCAAATGCCAATATTATGCCTGTAAATATCTTTGACCAAAATGGTAGCTTTGATTATGTACTTGCTGATGGCATTATGCATGCAGTTGACAATGGAGCCGACGTTATTAATATGAGTCTCGGAGCACCATTTGAAATTCCGCTTGTTGAAGAAGCTATTAAAAAAGCTGTAGATAATGGTGTTGTTGTAGTAGCTGCAGCAGGAAATGATGGGGATATGGTCTATAACTATCCAGGTTCATATGATGGAGTAATTACGGTTGGGGCAACAAATGATCAAAATAAAAAGTCTTACTTTACAACATATGGCCCGAACATTGATGTTGTAGCACCAGGTGAAGATATTTATAGTACTGTTTATACACCAGAATCAGGATCCTCATTTGTCAAAATGAGTGGAACATCGATGGCTTCACCGGCAGTAGCAGGAGTAGCATCCCTTATTAAATCAAAGTATCCTAACTTAAACTCTTATCAAGTAGAATATATTTTAGAACAAACAGCTCAGGATTTGGGGAATAAAGGGTTTGATATGGATTATGGATATGGACTTGTTGATCCATCAAAGGCCCTTGATTTTGATATAAATAAACTTCCTTCATTTAAAAAGCTAACAATGAATGAAATCGTGAAAAAAGCAACTACTGTTAATGTTGGGAAAGGAACCGTTAAGAAAACAGGCTCATTAATTAAACCAGCTCAGCAAGATTGGTATAAAGTAAATGTAGAAGAAGGTGAATTTCTACAAACCGTTCTAGATGCTTCTAAAAACTATGACTATAAGCTAGAACTTAAATTTAGAGGTGAAGATGGAACAGAACAAGAGGTAGATGTAGACAGTGTTACCCAAGGAAAAACAGAAGGTTACCTTTATAAAGCAGAACAAAAGGGAGAACTGTTAATTGGTGTTAAAGACCGAAATGAAAATTACAGTACATCAGGAGCTTCAACATATACCCTTCAGTTAACTAAAGGAACGAATATTAATGATAGTAAAGCATCAAAAGAGAAACCAGCTAAAATTAAAAGCTTTCCTTATAGCAGTAAAAAATCAGAAGGAGATTTAACTCTTATTAATAGTGAAGAAGGAGCAGATAGCGATTATTTCCGTATGTCCTTTAAAGAGGGCAAAAAAGTAAATCTGGATCTTTCAGCACTTCCAGGGGTGGATACAGAAATAAAAGTATACGATGAAGCAGCATTTAAAGAAAAGCCTCCAGCAGATCTTCCTGAAGGAGAAGAATGGCCAATTGCTGAATATGCGGCAAATAATAATGGAATGAGTGAAGGGGAAGGACTTGCTTTTGAAGCATTGCCAGATACCTCTTATATTGTAGAGGTTACGTCAAGTCCTGTAAGTTCGTCACAAATGTTAGATATGATGATGGCACTAATGATGGGGGGCTCCTCTGACGGAGAAGTACAAGAAGTTCTTGGTTCTTTAATTCCGTATGACTTGAAAGCAAATGTAAAAGATCTACCAGAAGATGAAGATAGTCTACCACTTGCTATTGTCGCTCCTGTAGAAGAGCCTGAGGAGGAAGAAAGCTTACCAGAGCCAACAACATATAAGGAAAAATATGATGCTCTTACTGACTTACTAACAGGCGAGTATATGGAATTTGATGAAGAAACAACAGAAGCTATTCTCAAAAGTGCTAGAAGTTATGAAATAGGCTCTGTTGGAACAGGCTATTTCCAACAGCTAGAAGATGAAGATTGGTTTAAAGTAAAAGTAAAGGAAGATGGTTTCTATAAACTATCAACTAATGGAACACATACACTTAAACCTATGATTGGTTTATTCCAATATGATAAAGAATCAGGTATGCTAAACCAACTAAGTGGCTCAGGAGATCCTTTAATGGACTTGTTAACAGGGGGGAATGAAGGAACCTCTGAAACAACAATCATGCTTCAAAAAGGTCAAGAATACTACATTCATCTTCAAAATGGCACACCGCTATCACTGGATAAATATGAATTAACATCCGTAAAAGTAAAGGATGCTCCAGTTGATCAAAATGAAGCAAACGATGAGCCGATTGAGGCAACTGTTTTAAAACCAGATCAGCCTGTAAAAGGAAACTTCACTCCATTAGGGGACATTGATACATTCTATTACAAGCATCGCAAAGAAGATGGATTATATGGATTCTATGCAAATCCGCTACCTGTTAGTGAAAATCAAAAGAAAGGCCTCCCGCTTGAAATGGGGTTGCCACTTGATCTTATGATCACCATTGTAGAAGATACAAATGGAAACATGGAAATAGATAATAATGAAGCCTCTAAAGTTATCCTTTTTGATAAAACTGATGGAGAAATTGAATCAGGATCATTTAAAGCGAAAAAAGGAACAGGATACTTCATCGTTGCCGAAAACTACGGTGGCTCAAACATTGGTGAGTACGAGATGTTGCTAAACACGTTAACAAAGAAAGATGAGGATGAGGGCTCAACTGTTAAAAATAATGTGCCTTCAAAACCACTCTCTTTTAAATCAAAAGGCAAGAATACATGGGAAGCAGCAGGGTACTTAAACGCTGGAATTGATTTTGGTGATCGAGATTTCTATACTCTTAACGTTTCGGAAAATGGCACATATAAGCTAAATATGGATGTTCCAAAAGAGATTGATGGTGTAATTAATGTTTACAATGAAAAAGGTATACTCGTAAAACAGTTAAACAACTATTATATTGGTGATAATGAAGTTGGGTTTGCAGATCTTAGCAAAGGAAAATATTTTATGGAAATTAAAGATAAGCAAATGCGTTCTAGTGCCAAGCCTTACAAATTAACAGTTGCAAAACAATAGATAAGTACGATGTAAGCTAGCTTTCTAGTATATAAGAAAGCTAGCTTTTCATTTTTCTGTAAGCTAGAATAATAAGGTAATAGGAGAATATTACTTGAAAAAAGGATGAATATGTAAGGAGAGTAAATGATGAAGAAACTGCTGTTACCTATGTTTTTTGTTGTCAGTTTATTTTTTATTATCCACCCTTTAAATACTTCTGCACAAGTTATGGATGAAACAAAACTAAAAACAGCTCAGTTTGATTATGAAGATTATTATCAAAATAAAGTAATGACGTACAGGGGAGATTCAGGGATTACTTTTATAAGCTATAGTACAAAATGGAATACAGTAGAAAAACTAAAAGCACTTGAAACAGAATTGCTTAAAAATAAGCATGGGGAAGAACTCAAGCTTTTATCCACAATTAACATTTTTCCAGACTATCCAGCTGGACAAGATGTGCTTGGACAATATTTTGCGGAATATACGTATGGGAGTAAATCAGTCTCACTTTCCCCAAATCGAAAAATTAATCTTTATGGAGGTGATAAATATTCAACAGTGGAAAGTATTGCTTCAACTATGGCCCATGAGTATGGACATCATTTTACGTTTTATCACCTTTTTAAAAGAGAGCATTTGGTTCCTAACAAGTGGAAAGACTCTCAATATGCACAAATTCGTCATATGAAAAAGTACGGGCCATTCAATCAAAGCCCCGTTCCATACAAGTGGGATTTATCAGAGATATTAGCTGAAGACTATGTTGAGTTATTTGGCTCTAGCAAAGCTATTGCTACCCATATGCCAATGAATAGTGAAATTCAATCACCATTTGAAAACAAGAGCATTCAGCAATATTGGACAGAAGCCATACAAGAAAAAGGGTATAGGCCAGAAGAGACTATTCCGCTTTATCTCACGGATTATAAATCATCCAGTTTGCTTAGCCTACAATTAACAGCTTTAAACCTTGGAATATATGACACTTACCTAGTCGCCCAAGATGATGAAGATAAATATTTGCCAATCCTTTTTGATACTTTTAAAGGTGTGATGCAAGTACGGAAATGGTATGAGGGCGAGAAGCTTGGAAGTAAATCAAGCTGGCTTTTCTCAAAAGACCAAAATAGCGGCATAGTGTTCAAGCTTATTCAGCATAGCGAAGATGGTTTTAATAGAGGATCAGAACGCTTAAAAATCAATCTTCAAAATATAGAGGAGAGTAAGACAAGCAATGCTAAGCTTATTGAACATTTAAATCTAACTAAAGAGGAAATAGAAGAGAAAATGCTCCAGGAGGGAATCAGACAGGGAGTTCCCTATGAATTAATTAAAGCAGTTGCAGCGGAAAGCTCTAATTACGAGCAGTTTCAAAATGAGCAGCCTAAGATAGATGAGAACGGTAGGATAGGCATTATGGGAGTAAAATTAACAGCTGAACAGGCTACGGCTCAAAATATTGATTTTGAATCCTTAAAATATAGCCCGCTTTATAATATTGAAATTGGAGTGAAATTATTAAAAGAGTATTTTAATGATAATACGCTGCCCTCTATGAAGAACAAAAATCAGAAAATGTTAGAACATTGGTATTTTGCCCTTATAGCATATAGAGGTTTTACAGAAGATACAAATCCCCAAAAAATAGATAACTTTCAGCATTCTGTATACAAATATATTGAGGATATGATAGATAGGGATTTACAGGAACTCTCATATATAGAAGCTAGCCAGGATAACGGGGTAGTTAAGTTGAAAAAGAAAGTTTACCCTTTAGAAGAGACAACAGAATCAACAAGTTTATATATAAATAATCAAAAAGGCTATGTTTATACTGATAAAGGAGTTTTATATAATCAACCAGGGGGAAAAGCGCTTACAAGTCTCCCGAAATATACTCCAGTTTTAATTAGAGAAAATGCCCTGCTGAAAGATGGTCATCTTTTTTATAAAGTTAATACATTTAACGGGCAGAATGGATATATACGAGCAGAATATATCAAAGGCGGAGATGTAACAATATTCAGTGATGTTTTTCAAAATGAAGTTGTTTCAGCAGTAGGCTATCTGCAACTAAGAGGAATTATTGAAGGTTATGGAAATGGAACATTTCGACCTTATCAATCATTAAGCCGTGAACATGCAGCAAAAATGCTTGTTCAGGAACTGCAGCTAACAAAAGATCCTACATACAAAATGATGGCAACCGATGTTAATAAAGATAATCTCTACTACACACAACTCGCTATTTTAGAACAATATGACATTATGGGGCGAGGAGGGAAACTTCGTCCAAAAGAATCATTAACAAGAGAACAAATGGCAGCTGTTCTAGCAAGAGCTTACAGCAAAGTATATAAGAAGGCAGAACAAGAGAGAGTTTTTAAAGATGTAAAGAAAACTTCTTGGAGTTATAACGATATTAATATATTAGCAGAGAACAAGATTACGGTATTAAATGAGTATTATCGCCCTTATGAAAATGTAACAAGAGGTCAATTTGCTCTTTTTCTCCGGAGATCTGCAGCATTGAAATAAAAAAGAGCTCCCTTTCTTTTAGAGAAAGGAGCTCTTTTCGTATTATCGGTTTACAGCACGATTTACAAATGCCGCCATTTGAGCACGTGTAACAGGCTCATTCGGTTTAAATGTTCCATCATCATATCCCGTTGTAATACCTGCGGCAGCAAGAGCAGAAATATCTGCAGCAGCCCAATTGTTTTTAGGTACGTCCTTAAATGTATAAGAAGAGTTAGCTTTCAAATCAAATGCATCCGTTAATACAGCTGCCATTTGAGCGCGTGTTAAAGCTTTGTCGGGCATAAAGTAACCGTTATTTCCTTCAAAAATACCAGCGGATTTTACTGCATTTACAGCTCCAACAGACCAAGATGATGATGTTACATCTTTAAATGGCTGTTTGCGGTTTGTCATTTTTAAGTCAAGTGTATTAGCAAGAATTGTTGCAGTTTGTGCACGAGAAATATTTTCGTTCGGACGGTAGTAGTTATTTGAATAACCTATTACGATGTCTTTATTTGCTAGTGCATTTACATCTTTAGCTATCCAGCTGTTTTGAGTATCACGGAAGTTGCCTTTTGCGCTTCCAGTTGAGAAAATACGTTTTGCTCCAACATAGCGAGAACCCCAATAGTATGGATCGTTAACCTTTGCGATACTTACACCTTTTGAGCTTGCAGCATTGATAAATTCATTGTTTCCAACGTAGATTCCAACATGTGAAACCCCTTTACCAGATGTTTTGAAGAAAACAAGGTCGCCAACACGTAGATTGCTTTTTGAAACAGCTGTACCTTGTCCATACATTTGAGCGGCTGTTCTAGGAAGGGAAATACCTACCTCACTGTATACTTGGCGTACATACCCAGAGCAATCAAATCCCGAAGCTGTTGTTCCCCCATAACGATAAGGAACGCCCATATACTTATAAGCAGCAGGTAATAACTTATCATAGTTTGTAAGATTAGCCGCTTTGGCTGATGAAGATGGTTCTAGCAGTAGACCTGATAATAGTAACACAAAGCATGAAATCAACGTCAGTGTGACTCGTCTAATCATATGTATCCTCCAAATTCTCCTAAATTTTCTATGTTAAAATTTCATTATTCTACCTTTTTCAACAGATGATAACAGTTTATCATAGAAAAACACGCTTCTATTTTACAGTTATGTAACAAAAGAACTACAGTTTGTTATGTTGAAGTTAGGGACTTTACAATAGTGGAAGAAAGATAGGGATAAAGATGTGCATTAATAATGTAAAAATTTTGAATAATTAGAATTATAAATTCTATTTTTCCTTTTTATACCTTTTATATTACAAAAATATTACAATATATTTTGGGTGTTTAGAATTTATTAAGCAATTTATAAAACCTTGAGAAAAATAACATTATCTTTATAATCATCTCCTTTCTTATTTAAATTTAGGTCTTTTTTCACTTTAAAAATAAGGTTAAAACAGGCGATAAAGACCTAAAAAAATACAAAGTTATGTAAAAACTATTGAAACTTATAGGAAATATTGTAGAATAATAGGTAGGGTTTTCCCTAATATATTTATTTTGGTTATTTTTCATAGATTACCCATATAAATAACTTTTTTTTACATTTGTTAAAAATATTGACATTAAATCTATGAAAACCTATACTAATATCTGTAATTGTTTAGTAACTAATGTTAAGAGATATACATATATAACAACCTCTTGAGATTAGTCTTATTTTACTAGAACACAATTCTAAGGAGGAAATAACTCAATGGCTTACCAACCAAAATCTTATCGCAAATTCCTAGTAGGTACTGTTTCTGCTGCTGTAGTAGCAAGCGCAATCGTTCCTGCTGCAAGTGCTGCATCTTTCTCTGATGTAACAAAAGAAACAGTTAAAGACCACTACCAAAACATCGCAACTGCATCTGAAAAAGGATACATCAAAGGTTATGGCGATGGAACTTTCAAACCTTATAACACAATAACTCGTGGACAAGTTGTTAAAATCCTTGCTCGTACACTGGGGGACGATGTAGACACTTCTAAAACTGAGAACTTCTCAGATGTACCAAGCAATTATTCTGATAAAGAGCTAGTAGAAGCTTCTTTAAAAGTACGTGCAGCTGGCGTTTTTACTGGTAACGGTGGAGAACTTCTTCCAGATCAAAACATTACACGTCAACAAATGGCGAAAGTACTTGTTAATGGCTTAGGATTAGAAGCGCTTGTTGATAGCGATGATACTTCGAAAGTAAAGGATCTTGACAAAGCATACAGTGAGTATCGCGAAGATATTCAAACTCTTTCTAAATTAGGTGTTACTGATGTTGAAACGTTCAACCCAGAAACAAACCTAACTCGTGCTCAATTTGCTTCATTCATTGTTCGTGCTTACGATGTTAAAGAATCAAGAACTGCTAAACCAAGCGTTCAAGATGTAACAGCTGTTAATGGAAAAGTAACTGTTGAGTTTAACAAAGCGCCTAAAACAGCTCCAACAGCTAACGATTTCACAATCACCAAATCTGTAAACGGTGGTACAGCAACTTCTGTAGCTCCAACAGATTTCAACTACGATGCTAGCTCTAAAACAGCTACGTTCAACGTAGAAAAAGTAGAAGCAGCAACTGCTAAGCAAACTGTATCTTACTCTGTATCTTACAAAGAAACTGACGCTAAATCTGGAAGCTTTACTGTAGACGCTCTTCCAGCAGCTTCTATTCTTTCTGTAGGTGCAGCAGGTAACCAAGTGACAGTAATTTTCAACAGCCCTGTTGATACAGCAACAGCTCAAAATGTTATTAACTACACTTATGACAACGACCGTAACAGTACTACAAATGTACCTGTTCATCCAACAAGTGCATCTGTAAACACTGAAGCAGTAGGTCCTTATGCAGCTGGTCAAGTTGTAACATTAACTTTCAATGATAGTGCTTTATCAACTGAAGATAAAGGTTCTCTAAACATCCAAAATGTTAAATCTGATAAAGGAATTGTTATTGCTTCTAAAACAGTTAACGTAACTCCTGTAACTGATGGAGCAAAACCAGAAGCAAGTGCTACACTTACTAACGGTGCTCAAACTTCTACAAAAGTATCAGCTAATGCAGGTACTACTGTGAAATTAAATGTTAAAGCTTACGACGATGCTAGCAATATCGTTGCAGCTCGTTACCGTATCCAAAACCCAGATAACACATTCACAAGCTGGACAACCCTAGATGCAGAAGATGGTGCTTTTGATGAAACTTCAGAAACGGCTGTAGGTTCAATCAATACTACTGGTTTTGCTGGTGGAGATTATAAAGTATACGTTCAAACTGTAGATGCAGCTGGAAAAGTTAGTGATTCTGCAGTAGCAGCTACTCTAGAAATCACTAAGAAAGATATTACAGCTCCAGTAACTGTAAACAGTGAAGCAACTTATAAACCTGCAACTCGCACTGTAGAAGTTAAAGGTTCAGTAACAGATGTAGATAGCGATGTTAAGAACGTGCAATATCGCGTATCTACTTACAATGCATCAACAAATGCTTATACAACTTCTACTGAGTGGACAAACGCAACAGCAACAGATGGTTCATTCAATGAAAAACAAGAAGATTACAAATTTGCAACACCACAACTTAATGCATCAACAACTTACCTAATTGAAGTAAGAAGTGAAGATGCAGCTGGTAACACTAGCAAAGCTCAAACCGTTACTGTAAGTGGTGTAGAAGCAGCTGGTGGTAATGCAAAAGAAGGAACTTTCAAAACTCCAGCAAACTCTGGTGACACAACGACCCCAGGTGAAAGTACACCAAAATCTAACGTTGGAGACGTTACAAACAAGAAAGACGTTAAGATTACAGGCGTAGCTAATGACAACGTTGAAGTAGCTAGCATTGAGTACGCAGTATACCGTGATGCAGACAAAGACGGAAGCTACGAAACTCGAGTTCAAGCTTACGGAAAAACTGGTGTTACAATTAATGATGGAAGCATCAACTCAGATTCGGAAGCTTACACAATCAACTACGATTTACTATCAGTTGACGGTAAATACCGAATCCTAGTTCGCACAACTGATACTTCTGGTAATGAAAGAGTTGAAAATGTAGATACAGTTCTTGATACAGTATCACCTACTGTAACAATTGTTGCTGATACAGAAACGTCAGATAAAAACGACTTTATTGTTACTTTCAGTGAAGATGTTCAAGCTGGAACAGAAGAAGCAGCTAACGAAGTAGCCTCTAAGTTTGCTCTTGATAAAGACAACTACACTGTAAACCAAGGTGGTCAAGTAGTTCAAAACGCTGCAGCTTCTGTTACTAAAGTATCTGACAAGCAATTCAAAGTTACTTTTGCTCAAGCTCCAACAGACGCGCAAACAATCAGCATTACATCTGTACAAGATCTTGCTAGTAATGCAATTAAAGCAACTAGCGTAAACGTTCCTAAATAATAGGAGCTAATCATAAAAGCCAACCACATCTGTGGTTGGCTTTTTTTATATAAATAAGAGTGTCCCTAGATCCGTTTTTATTCCAAAATAAGGTATAATAGATATATATAAGTGAATTCATTATAACAAAAGAACTAGTGGATGAAGGTGAAGGCAGCATTGATTAATGGATTAAATAAGGTATTACATAAGCTTTTAATAATAATAACACTTTCTTTTTTTGGACTTATGTTTTATTTTTCGTGGAGAACAGAACAACAATATATTGAGGAACAATTAAAATTTTCAAATTTAGGCACCTTTGTTCTTGTATTGTTTCTTCTTATTATATTAGGAGGACTGGTGTTTTTAGTAAGTTACTATATCAGGAAGCTAGAGAATCGTACTTTTTTATTTTTGCTTATAGCTTTAGCTTTTTCAGTGCGTCTTGTATGGATCTTAACTATTAATACACCACCTGCAACGGACTTTAGAGCTATGTATAATGGTGCAGTTGGAATTTTTTATGGTGATTGGTTACCGATTCAGCGAGAATATTTCTATTCTTGGCCATACCAACTTGGGTTTACGGCATATGAATCGTTTTTGCTTTTCTTATTTGGTGAAGGAACATCTAGTATCAAATTTTTTAATGTGTTATATGGAGTGGGCACAGTTTTCTTTACTTATAAGATTGCCTCGCTTCTATTTAATGAACTTGCAGGGAGAATAGCGGGAATCTTTTATGCCTTTTACATCCCAGCTATTGTAATGACCTCCGTTTTAACAAATCAGTACATTGCTATCTTTTTCTTTTACTGGGCTTTCTATCTTCTTATTAAGAACGGCATTAATCATAAATGGAACTGGATCTTTATTGGGGCTTTATTAGCTTTAGGAGATATCATGAGGCCGCTCGGGACATTTATTTTACTTGCTGTTTCTTGCTACATGTTTTTAGCTTTTCTCAAGAAGGGTAGGATACATAAAGAAAGAGTAGTAAAAAAGTTTATTGGGATATTTGTGGTATTTTACTTTGTTCACTACCTTATAAGTGCTTCTTTCATTGCATGGGGAATTACAGAATATCCTCTTTCTAACCGCAATCCACTCTGGAAATTTGTTCTTGGATTTAATCATGAAACAGAAGGTCAATATTCAGTAGAGGATGCAGAATATGTTGCTCGTTATTCATTAGGTACAGAACGTAATGAAGTGGAAAAGAAGCTTATTAAAGAGCGCTTAGAAGATAAGAGTGAGGTGGCTGTTTTACTTGGGAAGAAGTTTAACAACATGTGGGGAATACGAGATGAGTCTATTTTCTGGAGCATGGGACATCAAAAGGAATCTGCTCAAGACATTCATAAAGTACTCTATGCCTCAGAACGAATGATGTTTCTTCTTTTACTCTTTGGAGGGATAGCCTATTTACTCCTTTCTTTTCGAACAGAGATAGACAAAAGGAAAGCTTTTTTCCTTATTCTTATTCTTGGCTATGTTCTTGCTCATCTTCTCGTTGAAGTACAAACTAAATATCGGTTTTTTATCAATCCAACACTAGCTATCATCGCTTCATTAGGATTTGTTACATTCTTTTATCATACTAAATTGCTAAGTGATAGGGAGAGGAAGGGAGGATGAGGAGTAATCTTAAACTATGTATGATTTTCACTGTGTTACTAGTGAAAAAAAACAAGATAAGTTATAATTAAGTGACAGAAAATTTAGAATTCGGTTCACTTTTGCTCTATTTTTTAGACGCAAGTGAACTTTTTTGTTGGATGGACTATTTTGTATAGATAGGCACCAACATAGGTTTAATAGAAAGGAGAAAAATCATTGAAGACTATTTCAATTATGATTCCAGCCTATAATGAAGAAGATGTGTTGGAGCAGCTATATGAGAAGTTGACGTTTGTGATTGAAGCTATTCCAAACTATGATTTTGAACTTTTGTTTATCAATGATGGAAGTAAAGATAGAACGTTAGAAATTATTAAAGAAATGCGTGAAACAGATCATCGCATTTCATATGTTGATTTATCGAGAAACTTTGGAAAAGAAATTGGTATGATGGCAGGATTTGATTATGCTAAAGGGGATGCGGTTATTATTATTGATGCTGACCTTCAAGACCCGCCAGAACTTATTCCTGAGATGATTAAATATTGGGAGCAAGGTTATGATGACGTTTTTGCAAAACGAAGAAGCAGAGCAGGAGAAACGTGGATGAAAAAGTGGACAGCTAAAACATTCTACCGCGTGCTTCAAAAAATCACCAAGATTCCTGTTCAAGAAAACACAGGAGATTTTCGTTTGCTTGATCGTCGTTGTATCGAGGCTCTTCGTACACTACGTGAAACACAGCGTTATACAAAAGGAATGTTCAGCTGGATCGGTTATAATAAGAAGGAAATTTTATTTGACCGTAATCCAAGAGCGGCTGGTGAGACAAAATGGAATTATAAAAAGCTTATGGATTTAGCCATTGAAGGTATTACGTCCTTTACAACAGCTCCGCTTCGCTTATCAACTTACTTTGGTTTTACTATTTCACTTTGTGCATTTATATACATGATTTTTATTATTATAAAGACCTTGGTTGTTGGGGAAATGGTTCAAGGGTATCCGTCCCTTATGACAGTTATGTTATTCCTAGGAGGAATTCAGCTTATTTCTTTAGGGATTATCGGAGAGTATTTAGGAAAAATATTCACTGAGACGAAACGTCGTCCACTTTATTTTGTTGATGAATATAACAATGAGAAAGTGATGTTTGAGAAAAAAGAACGTTATTATGAATCTAAGGGGATTTAAGGATGAACAGCCGAACAAAAGAGATGATTAGTTATCTTGTTTTTGGAGTTCTCACAACAGTAGTGAACATTGCTTTATATATTTTACTTACAAAGGGCTTCTCTGTAGACTTTAGATGGGCCACAACGGTTGCTTGGATTGTATCTGTTCTATTTGCTTTTGTCACAAACAAGCTTTATGTATTTAAGAGCAAAACTCTTACTACTAGTATTATGTTTAGAGAACTTCTTTCATTTTTCTTTTTTAGAGGACTTTCATACGTATTAGATCTTGCTATTATGATTATATGTGTTAGCTGGCTTTCCATCGATGATATTATTGCTAAAATTTTAGCAAACATTGTTGTTATTCTTGTTAATTATATCGCAAGTAAGTACTTTATTTTTAAGAATAAAGAAGAGAGCGCAGTAGAGTAAAGGAAGAAGAAGCTGATAGAAAGAAGAGGGCTTTTTCTCTTGTAAAGTGTACGGACATTAGAGAAGACTAAGCCTTTTCTATCTAGTTTTCAAAAACGGAATACAGTATAATTAAGCATATTGAAAAGTAGAATTAAAAAGTTCACTTAAGACAGTACAAGCGTTGAAAGTGAACTTTTTTATTTATGAAGTGTATAGCGCTTCAAGCAATTAAGTAAGGAGTATATACGATATGTCGAATTTCAATATGAATGCTGTTAGTGGTCTTTTTAACAAATTTCTCGTTCTACTTACTTTAGTTATTTTTGGAGCCATCTTTGTTTTTTCATGGGAAGCAACATCTCAATTTCTAAAAGTAGGACAGTTAAATTTTTCAAGTAATACAGCTACTCTAGTGATAGCAATGGGCATTATTATCTATGGGTTGATTATCTTTTTAATTTCTTCCTATGTAAAAAAGTTAAGTCAGAAGACATTTTTAATTGTAATGTTAAGCGTTGCTTTTTTACTGCGCTTTATATGGATTCTTGTTGTAGACACACCAATTCAATCTGATTTTAATGTGTTGTATACGGCTGCTGTGGATGCGAGTAAGGGAGACTTCTCATTTAGTCAAACGCCATACTTCTTATCATGGGTGTACCAAATTGGTTTTACAATGTATCAAGCTCTTGTTTTATCCATTTTTGATGGAGGAGCATTTGTACTTAAACTTCTAAATGTCGTATATGGAGTTGGAACCGTCTTTTTGGTTTATAAAATAGGTACGCATGTTTTTAATGAGGCTGCAGGTAGAGTAGCAGGTGTCTTTTATACATTATACTTACCAAGTATTTTTATGACCTCTGTATTAACAAATCAATATATTGCAATTATCTTATTTTATGCTGGATTTTATTTACTCGTGAAAAATGGAGTAGACCACAAAAGCAGTTGGTTCTTTATTGGGATTCTTCTTTCACTTGGAGATATTATGCGTCCACTTGGAGCATTTATTTTAGTTGCATTATTTTGCTATATGTTCTTACAGTTTATAAGTAGTAAGAAAGATCGGAAAAAGACAGTGGCTAAGAAATTTATTGGGATTGTTGCTGTTTTTTATCTTCTTCATTATGGTGTAAGTTTTGCCTTTATGACAGCTGGTGTAACAGATTATCCGTTATCAAACCGCAACCCAATGTGGAAGTTTGTGCTTGGATTTAACCATGAGACAGTTGGCCAGTATTCAACAGAAGACAGTAATTTTATGACTCAATATACGCTAGGGAAAGAGCGAACAGAAGCTGAAAAAGAGCTTATTAAAGAAAGATTAGAAGATAAAGATGCTGTAATTGATTTGATGTGGAATAAATCCGAAAAAATGTGGGGAGATTTAGATGCATCAATCAAGTGGAGTGTTGGCTATCAAGGGCAATCATTTATTCATAACATTTTTTATGTTGGTGAACGAATCATGTACATGACAATTGCTATTGGTAGTATTCTTGGCTTATTATACAGTCTTATTCGAAAGAGTAATATGAATCAATCCCTATTTTTATTGCTTGTTATTGGATATGTTTTTATTCATTTTCTTATTGAAATTCAAACACGTTACCGTTTCTTCATTATCCCATCTTTCATTATTATAGGAAGTTATGGATTTAGTTTGTTTGTTGAAAGTAAGAAAGCTAAAAGTCAAAAAGAAAAATCATCGCCTCCACAAGAGGTAGCAAAAAACGTGTAGAGAAGTTTCTCTACACGTTTTTTTAATATTTAGCAGAAGTTTCTTTCATTTTTACTTTTCGCTCTTTTAGACGTTTGATCACTTTTGTGCCAATGTCTACGAGTCCATAGCCAGTTAGCATACAGAGGAAAGGGTAAATAAGTAATCCATAGCGTGGCAGAGTAAGGAAGACATTAGAGAAACAAATATAAATAATAATAGAAAGAACTAAGCACAAGACAGGTTTTCTTTTACAGTAAATGAGTGCAAAGAGAAATCCGGCTGCAACTGTGAGCAAGTTTTGATATTTAGAAAGCTTTTCAATCCAGTTTGGTAAAAGGTGAGCATATGCACCAAGTCCATCAGGGTTCCCTGCTTGATCGACAAAAAGCCACGTTGTTTTTCCAATTGTAAGCCATGAGAAGTAAAGTGGAAAATTATCTTGTAGACCAGTTAGAATTTTATGTAAGGAAAATTCTTCAGTGCTCATTCCAAGCTCTTTTGCTTGCTGTACGTATAGGGAAAAATCATCAAGGTAAAAAGGATTAGTTCCAGCAATGAGTGGGTTTGAACCATGTGATGAAAAAAGATACATATGATCAAACATTACATAGTTTCGAATCGCCCATGGGGCCATAATTAGAATAGGTCCAATACACCATATTAAGCCAATCCTAACCCCTTTTTTAAATCCATTTCGATATACAACAATACCCCATGCGAGCCAAAGTAAGAGAGCTGGTGAAGCTCTAAACATCAGGAGAATAGAAGCCACGATTCCAAATAAAATATGATAGCGGTATTCTTCTTTTTGAAGGGCAATAATAAAAATAAAGGTTGTTAATAGAAATAAAAAGATTGTTGGTGTTTCTGTTAGCGCTGTTTGAAAGTAGTGAGTTGGTGCTGGATGTATTGCAAATAAGAAAGCCGCAATAAAGCTAACAACACGACGGTGAAAAAGTTTTTGAGCAATTACATAAATAAGGATGAAGGCACCAATGTTTAATATCATATTGGATAATCGATAGAGCATAATATGATTTGTATTAAAAAGTTCTGCAACTTTAAAGATAGCTACAAGATAAAGAGGGTGCCCATATGTTACATAAGCATTTGAAACAGTTGCGTTGTATCCGTAAAATCCTTCATGAATAAGTTGCCAAGCCATTTTTGCATACAGGGAAGCATCTCGTGAACCGTACGTAGAAATCGGTTCTCCAAAAATATCAGGCCTGTTAAACACAAGGCCTGGATGTGTGAACAGAAGGAAAAGGTTAAAAACTAAATAGAGAAGAAGCAGTAGTAGAAAAGCTGTGTGAAATTTTACAAGTTTCATCATGTTAAATTTTCCTCCAAGGTTTCACTGAGTAATATTATCGGGCTATGAAATAAACGCCTATAATAATGACAAAAATACCAAACCATTGTTGAGCTGTAACGGTTTCTTTAAAAATAAGAAAAGCAGCGATAGCTCCAAGTACATAGCTTATGCTTTGAAAGGGATAAGCTATGCTTAAAGGGAGCTTTGATAAGATAACAAGCCATAAGCCAGTAGCTAAAACGTAAAGAATTCCTCCACCAATAAAGAATGGAGAAAGAAGAACGGAAATAGCTTTTTGCAAAGTCCAAGCATCAACGTTAGCTACAGCTACTTTCCAGAGAATTTGTCCTGTTACGAGCATTAGAATATTTAAGAGTATTAGAATATAAATCACTGTTGGTGTTGTCCTTTTTCTTCATATTTTTGTTTTAAGATGGCATATTCTTGTGTTAATGTAACAAGCTGCTGATTCATTTTAGAAATTCTTCGGGTTAAGTCAAAGATCACAATAATAAGAAAAAGCATTCCAAACAAAAAAAGGATTGATGGAGCATAGTATACGTTAAGCACATCAGCAATCTTATTGATAAGGGAAGAGTTGGCACTCAAAATACCAATTCCTAAGCATGTTAAAATCCAAATGATTGAGTACTTTGTTTCAAGAATCCCTCTTCTTACAGACTCAATAACAAATATAAAGATTCCAATTACAATAATGAGAGAGATAATGGTGATTTTCATGGTGTCACTCCTTTACAATTCGTTGAATAACAATAGATAGCGTTACTTTGAACATGTAATAAATAGATTTAAAAGGAGTAATAGAGGATTGTCCTCCTTGACGATTCGTCATATTAACTGTAATTTCTTGAATGCGAAGTCCTTTACGAGAGAGATGGATTAATACCTCTGGTTCTGGATAGTCTTTTGGGTACGTATTAGCAAATATTTTGATGACTTTGTGGTTAATAGCTCGATAGCCTGAAGTAGGGTCTGTGAATGTTTGTCCAGCTAGTGACCGAAGCAGCAAAGTAAAGTAATAAATCCCAACTCTTCTTGAAAAAGCGCCTTTATAGTCTGTCTTTTTCAGAAATCTTGAGCCTACAACCATATCTGCTTCATCTTTTTGAAGGGGGTGGATAAGTCTTTGAAGTGAATCTACATCGTGTTGTCCATCTGCATCAAACTGAATCGCAATATCGTAGTTATGACGATATGCATATTGATAACCAGTTTGAACAGCTCCTCCAATTCCAAGATTGTAGGGAAGATCAATGAGTATAACGTCTTTGAAGCGTTTTACAATCTTTGAAGTTTGATCTTTGGAACCGTCATTAATAACACAAATGTCTAAGCTAGGATGTTCATTCTTAAGATGAAGTAATGAATAGAGCGTATTTGAAATTGCTTCTTCCTCGTTATAAGCAGGAACAATAATTAATACTTTATTCATTGGTGATCACACCTTTCATAAAGGAGGTATTAATCTTTAGAAGAACCTTAAAAATGATATAAAAGAATATTCTCTTAATTCAATATATTAGCATAAAAAGACATATTTTTGGTAAAATCTTTCTCTTCCCCATTAAAAATATGAATGATATTAATAAAAAAATAGAAGGAAAAGAGAAGACGATGAAGTCTTCTCTTTTACAGTTTTGAAGCACGATATAACATAGCCGAAAATTGAGCACGTGTAATTGGTTCATATGGTCTAAATTTGTCTTGTTTCGTAATGATGCCAGCTTTGGTTAAACGACTTACTGCATCAAAGCAAAAATTGGAAGAAGGGACATCTTCAAAAGTAAAAGCGCTTTTCTCTGACAAAGACAGTGAGCGATCTAGAATAAGGGCCATCTGTGCTCTTGTAAGGGTGTTTTCTGGCTTGAATTTATGATCATAACCTTTTACAACACCATGCTGATAGGCGCTTAGAACAGCGAGTCCTCCGCTTTGTTCTAGAACGACATCATTAAACGGGGTGTCGATTGATTTAGGTTCTAATGAAAGAAAACGAGAGATCATCATAACACCATGCCTTCTTGTGAGAGAATCATTTGGCTTGAAAAATCTATTATTATATCCTCTAATCCATCCTTGTTCAAGACCTATCTGAATTTCCTTTTTCGCCCATACTGCACCGTCTAAATCTTGTGGAATCATCTTTTTTTCTCGAGAAGTTAAGGTTCGTTTATTTTTAGTTAAGATCGTACCTTCTTCGTCTACAACGAATAACCCTACGCTGTTAGGGAGTCCGTCATCTAAGAAGGGAAGAGTAATATCAACAAGCTGCGATGTGATGTTTTGTTGCTTTATAATGTCTCCATTTTTCGTGATAAGAAGTTTTTTGTTTATAAGATTAGAAGTAAAAGCTAGAGCGATACTTTTAGGTTCTGTTAGAGATTGTCCGTTCTTTATATTAAGAAATTCTGCTTTTTCTGACGAAGTTGGCATATTAATAGCCTTTTCAACATTTAGAAGTCCGTAGGTTGTTGAAAAATTCTCTGCTGATGAGAGAAGCTTGTCTCTTACTAAAAGCCAGTCTAGGTCTGGATTTACTGTTCTAATTAATGCAGCAGCACTGCTTACAAAGGGAGTTGCAACAGAAGTGCCGCTGTATGATTTGTACTCGTTCAAGCCATATGTACTGTAAATATTCTCTCCTGGAGCACTTATATCAATTCCCCATCCTTTATTGCTGTTTTCTAATGGTGTCCTAGTTTTTGTAATTCCTGTAACGGCAATTACCCCAGGATACGAAGCAGGGAAAATGGTGCTAATATCTTTGTTTTGATTTCCAGCTGCAGCTACAACAGCAATATCATGAGAAAGAGCATTTTGAATCGATTCACGTAATATAGTAGTTTCACCACTACCAGCAAGACTAAGGTTAATAACATCAACATCTTTCTTTACGGCATCTTCAATAGCTTGACTAATTTCAAAGTCACTTCCATTCCCGAAATCATCAAGAACTTTAAATGGAATAATATCTACAGCTCCATTTAATATAGCTCCATCTATTCCCTTATTATTGTAAGCACAAGCTCCAATGATTCCTACAATATGAGTGCCATGGCCAAGCTTATCTGAAGGCCAATCATAAGAAGAGATATAGTTCCTTCCTTGGCTTGTTAAGATATTATCGCAGAAATCCTCGTGTTGATTTATACCTGAATCAATAACTGCAATTCTTGCATTGTTCACAGCTGTTATGTTCTCTACAGATGGAGTATTATTCCATCCTGCAAATGAGGAAAGCACTACAACCATGTTTCCATATGTTATCTTTTTCGGAAGAAGCACATCAGCCCTTTTTAGCCCTGCTTTTTGTTCACTAATCAGAGAGCCATCATTATATACTTTAACAGACCAATCTTTCTCAACATGATCAAGTGTGATGCTTAAGCGGGATAATTTTTGATTTTCCCATGCTATCTTTAGCTTCGTTTCTTTGTTAGCTGTCTTAAAGGTTTGTCCTGTATATTTTATAGATGTTCCTTCATTAACATCTTGGATTTCTTTGTCTAAAAGGAGATTATTGTTTTTCCGTAAGGTTGATGGTACATGAATAAGCTTTAGCCCCCATTGTTCATTAACAAGAGAAGGAGTTTCAGCACTTACTTCTTTCTTTTTTTCACTTTCATAAAATAAGATAGTCCCTTGTTTTTTTAGTATTTGAATCTCTGATTTGGAGAGATCTGTTTTGACAACATTGTTACTTTGTTTCGCATCAGGATATTTAACAAGAAAAGCTGTAGCTTCTCCCTCAGTTTGAAAGTAGAGAAGAGAGGAAGCATTAACAGTGGTAGAAAAAGAAAAAATAAAAGAAAACAATACAATTAGCCAACATATATATTTAGTTTTCATGTTGTTGCTCCTTTAATATAGAGATACTTCTTAATAATAGGAGAGGAATAAAATGAAGTAAATGGAAGAATGTGAGTTTTTGGACATAAAAAAGGCCCATCTATATGAGTAGATGAGCAAAAATATGGTTTACCAACCAAAATCTTATCAATTTTTATTATACTCAATTTTTATTCGTAATTCATTTCATATATTTTATAATTTATGTATTATTATTACTTTAAAATATTATATTGGAAAATATGTAGGTACAAAGAACCCTTTTATAATCTTAAAGTTTATATTTGGAAATAAAATAATTAATTAAGATTACATTCCATTATTATACAGAGTCTAATGGCTTGTTTTTTATATATATGGCTTAAATTACTGGTTGATATCTTTTTCTTTTCATACTAATATTAAGTCTACCAATCGAGGTTTTCACAACCTAAAGCTACTGTTTCAGTAGCCATAAAAAGCTGCTAGATCTTTCTAGCAGCTTTTTTATATTGTATGACAGTAGAGAGACTGTTTTGTGAGGAAATAAGGAGAATGTTTAATACAGTGTAACTTTTTGTATGTGTTGTACGTTAACACATAGAGAAGTTTTTTAAGGGATAGGATATTCCCCTTTAATAAAGGAAGTGTCTAGAGTATGAATAAATTATTTGGTGCAAGTGTTGCCCTTTTCTTTTTATTCAATATGACTCCTTTTTCAGAGAATGATCTTTCAAATATGAAGTTAACAGAGTATGCAGCAGCCGTTGACAATATAATTGGACCCCAAACAGAAGCAGCAACTACTGATAAAAGAGTAGATGGTGTGGGAGAGGTTAACGAAAAGAAAGAAAGTATTTCGAACGAAGATAAGGTAATAGATAAAGGGACAACAGAAGTACAGCAAGATAAAAATAAAATAGACAGTGGGAAAGTAAATACAGTTTCTTCTAATAAAGACATGAAAGTAGAAAAACAAGACAATAAGCCATTAGTG
Organism: Priestia sp. TRM10; assembly: GCF_057808375.1. Classification (NCBI taxonomy): domain Bacteria; kingdom Bacillati; phylum Bacillota; class Bacilli; order Caryophanales; family Bacillaceae; genus Priestia; species Priestia sp. TRM10. The sequence goes on from NZ_JBJZOT010000011.1 coordinate 221,055, forward strand.
ACAATTCATTCTATATTCATTGGAGAAAACAAAGAATCTGTTCTTCAAAAACTCGGAGACCCCATGAGAAAATCGTCAAATGATTATGGAATAGAGTGGAACACATATCATCAAAATTACAATCATTTTTTTATGGTTGGTTATCAAGATGAAAAAGTCGCTGCCCTTTATACAAACCAAGATGTATTCGAAACAACCAAAGGGATAAAGTCAGGCTCTACTGTTGATGAAGTGAGAGAGGCATATGGTTCTCCACTTGAAACTATCCAGAAAAATGGAAGTAACTATTCTGTTGAAGATGAAGAATATGATACGTATGAGCTAGATGGATATTATGTAACATTTTTCTATGATAATCTAGATGGACAAAAAGTAACGGCTGTTCAAGTCATTACAAAACGTGCTGAAGAAGAAAAGGAAGGCTACTATGGTAATCCATCTCAAATGTTAGAGGAAGGATTCAAATGGCAAATGTTCGATCTTATTAATGCTACAAGAGTAAAACATGGCCTTCTTCCTCTTGTATGGAATGACCAAATAGCTAAAACAGCTCAGCATCATAGTTTAGATATGGCTGACAATGATTATTTTAGTCATAAAAACCAAAATGGCAAAACGCCTTTTGATCGAATCGCAGAAGACCATATAGACTATTCTATTGCGGGAGAAAATATAGCTATGGGACAGCAAAACAGCATCTTTGCCCACGAAGCATTGATGAATTCTAAAAGTCATCGTACGAATATTCTTGATCAACGTTGGACGTATTTAGGAGTTGGTGTTTCAATAAATAATGAAGGAGTCCCATATTTTACGGAAAATTACTTTACTCTTTAATAAAAGTCGCCTTTTGGTGACTTTTTGTTTTCTAGTTAGAAAAGAGGATGTAGCAAAGAAACAAATTATGATAGGATAAGAGAGTATATTCAATAATATGACATTTTTTTTAGAAACTAGAAAAAGAGATGGAGGTTTTTTTATGGGGAAGACTTCGCGTAAAATTCTGGTTGGAACTCTTTCAGCAGCTGTAATAGCAAGCATTGTTGCTCCTGTTGCACATGCATCTTCATTTAAAGATGTTTCAGAAGATTCTGATCACTATGAAGCTATTACTTCTTTAACAGAGAGAGGCATTATTAAAGGATTTTCTGATGGAACATATCGACCATATCAAGAGATTACAAGAGGGCAAGTAGCGAAAATATTCTCTCGTCTTCTTGATGGAGAAGGCAAGAAAGAATCTGTATTCAGCGATGTCCCAGCTGACTATAAAGATCAAGAACTTGTTTTAGCTGCAAGCGAGCTTTATCATAAAGGAATTATGACAGGATCTAACGGTAAAATGATGCCTAATAAGCCGATTACAAGACAGCAAATGGCGAAAGTATTAGTTGAAGCACTAAGCTTACAACCGAGCACTGCGTACCCTAATAATCTTCAAGATCTTGATTATGTACCAAGCAATATGCGTAAATATGTGCTAACACTTGTTCAAAATGGAGTAACGCGAGTTGATGATGGCTTGTATCGTCCAAGTGAAGCAGTTACACGAGCACAGTTTGCTTCTTTCGTATATCGAGCTCTTGAAGTAGGAGAGAGCGGGGAGGAAGATTTTGAAGTTAATGAAGCAACAGAAAATGAAGAACAAGTTTTATTAACTTTCTCAAAACCTGTTGAAAAAACGTCCATTACAAAGGAAGATTTTTCTGTTGAAGGAAGTCATCCTGTAAAAGTAGAGGGTGAGAGGAATAAAGTGATTTTAACTTTGGGTTCTTCTACAAATAATAAGAAGGCTGAAACAGTAGGTATTGTAGGCACTATTAGCAGTGATAATGGTGAATTATTATCAAATGTCACTATAAAGGTAAAATAAAAGCACTGAAAAAGTGCTTTTATTTTATGTTTATAGAGCATTTAATTCCTCTTCATTGTGTAAAATACTGCTAAAAGTAGGGATTAAAGATACCTTATAAAAGGGATTAATTTACATTTATATAGCGACTTGTGTTAAAATGGTATTATTAACCTTTTTTTAAGGAGGAAGAGCATGAAAATATTCCTAAACACTTTATTAGTAAGTGTTTCAGCATCTTTGCTTTATATATTTATAATGTTTGTGACACCGATGATTTTAATGATGACAGGAAGCTCGACTTTTACTGCTAGCCCAGAGCTGTTCGGACACGCGCTTTATGTATTAAATATTGAAGAACAAGAGTTTTTATCAAAAGCTACAAGCCTAGGCCTAATTCTTTCATTCATACTAGGAGGAGTTCTTTATTATGGAGGGCGTACGTTAAAAAACAAACGACTTCATCAAAGTCCCTAATATATAAAACTATTAAATTTCTCCTTTGAAATGTGCTCTTTATGTTTTAAATCTTTTTTTCTGTGGAATAGTATTTATACATTTCATAAAGGAGGAATTTAAGATTATGAAACCAGTAGTACGCGAGTATACAAATGATGAGTTATTAAAAGAAGATGTGAAGAAACTTCAAGTCCAAGGAGTAGATGCAAAAGACATCTACGTATTATCACATGATGACGAACGAACAAACCGTGTTGCTAATAATGCAGATGCAAATACAATCGGCATTAAAGAAATGGGTTTAGGCACTGCTGCAAGCAACTTGTTTAACAAAAAAGGGGACGAGCTTCGTCATAAATTAAGCGAGGTTGGTCTTTCTAAAACTGAAGCTGAGATGTATGAAGAAAAGCTTGATCAAGGTAAAGTTTTAGTTATCATTACAAACAATGAAACAGTACGCTTATAATTATGACCTAGCGCGTCTTCACGATGCGCTTTTTTTCTTTTCCATTAATTAACTTGTTTAATAATCAATCATAAAGGCTATATTCTTTCCAAAAGGGGAAGGAGTCGGAAGGTATGATTGATTTTATTACAGAAACGCTTAAAGATTTTGGGATATGGGGTCTTTTAGCTGGCCTTGCTGTTGAGGCTTCTTCTCTACCATTCCCAGGTGCTCTCATCACACTTATTTATGGTTATTTGCTAAACAGTTCTTTTCTCGATGCATTCTGGATCTCAACTATAGGGAGCATATGCTATACACTATTCAGCCTTATCCCTTATGGAATTGGCTATAAGCTAGAAGATAAGCTATCTCAAAAATGGAAAGATAAAAAAGTATTTAAGAAAAGTCAGCACTGGTTCCAAAAATGTGGTCAATGGACAATTGCGCTTGCAAGACCAATTGGAGTTGGCAACTATGTTTCATATCTAGCTGGAATTTCAAAAATACGCCTTCTTCCATTTTTATTGCTAACATTCTTAGGTATCTTTCCATGGGTACTAGCAATGATTCTAGTAGGGGGAGCAGGTAATCTAAAAATGGCTAATTCCATTATCTCACAGGCTCAGACGTATATTTTTGTGATTGCAGGCATTGTTATTATTGTGTTTGTTATCTATAAAATGTACGCTCGCAAAAAGAGTGAATGCTAACGTTTACAAAATAAAAATAAGGGTATTTAATAAGTAGAAAGATAAATCCTTATTCAACAATAAAAGTGTCTCTATGACAAAATAACCCGGTTTCAAAACCAGTATATATATGAAACAATAGAATTACAAAAATTAACTATTTAAATAAGGAGTGCAGTTAAAATGTCAAACATCGTTTCATTTAATCTAGCAGGAAGTCGGTTAACTCTTAAGGAAATAACGTATTTGTACAAGCTTACGAAAACACATGGATGCAAAATTTTCTTCTACAAAGATTTAGAGATTTGTAATGTTGTAGAGTTAACAAAACTTGTTCCTTTTATATTAACAGCTAAGAAAACACAAGAAACTTACGTTGTTGTTGAAGGAGAAGACATTTCAGCTGTAGCAGATAAAGTATCAAAACTATTAGAAAAACAAGAGCAGCTTGCAAGCATTTAAAATAGCATAGGCTCACTTGTCAAAGGAATGAACATATGGACACATTAATGATAAAAGAAAAAAGGTGGAATGAATTTTTACATACCGTAAAATTAATTCATTCCACCTTTTAGTATGCGTCAAATCTCCCTTTTTCACCAAAACTCCTCACAAATAGCTAGAAAAACTTCCTGAAAAATGCAAAAAGTTAGGTATAAGAGCAAATGGAAATTAAACCATAAAATGATAAAATAAAGATTGTCGAATATTGCGGAAATTTGTCTAGGGAAGGGATATGCCTATTTTCCTTCTTGTTCCCTTATTATCCCTTAATTTAGGTATAAAGAAATAGGAATGTAGAAGTGGTTTTTGATTTGTAAAGAAAATAAAATATTTAGATGTTTATATAGATTAATCCCTTGCTAGTCAAGGGATTATTAAGTTATCAATCTATTATCATACATTGAATTTACGACAAAATTTGATATAATTGGCAAATGAGTCACAACTTATAAAAATGAGTAAATATTAGTATTTTTAGGTGAGCAGAGCAGCTGTTGCTTTGCGCTGCTATACCAAAAATGAAAGGAGCTATTTTTTTTATGTGGAAGAAAGTTGTTTCTTGTGCAGCAGCAGGTTTTTTACTAGCTTCTGCGCCGCTTCCGTCTGTTCTTGGAGGCAACGCAAGAGAGGCACATGCAGCAGCAAATTTTAACGATGTTTCAAGTGGTTTTTGGGCGAGTAAGGAAATTAATTTCTTACATTCAAAAGGAATTATTGAGGGGTATAACAATGGTTCTTTTTTACCTAATAACAAAGTTACAAGAGCTCAGGCAGCTAAAATGATCTTAAGTGCTTTAGGGGAAAAAGAACCAACTGTTTCAAACGATGTATTTTCTGATGTTAAAAAAGACCATTGGGCAGCGGGATGGATCAGCTTAGCGAAACAAAAAGGGATTATCAGTGGATACGATGATGGTACATTTAAACCGGAGGAAACATTAACAAGAGCGCAGATGAGTAAACTTCTTGTTAGAACCTTTGAGCAAGAGTATGATCTCTCTGTTAAAGATGATACAGTTGAACCGTTTAGCGATGTATGGATTAATCAAGAATTTCGTCCGTATGTAAGTAAACTTTATCAACACGGAATTACAACTGGAACTGATAGTACCCACTATGGCCCGTATAACAGTGTGAACCGTGCTCAGTTTTCTGTATTCTTAAGTAGAACAATTGAACCGAGCTATCGCACTAGTAGCGCAGAGAGCGGTGATTCATCCACAACTCCTCCAGCAACAACAAGTACATATGGGATTGTAAAAACTGATTCTCTTAATATGCGTAGTGGTCCATCTACAAGCAGTGGGGTTGTTGCTTCTTTAAAGAGAGGGACAAAAGTAGACTATCTTGGGGACCAACAGGGTTATTGGGTAAAAGTCCGTTATAATGGACAAACTGGATATGTACATAAGCTCTACTTAAAACTTAAAAATGAGCAAGGAAGCTCTGTAGCAAACCGAGTGATTGTGCTTGATGCAGGTCATGGTGGAAAAGATCCAGGTGCTAGCGGTAATGGAGTTGTTGAAAAAGAACTTGTGTTAGATGTGGCACAACGTGTTCAGAAAAAGCTTGAAGCTGCTGGAGCAACAGTTATTATGACAAGAACTGATGCAGCAACATATCCAGAGCTTAAAGACCGCACAGACCTTGCGCAAAGCAAATATGCAGATATGTTTGTAAGTGTTCATGCAAACTCAGCGCCTTCAGCACCTTCTGCAAATGGCTCTGAAGTGTACTATGATACATCTCAAAATACTAATGGATCAGAAAGTGCAGTTCTAGCAAAAGAAATTCAAGAACAGTTTGTTTCTTTAGTTGGAATGAACGATAGAGGAACAAAAGATAACGATTTTTATGTTGTGCGTAATACAGATATGCCGAGTGTTCTTGTTGAATTAGGTTTTCTTACAAATTCAGAAGATGCCGCTAAGTTTAAATCTGATTACTATCGCAATCTTTTTGCAGAAGCAATCTACTTAGGAATTAAGAATTACTACAGCTTATAATAGAAAAAGAGAAGGAGAAATCCTTCTCTTTTTTCGTATTTTAATAAGACCATCTCATTGTCCGAGTTTCGACAAAAATTATGGTATCAAAGGTTTAATCCTTTTAGTAAGAGTAGTATAATAAAAAAGTTGACGAATTTCAGCTAAAAACAACATTTTATTATAAATACAACAGAAAGTCGGATAATAGGTGCACACATGATGAGAGTAGGTATTATTGGAAATTACGGGCATGACAATAATGGAGATGAGGCCATTTTGTCAGGCATCTTAACACAGTTAAATACATTAGGTATTCGTAAAGGTGAAATTGTCATTTTTAGTAACAATCCAAGCAATACAGAGTCTCGTTACAACATCAAGGCAGTTCCTCTTTTACATAAGAAAGGTAACTTTATTCTCTCTGTCCTTCATACTGTCAAGCAAAGTTTTAAAATTATGAAAGACCTTGACTTACTTATTATTGGCGGCGGTGGTCTCTTAATGGATATGTATAAAAGAGATGCGCCTCTTTATAGTACGCTCGGTTTACTCGGATACTATGCTAAGTGTAAGGTAGTGATTTATGGAGTAGGAGCTGGCCCTATTACAACAAAGGCAGGAAAGTTTTTTATTAAAACATTAGCAAATAAAGCAGACTCTATCTCAGTAAGAGATATAAAGTCTAAAGAGTTATTAAAGGACATTGGAATCCGAAAAGAGATTGACATTATCGGAGACCCTGCCTTTGCTATTGAACCAGTTCGCAAAAGAAGTAAAACAAATGAGCTTAAAAAAGTAGCTGTTACAGCTGTTCCTTACTTTAGTAAACAATATTGGCCACAGCGAGATGACAGTAAATATGAGGCATATGTAAAAGGTATGGCTCAAAATCTAGATGAACTTATTGAAAAAAAGGGCGCCATTGTCACATTTTTCTCAACGAAGTACCCTCAAGATGTTGAGGTTACAAGAGAGATTTATGATATGATGACATATAAACAGTTTGTCCATCTTGAAGATGAAAACTTGCACCCAGACGAAATTGTTAAGCTTTGTGCAGAGCAAGACTTAATTATCGGGACTAGACTTCATTCTTTAATTTTGTCAGTTGTGGCAAGTACACCTGTGCTTGGCGTTGGTTATCATCATAAGGTGGAGCACTTTCTTCAAGCGCTTGGCAAGGAAGAATATTTTGTAGAGATTGGAGCTTTACAAGAAAAAGATACTTTTCTGCAAAAAGTACAAGCAATGACAAGACAGTGGGATGAGACACAGTGTGCTTATGAAGATCTTTCTGAAACTTTCGCACAGCGTGCTGCAAAAGGGTTAGAAAAGTTAGCGAGAAAATAATACAGTGCGGTGATACGAAAATGAAACCGAAAAAATTACTAGTATTAAGTAATATGTACCCAAGTAAAGAGGCTTTAACATTTGGCATTTTTGTTAAAAACCAAGTGAACGCATTAAGAGAACAGGGACTAGAAGTAGACGTAGTAGCAGTTCAAAACCCAAATATGGGAAAAGCAAATGTATTGAAAAAGTATGGGAAATGGGCGCTCCAAACAGCAGGTAACTTGCTTACAAAAGGGCGTTCTTATGATGCTGTTCATGCTCATTACGTATTTCCAACAGGGATGTTAGCCCTTTTATATAAGAAATTATTTAAATGTAGAATGATTATAACAGCTCATGGTGGAGATATTGATAAAATGGCGAAAAAATCTCCGCGTATTCGTAAGTGGACGGCAAAGATATTAAGAGAAGCAGATCATGTGATTGCAGTTGGAAATGAGCTTTATGAAGAGATTCATGAAAGCTTTCATGTCCCAAAAGAAAAGCTCTCTATTATTAATATGGGCGTGAATCGAGAAGTATTCAAACCTACAGACCAAGGAGTAGCTCGAGAGAAGTTAGATTTGTTGCAGAATGAGCATATTTTCTTGTTTGTGGGCAATTTGATTAAGCAAAAGGGACTAATGGATCTTGTTCAAGCTTATGAGAAACTTCCAAAGGATAATAAACGTCTCATTTTAATGGGAGCAACAAAAGATGTTCGTTTTAGAGAAGAATTGGAAGCTTACATTAAAGATCATAATGTAGGGAATGTAGATATCTTGGAACCTCGAGCACAACAGGAGGTTGCATTATGGATGAGTGCTGCAGATGCCTTTGTATTGCCATCTCATATTGAAGGGTTTGGTCTTGTTGCGTTAGAAGCAATGAGCTGTCATACGCCTGTTGTGGGCACAAATGTAGGTGGTCTGCGTTATTTATTAAATGAAGACAGCGGTATATTAGTAGAGCCGCAAAATGTTTCATCGCTTTTTGAAGGAATGAATAAAGTGTTGACTGATGTTTCTTCTAGAGAACAATTGATTTCAAATGGCGAGAAAAGAGCACAAGAGAATGATCAACAAACGTTAATACGGAAAGTAATCAACGTTTATTCTCCTCTTGGAGGGTAGAAAATGGGAAGAAAGAAAAACAAACAAAAGAAAGTTTTATTTATTGCTTCTGTTGGTGGACATTTAACACAGCTCTTACAGTTAAAACCACTGTTTCAAAAATATGATTATCATATTATTACAGAACGCTCTGTTATTACAGAAGCCCTTCAAAAGGAATATAAAATGTCCTTTCTTGTATATGGGGCTCGTAACTATTTGTTTCGATACTTATTTAAGTTCACTTATAACTGCTTCAAATCGCTGTATCTATTCTTAAGAGAAAAGCCTGATGTTATCGTAACAACAGGAGCTCATACAGCTGTTCCAATGTGCTATATCGCAAAGCTATTCGGAAAGAAAGTTATCTTTATAGAAAGCTTCGCAAAAACAACGACTCCAACAATATCAGGACGTCTTGTTTATCCGATTGCTGATTTGTTTATTGTGCAGTGGGAAACGATGAAAGTACATTATCCAAAAGCAGTGCATGGAGGTTCAATCTATTGATTTTAGTTGTCTTAGGAACTCATGAGCTCCCTTTCACAAGGCTTCTAGAAGCTGTTGAAGAAGCAATAGAAGCAGGGTTAATTCAAGAGGATGTTATTGTTCAAGTCGGACATACACCATTTAATTCAAAACATATGAAGCTTATCGATTTTACAAGCTATGATGAAATGGATCGCTTGTACGATGAAGCAAGAGTCATTATTACGCATGGTGGCACAGGATCAATTACATCAGGTCTTAAAAAAGGAAAGACATTAATTGCAGCTCCTCGGCTTATTAAATATGGTGAGCATAATGATGATCATCAGCTTGAGATTGTTAATCAATTTTCAAGAACAGGTCACCTTATTCCTTGGACAGATGAAGATAATTTTGAAGAGGTCCTTCAAAGAGCTACTCACTTTACACCACAGCCTTTTTATAGTGGGAAAAATAACATTCTCTCACTGATTGAATCATTTATAGATGAGAATGTGAAGGGAAAGAACTAAGGGTATGTCAAAAAAATCGCTTTTAGCTGTAATAGGCGTTGTGGCTCTACTCAATATTCTTTCCCGTTTTTTTGGTTTTTTTAGGGAAGCAGTTATCGGATATCAATTTGGAACATCAGATAAGGCTGATTCTATTATATTAGCCTATACGATTCCAATGTTCCTTTATACTGTGTTAGGAGGAGCTATTACAACGGCTTTTATTAGCATTTATAAAAAGATGACTAAAGAAGACGACAAGCGTCAATTTCAAGAAGTGCTGTTTACTTATACATGTATTGGTATGGCTTTTTTGTCTCTTTTACTTGTTGTTTTTGCAGGCCCAATTGTACAGGTTCTTTTTCCAGGCCTTTCTGCAAAAACGGAAGAGACAACTGTTTACCTATTTAGATGGATGGCTCCGTCATCTCTTTTTCTTGTGTTGTCAATGTGGCTAACAGGAATTCTAAATATTTATAATCGGTTCTTTATGCCAGCATGTTCAACATTAGCTAACAATGCTGGTTTTGTTGTACTCGTACTTATTCTGTACCCTTTCCTTGGGATCGATGCGTACAATGTAGGAGCTCTTGCAGGCGCAATTGTAATGTGTATTTTGTTAGCTATTGAAATTAAAAAGTATAATATCATGACATTCCGCTTTCGCTTAAGTATGAAAGAAGGAGCGTATGTCCAACGGTTTTTTAGAATGATGGTTCCCATTTTGTTAGGAGGAGCAACACTACAGTTTTATTTTTTAATTCAGCGTATGTTTGCTTCTGATTTAAACGAAGGGGTCATTGCAGCTTTAAACTATGCTTCAAAGCTTGTTCAGCTACCACAAGTAGTTCTAATGACAGCTGTTACAACCGTTATTTATCCAAAACTTGCAGGTGAAGCATCTAAAGGAAATAGTGAAGGTGTCAATCTGATGTATGAAAAAGGACTAAAAGCGCTTCTTTTATGCATTGGAGGGGCTACAATTTTTGTTTATGTATATGCCCATGAAATTATTGAAGCTGTATTTCAATATGGTTCTTTCACAGAAGATTCTACAATGCTTACAGCAACGCTTTTGAAATGGTTTGTTATTGGAATGTTCGCACATGGAGCAAATGTTTATGTGACGCGCTTTTTCTATGCTTTAGAGCGTCCATTCTTCCCGGTAGTAAGTGGGATTATTGCTGTTTTTGTAATCAACGTTAGCCTTATCTATCTGTTTATGGAAAGCATGGGAGCTAGTGGTGTTGCTTTAGCAACAACTATCAGTGCATTTGTTCAATTTATGGCTCTTATTATTGTTGGAAAAGGGAAACTAGGGCTTAGTATACGCAGCTCTCTATTAAGCGGTTCTATTTGGATTTTTCTTCTGTTGCTTACAGTTGTTACAGTTCTTATAGGGTGGGGATTACCTATTGAAAACAGCATAGGACGTCTTATTATAGGAGGAATCCTTTTTGTCATCACTGTGTTGTTAGCTGGTGCAGTTACTAAAATCCCTGAGATTTCTTCTTTCTTTAATAAAATGAAGCGCAAAGTGATAAAATAGCCGGAGATTTTCTTCGGTTATTTTTTATGAAAAAATGTCTTCGGCAAGAATAGCTGTAAAAATGATGATCTAAGTGAGCTTTATTATGATTCTATTATTCAGAAAAAAAAGATAGAATTTTGACAGATTAAGAGAAAAAGATTATAGTTTTGTAGAGAGAATAAATTCCTATAAAAACAGCGGTAAGATCCAAAAGTCTAATTAAAAAGGATTTTAGTTACGTTAGTTTTATAATGTCATAGAATTTTTAAATTTTTAGAGCTAAAAATCTTATTTAAGTCATAGATTCTATGTGGTATAATCCTTTTGGTAACTGAAAATCTTCATTGTTAGACCTTTTTATTGGTCAAAAATGCTCTGTAGCTACAAAGAAGTTACAAAACCTGCATAAAAAGACAAAAAAGTGTCTTGTAATACTAACCAATTGAAGATGTTAAGTATTGATTAAGAATTGATTTGGTTAAGATAAGCCTGAGGAGGGTCTACATGTTGTACTTGACCTTGTTTATCTGTTTTATCTCTTCGATTTTACTAACACCTCTTGTAAAGAAGTTAGCTTTCGTCGTAGGGGCTACAGATAAACCAAATAAACGAAAAGTTCATCAGCGCATTATGCCTCGTTTGGGAGGATTAGCAATATTCTTTAGCTTTATCATCGGCTTTTTGATTATGCAACCAGATAATAAATTTGCTTGGCCGATTGTTTTAGGAAGTATCATCATCATTATCACAGGGGTTTTAGATGATATTATTGAGCTATCTGCAAAATATAAGTTAGCGGGCCAGCTTTTAGCAGCGGCTGTTGTTGTTATTTATGGAGATGTAAAAGTTGTATCCATAAACCTCCCGTTTGATGGAATGCTCCACTTTGGGTTTCTAAGTATTCCAATCACAATCTTATGGATTGTAGGAATTACAAACGCCATAAACTTGATTGACGGACTAGATGGGCTGGCTGCAGGTGTCTCATCTATTTGTTTAATTACTGTCTCTGGTGTGGCTATTATGATGAATGATCCATTTGTTGTAACAATGGGTGTTATTACCCTTGGAAGTACATTAGGCTTTTTACTGTACAATTTCCACCCAGCTAAGATTTTTATGGGGGATACAGGAGCCTTATTTTTAGGATATATTATTTCCGTTTTATCTCTTCTTGGTTTTAAAGGAGTAACGGTAATATCTTTTATCCTTCCAATTATTGTTCTCGGTGTACCAATTTCTGATACATTTTTCGCAATTGTGCGTCGTATTGTGAAAAAGCAGCCATTATCAGCACCGGATAAATCCCATCTTCACCACTGTTTAATAAGAGTCGGCTATAGCCATCGTCAAACAGTACTCATTATTTATGCAATGAGCGCCGTTTTTGGTCTAGCAGCCATTATCTTATCAAAAGTGGATATGTGGGCCTCTGTTCTTGTTATAGGAATTTTGCTTATTACAATTGAAATTATCGTTGAAAAAATTGGTCTTGTACATCAAAGTTACCGTCCAATTTTAAATATGGTACGCGGAATGCGAAAAAACGCGTAAAGAAAAAGCACTGACTAGATAGTCAGTGCTTTTTTGTATAAAAAGAACGCCTTCTAGAAGGCGTTCTTTTAGTTAGTTGTTTGAAGAGTCAATCTCCAAATGTTTCTTCAACTTTTTAGATATCTTTTCAACAGAATCATCATTGAGCTTGTAATAATATGTGCCTCCAGGTTGGTAATCTTCACCTTCAAGCGTTAATGTTTCAATATCAAGCTTTGTTCCTTTTGTTGCATAATCATAAAACGAAAGCATATCATTAAAAGTCAAGTTTGTTTTCATGTTGTCCCCAATTGCTTTAATTACACCTTCATATTTGTTGATTGATCCAACAGAAGAAGCTTTATTAACAATGGCTTTCATCACTTCTTGCTGACGCTGTCCTCGGTAAATATCACTATCTTGCTTACGTGTTCTTGCAAAGGCTAATGCTTCTTCACCATTTAATGTTTGAACACCTTTTTCAAGATGGATAGCATTATGCTCATCTTTTGAATTTTTCTCATACATTTCATAAGGTACGTTTACTTTTACCCCATCAAGAGAATCCACAACTTCCATGAATGCTTTGAAGTTTAATTTCACATAATAATCTACAGGAACATCAAATAGTTCTTCAACAGTTTCCATTGTAGCTTTTGAACCACCAGAGGCATGAGCATGGTTAATCTTATTTTTCTTACCTTCTTCAGGAACGTACACGTAAGAGTCACGAGGGATACTCACAAGCTTGACGGACTTTTGTTTTTTATTAAATGTAGCAAGGATAAGACCATCTGTTCTTGTGTTATTTCCATAGTTTCTCTGTTCTGTTTCATCAATTCCCATAAATAAAATAGAGATGTTGTCATCGTTTGGATCAATTGCGCCTTCTCGTAGTGGAGAATGAGCACGATCAATCTTTTCAAATGATTCATCCATTGCAGTTTTTGCTTTAGCAAATAAGTTAAATCCATAAGCGGTGGCGCTTCCGACAACAAGTAAAATAGGTAAAACAAGGAAGATGAATAGTCGTCTTCTTCGCTTGCGCTTGTTTACTTTCTTTTGAAAACGTCTGTATTGAGACATCCTTTGACTCCTTTTAACAAAATTAATAAAATTTTAAGACAGAATAGTTTAATGTTTTCCCGCATGAAAAACATTAAATAGTTTTTTGGTTGTTTTGAGAAATTCACTGTGTTCACTCAAAGCGTTAGATTTCATTTTACAATGTTTCTTCATATTCGTAAACAAGCCTTTAGAGAACGTCTTCTTCTAGGTAGGTATTTTCTCCTTCTTCAATTATTGCCTGTGCATTTGTTAATTCTGTCATCCATTCGACAAAGGAATCAATACGAGGTTCTTCAACATAAACCTCGAATTCAACATTTTCCGCATAGTTCATATTTTTAAGCTTATAAGTAGATGTGCGCAGTTCATTTTCAAGTTTGCCAAGCCAAGTATAGTCTACTTTTATATGCATGACTTTCATTAGGGTTCGCTTAACAATTCCTACAGCATTAAGACCTTCTGATGTTGATTTGCTGTATGCTCGTACTAAACCGCCAGCACCTAGTTTGATACCTCCAAAGTAGCGTGTAACAACAACAACAGTATCTTTTAAACCGCGTTTTTTTAATACTTCAAGCATTGGTACACCTGCTGTTCCACTCGGTTCACCATCATCGTTAGCTTTTTGAAATTGATCGCGCTCTCCTACAAGATAAGCAGAGCAGTTATGGGTAGCATTCCAATGCGTTTTTTTTATGTCTTGGATAAAGTTTTGTGCTTCTTCTTCTGTTTTCACGCGCTGTACATGACAGATAAAGCGTGACTTTTGGATGATAATCTCATGTTCTCCTTGCCCTTTTGCTGTATAATATTCGGTAAGCACTGAGAAAAGTCCCTCCTTTAAAATCATAGGTTAGCTTGAAATCTATACATATTCACCAAAACTATAGTCATGTTTTATGTATTATCGTTTTATTAAATCTATGTTACATTTTGATGTTTTTAAAAAAAAATAGGGAAAGATGTGTGAAAATAGTGTCGTATTTGAACAACTTCACTATGTTCACTTTCTCATTATAATGACAAAAATTGTACTCGGCAAATTAAAAGGAACACGAAATGTCATAAGCGTAGTGGTAAGAGAGCAGGACTTTGACAGGTGCCTATTAAGTTAGTAATAATTTTACTAATAAAGAAACTCTACAACTGACGGAATCCCCATTCCGTGCTATAACGTGAAGTTCACGTTGTGAAAAGTTTAGAAGGATAGAGGCGTGTTGCCTAACTATATGAAACAATGTGACATTCGCATGTTACATTTGTCCAAAAAAGCTTGTCTTGAGGTGAAAAGATGTCGAAACAGAAATTGACAAGCCGAGTATTAGATGAAATTTTTGAACGAATTATTTATACAGTTGACAACAGCAAAGGTGAGATTCACCGTATTGCTGAAGATTCTCGCAAAGAATTCGAGCAATTGCACCACGAACTTGAACAGTTAAAAAGAAAAGTGCTTGAAACTATTGCAGAAGGTGATCGTCTTGAAATAAACGTGCGTGCTGCAAGAGCAAGACTCTCTGATGTGAGCCGCCATTTTAAAATTTATGACGAAGTGGAAGTAAAGGAAGCCTATGAGAAAGCACACAATTTCCAAACAAAGCTTATGGTCAATCGTCAGCTTGAAAATCAGCTTAAACAAAGACGTGATGAAGTTGAAAGACGGCTTCTTACGTTAACAGAGACGATTGAACGAGCTGAACATCTTGTGTCGCAAATCTCGGTGATTTTATCGTACTTAACAGACGATCTCCAACAGGTTGGAGAGATTGTTGAGGATGCCATTCAAAAAGAGTATTTTGGTTTCCGAATTATTGAGGCTCAAGAAGAAGAGAGGAAACGTTTGTCCCGCGAAATTCACGACGGTCCTGCTCAAATGCTTGCTAACGTTATGATGCGTTCAGAACTAATTGAGCGAGTCTATCGTGAAAGAAGCCCTGATGAAGCAATGAAGGAAATTAGAGACTTACGGAAGATGGTTCGCTCAGCTCTCTATGAAGTAAGGCGAATTATTTATGATTTAAGACCGATGGCACTAGATGATTTAGGGCTCATTCCCACTTTAAGAAAATATATTAGTACTGTTGAAGATTACAATGATGGTAAACCACAGATTTCATTCACGTCACTTGGGTCTGATAAAAGGATGCCGCCAAAACTTGAGGTTGCTTTATTCCGTCTCGCTCAAGAATCGATTACAAATGCTATTAAACACGCCGATGCAAACTATGTGACTGTCAAAATTGAAGTGTGTGATAGCCAAGTCGCTCTTGTTGTAAAAGACGATGGAAAAGGTTTTGAAGTAGCAGAGAAAAAAGAGCAATCATTCGGGATTATGGGAATGAAGGAACGAGTGGAAATTTTAGATGGAAAACTAGAAATCAATTCAGCTATAGGCAAAGGTACAAAAGTGATGATTATTGTTCCTCAGTCTCAGCTGTTCCAATCATAAAACGTAGGCACATAGATTTTAGGAGGTAAGAAGATATGGAAACGAAAATAGTAATTATAGATGACCATCAATTGTTCCGTGAAGGGGTAAAACGAATTTTAGACTTTGAGCAAGACTTTGATGTTGTGGCAGAAGGCGATGATGGAGAAGAAGCTGTAAAGCTTGTTGAAGAGTATAATCCAGATGTTGTAATTATGGACATTAATATGCCTGGATTGAACGGTGTTGAAGCAACAAAACAGCTAATTGAAGAATATCCAGATACAAAAGTTATCATTTTATCTATTCACGATGATGAAACATATGTAACGCATGCTTTGCAAACAGGTGCTCTTGGATATCTATTAAAAGAGATGGATGCAGATGCTCTTGTACAAGCTGTGCGCGTTGTAGCAGAAGGTGGTTCATATCTTCATCCAAAAGTAACAAACAGCCTTGTGAATGAGTATCGTCGTCTAGCTTCACAAGCTCAAAATGAACGTAAATATGCGGCAAGAGAAATTGAAATTCGCCGTCCGCTTCACCTTTTAACTCGTCGTGAGTGTGAAGTATTACAGCTTTTAGCTGATGGTAAAAGCAACCGCGGAATTGGTGAAACATTATATATTAGTGAAAAAACAGTTAAGAACCATGTAAGTAATATTCTACAAAAAATGAATGTTAATGATCGAACTCAAGCTGTTGTTGTAGCTATTAAAAATGGCTGGGTAAGCGTTCTGTAAAGGAAGAATAGTCAAAAGGGTGAGGCACATTGTCTCACCTTTTCTTTCACATGGAGTAAAAATACATAATAATGGGTATTCTTTCTTTAGAAAGATTTTATACATAGGAAAAATCTGAGGAGGAGCATGAGTGAAAACGGCAATTATTGTTGATAGTACAGCATATATTCCAAAGTCATTGAGAGAAGAAAAGAACATATATAGTATTCCATTAAGCATTATCTTTGATGACAAGCAATATAGAGAAGAAGAGAATATAACTGCAGAAGAGTTTTACGAGAAAGTAAAACAAGAAAAAATTTTTCCTACAACATCACAGCCACCAATTGGCGAGATTGTAGAGTTATTGAAAGAAATAGCAGTTAATTATGATGAAGCAGTATTTATTACGCTCTCAAGTGGTATTAGCGGTACTTATCAAACCGTTCAGTCTGCAGGGAGAATGGTAGAAGGACTGACTGTTTATCCGTATGATTCAGAGATAAGCTGCATGGTAGAAGGGTTTTATGCTCTAGAAGGAGCAGATATGGCTGTTCGTGGCAAAAGTGCAACGGAAATTGTTAAACGTTTTGATGAGATGAAACCGTTTATTAGGGCTTACTTTATTGTGGACGACTTATCACACCTTCAAAGAGGAGGAAGATTGAGTGCTGCACAAGCTCTAATTGGCAGTGTTCTTCAAGTCAAGCCAATCCTTCATTTTGAAGATACAAAAATTGTTCCGTTTGAAAAAATTCGCACAAGAAAAAAAGCTTTAAAACGAGTGTTAGAGCTTTTTCATGAAGATGCTTTTCAAGGGGTGCCAATTGAAGCAACAGTTATTCATGCTAATCGTCCTCAAGAGGCGGAAGAACTTTGTAAAGAGATTGAAAATAAATATCCTAATGTAAATGTTAATATTTCTTATTTTGGGCCTGTAATAGGTACACATTTAGGTGAAGGTGCTTTAGGGCTTGGATGGTACCGTAAATAAAGAGAACGAGCTTTTAGGCTCGTTCTTTTTTATTTTCCCTATGAAGACGTTGATAACAAGTTAAGAGAAGTTGATATAGTAAAAAGAAAAGAGGTGTTTTATGCTTTTTACTGTTGAAGATAATAAGCTTGTCTTCTCTCCTCAAGAGGGTCAACCGATTTCCTATCACTCTACCTACACTTTTTATCCCATAAATGATGCCTACCCTTTTTCACCGAAGCTTCAGGAAGAGTTATCACAACGAAAGTTGCTTCTTACCGAACTTTCAGTTCCATTTGTCACACTTTATGAGCACTATAGAGAAGGATATGTTCAGATTATAAAAGGAATTAATAAAAAAAATGATAGATGTCAATGTAATCGTTGTGGAAATACTGTCTTACAAAATTTCAGTGAATTTCCTTGTTATACCTGTAAAGAGATGTGTTTCTATTGTCGTGCTTGCATTGGAATGGGAAGAATCAGCATGTGCACACCGCTTTTTGTTTGGAGTGGCCCTATCTATAAGAAAAAGGAGCGTTCAGCTTTCTTAGCATGGAACGGTAAACTGTCCGAGATGCAGCAAAAAGGAGCAG
Source organism: Priestia sp. TRM10 (assembly GCF_057808375.1). Lineage (NCBI taxonomy): Bacteria > Bacillati > Bacillota > Bacilli > Caryophanales > Bacillaceae > Priestia > Priestia sp. TRM10. The sequence goes on from NZ_JBJZOT010000011.1 coordinate 239,270, forward strand.
AGGCCATTAAAGAGAAAATCAGAGGAAAAGGAGAACTCTTAGTTTGGGCCGTTTGCGGAGCAGGGAAAACAGAAATGCTTTTTGAAGGAATTCATTATGCTCTCTCTCAAGGAGAGAATGTTCTTATTGCTACACCGAGAGCAGATGTTGTACGTGAATTAAAACCTCGTATAGCGCAAGCATTTCCTTACTCTTCTGTTATCGCTTTATATGGAGGCAGTGAAGACAAAGGAAAAAGTGGAGCTATTACGATTTCTACAACTCATCAAATGCTTCGTTATGAAAAAGCATTTGATGTAGTAATTGTAGACGAGGTAGACGCTTTTCCATTCTCATATGACAAAATGCTTCAACAAGCGGTAGAAAAGGTGAAAAAACAGAGTTGTGCAACAATCCTCCTCACTGCAACACCGAATCGTCAGTGGCAGCGGGAAATAAGGAGAGGAAGGAGAGATGCCTTTGTTCTACCTGCGCGCTATCATCGAAGAGAGATACCTGTACCACATATGATTTGGTGTGGAAATTGGAAAAAACAACTCTTAAAAAACGACCTTCCATGGAAACTTAAAAGGTGGTTGAAGGAAAGAAGAGAAAAACAAGTCTTTTTGTTTGTGCCATCGATTGAAGTGATTCCTAAAATTGTGGAAATTATAAAAAAAGGAGAAAAGCGAACAGAAGGAGTTCATGCAGAAGATCATGAGCGAGAGAAAAAGGTGCTACAGTTCCGAAATGGTGAAACACGCATTTTAGTAACAACTACTATTCTAGAAAGAGGAGTAACAGTTCCTAATACAGATGTAGCTGTTTTAGGCGCGGAGGAGGATATTTTTACAGAAAGTGCGCTCGTGCAAATTGGAGGAAGAGTGGGTAGAAGTGCTAATTATCCGAATGGTGATGTTACCTTTTTCCACTTTGGCCGCACTCGAGAGATGGTTCGGGCAAGAAAACAGATTATTTCTCTAAACGAGAAAGCTCGTAAGATGGGGCTTGTTGAATGAATGCCTGTCTATATTGTGAAGGAGTACATATCTCACAGTTTACATTCTCTTACTTTTTAGGAGGGGGAGAAACTGGCCTTTGTGAGCTTTGTCTTAAGAAATGCTTATTTATTAAAGAACCGTATTGTTTGTTATGCGGACGTAGCCTTCTTCATCTTTCTTCACGGTTTATTGATCATGATATCTGTAAGGATTGTGCTGTCTGGAAAACTTCTTCATATAGGGGAATGATGACAAAGAATCGCTCTTTACTTCACTATAATGATTTTATGAAAGAATGGATGAATCGTTTTAAGTTCCAAGGAGACTATGCGCTTTTGCCATCTTTTAAAAAGGAATGGCTTTCCCTTTTCTACCAACACTTTAAGACTTGCTCCCTTATCATTCCTATTCCTCTCTCAGAAGAACGCCATTGTGAAAGAGGGTTCAATCAATCTGAAGCTTTAGCTTCTCTTTTACCTCGACAGATTGTCTCGCCCCTTTCTCGTATTCATACAGAAAAACAGTCCAAAAAGAATAAACAAGAGCGTCTACAAGAAGAGCTTTTTAGCTTCTCTTTCTCTCGGAAACTCAATAATGAAGAGGTTCTCCTCATTGACGATATTTATACAACAGGAGCAACTCTTTATAAAGCAAGTAAGGTGTTAAAACAAAACGGAGCGGGTCTTATTTCAGCAATGACATTAGCAAGAAGTTAAGATAAACAATTGTAAGAACTATCCGATAAGAAAGGTAACGGCGCGACTTCCTTTTGGGAAGAAGAGCGGAATGAAGGAGCGAAAGGGTAAGAATGTCACAACTATTAAACTGTCCGACGTGTGGAAGTCTGTTTATTCAGAATAGCTTTATTAGTGTTTGTAACGAGTGCTATAAGGAAGAGATTGCTCACTATGAAAAAATAGGAGAGTTTATCCGTAATAGAGACAACCGACTCTTAACACTTGAAGAGATAACAGAAGCTACTGGGGTGCCTATACCGCTATTCTATAAGTTTGTTCGTAAAGGGTGGCTTCAGCTTTCATATTTACCAAATGTATACTACCAATGTGAAGTTTGTCATCAAGAAACGCGTGAAGGAAGGATCTGTAATTCTTGTCGCTATGATTTTAGAAAAGATTTAGAGATTTATGAGCGAGAACAAATTTTGAAAAAGGAATAAAGTTCTAGTTCTTTTGTCATGAAAAAATAAATAAAATGTAGAAAAAAGAAGAAAAATATGTTATTATTACTATTTTTATCATTTCTCTTAAATTCCTTTAAATCCTCTGTTTTTTTACCGATAATAAAAGAAAGATAAGATATAGCGGTAATTATTTCGTGAGGTGAGGAAAATGAAGATTAATCCTTTTCATTCATCAGGAATGAATCCATATCAAAACCAAACTGAAAAACAGAAACAGGTAGAAAGAACTTCTGTTACAAGACGTGATGAAGTTCAGATATCAACTCAGGCAAAAGAACTTCAGAAAACAAATAATTTTCAAAGCGAACGAGCAGAGAAGATTGAACAATTAAAGAATCAGGTCCAGAATGGAATGTATAAGGTTGATGCACATAAAGTAGCGTCTTCACTTGTTGACTATTATAAGAAATTTTCAAAAGGTGAGTAAATAATGAACATAGACCGGTTAGAGGCATTATTGGAAAAGCTTTTGTCACTTCATAAAAGTTTATTACATTTAGCTCAACAAAAAACAGAATGCCTGAAGGAAGAGAACGAAAAAGTGCTCTCAAAGCTAATAAATGAGGAGCAGTCTCACATAAAAGCTATAACAAAACTAGAAGAAGCTCGCCAGCGAGAAGTGTTATTAATATGGGAGGAACCCCTTACACTAGGTGAGATTATCGAGAAACTTCCGCTTCCTCAAAGAGCCAAATATGAGGTGCTGAAGGAAGAGCTGAGTACTTATCTTCTAGCATTGAAAGAGCGTAATGAACTAAATCAGCAGCTTCTTTATTATTCCCTACAAGTTGTGAATATGACTATAGATATGTTCGGAAAGCAGCCTAAAAACTTGAATTATCATAGTTCGCAGAAAGAGCGTCCCTCAGCTCCTAGTCGTTCTATGTTTGATAGTAAAGCATAAAAGAAACGGAGGAAAGACTGATGCGTTCTACATTTCAAGGAATTGAAACATCACTGCGGGCTCTTCATGCTCAGCAAGCAGCACTTCAAACAACCGGACAGAATGTGGCGAATGCCAATACAGCTGGCTATACAAGACAACGAGCAAATTTGCAAGCGACTTCCCCATATCCTTCTGGTGGGATGAACTCGCCGCAAATAGCAGGAACGATAGGAACAGGGGTAGAAGCAAGCTCAATTGAGCGAATTCGTGATCAGTATCTTGATGCTCAATATCGCAGCGGAGAGGCACAAGTTGGTTATGCTGACATGGAAAGTAATATTCTTAAGACTGTTGAAGCAATTATGAACGATCAAGAAGGGTCAGGGCTTTCTGGAGCGATGGATGAATTTTGGAGCTCTCTTCAAGATCTTAGTATTAACCCAAATGATGAAGGAATTAAAACGGTTGTCCGTGAAAAAGCCGTTTCTTTAACAGATACATTCCATTATTTAAATAGTGCACTAACAACTGCACAAAAAGACCTTCAAGCAGAAGTAGATGGAGCCAGAGATGATATTAACTCTATTGCATCCCAGATTGCAGCTTTGAATCAGAAAATTGGTGAACTTGAGCCATCTGGTTACTTGCCAAATGATCTTTATGATCAACGTGATTTGCTTGTTGATAAGCTTTCAAGTTATATAGATATTAAAGTTGAGCGCACTTCGTCAGGCAGCGGAGCTAATAGAGCCGCTGCAGGTATCTATATGATTAAGATAGCTGGAAGCAGTGAAGCACTCGTACAAGGGAATATAGCAAATAAGATTGAGACAGTTTCTAACGGAAGGGAGCTAGAAATCCAGGTTAATGGTACAACTTTGTCTCCAACAGGAAGTTTTCAAAGTTTAATTCGTAACTTTGGCACAGATCAAAGTATCTATAAAACAACGATTGATCAGCTTGATCAGCTTGCACTAACTCTTGCAACAGAATTTAATAATATTCATGGAAATGGCTACAAACAAGATGGAGAAAAAGGGAGCGACTTTTTTACGTTTTCATCAGAAAATGCTTCAAGCACAATTACACTTTCAGATGACATTATGAAGAGTACGGATAATATAGCAGTTGGAGCTGACGGAAATAAGAAAAGTGATGGAGGAAATGCAGCAAAACTTGCTGAACTTTTAAATCCCAATGTTGGAAATGGAACGATTAGGTCTGCCTATAGTGAAATGGTTGGGGAGATTGGTGTAAAAGTCCAAAATGCTAATAGACTAAGGGAAAATAGTGAAAATATCAGAGATCTTCTTTCAGCAAAGCGAGACAGTGTTAGCTCGGTTTCTTTAGATGAGGAAATGACAAATATGATTAAGTTTCAACATGCATATAATGCAGCAGCAAGGAGTATGACGGTCATGGATGAGATGCTTGACCGAATCATTAACAATATGGGCGTTGTTGGCCGCTAGTGGAGGGAAAACGATGAGAGTAACACAGTCCATGATTTCTCAACATACGTTGCGTAATATGAGCAACAGCTATGAGAAACTAATGAATTTACAAGAACAAGCAACAAGTGGTAAGAAGTTGAACCGTCCATCTGATGACCCAATCGGTACTGTTAAAAGCTTAAATTACCGAACAAATTTAAACGAGAATAACCAATATAAAGAAAATTTTACAGAAGCCTACAAGTGGCTTGATAACAGCGATGGTTCTCTAGAAGAAGCAAATAAAGTGATGCAACGAATACGAGAGCTTACAGTGAGTGCTTCAAATGGAACAAAACTTGAAGACGAGCGAGAAGCTATTAGACTCGAAGTGAGCGGACTAAAAGAACATCTTGTTTCAATTGCGAATAAAAACATTGAAGGAAAGTTTCTTTTTAACGGAATAAATACTGGACAAGCGCCAGTAGATAATAAGAGTGGAACAATTGTTGTAGGAACTAGTGAGAAACCAATATCGATTGAACTGTCTAAAGGTCTTTCAATTGATGTTAGTACTGATGGAACGGGCGTTTTTAGTCAAGCTTTCTTTGATAATCTCACAAAGCTTGAAAAAAGTTTAGCAGAAGGTTCATCAGGGGAGGAAATTGGTGATCAACTTTCTGCAATGGATGAAAATATTAACGCTATTATAAGTGCTAGAACTCTCATCGGAGCTCGTACAAACCGTCTGGAAATTATGGAAACACGTTTAAACGAGCAAGGAGAACTTCTTGAAAAGAAACTTTCAGATGTAGAAGATATAGATTTTGAAAAAGCAATTATGGACCTACAAATGCAGGAGACTGTTCAGCGGGCAGCATTAGCTGTGGGAGCTAAAATTATGCAGCCAAGTTTAGTAGACTTTCTAGCATAATAGACAATAAAAAAGCTCGGCATTCGCCGAGCTTTCTGTTTAGAAATGTCAAAAATAACAATACTATAAAGTGGTGAAAAGATGAAAATAGCAACGAAATATCATGGGGAAATAGAAGTGAATCGAGAAGAGGTGATTACTTTTTCGAAAGGTATTCCTGGTTTCTTAGGAGAAAAGAAATTTACTCTTTTACCTCTCAATGATGAAGATGTCTTCTTTTTACTTCAGTCTTTAAAAACACCAGATTTAGCTTTTGTGATTGCAGATCCGTTTGCTTTTTATAAAGAATATGACTTCAACTTAGCTTCTCACTATATGACAGAACTTGATATTACCTCAGAGAAAAATGTAATGGTCTATGCTTTTGTAACAATGATGGACCCATTCCTGGAGTCTACTATCAATTTACAAGCACCGCTTATTTTAAATCGTGAACAAAAAAGAGGAAGACAAATTATTTTAACAGGCACGGATTATAAAACTAAACATCCACTCTTTCAGAAGATGGTGAAGTAGGGGGAATCTTTTTGCTTGTCTTAACAAGGAAAGTTGGCGAAAGTATCCGCATTGGAGAAGATATTGAACTGAAAATTGTAGATATTGATGGGGAACAAATTAAACTAGGGATCAATGCTCCCAAACATATTGAAGTTCATAGGCAAGAAGTGTACGAAGCAATCCAAACGGAAAATGAGCAAGCTGCAAGTCTTAAAGAAAATGTTATGAATATATTTAAGAATATGAACACTCCTTAAAAGGCTTTTTTAATAAAACGAGGCGACGTTCCTATATCATCCTAAATCTCTTTTTGTTAGTATTTCTATAAAGGAGGAACGCAATGTCTTATGGAAATTACGAACGAAATCTATCACTTTTCGTTATAGGTTTATTTTTTGCTTTCTTGACCGTTTTGTTTCCCCTTCTTGCGCTTATAACGTCGAGGGAACTTTTTTTAGACTTGATGGGTGTGACACTAGGAATTTCTCTTATCATTTGGGGTTTACATAAACTGAAAAGTTCAAAGGGAAAAGGACTTAGACGCATTTTAATTGGAGGAGCTATTTTTATCTTTCTTATGATTAAGCTGTTGCCATGAACGTTTGCAATAAAAAAAGTATTATGATAATAATAGAGAAGTAAGACTGCTAGGGGTGCCGTGAAAGGCTGAGAGAGACAAGTGTCTTGACCCTTACACCTGATCTAGGTAATGCTAGCGAAGGGAAGTGGTTGGCGAATTGTTTTATTTAGCATTCGTACATAATCACACCCCTTCACATTGTGAAGGGGTTTTTTCGTTTCCTTCGCTCTAATAAGGAGTGAAAGTATGGAACATATAGAAAAGATTTTAGGGGAAGTAGAGTTAAGAAAAGAAGAGTTAATCTCACTTATTGAGAAACTCGTAAAATTTAAAACGCCTGCCCCTCCTGCCCGTAATACAAAGGAAGCACAAGAATTTGTGGCAAAAAAGCTTAAACAAAATAAATTCGCAGTTGAAATGTGGGATGTTTATGAAAACGATCCAAATGTCGTGGGAGTTAAAAAGGGGAAGGATAGTGAAGAGTATAAAAGTTTAATTATTAACGGCCATATAGATGTGGCTCAAGTGGATGAAAACGAGCAGTGGGAACGTGATCCATTCCTTCCTTTTGTACGAGATGGATATCTCTTCGGCAGGGGAACTTCCGATATGAAAGGTGGATTAGGGTGCGCTCTTTTTGCATTAGAATTATTGGAAACTCACGGGATAGAACTCCCTGGTGATGTAATTTTTCAATCTGTGATTGGAGAGGAAGTAGGAGAAGCAGGAACAAAACAGTGCTGTGAAAGAGGGTATAGTGCTGATTTTGCACTTGTTGTAGATACAAGTGAAATGGTTATTCGTGGTCAGGGCGGCGTAATTACAGGATGGATTACGGTAAAAAGTGATCAAACGTTTCATGATGGAACAAGACGACATATGATTGCAGCGGGAGGGGAAACGGTCGGAGCGAGCGCAATTGAGAAAATGATGAAAATTATTAACTGGCTCAATGAACTCGAAAGACATTGGATGGTCACAAAAACTTATAATGGTTTTCTCCCTGGAACAACAACAATTAATCCTGCTGTTATTGAAGGAGGAAGACATCCTGCTTTTGTAGCTGATGAGTGTCGTCTATGGATTACAGTGCATTTCTATCCAAATGAAACCTACGAGAGTGTAACAAAAGAAATTGAAGATTATATTTTAAGAATGTCTCATGGTGACCTATGGTTAAGGAATCATCCCCCAAGCTTTAGGTGGGGGGGAGCATCAATGATCGAGGAAAGAGGAGAAATATTTCCTGCACTTGAAATTGATGAAACTCATGATGGAGTGAAAATGCTTCAGCATATCCACAAAGAGGTTTTGAAAAAACAAGTTGAAATAGAAATGTCTACCTCTGTCACAGACGGAGGATGGTTAGGGGAAGCAGGAATCCCAACCGTTATTTATGGACCAGGGGAAACAAAGTATGCACATGCTATAAATGAGCGAGTATCAATTGAGAGTTTAGTAGATTTCACAAAAGTATTAATTGAATTTATTTATAACTGGTGTCATACAAAAAAGGGGGAAAACAAATGATATTCTGTGAAGAACTTTATGCAAAAGCCAAACACATTTGGGACGCAAATCATAAGCATCCATTTGTTCAAGGGATCGGTCATGGTACTCTTCCAAAAGAAAGTTTTCGTCATTATATGATTCAGGACTATCTCTATCTCATTGACTATGCAAAACTTTTTGCACTTGGAAGTGTGAAAGCGACTGATGTTGAAACAATGGGTAAATTTGGAGAGATCTTGCATTCTACGTTAAATGTCGAAATGGATCTTCATCGGCAATATGCGAAAAAATTTGCTATTTCAGAGGAAGAGCTTGAAAATGCTCAGCCTGCTTCCTCAACACTTGCCTACACACATTATATGCTGCAAGTTGCGCAAAATGGTACACTTGCCGACCTTGTAGCAGCTCTTCTTCCTTGCATGTGGAGCTATAACGAAATTGGAAGGGAATTGGCTAAAATTCCAGGAGCTCTTGAACATGAATTTTACGGAGAATGGGTAGAGATGTACAGTTCAAAGGAATTTGGTGAACTTTCAAATTGGTTAAAAGACTTAATGAATAAATTAGCAATAGGAAAATCAGAGGAAGAAAGAAAGAAACTAGAGGAAATTTTTCTAAATACAAGTCGATTTGAATTTCTTTTTTGGGATATGGCTTATCGCGGAGAAACGTGGCCTGAAGATATTCAATAAAAAAGGCACCGTTCATTGAACGGTGCTAAACTTTGGCGTGAGCGAAATATATTATTAAGAGTAAATAGCGTTAATAATCTACTATCTCTACAATTCGTTTCAAAATTACATTTTTAAATTTTCAAAAGTTTCAATTGATGGAACTCCATAAGGGTAATGTAAAGTTTATACCTTTAAAGGGGCCCATGTCCTAAAATTAAACAGCCGCCTTTTCAACGATGAATTCGTCATTATAATAAATAACTTGAGAGAGAATCTTGCAAGAGCAGTTCTCTAACTTTCCTAGCGCTTCCTTTGCCTCATGTTCATCGTCAAACTCGTACATTTTTACGTCTTGGTCTGCATAAACAGTAATTACCCACACGTTTTGTTTTCCTCCCTTTTTTGAATTTAAAAGATAAATTGTTTACCTTTTGATGCTATCATACGCCCTTTAGTAATTAATGTAAACCATAAAAACAATCTTTCTATAAAAGTTCATAAATTCATTTTGGTCATTATATTTATAGTAAAAAGAATGTCAAAGAGAGTCACGATGAATGTGAAAAAAGTTCTCATTACAAAGAAGTTTAAATAGAATTAAAGTTGAAGAAAAAGAAAAACTTTCAATTTTACTATAGGTTTAATTTCTATGTGCTCAATGATGTTTTTAAATTTTCCTTCTGGGTATACTTTAACTAAGCAACGAAAACAATCTTGATAAAGGAGGAGATAAGACATGTCGTGGTTATGGACAATTATTGTTGGTGGCATTATCGGTTGGCTTGCAGGAATTTTAACAGGTCGTGATGTCCCAGGTGGAATTATTGGAAATATTATTGCTGGTTTTATCGGAGCCTGGTTAGGTTCACTTATCTTTGGTAGCTTTGGCCCGACTGTTGGCGGTTTTGCCCTTATCCCTGCAATTATCGGTGCCGTCATCCTAGTTCTAATTGTTAGCTTTGTTATGAGAAAGATGCGACACGCATCATAATAAAAAAGAGTTTCCCTTAAAGGGAAACTCTTTTTTATTTATATATTTAATAGTGAGCCATCTAAAGCCTTAATGTAGCGCTCGGCTGATCGTTGTACAGCTCTATTGGCATCTTCCTTTACACTTCGGTGGAAAGCATTGTAAAGTCGATCAAAATGTAAAGGCTTTAATTGTTCTACCATTTCGCTCACTTTAGAGGCTGGGAGAGGGATTAGATTTGGATAGCTATACATAAAGCTAACCCAGCGTTGATCTGCTACAACTTGAACAATATCTCCTGTAAGTAAGACACCATCTTCATTTTCCCAATGCAGTACAGCGCCTCCTTTAAAATGTCCTCCTAAGCGGTAAAGCGTAATATCCTGACTAATCTTTAACATCGAACCTTCCCAAAAAACGATATGTTCACTATCCCTCATAACCCACTGTTTGTCATCACGATGAATATAAAGGGGAACATTAAATGCCTCTGCCCACTCTACTTGAGTTGAATAATAATGAGGATGGGACAAGGCAATAGCATGAATTCCTCCTAGGCTCTTAACGTGCTCTATAGTTTCTTCATCAAGATAGGAAATACAGTCCCACAAAATATTCACCTCTTTTCCTTGAAGAAGATAAGCGGTTTGGCCAATGGCAAACGCGGGACTTGTTTTAATACTATAAAGGCCTTCTTCAGCTTGAGAGAAGATATTTCGGTATGAAGAGTCCTTTAGCTCTTCAAGTGTTGTCCACGATTGTCCATTAGGATTCACATACTGTCTTTCATCGTTGCAGATTATACACTTTTTAGGTTGTTGAATATTGTCATATTGAACACCACATGTCGTACATATATAAAACGTAATGTGAATAACCTCCTTTTTTATCTATACTTTTATATTACATGAAGAGGAAGGGAGAATTAAGAATAAAGAGGAAAAAAAGTAAAATTTATGTAGTTATAAGTCTCTTGCTTCCTTTCAGTTCTTATTACATATTTCAAACTGAAATAGTTTTTTGGATAAACATCTCAGTGCAAGAAAAACAGAATATCTCTTAGAATGAAAGACGTTCCAACACAAAGCATTTTATGAATCAGAAATTCATTGAAAAAATCATACAAGTATTAATTTGTAGTTGAAAAAATAGGTTTTACCAAGAACCTTTTTACTAAATAAAGAATTATTGGGAATGATAAAATGAGATGGAAAGGGAAAAGAGGCGAGCTTGTTTTAGTACAAGAGAGGTTCTTTTTCAGTAACTGCAAAGAAATATATGAAAAATTCTGGTTCTTTAGTCCTTTTGTTTGTGAGATTTAAAGCGCTTTCTTTTGGAAAAGGAAAAATAAAACTAAAATTATATATTGAAATACCGAAATTATACGTATATAATACGTTAATAGTTCTTAAAATTGTGTTCGATTATAATTTTCGGAAAATTTTAATTGTTTTCTACAATAATTAATTTTAATTCTCACGGAGGTTTTGAATATGTCAACTAGAGTACCGACTTCCTTTGTTGTTGTTATCGGTCTTATGCTTTTTGCTCTCTTCTTTGGAGCAGGAAATTTAATATTCCCAGCCATGTTAGGTCAAACAGCGGGAGAACACATTTGGTCTGCAAACGCTGGATTCCTTGTAACAGGCGTTGGTTTGCCGTTACTTGGTGTACTTGCTCTTGGCTTTTCTGGTAAGGATGATTTACAGTCACTAGCAAGCCGCGTAAATCCTGTTTTTGGACTTGTTTTTACGGTTGTTCTTTATTTAGCAATTGGGCCTCTATTTGCAATGCCAAGAGCAGGAACAGTGTCATATGAGATTGGAGTTCATCCATTTGTACTTCAATATTTAGGTGAAGATGCAGGATTCTGGCCACTTCTTGTTTTTACGGTTATTTTCTTTAGCATTGCGTGCTTTTTTTCACTAAATCCTGCGAAAATTGTCGATTTAGTAGGAAAAATATTGACTCCATTGAAGTTAACCTTTATTGGGATTTTGGTTCTTGTAGCTTTTATTAATCCTATTGGGCCTTTCCAAGCGCCGCGTCCTGAATATATGACACATGCTTTTTCTAAAGGATTCCAAGAAGGGTACTTAACAATGGATACGTTAGCATCTTTTGTATTTGGGATCATTATTATTAATGCAATTAAACAAAAGGGAGCTAAAACAAAAGGGCAAATCATGAAAATCTGCGTGCAGGCAACCGTTATTGCAGCCGTGATTTTAGCTGTAATTTATACCGCACTTTCTTATATGGGAGCATCAAGCGTTTCAGAGCTTGGTCACTTAGATAATGGTGGAACAGTATTAGCACGTGTTTCAGATTACTATTTCGGTTCTTATGGCGCTATTCTTTTAGGACTTATGATTACTGTAGCTTGCTTAACAACAAGCGTTGGCTTAATTACAGCTTGTTCAGCTTTCTTCCATAAGTTATTTCCGGCTGTTTCATATAAAGCTATTGCAATTACTTTATCTGTATTCAGTGCAATCATTGCTAATATTGGTCTTACTCAGCTTATTGCTATTTCAGTTCCAGTATTAACGATTATTTATCCACTAGCTATTGTGCTTATTTTCTTAACATTTTTACATCCTTTATTCAAAGGGAGAACAGAAATTTATCAAGGTAGTTTAATTTTAACATTTATTGTTAGTCTTTTTGATGGGCTGGGAGATGCGGGGGTTCATATTACATTTATCGACAATCTTTTCGGAAGTATTTTACCGTTATACTCAATTGGTTTAGGATGGATTGTTCCAGCAATTGTTGGAGGGGTAATTGGATATATTGTAAGTCTGCTTGTATCTAAAAGTTACTATAAAGAAGAGACAAGCAATTAAGGTTCAATAAGAGAGCAGCTAGAACATTTTCTAGCTGCCTTTTTTATGGAAAAAAAGGTCTTTTTGTTATGTGAATTGATTAGTGACAAATGTTAATTTTACCTATATTATGGTAAATAAGAGTGGGGCTTAAGACTTATTATTGAAAATGGGATGAAGTTTAATTACAGAAAATATATAATGGAAAAGGAGTCTTTTTGAGACCTCTTTTTTGTTGATATAGTTTGTAGAAGAAGGGTAAAAGGTATACATAATTGTCAGTCAGAATATATTTAAAAATCACATCAGACCTTATCTCCGTTCCTTAAAATAACTTACGCTAAAATGAAAATTCTTTTTTTATTACATTAATGTGAACAATTTTTGTACACAACAGGGAGAAACAGAAAGGGTTATTGGAGGAATTTATATTGAGCAACAAAACGCATCATCGATATGTCTATGGACTAGATGGACTTCGAGCGTTTGCCGTGTTATCAGTTATTGCTTATCATCTGAATTTTAGTTGGGCCAAGGGAGGATTTCTCGGAGTTGATGTTTTCTTCGTGCTGTCCGGGTACTTGATCACTTCTATTATTTTACCTTCACATGGAAGCAGACTAACATTTGATTTTCGGGACTTTTGGATAAGACGAATTCGCCGATTACTTCCTGCAGCATATGTAATGATTATTGCAACCGTTGTATGGGTTGTCTTATTTAAAGAAGAACTGTTAGCAACTGTACGCGGAGATGCTGTATCATCTTTATTTTATACGAGCAACTGGTGGTTTATTTTCCATAAGCTTTCATACTTTGATAGCTTTGGATCTCCTTCACCATTAAAGAATTTATGGTCTTTAGCGATTGAAGAACAATTTTATTTACTATGGCCAATATTGTTAGCGGTTGGCTTCTATATTTTTAAAAGAAGAAGTGTAGTATCATGCGTTGTTCTCGTTGGGATTCTGATCTCAGCAATGTCAATGGGAATGCTTTACGAACCAGGCATGGATCCTAGCCGTGTTTACTATGGTACAGATACACGTTCATTTGAGCTTTTGGTTGGCTGTTGGTTAGCGCTTGTTTGGCCATTGAAAAGGCTCTCAACAAAAGAACTTCCTGTGAAAGTGAGAAAAATATTTAACGGAGTAAGTATTGTTTCTTTCCTTATTATTATACTTTGCTTCTTCTTTGTTAGTGAATATCAAACGTTTGTATATCAAGGTGGAATGCTACTGTTTTGTTTAAATACGGCAATTCTTGTTGCATGTATTTGCCATCCAAGCAGCCTTCTTGGTAAATTGCTATCTTGGAAGCCATTAAGATGGATTGGTTCACGTTCATATGGAATCTATCTCTGGCATTATCCAATTATTGTACTTACAACGCCTGTAGAAGAGATTGGTACACAAAATTATTGGCGTATTGCTTTGCAGCTATTCGTGACTTTTGTTGTAGCAGAGTGGTCATATCGAATGATTGAGATGCCGATTCGTAAAAACGGGTTTAGACAATTTTTCAAACGCTATATTCCAACAACAACACTAACGTGGAAAAAGCTTTCTATTACTCGCAAACTATCAACAGTAGCTATTTTTCTCATTGTACTTGTATTTACAGCTGGTGTAACGGGTCTAGCTAAGGGAGAAGTAAGACATGAAACTCCAAAGAAAACGAGCGTTAAGGTTTCTCCAAATCAAAATGAAGAGGAACACGCTGTAAAAGAGAAAGAAGAATCTCAGCAATCAAAAGACACAGATTCAAAAGAGAAGGAATCAGAATCCTCTACAGCGGATGAGCAAGAGAAGTCATCAAATCCCCCTGAGAAGATATTTGCAATTGGAGACTCTGTTATGCTTGATATTGCAGGAAATCTCCATGAAAAATATCCAAATATCACAATTGATGGGAAGGTTGGAAGACAGCTTTATGAGGCAATTGAAATAGCCCCTTCATATGCATCATTTAATAATAAAGATTCTGTTGTTGTTATTGAGCTTGGAACAAATGGTTATTTTACAGATGAACAGATTGATAAATTACTATCATATTTCGATGAAGCGAATGTTTATCTTGTAAACACACGTGTTCCACGTTCATGGGAAGATCAAGTTAATAAAACACTAGCTAAAAAAGCCAAGGAGTATAAGAACGTAAAATTAATAAATTGGTATAAAGAATCCCTAGAGCACCCCGAGTATTTTGGGGGAGATGGAGTTCATCTTACCCAAAAAGGATCAGAGGCATTAACTGAACTTATTCAGGATGCTGTGAATGAATGAAAACCAAGGCCATAAGAGTGGTCTTGGTTTTTATTTTTTTTGGGAAAATACGGATTATAATTCGAGCTAACTTCCTATTAAAAAGAAAAAAGAAAAGCCGATATAAATAAAAATACCTAGGCGGTGAGGAGATGACTGGAATGAGGATCAGTGGATTAGCAAGTGGGATTGATACGGAGAGTATGATTGAGAAATTAATGACGGCTGAGCGTGTTCCACTTAATAAATTAACAGGGCAGAAGCAAACTTTAGAATGGCAACGTGATCAGTACAGAGAGATTAATACCTCATTAAATGAATTAAGTAACTATACTTTTGATAATATGATCCTAAGTAGTACATTTAACAAGAAAGTAGTTACTTCTTCTGAGGAAGAAAAGGTTACAGCAACAGCAGTAAACGCTAGCCAGAATATCTCTACTCAACTAGAAGTTAAACAGCTTGCGACTTCTAGTCGATTCAAATCAAGTGGTTTTACTTCTTCATCAGCTGCCCAGGAATTAAAATTCACAGTAAAAGATCCAGGAAATACAGAATCCCGAGAGGTTTCACTTTCTATTAAAGCAGGAGCAACAGCTGATGATGTTGTAAAAGCAATTAATAGTTCAAGTTTGGGCGTAAGAGCTATGAATGAACGAATTCTAGATACAACAATTGGTCAGTACGTTGAAACACTTGTATTTGTAAACAATAAGACAGGAACTGGCGGAGAAATTAGGGCTGCAGATAGTTCCACAAGTTCATATATGTCTGATAATCTAGGGTTTCAACTAAACGGTACAGTACTTCAACAAAGTGAAAAAGGTAAGGATGCAATCGTTATCATAGATGGGTTTGAAATGCAAAAAACAACAAATACTTTCGAAATGAATGGAATGAAGTACACTTTAAAAGGAGTGACTAACACTCCTGTTACCATTTCCACATCTACAGATGTTGATGGTATTTTTGATAAAATTAAAGAATTTATTACGGAGTACAATGAAACAATTACTAAGATTAATGAAAAAGTGGGAGAAACTCGTTATCGTGACTATGCACCACTTACAAGTGATCAAAAGAAAGAGATGTCTGATAAAGAGGTTGAACTGTGGGAAGAAAAAGCAAAAAGTGGACTTCTTCGTAGTGATAGTATATTGTCGAATGCTTTAAATAGTATGAGGTCTGATTTTTATACATCAGTACAAGGTGGATCTTTTGGCATTGATCACTTATCTGAGATTGGAATCACAACAACAAAGCAGTATCGTCTTGGTGGTATCTTAGAAATTGATGAAGCAAAGCTCAAGAAACAAATTGAGGAGAACCCACAAGCCATTTCAGAGTTTTTCTCAAAAAACGGTAATACATATGATACCCAAGGAATTGCAGTGCGTCTTCGTAATACAATAAAGGATACCATTACAACAATTGAAAAACGAGCAGGAAATACAGGACAGTCTGATACTCAATATACAATTGGGAAAAGCCTTAATGATCTTGATGAGCGTATTAATAATTTTAACGACCGTTTGAAAATGATTGAAAATCGCTATTGGAGTCAGTTTACAGCAATGGAGCAAGCTATCCAAAAAGCAAACTCTCAGTCTTCTTATTTATCACAATACTTCATGCAGTAAAGGAGAAATAACCATGAACAATGCTTATCAAGCTTATCAGCAAGGCGCTGTTAATACAGCAACCCCTGGAGAGTTGACACTTATGCTCTATAATGGTTGCTTAAAGTTTATTCGTAGAGCAAAGACAGCAATTGAAAATGGGGAAGTAGAAGAAAAAAACAAAAACTTAATTAAAGCTCAAAATATTATTACAGAACTGATGGTTACACTACGAACAGGAAGTGAATTATCAGATCAGATGAGAACAATGTATGATTATATGAATCAACGTCTAATGAAGGCTAATATTGAAAGCAGTGTAGACATTTTAGAAGAAGTTGAATCTTATGTTATGGAATTTAGAGATACATGGAAAGAAGTTATTCAAAAGACAAGATCATCAAAAGGATATGATCATGAATGAATGCTGTAAAAGAAGCATATAAGTTAACATTAAAACTGCAGCAAGAACTTTCACAAAAAGAGCATGATCGGGATAAGCATATTCAGAATATTGAACAGCTGTTAAATGATAGAGATATTGCTATAAAGCTTATTAAACCACCGTTTTCAGAAGAAGAGAAGGATCTTGGAAGAGCGATGATCAAGCTTAATGACTCTATTGATGAAAAACTACGTGAGATTCGCTTTAACATTTCAAAGGATATTAAAGCGTTGAAAAACCGGGAACGTGGACAGAATCGCTATGTTAATCCATATGGCACAACAAGCCATGATGGCACATTTTATGATAAGAGAAAATGAAGGGGTTTCTTTAAGGACCACTTCATTTTCTTTATGAATTTTTTGTGTCTCCCATTCATTTCTTTTGCAAAGGGAGAAGAGGTATGATAATCTATATAACAAGAAAACTAAATTTTCTAACTATTTTGTAGGTTTAAGAAACAATTTGTCGGGAAAAGAAATAGTAGAGGCATACCTTGGATCAAAAGGAGGAATTCCCATGATTTACAACATTAGAGGGGAAAACATTGAAGTCACTCCAGCACTACGAGAATATGTGGAAAAGAAAATTAGCAAACTTGAGCGCTATTTTGAAGAAGTGCCCAATTCCGAAGCTAGTGTGAACTTAAAAGTTTACAGTGATGGCCAAAGAATAGAGGTTACTATTCCGCTTCATTCTCTTGTCTTAAGAGCCGAGGAAACAAACGATGATATGTATGCAGCTATCGATCTTGTTGTAAGTAAGCTTGAGCGTCAAATTCGCAAGCATAAAACAAGAGTGAATCGAAAATCACGAGAGAAGGGCGGAGCAAAATATGCTTTCGCTGAAATGGAAGGAACAACTTCCACAACGATTCTCGACGAACAAGAAGATGATGATGAATTCGAAGTTGTCCGCACAAAGAGTTTTGACCTTAAACCAATGGATAGTGAAGAAGCCATTTTACAAATGAATATGCTAGGACATAGTTTCTTCGTTTATACGAATGCTGAAACAGATGCGACAAATGTAGTTTATCGAAGAAAAGATGGAAGATATGGATTAATTGAGCCGCAAGCTTAAAATAAGAAAGGACATAGCCTACTAGGCTATGTCCTTTTTAAATTTATGAAGCTTTAAATGTCATTTTTTCTACAAAATTCACGAAAGCTTTAACCATATTAAGTTGCATAGACTCCTCATGATAAAACATCCACGTGTTTCTTAAGATAAGTTCTCCTTGTTTGTTTTGAAGAGGAATTTTATGAAGCATTGGAACATCGTTAAGAGTCATTGTAGGTAAAATTGCGTAACCAAGGCCATTTATAATCATTTTCTTTGCAGTATCTGCCTTATCAACTTCAATGCTTACATTAGGAGGCTGAGGATAATTTTCAACCCACCAGTTTTCGACAAGTGTTCTTAATAACGGGTCCGCTCTGTAATCAATCCGAGGCATTATTGGTAAATTTTCCAACTCCATTTTCTCTTTTGATGCAATACATACTTCTTCTTGAAATAACAGATGTTTTCTATCATTCCAGCTATAATCCCCTTTAACAAATCCAACATGTACACTGCCATTATGAACAAGATTTGTTATAGAACTGCTTTGATCTGTTGTTACTTTAAATTCAATTTTAGGATATTGATCTTTGAACATTTTGAGTAAATCAGGAAGCAAATACTGTGCAAAAAGGTTTGAAACCCCAAGCTTAAGTGTTCCTGTGAAGTCATCTTCCATGTTGAGCACATTTTCCTTTATACTTTGAATGCGTAACAGCATGTCTTCACTGCAATGAGCTAAATACTCCCCTTGTGGCGTGAATTGGACGCCTCGTCTTCCTCTTATAACAACTTGAACTCCAAATTCTTTTTCAATTTGCTGGAGGCGATTTGTCAGTGCAGGCTGTGAGATGTATAAACTCTTAGCTGCTTTGGTAATATTTTTTTGGATGTAAAGCGTACGTAAAATAAGCCAGTCTCTTTCATCCATGTCATCACCTCGATATAAGTCATAGATATTAGTTATGGTTAAATATAAAAATATAATATTTTATTTATATCTCTTATTATACTATAGTTTGATATAACATCTCTTATTAAATGTACGGTGCTCTTGTAATTTATAAGGGGTAGTGATGTGTAGAAAGAAGGAGTAGCTATGAGAAATGAGAGATTCTTTTATAGCATAGTATTTATTCTGATAAGTGGAGTAGGGGGACTGCTCCTTTCATTAACGGGTCTTTCTATCGGTTGGATGCTTGGTACGCTTATTTTAGCAGCTGTACTTTCTCTCTTTCGACCGAAATTTTTGAAATTACAAGAAGGGAAAGGGATTGCTCCATACTGGCTTAGAATTGGCCAATGTATTTTAGCTATTGAGCTTGGTCAAAAAATCAATTTGTCCATTATTGAAATTTTCGCCGAGAATTGGTTCACTATTATTGTTGTGCTTGTTTTATCAATCTTCTTTGCTCTTCTTTCTGGATTTATATTGTGGAAATGTAGCAGCACAGATATGTTAACAAGCTTTTTTGGGACGGCACCTGGTGGATTGAGTGCAATGCCTGGGATTGCGGAAGAAGTTGGAGCAAATACTGGCGTTGTAAGCATCATTCAAACAATGCGGGTTTTTCTTGTTGTCTTGACTATACCAATGATTGTTTCCTCTTGGTTTTCTTCTTATTCAGAGCCTGTTTCACATTTAACCGAAACAGCTTCAGCCGGAGGAAGTTTTACACTTCCACATATCATTTGGTCTTTAGTTCTTGTTTTAGCAGCGTGGGGAGGATACTACATCGGTAAAATTCTTAGATTTCCGGCTCCATGGCTCGTTGGTGGAATGGTAACGGTAGCTCTTGTTCAAGCTCTTTCCTCTATGTATGCTGGCTATGATCTTGTTGCTTATTGGCCGCATAGCATGATGATTTTGTCTCAACTCGCTATAGCAGGAAGTATTGGCTCTCGTTTTCATAAAAGAATGTTCCAAGGACTAAAAAGAACGATATTTGTTGCTTTTGTAAGCACTATTGGACTGATTGTAGCAATGCTTGTTTGTGCCTTTTTTGTTTCTGAACTAACAGGCATTTCCCTTGTGACTGCTGCGCTTGCTTTTGCTCCAGGAGGAATTGCAGAAATGGCTACAACATCTGTTGTCCTCCATGCTGATTCTACCCTTGTTGTAGCTGTTCAAGTGTTTCGTATCATTATTGTTTGTATTATGCTGCCGCCTATCTTTAGACTTCTAAATCATTGGGATGCAAGAAAAGCAAAAAGTTCACATGCATCAGCCTAAAAAGCTAGGATTTCCCTAGCTTTTTTTGTTCTTAAAACCAAAATAGTCCGATAAGCGCGATGGCTCCTAATACAAGCCCGCCAATTTGTCCAACTAATGGAGATGAGGCGCGGGGAGTATTTGCAGGTGCTGAAGTTTGGAGAGTCTGAATTTCTTCATAAAGTGTTTGGGTAACATTTTCTAGTTCTTTTACTTTTCCTCTAAGTTTTTCTAGTTCTGCTTGAACATCCTCTTCTTTTTTTAAATTCATATTACATCCCTTCTTCCTGACAAATTGTTCTTTATTGTTATATACGAGAGCATAGAGGGGAAGTTCCTTCTTATTTTGTAAAAGTATTATAAAAAGAAGGGGAACATAAAAAGAGTTTGAGAAAGTTGATAGGATAGTGTATGTTCAAAGCGTTTCTTACTTTATAAAATGAAACAAGCAGCCTTCTAAGTTCGTTAATAAGCTGTGATAAATATAAGGTTTTAGCCAGAAAGGAGAGAGAATTATGAAGCAGCGAGATATTTTCATCGCTTTCTTTCGCTCAAGCATTTTAGGGTATGGTGGTGGACCATCATCAATTCCTCTTGTTCATGATGAAGTAGTGAAAAAATATAAATGGATGTCTGACGAAGAATTCTCAGATGTATTAGCACTTGGAAATGCGCTTCCCGGGCCAATCAATACAAAGATGGCAGGATATATTGGATATCGAATTGGCGGCGTCTTCGGGATGATTAACGCAGTAATTGCTACTTCAGTTCCAACTATTATTTTAATGATACTTTTTCTTAATCTTTTATATGCTTATAAAGACCAGCCATGGGTAAAAGGATTATCAAATGCGGTGCTTCCTGTTGTAGGAGTTATGATGTTAACTTTAACATGGAGCTTTTGGAAAAAATCAAAAGAATCGCTTGGTTTATTAGGTGGTGGTTTTCTTATTATTGCAAGTTTTATTGCAACAGAACTTCTTCATATTCATCCGGCTATCGTTATTGTAATCCTACTAATAGCTGCTTTCACTAAGAAAGGTGGTAAAAAAGAAGATGAAGAGAAGGAGCGTTCAAGATGATTTATGTTAAGCTTTTTTTAGCTTTTTTTATTCCAGGTATTCTTGGTTATGGTGGTGGTCCTGCATCAATTCCTCTCATCCAAAATGAAGTTGTTGATCGCTATAAATGGGTTACGAATCAAGAGTTTAGTGAAGCAATAGCATTTGGAAATGCACTTCCAGGACCAATTGCCACTAAAATAGCAGGATATATTGGCTATGAAGTTGGAGGCGTTTTGGGATCTGTTGTTGGTCTTTTTGCAACAGTTGCACCTTCCTTATTGCTTATGCTTATTCTTTTAAAGATTTTAATGAAATATAAGGAATCACCAAAAGTGAAACGTTTAACAAGTTATGTACGTCCTACAATTGCGGTTCTTCTTGGAGTGATGGCATACGACTTTTTCTTTTCTTCATATGAAGCAAATGGTTCATTTCAAACAATAGGCCTTGCAGTTGTAAGTTTTTTGCTTTTAGAAAAATTTAAAGTGAATGCTCCTTATGTGATTATATTAGCTTTAGCGTATGGAGCTGTCTTTTTACGTTAATAAAGAGTAAAAACAATCTATTTGCGGTTCATTGGCACTTTTCAGTACTGAATGTTACAATTTGAGGTAGAATCGTTTATAATAATGAAGAAGTATGGGACTTGTTTTCCTAGAATGGAAAGGACAAGCACGATTTTATAATAGAAGAAATAAAACTTTTAACAATCGATTATATTTTAATATAGAGGAGCGTTTTACATGCTTGGACTGTTTAAAAAAGTATTTGATGGAAGTGGGCGCCAAGTTAGTAAGTTAGAAAAAGTAGCGAATCAAGTAGAGCAGCTTGCAGACGAGATGGCTGCCTTAAGTGATGAAAAATTGCGAGCTAAAACAGCTGAATTCAGAACACGCTACAGCAAGGGAGAAACGCTTGATGATTTGCTTGTAGAAGCATTTGCTGTTGTTCGTGAAGCAGCTAAGCGTGTACTTGGTCTTTACCCTTATAAAGTACAAATTATGGGGGCAATCTCACTTCATGAGGGAAACATTTCGGAAATGAAGACAGGGGAAGGTAAAACCTTAACAGCAACAATGCCTGTTTACCTTAACTCTCTTTCTGGAAAGGGTGTTCATGTTGTAACGGTCAATGAATACTTAGCAAGTCGTGATGCTGAGGAAATGGGTGAACTTTATCGATTTCTAGACTTAACCGTTGGTTTGAACGTAAATAGTCTTTCTCGTGAAGAGAAAATTGAAGCATACAATGCGGATATCACCTATAGTACAAATAATGAGCTTGGATTTGACTATTTGCGTGATAACATGGTGCTTTATCGCAATCAACGAGTACAGCGTCCGCTTAACTATGCCATTATCGATGAAGTCGATTCTATTCTTGTTGATGAAGCACGTACACCGCTTATCATCTCAGGGACGGCTCAAAAATCAACTTCTCTTTATGTACAAACAAACGCTTTTGTGCGTACGCTGGAACAAGAAAGAGATTATACGTATGATGTGAAAACAAAAGGAGTGCAGCTCACAGAAGAAGGAATGAGCAAAGCTGAGCGTGCTTTCCATATTGAAAACTTATTTGATATTCAACACGTAACATTAAATCACCATATTAATCAAGCATTAAAAGCCCATGTTGCGATGCAAAATGATGTGGATTATGTTGTAGATGACGGTAAAATTGTGATTGTTGACCAATTTACTGGACGTCTTATGAAAGGGCGCCGCTTCAGTGATGGCCTTCACCAAGCAATTGAAGCAAAAGAAGGCGTTGAAATTCAAAATGAAAGCATGACACTTGCAACGATTACGTTCCAAAACTATTTCCGTATGTATGAAAAACTTTCAGGTATGACAGGTACAGCGAAAACAGAGGAAGAGGAATTCCGCAATATTTATAACATGCAAGTAGTTGTGATTCCAACGAACAAACCGGTTGCTCGTGATGACCGTGCTGATTTGATTTATAAATCAATTGAAGGAAAATTCCGTGCTGTTGCAGATGATATTGCAGAGCGTTATAAAAAGAAACAGCCAGTTCTAGTCGGAACAGTTGCCATCGAAACATCTGAGCATTTAAGTCAGCTTCTAAAGAAACGAAATGTACCACATAGCGTCTTAAATGCAAAGCAGCATGAACGCGAAGCAGATATTATTAAACATGCTGGTGAACAGGGTGCTGTGACAATTGCAACAAACATGGCTGGACGTGGTACAGATATTAAACTTGGTGAAGGTGTACGAGAACTTGGTGGTCTTGCAGTAATTGGAACAGAGCGTCACGAGTCACGTCGGATTGATAACCAGCTGCGTGGTCGTTCTGGACGTCAAGGTGATCCAGGGGTAACTCAATTTTATCTTTCAATGGAAGATGAACTTATGCGTCGTTTCGGTTCTGAAGGAATGCGTAGTATGATGGATCGTCTTGGAATGGATGACTCACAGCCAATTCAAAGTAAAATGGTTACTCGAGCAGTTGAATCAGCTCAAAAACGAGTAGAAGGAAATAACTTTGACTCTCGTAAACAGCTTCTTCAATATGATGATGTTCTTCGTCAGCAACGTGAGGTTATTTATAAACAAAGAAACGAAGTGTTAGACTCTGAAAGTTTACGTGATATTGTAGAAGGTATGATTCGTTCTACAATCGAACGAGTTGTGGCAACACATACACCAAAAGCAGAGCTTGAAGAAGATTGGGACTTAAAAGCAATTGTTGATTATATGAACAGCAATGTTTTATCAGAAGGTCAGCTTGATGTAAAAGAGCTGAAAATGAAAGATCCAGAAGAGATGATTGACCTTATCTTTGAAAAAGTGAAAATGCTTTACAATGAAAAAGAAGCACAGTTAGCCGAAGAACAAATGCGTGAGTTCGAGAAAGTTATCGTTCTTCGTGCAGTAGATTCTAAATGGATGGACCATATTGATGCAATGGATCAGCTTCGTCAAGGTATTCATCTACGTGCATATGGTCAGAATGATCCGCTTCGTGAGTATCAAATGGAAGGTTTCTCAATGTTTGAAAGCATGATTGCTGCAATTGAAGAAGATGTAACAAAATACATCATGAAAGCAGAAATCCGTAACAATCTTGAACGTCAAGAAGTAGCTCAAGGTCAAAGTGCTGTTCATCCAAAAGAGGAATCTGATGAAAAAGCTGTAAAGAAAAAACCAAAAACAAACGTTGTTGATATTGGTCGTAATGCACCTTGTCCGTGCGGAAGCGGTAAAAAGTATAAGCAATGTTGTGGAAGATAAAATAAACAGTGCTTGGTGGCTTTGTCACCAAGCACTCTTATGTAACAATATAAATGATGAGGTGTAGAATAATGGAATTAGTAGAAATGAAACAAGAGTTAGATAAAACAGCCAATCGCTTGGCGGACTTTAGGGGGTCTCTTTGACCTTGATCAAAAGGAAGCGCGCATTGCTGAGCTAGATGAAATCATGGCAGACCCAGACTTTTGGAATGATCAGCAAAGTGCCCAAACGGTCATCAATGAAGCAAATTCATTAAAAGAGACAGTCACAACGTTTAATAACTTAAATGAATCATATGAAAACTTACAAGTATCTTATGAACTGTTAAAAGAAGAGTTTGATGAAGATTTAGCAGGCGAAGTAGAACCAGAATTGAAAGAGTTGACAGATTCTCTAAACAAGTTTGAATTGCAGCTTCTTTTAAATGGACCTTACGACAAAAACAATGCTATCTTAGAACTTCATCCAGGTGCGGGAGGAACAGAGTCACAAGACTGGGGCTCAATGCTTCTTCGCATGTATACACGCTGGGCAGAAGCTAAAGGATTTAAAGTAGAAACACTAGACTACCTTCCAGGTGATGAAGCTGGGATTAAAAGCGTAACACTTTCCATTAAAGGTCATAACGCATATGGTTACTTAAGAGCAGAAAAAGGTGTACATCGTTTAGTGCGTATTTCACCTTTCGACTCATCAGGTCGTCGTCATACCTCATTTGTATCATGCGAAATTATGCCGGAACTTAGTGATGATATTGAAATTGATATCCGCACTGAAGATTTAAAAGTAGATACGTATCGAGCAAGTGGAGCTGGTGGCCAGCACGTTAACACAACAGATTCAGCTATACGGATCACTCATATTCCAACAAATATTGTTGTTACATGTCAAACAGAGCGTTCTCAAATTAAAAACCGCGAGCGTGCTATGAAAATGCTGAAATCGAAACTTTTGCAGCGTAAAATCGAAGAACAGCAAGCAGAGTTAGATGAAATTCGCGGAGAGCAAAAAGACATTGGATGGGGAAGCCAAATTCGCTCATATGTGTTCCATCCATATTCAATGGTAAAAGATCATCGTACAAATACGGAAATTGGAAATGTCCAAGGCGTCATGGATGGAGATCTTGATCCGTTTATTGATTCATATCTTCGTTCGCTTATGAATTAAAAATGAAAATGCCCGCTTTCTTTTTGAAGAATGCGGGTATTTTGTATAGAAACGTAAAGGAAAGGTGAAATATTACATAGGAATAACAACCCTGTAACAAAACGATCTTGTGTAAAAGGCTGAAGAAAGAACCATTTTATCTTCGAGGTTATTTTTGCTATTATGTGGAGAAGAAACAAGTTTCTGCATAAATCGTCATAAATATATGATTTAATAGCAAACAGAACGAGTATAATAGTAGAGAATATATAAAGGCGAAGAGGTGAAGACAGTGAAAAAAGCAGCATGGGCACTTATCATTGGAGCAACTCTTATTATGAGCGGATGTGGGAACAGTGAAGAGAAATCTTCTTCAAAGGAAGAGAAGATTAACGTTGATGAAGCAGGAGAAGCAGGAAAGCTTTATAAGCAAAGTTGTCTTGGCTGTCATGGCGATAACCTTCAAGGAAACAATGGCCCGAACTTACAGCAAGTAGGGAAGAAATACTCCAAAGAGGAACTTAGTGAGATTATTGTAAATGGTAGAGGATCGATGCCGAAAGGGCTTCTTGAGAAAGGAGAGGCAGATAAAGTAGCGGAATGGCTTTCGACAATGAAATAAATATGATTTCCAAACTATCTGATATGAATTCAGATAGTTTTTTTATGTCGAAATAAGAGAAATAAAATAGGTCTAAAGAATTGGGTTAATTACTATTTTTTACATAGTTTTATCGTACCTTTGACATATTTGAAAAGAAAATGTAATATTTTTGAGTCTTATCAGATGAATTTTTGGTGTTATAATGAGGGGGCACGTGTCTAGAGCGAATTTATGTTGAAATCCCTTGTATTTTGACAAAACTCCTCATATTTTGTAGATTTATATAGGCTTTCGACAAAATACGGAATGCAGGTGGTATAAATATATGATCGAAATGAAGGATGTATATAAAACATACCCTAATGGTGTTAAAGCTATCGATGGGTTAACAGTTAAGGTTAATAAAGGTGAATTTGTATACGTTGTCGGCCCAAGTGGTGCAGGAAAATCCACTTTTATTAAGATGATGTATAGAGAAGAAAAAGCATCATCAGGATACATTATGGTGAATGGACAGAACGTAGGAGAGCTAAAAAATAGGGAAGTCCCTGTTTTTAGACGTAATATCGGCGTTGTGTTCCAAGACTTTAAGCTTCTTCCCAAGCTAACAGCATTTGAAAATGTAGCATTTGCGTTAGAAGTAATTGAAGCAGAGAAAGATGTTATTAAACAACGTGTAAAAGAAGTACTTGAATTAGTAGGAATCCAAGGTCGTGAAGACGCTCTTCCAGCTGAGCTATCAGGAGGAGAACAACAGCGACTTTCAATTGCGCGCGCAATTATAAACAATCCAAAAGTCTTAATTGCGGATGAACCGACTGGAAATCTTGACCCTGAGACATCTTGGGGAATTATGGACGTTCTTGAGAAAATTAATAAGAACGGAACAACCATTGTCATGGCTACACATAATAGAGACATTGTAAACACTATGAAAAAACGAGTAATTGCAGTTGAAGGCGGTAAGATTATTCGTGATGAAGTGCGGGGGGAATACGGTTATGAAGGGTAGGACACTTTCCCGTCATTTTCGTGAAGGATTCCGCAACATTGGGCGAAACGGGTGGATGACATTTGCATCTGTAAGTGCTGTAACGGTTACGTTACTGCTTGTTGGTGTGTTTTTAGTTGTAATGTTAAACCTTAACCATTTTGCGAAATCAGTCGAAAACGATGTGGAGATTAACGCATATATCGAACGTACAGCAACAGCAGATAACATTAAAGACCTAGAAAAACAGCTTAATAATGTGCCGAAGGTTGGTACTGTCGAATTTTCTTCTAAGGAAGAAGAGTTGCGAAAGCTTATTGATGGATTGGGAGAAGAAGGTAAGGTTTTTGAACCTTTTGAACAGCAAAATCCATTAAATGCCGCTTATATTATTAAGCCTAACTCGCCTAAAGATGTAGAATCTGTTGCCAAAAAAGTTGAAAAGTTAGATTACATTGAGAAAGTAGAATATGGCCAAGAATACGTTGATAAATTGTTCGATGTTGTGAGCGTAGCACGTAACATTGGAATTGTCCTTATTGTTGGGCTTGTATTTACAGCCATGTTCCTTATCTCAAATACAATTAAAATTACAATTATCGCTCGAAGATCTGAAATAGAGATTATGAGACTTGTAGGAGCTACCAACTCATTTATTCGATGGCCATTCTTCTTAGAAGGATTGTTCCTTGGCGTACTTGGTTCTATTATCCCAATTGCTATCGTTGTAAGCACGTATGCTTTACTGTTTGATTCCGTACAGCCAGATTTAGCAAAAACGTATAAAACGTTTGAATTGCTACCAGTATTCCCATTCACATTACAACTTTCACTTCTACTTGTCTTGATTGGGGCTTGTATTGGGGTTTGGGGAAGTATGATTTCAATGCGCAAGTTTCTTAAAAAATAGTTTTTCTCGTCCAAAGGGGCTTTTTCCTACGTCTCTTTGGATTTTTTTTAGAACAAAAGGGAAATAGACTGCTCGTAGAACCTGTTCCCTGTCTTACATAGGTTAAATGTTTAGGAGAATAGAGGAGGAAATGGAAGTGAAGAAAAAAGTACTATCATGGTCAACTGCCGCAATGCTTGGTATATCCTTTATAGGGTTCTCTTTTCAACAAGGTACTGCAGAAGCCGAGAGTCTAGAAGAGCGCATGGATACGGTTAAAGAAAAGCGTTCAGATGTCTCTAAGTCTCTTAGTGAAAGCAAGAAAGAGATTGAGAGCTTAGAAGCAGAGCAGAAGAAGATTGATGAAGAAATTAAACAATTGGATGAAGCAGTAACAAAAACAAGTGAGAAAATTCGCGATAAAAACGATGAAATTGACAAAACGCGTCAGCAGATTGAAAATTTGAAAAAAGATATTAAGAAGCTAGATAAGCGTATTAAAAAGCGAAATGAGATTTTAAAAGAACGTGCTCGTGCGATGCAAACGAGTGGAGGTTCTGTTGATTATATCGAAGTTTTACTAGGGTCACAAGATTTTAGTGATCTATTAAATCGTGTCAATGCAGTAAGCACAATTTCAAGTGCTGACCGTGATATTTTAGAAGCACATGAAGAAGATAAAAAAGTTAAAAAAGAAAAAGAAGATAAAGTGAAAGAAGATTTAAGCTCTCTAGAAACGAGTTTAAAAGAATTAGAGACATTGAAAGCAGACCAAGAAAAGCAAGCAGCCGAAAAAGATGCGTTTATGGCAAAACTTAAAGAAAGCCAACAAACCGCAGAAGATAAATCTTCAAAATTAGAAAATGAAGATGAGCTTCTTTCAGAGCAAGAAAAAGCAATTCAAGAACAGATGAAAAAGCAAAAAGAAGAGGCTGAGAAGCAAGTATCTTCAGCACAACCAGTGAAGTCTACGTCAACAAGTGGTGGAGATACATCAACAGGTGGGGGAGAGACACCTCCTGTAGCAAGCGGAACATTTACAAGACCAGCTGCAGGTCCTGTAACGTCCGAGTTCGGGATAAGAAGCTTAGGAGATCATAAAGGAATAGATATTGGAAAACGAGGTGCAAGCGTACCAATTGTTGCAGCAGCTGATGGACAGGTTTTCCGCTCTTACTATTCTTCTACGTATGGGAATGCTATATTCATTACTCATAATGTAAACGGAAAAGTATATACAACAGTTTATGCTCACATGGAATCTCGTAACGTTAGTGGAAATGAAACGGTGAAAAAAGGACAAGTTATCGGCTATATGGGGAATACGGGACGCTCTTATGGAGCCCATCTGCATTTTGAAATGCATGAAGGACCGTGGAATTTAGAGAAAACAAATGCTGTTGATCCACGTAAATATATTAATTTCTAAGAAGAAGTATAAAGCTTATTTTATTTTCATATACTTTTTAAAAGACATCACACGAATTGACGGTGTGATGTCTTTTCTTACATATGAAAAGGTACATAGTTTCCATAAAATATGGCATACTAAAAGAAGATGTATGTTTTGAGGAGGAATAAGTTTTGAAAAACAATCGCATATTCATTGTCTTCCTAATGATTTTGTGTTTGATAGCAGGAGGAGCTGGTACTTATGCAGGCCTTCAGTTTTTCAATGATGGAAACAGTAGCTTATCAGTAGCTAGCATATCAGATAGTGGACAAGAATCAGCTTCAACAAAAGCAGAATTTGAAAAGATTGAGAAAGTGTATAACACGCTTTCTGAGAAGTATTATAAAGACGTTGATGAAGACAAGCTGCTTGAAGGGGCTATCGACGGTATGGTGAAGTCTCTTGATGATCCATATTCTACTTATATGGATAAAAAAACGGCAGAGCAGTTTACACAATCACTTGATTCGTCTTTCCAAGGAATTGGGGCAGAAGTGAGTATGGTAAACGAAAAAGTGACGATTATTTCTCCATTTAAAGGCTCACCAGCTGAAAAGGCTGGAATTAAAGCAAACGATCAGATTTTGCAAATCAACGGAAAAAGCGTTGAGGGGCTTGATCTTTCACAAGCTGTTTTGAAAATTCGGGGCAAAAAAGGCTCAACAGTCAACATTCAAGTGCAGCGCCCAGGTGTGAAAGAGCCGCTAACATTCAAAGTAGTTCGTGACGACATTCCAATTGAAACAGTATATTCTTCATTGAAAGAAGAAAATGGAAAGAAAATTGGATATTTAGAAATTACCTCATTCTCTGAAAATACAGCAGATGAATTTAATAGCAATCTAAAGAAACTTGAGAAAAAAGGAATTGAGGGGCTTGTAATTGATGTAAGAGGTAACCCTGGTGGTTACTTAGAAAGCGTCGAAAAGATTCTAGATGGACTTGTTACAAAAGATAAGCCATACGTTCAAATTGAACAACGGGATGGGGAAAAGGAAGGAGTCTACTCCAAAAATGGAGATAAAAAAGATTATCCAATCTCCGTGCTTATTGATAGAGGAAGTGCTTCAGCTTCTGAAATTTTAGCAGGGGCATTAAAAGAAGCTGGAGGATATCCACTTGTTGGTGAGAAGTCCTTTGGTAAAGGAACCGTTCAACAGGCATTGCCGCTTGAAGATGGAAGTAACTTAAAGATGACAACACACAAGTGGCTAACACCAGATGGTAACTGGATTCACGAGAAAGGAATTCAGCCAACAATTAAAGTAGAGCAACCAGAGTATTATTATGCAAATCCAATTCAAATTGAAGAAACGTTAAAAAAGGATTCTAACGGTGCTCAAGTGAAGAATACACAAGTGATGTTAAAAGGACTTGGATTTGATCCAGGTCGTGAAGATGGTTACTTTAGTGAACAAACAGAGAAAGCAGTCAAAGAATTTCAAGGGAAAAATGATGTGAAACAAACAGGTGAGGTTGATGAAAACACAGCTTCTCTCATTCAAACAAGACTTCTTGAAAAGATTGATTCTCATCAGAGTGACAAACAGCTTCAAGCTGCGTTAAAAGAAGTAGCTGAATAAGAAAAACCCTCCGTTTTATAAAACGGAGGGTTTTTTTATTTTGTCACATAAAAAACGGCTCTTGCTATGTCAGGAGAGTGGATTTTTGCTAAAATAAAAGAAAGTGTGCTAGTTAGTTGAAAAAGAGAAAGAAAAGGGGGGAAAGAACGTGGAAATACTTCAAGAGATTTTGCTTGGGCTTTGTCGTCTGTTTCTTCATCCACTTACATATATTGCGATTTTAGTAACATATTTTATTGGGTTAGCTCGTGTGAAAAGAGAACGGAAGCATTTTCGTATTCGGGTTTTTGATTTTATTTATGAACTGCGTTTCTTATTTTGGCCAGGACTTGCAATTGGATTGCTTCTTTCTATTATTACAATAGCAGTCGGTGTAGTCGTTCCTATTGGGATGATTGTACTTATCGGAGTGCTAACATTTATACTGAGCGGACCGTGGACGTTTAGATGGCTTACTCCTTCATCTATTATTGGACTAGCTGTAGTCGTTTCTTTATTTTTACCAAAAGAAGCTGGGAATAATACGTTTACAAGATGGATGCGTGAAGCGGGAGAGACAAACCTTTCTTCTCTTGCAATCTTGCTTGCCCTTCTTGTGCTTGCAGAAGGTTATCTGATTTGGAAATATGGAAGTCGGGCAACGTCGCCTGAAATTTTTAAAAGCAAACGAGGTCTTCCAGTTGGGTCTCATATATCCCAGCGTCTTTGGCTTGTGCCTTTATTTTTGCTTATCCCTAGTGAAGGATTTAGTGCCCCATTTTCTTGGTGGCCGCTTCTTAACATTAACGGACGGGAGTTCTACTTTTTCTTTGTCCCATTTAGCATTGGATTCTTCCAGCGAATGAAAGCAATGCATCCAAAGCAATCAGTAGAGTTTACAGGAAAGCGAGTACTAGGCCTAGGGGTTGTGACAGCCGTCCTTGCTATTCCTGCTAGCTTCTTTCCAGTCTTCACTGTTTTCATTGTTCTCGTTGCTATTATTGGCCGAGAGTGGATTAGTATTTCTCAGCGCTTGGAAGATGCACGTCTTCCGTTCTTTTTTACACAGCGGAAAAATGGAAGCATTGTTCTTGGAGTGCTACCGAAATCACCTGCAGAAGCAATGGGAATTAAAGTTGGCGAGGTTATTGTAAAGGTGAATGGAGAAGACATTGCAGGAGAACAAGACTTTTATCAAGCGTTACAAAAAAATCGAGCGCTCTGTAAATTAGAAGTGCTTGATCTCAATAACGAAGTTCGCCTTGTTCAGCGAGCTTTGTATGATGGAGAGCATCATGAGCTAGGCATCCTGTTTGTTGAAGACCACGAAACATCTGTAGGATAAATAAAAGACCAATCAATTATGATTGGTCTTTTTTACATTAAAAGCTCAATATCAAGTTCTCTCGCAAGCTTCTCACAGTAAGGGCGAAGGGAATCATAATCTGTGAAGTTTGCAAGCATTCCTTTGAAGATAACTCCTTTGATTTCATCATTTTTAGCTTCTTCAGTAAGGTAGTTCACAATCTCTAGTAGATGACTCTTAGTTTTAGGAGAGGCATCTAGTGCTTTGATTTCATGTTCAATTGCTGACAAAAGTGGAAAGATTCGTTCCTTTTTTCGAGCACGTATACGATCAAAAACTTGATGAAGAGTATCTTCCTCAATGAGTGGGTCGATGTTTTTCTCCATCATAGCTTGAACAATGTCGTCAATTCTATGGAATATAAAGGTTGATAACCGGTCTGAGTCTATTGAAAAATCTTCAATGAAAATTAAGCGATAGTAGGAGCTTTGGATACCTTCTAGCAAGTAATAAATATCATAAACAAGAAGATGGATGCTCTCACCATAAATTTCATATAAAAGGCTCTCTACCCAGTGAAAGAGGCGTGTTTTAAAAGAGTAAATACGGTCTTTCATATCCTCACCAAACATCATCAATTGATCGAATTGTCCTATGATGAGTTGTTTATTTTGATGGACAAACTCATATTGAAATTTAATTTGACTAATAAGCTTATCCTTGGGGGAGAGATTTCCTGATTCAAGAGATTCTAAAGACTGTTCTAACTGGTTTATATAGTAGTCAATAAGAGAAGTAACAAGTTCTTCTTTTGATTGAAAATATAAATAAAAAGCACCTTTAGAGATTCCACTCTTCTCTGCAATTTCCTGGACGGAAGTTGAATGAAATCCTTTTTCCGCAAAAAGCATGCTTGCTTCTTGAATAATTTTTAGTTTTTTCTCGTTCATGTATACAACTCCCTGTTTTGACCAAAGAGTCAAT
This sequence comes from Priestia sp. TRM10, assembly GCF_057808375.1. NCBI lineage: Bacteria > Bacillati > Bacillota > Bacilli > Caryophanales > Bacillaceae > Priestia > Priestia sp. TRM10. The sequence goes on from NZ_JBJZOT010000011.1 coordinate 272,636, forward strand.
GGCCAAGCAATTTTCCTTCCTATTATATTACGTTACGTTAATAGTGATGTAAAGAGGACAACATCTTATTCTTGATAAGTAAGGTTTATGAATTAAGAAAGAGTTAAGGGGATTATAATTGACTCACAGGTCAGTAAATTATATACTTTTGAAGGAATGACCATATAGTCATTAGAGAGAGAATCATTTGTATAATGAAAAAGGGAAGGAATGAGCGCCTTAAATGAAGCACATTATTAACTTTTCGTTAAAAAATAAGTTTGCTTTATGGATTTTAACCATTCTTGTAACAATTGCAGGCTTATATGCGGGCACAAGTATGAAGCTTGAGACAATACCAAGTATTACAAATCCTGTGTTGTCTATTACAACTACATATCCAGGAGCCTCACCAGAAGAAGTCTCAAAGAAAGTAACAGATCCTGTTGAGCAAGCAGTATCAAATTTATCTGGGGTTGATACAGTAAGTTCTTCTTCAAGGGAAAACATGTCTATCATTCAAGTTCAATATGCATTTGATAAAGATATGGACAAAGCTCTTGATGAGGCGAAGGAAGCTGTTAACACCCTTGATCTTGGCGAGAATATTGAAGAGCCATCAATTGCTCAGCAAAGTATTGATGACTTTCCAATTTTAAGTTTAAGTATTTCAGATGATAAGAAATCAGTAGAAGAGTTAACAACATTAACAGAAGAAGAGATTGTTCCTGTACTCGAAGGAGTTGAAGGAGTCTCCTCTATTGAAACTGCTGGAGAGCAAAAGCAAGAAGTTCAGTTTACTTACAAAGAAGATAAACTAAAGGAATATGGTTTAGATAAAGAAACTGTCGAAAACCTTATTAAAGGAGCGAAAGTCTCTTATCCATTAGGCACTTTCAATATGGAAGAAAAAGAAAAAACAATTGTACTAGACGGAAATATTGAAACTGTTGAGGATTTAAAAAACCTTGAGATTCCAGTTACTCCATCTCAATCAGCTCCTTCAGGTGAAATGACTGCTGGGTCAGTTTCTTCAGGAATTCCAACCGTTAAGTTAAGAGATATCGCAGATATTAAAGTAGCTCAAATAACTGAATCACTATCTAAAACAAATGGTGAGCGTTCTATTGGTGTGCAAGTTGTAAAAACGTCTGAAGGAAACACAGTTGACGTAACAAATGCCGTAATGGATGCTTTAAAAGATATTAAGGAAGATAACAGCGGTTTGAAGATTGCAACAACCCTTGATCAATCTGTTGAGATTAATAAGTCTGTTTCAACAATGATTGAGAAAGCGTTATTTGGAGCCTTATTCGCTGTAATCATTATCTTACTGTTTTTACGTGATATTCGTTCAACAATTATTTCAATTATCTCCATTCCACTGTCACTTTTAATGGCCATGATTTTCTTAAAGCAGATGGATATATCACTTAACATCATGACGCTTGGGGCTATGACTGTTGCTATCGGGCGTGTTGTGGATGATTCTATCGTTGTTATTGAAAATATCTACAGACGAATGGCTTTAAAAGAAGAGAAGTTAAGAGGAAAAGATTTAATTCGTGAAGCAACAAAAGAGATGTTTAAGCCAATTCTTTCCTCTACAATTGTTACAATCGCCGTTTTCTTACCATTAGGCACTGTAACAGGACCTGTTGGGGAGCTATTTTTACCATTTGCTTTAACCATTGTATTCGCCCTTTTATCTTCATTAATTATTGCGATTACAATTGTTCCGATGCTTGCTCATTCTTTATTTAAAAAAGGAGTTAAAAGCAAAAATCATGAAGAAAATGCTGGACGCTTATCTTCATTCTATAAGAGCGTTCTTCAATGGTCTCTTAACCATAAATGGATCGTTTCAGGTCTTTCTATCATCATTCTTATTGCCAGCTTATTTTTAGCACCACTTGTTGGCACAAGCTTTTTGCCTGAGCAAGAAATTAAAACGGTTAACGTAACCTTTAACCCAAATCCAGGTGAGCTTGAAGAAGATGTGAAAGAAGAGGCAGCAGAGGCTGAGAAATATTTCTTAGATAAAAAGAATGTTAAAACTGTTCAATACTCTATTGGCGGTGGAAATCCTTTTGATCCAGGTGCTCAAAATCAAGCACTTTTCTATGTGGAGTATAAAGAAGATACACCAAACTTCAATGATGAAAAAGAGCAGATTGTTGAAGACTTAAATAAAGGGCAGTCGATTGGTGAGTGGAATTCCCTTGATATTTCAGGGATGGGAAATAACTCAATTGAACTTCGTGTTTATGGAGAAAATACCGAAGATTTACAAGCTGCCACAGAAAAAGTCCAAAATATTATGGATGACCGCAAAGATTTAGATAAAGTAGAATCAAGTCTTTCGGAACAGAACGACCAATATACGCTTGTAGCTAACCAAGAAGAACTAGCAAAGCGTGGACTTAGCGCAGGTCAAATTGGAATGAAGCTTAGTCAGCTTGGGGAACGCCCAGTCTTAACAACTCTTAATAAGGATGGAAAAGACCTTAATGTTTATATTCAAACAGATAAGCAAGACTATAGTTCAATAAATGAGCTTGAAGAAGAGACTATCACGTCTCCACTAGGTCAGGAAGTTCCACTAAGCGATGTTGTGGAAGTTGAAGAAGGCAAAGCGCCAGCAACGATTTCGAAGCTTGACGGAAAAATGTATGCAACAGTAAGTGGAGAGTTTAAGGGTCAGGATGTTGGAGCAGAGTCTACAGCTATCCAAAAAGAAGTTGATAAGTTAGATCTTCCGAAAAACGTAAGTGTTGAAATGGGTGGTGTTACTGAGCAAATTAACGATTCATTTACACAATTAGGGCTAGCTATGCTTGCTGCAATTGGAATTGTTTATTTTGTACTCGTCTTAACATTTGGAGGAGGATTAGCGCCATTTGCTATTCTATTCTCTCTACCTTTCACTATTATTGGTGGTCTGCTTGGTCTCTTTATCGCAGGAGAAACAATTAGCGTATCAGCGATGATTGGAATGCTCATGCTAATTGGAATTGTTGTAACAAATGCAATTGTGTTAATTGACCGAGTTATTGAGAAAGAGAAAGAAGGCATTACAACAAGAGAAGCCCTTTTAGAAGCAGCTTCAACCCGCCTTCGTCCAATTTTAATGACGGCTATTGCCACAATTGGAGCTCTTATTCCAATGGCATTTGGAATGGAAAGCAGTGGTCTTATTTCAAAAGGATTAGCTGTTACAGTTATTGGAGGATTAACAAGTTCAACACTTATTACTCTTCTAATTGTTCCAATCGTTTATGAAGCATTAATGAAATTAACGAGAAGAAGAAGAAAATAAAATATAGCATATTGAGAGCCTGTTCAAATTTTTTTGAACAGGCTTTTTTATGTTACGCTCCTTTTTACACTTGGTGAATATTTTCACAAGTATTTTAAAGAATCATGTGTTTTAAAAAAGAACATTCTAAGAAAAAGGAGGTGAACGTTAATATGGGAGTTGATAAGATTGAACGACCTGGTCGTACACGCTGGCTAATTTCTTCACTTTTAAGCAGCTTAATTATTTTAAACTATTTTGATCGTGTAGCCATTTCTGTTGCAGCACCAGCTATTCAAGAGTCATTCCATCTAAGCGCTACAGAGATTGGGCTTGTATTCTCTATTTATACGTATTCATATACCATGATGCAGCTTCCAGTTGGAAGCCTTCTTGATCGGTTCGGTGTCTCTTGGGTGACAAGAATTGGAATGGTACTTTGGAGTTTGTTAACCATTACGATGGCTTTCTTACAAGGGAAACTTTTATTGTATACAATAAGATTTCTAATTGGATTAACAGGAGCCTCTGCTTTTCCAGCTGCATCGAAAGCAACGGCAATGTGGTTTCCACCAAGTGAGCGAAGCTTAGCCAATTCCTTTTTTGACTCTGCTGCTAAGTTCGCCAACGTACTTGGAGCTCCTTTTGTAGCTTTTATGATTACAAGATTTGATTGGCGAATAACGTTTCTTACAATTGGAATTATTAACGTTTTATTTACCTTAGTTTTTTGGTGGTACTATGAGCAGCCTAATCGCCATAAGCGAATTTCTTCGGAAGAGCTTAACTATATTCAAAAGTACAATGCAATTACTGAAGATAAAATGCCCTATGGGACAAGGAAGGTATTAAGTAAGCTGTTTCGTCACCGCAAAGTATGGGGGCTGATGATTGGCTTCACTGGATATGGTTATACGTTCAACTTGCTTTTAACTTGGATGCCTACTTTTTTTAAAGAAGAGTTTAATTTAGATCTGATGTCTTCTGGGCTTTATACAGCCATTCCATGGCTGATTTCAACCGTTTCGGGAATATTAGTAGGTGGATGGCTTGTGGATTACTTTGTGAAGAAAGGGCATGAACCAGCTAAAGTGTACCGTCGAATTATTTTGTGCGGGATGCTGCTTGGTTTTGTTTTTCTAGGCTCTATTTTTACAAGCAGTGCAATTGTTTCTATCGTGTGTATTTCAATTGGATTAGCAGGTATATCAGCTACAGCTCCTGTTGGCTGGTCCATTTCTGCTGAAATAGCTCCTCCAGGTACAACTGCACTGTTGAGTTCAATTGTCAACCTTGCGAACAACTTATTTGGTGGTATTATAGCAGCAGCTCTAACAGGTTATCTTTTTGATCTAACAGGCTCATTTGACTCTAGTTTTCTTGTAGCAGGTGCTGTGTTGCTTATTGGGCTTCTTTTCTATCTCTTTGTGCTTGGTGATATTAAGAAAATTAATCTGACAGAAGAGAGATAAACATGGATCTTAAAGACGTTGTAGAAAAACTCTCTATAAATCAGGAGGGGAATCAAATGACAAAGCAAGAATGTTTAAAAGCACTCGGGCAATGTTTAGCAGCGTGTAATACCTGTTATATAGAGTGTTTAAAAGAAGAAGATATCAATCATATGCGAGAATGTATTAAACTAGACCGCCAATGTGCAATGATTGTCTCTCTAACAATGAAAACAATTGAGCTTGAAGGTTCATTTATTAAGGAAACATGTGAGCTTTGTGCCATGGTTTGTAATCAATGTGCAAAAGAGTGTGAAAAACATGACCATCCTCATTGTAAGGAATGTGCTCAAGCATGTAAGGTTTGTGCAGCAGCTTGCAGAGAACTGATAGCCTAAAAAAGCCCTCATATAAAATGAGGGCTTTTTTATTTACTGCTTCGGGAGAACAGCGCCTAACACACCGTATACAAGCGCAACAGGTAGAAAAGCTGTAACAAAACATAGAATGACAACTAAAATTCGGATGAGTGAAGCACTAATACCGAACTTTTCTGATAGTCCTCCACAAACACCAAGCAATACTTTTCTTCTCTTAGATCGATATAATGAATTCAAGTTTTTTCTCCTTTCGTATATAGCTATAATTAGTGAAAAGGAATGGTTATTTATTCAGCTACTATATGTATACCCTTCTATTAACAATCGTAAAAGTTAAAAAGTGAACATTCTCCAACAAGCCATTAACTTTTCATTATTCTATAAATTCCAAACATTTAGTATTGAAAAATAGGTTTAATACGTCTAGATTAGAATATAAGTGGAAGTGAATGAGGAGTTAATAATGAAACAGAAATCGTTTATATCGCTAAAAACTAAAATTCTAACTCTTATTATTGGGCTTATTTTAGGGATTGTTCTTCTTTTAACAACAATCTATATTTACAATGAAATTCAAGATGAACGCGATAAGGTTGAAAAGCTCTCATTGCAAGTGGTGAAAACGCTTTCTTTTTTACCTCCTATTCAACATGCATTCGAACATTCACCTGAAGATGCAAAAATCATTCTTCAGCAGATGAGAACTCAAGTTGGAGCAGATGCGCTGAGGATTACAAGTAAAGAAGGAAAGTCTTATTCATACCCTACAAGAGGTTCTACGATATCTAATGTTTATGATCCTATAAATTATAAAGCACTAACTTTTGGAGGTTACTATTTAAAAGAGGGAAAAGGCGTTAATGGCCCGTCTTATATCGCAAAGGCACCAATTGTACAAGAAAATGAGGATAGTGAAAAAATCATTGGTGTTGTTACAGCGGAGTTTTCAAAGAAATCTATATACAAAGAAATTTGGAATAAACTTCATGTTGTATTATTTTCTTCTCTAGTTGTTGTGCTATTGGGCATTTGGGGAGGTATCCTCTTAACCAAAAGCATTCGAAAAGACACATTAGGTTTAGAACCAGCTGAAATCTCTTCTTTATATAGAGAAAGGCAGGCTGTTATTCAATCCATTAAAGAAGGAATTGTGTCAATCGATAGAGAGGGCTATATTACAACGTTTAATCAATCAGCAAAAGAATTACTTGGACTGGAAGAAGCGGATTCAGGTCAGCTACTAGAGCATATCTACCCTCAAATTGGGATGAAGGATGTGCTTATGACAGGAGAAAGTAAAAGCAATGAAGAGTGTTTAATAAATGATAAGCTTCTTATTATAAATGTAACGCCAATTATGCGAAAAGAGAAAATCATCGGAGGAGTTGCTAGTTTTCGAGACAAAACAGAGCTTAAGAAACTAGTTGATAAGCTTTCTGAAGTGAAAAAGTACTCTGAAGATCTAAGAGCTCAAACCCATGAGTTTGCAAACAAGCTCCACCTTCTCCTCGGATTGCTTCAGTTAGGCTACTATGATGAAGCAATTGCTTTTATTGAGGAGGAATATGGGTTTCAAAAATCTCAAAATGAGGCTCTTTTTCAAAAAATAGTGGATCACAAAGTCCAAGGTATGTTACTTGGGAAAATTGGTAAGGCATCTGAGAAAAAAATTCACTTTACAATTGATGAAAACAGTTCATTGCATCAGATTCCAGAACATATTGAAACTCCTGAGCTGACGGTGATTATTGGGAACCTAATTGATAATGCTTTTGAAGCTGTTAGAAGCATGGATAGGGAAAAAAAGGTGAGTTTTTTTATCACTGACCTTGGACAGGACATTATTATTGAAGTAGAGGATAATGGAGAAGGAATATCTGATGAACAGATTTCAGTTATTTTTCAATCAGCTTTCTCTACGAAAGGAAAAGATAGGGGATATGGATTAACAAATGTGAAGAGAGCTGTTGCTCACCTTCATGGGGAAATTGAAGTTCAAAGTGAGAAAGGAAAGAGGACTATTTTTACAGTCTATCTACCAAAAGAAATTAAAGGGGCATAAAAGGGGAGTCAAACATGTTACGAGTAGCAATTGCAGAAGACGATTTCCGAATCGCTGATATTCAAGAGAAATTTCTTTTAAAAATAGAAGAAACAGAGGTTGTAGGAAAAGCATTTAATGCAGAACAAACAATGGAGCTTTTGAGAGAGAATGAAGCTGATTTGCTTTTACTTGATATCTACCTTCCAGATCAAACAGGAATTGATCTTCTGCCTAATTTAAAGCAGGAGTTTAGAGACTTAGATGTGATCTTGATCACAGCAGCAAGGGAAAAAGAGTTATTAGAAAGAGCTTTAAAAATAGGGGTTGAGAACTATTTAATCAAACCTGTAAGTGCTGAAAAGTTTACAGAGGCAATTAAAAAATATAAAAAGAAGAAAGAAATGCTTCAATCTGCTGAAGAGATTGATCAAACGTTTGTAGAACTTTTCTTCCAAGGTATCCACGAAGCTTCAGTAGCTGAGAAGCAGCTTCCTTCTGGAATTGATCCACTGACGCTAGAGAAAATCACTAAAGTTATGAATCAATTTCATAAGGGGGCTTCAATTGAAGAAGTAAGTGAAGCAATGGGGGCTTCTCGTACAACAGCTCGACGTTATTTAGAATACCTTGTATCCATTCAACGGCTAAGAGCAGAATTAGAATACGGCATTGTGGGAAGACCGGAGCGGAAATACTACTTGATTGTGAGTGAAGAATGAGTGGAGGTATTAAATGAGAAAAATAATGCTGTTTATCAGTTTGTTTATGCTCGTTTATATATCAGGCTGTGCCGAGAAAGAAAACGACAAAGAAGCTTTTCCAACGCGTGAGTTAGAAATTGTCATACCAGGCGCCTCTACGGGAGGATGGGGACAGACAGCTAAAGGGATGCAGTCCATTCTAACAAACGAAAGCATTACAGATCAATCTGTTGTGCTTACTTCTCTTTTAGGCGGAAATGGGGAGAAGGGATGGAAGTATCTTCAATCACAAGATGGTCATTCTGTCGCAATGAATTCAAGTCTTCTTTTAACAAATAACCTTATTGGGCAAAGTGCTCTAACTTATCGTGATTTTACACCAATTGCAATGCTTTCCACGGAATGGGAAGTTATTGTTGTGAGCAAAAACAGTGATATTAAAGAAGTGAAAGATATTATTAAAAAGCTGCAGGAAGATCCTGCCTCATTAAAATTGGGTATTTCCCCTGGCATCGGAAATGACGATCATCTATCTTTTATTCAAGGCATCAATCAGTATGGAATCAATGGCGCAAAGCTTGATTTCAGTGTGTATGAAGATCGTTCGTCACTTCTCTCAGCATTACTTAAGAGGAAGCTTGATGTGACAATTATGCCTCTTTCTGAAGCAAAGCCATATTATAGAGAAGGAAAAATAAAAATGCTTGCTATTTCATCTGAGAAACGGATTGAAAACTTTAAAGAAGTTCCAACATGGAAAGAACAAGGTCTTAATGTTGTTTTTTCACATTGGAGAGGAGTAATGGGACCAAAGGGTATGACAGATGAGCAAATAAAATATTGGGATGAGAAGATTAAAGAAATGGTAGAGACAGAGGAATGGCAACAAATTCTGAAAGAGAACGAGTGGGAATCTTTCTATAAAAATCATGAAGAAACAAAAGTATTTTTGCAAGAAGAGGCCTTATTCTACAAAAAACTAGTAAATGGATTTTAATATTTGTATATTTTGAGGACGAAGGGAAACAGCCCCTTCGTTTTTTTGCATGTTTTAAAGGGAAAAAGGGAAAAGTGTGTACTACAAACAGAAAAAAGTTCGGTAAAAAATTACAAGAAAATGCGAACATATTTTTGGTTTTTCTTCATTTATTGTGATAAGATATTTCTATAATTTGTGTAAGAGCGGGGTGTTTAGTGTGGACAATCAGTTTGAACTTGTTTCTTCTTATCAACCTCAAGGTGATCAGCCTAAGGCTATTGATAAGCTTGTCCAAGGGATTAAAGAAGGTAAACAGCATCAAGTATTGCTTGGAGCAACAGGCACAGGCAAAACGTTCACTGTTTCAAATGTAATTAAAGAAATTAACAAGCCAACGCTTGTTATTGCTCATAACAAAACACTAGCTGGACAGCTCTACAGCGAGTTTAAGGAATTCTTCCCAAACAATGCTGTGGAGTATTTTGTTAGTTATTATGATTACTATCAACCAGAGGCGTATGTTCCTCAAACAGATACATTTATTGAGAAAGATGCGAGTATTAATGATGAAATTGATAAGCTTCGTCACTCGGCAACGTCTTCTTTGTTTGAAAGAAATGACGTTATTATCATTGCCAGCGTTTCTTGTATTTATGGTCTAGGTTCGCCTGAAGAATATAAAGAAATGGTTCTATCATTAAGAGTGGGCATGGAAAGAGAACGAAATGAGCTTTTGCGCAATCTCGTGGATATTCAGTATGAACGAAATGATATTGATTTTAAACGCGGTACGTTTCGCGTTCGTGGTGATGTAGTTGAAATTTTCCCAGTTTCAAGGGATGAACATTGTATACGCGTTGAATTTTTTGGAGATGAAATTGATCGTATCCGAGAAGTGGATGCTTTGACAGGGGAAATTATCGGTGACCGTAACCATGTAGCAATTTATCCTGCTTCCCACTTCGTTACTCGTGAAGAAAAAATGCGTGTTGCTATTCAAAATATCGAAAAAGAGTTGGAAGATCGTCTTAAAGTATTAAAGGATAACGGCAAGTTGCTAGAAGCGCAGCGACTAGAACAACGTACGCGCTACGATCTCGAAATGATGCGCGAAATGGGATTTTGTTCAGGGATTGAAAACTACTCTCGTCATTTAACGCTTCGTCCACCAGGATCAACTCCGTATACGCTTTTAGATTTCTTTCCAGATGACTTTTTAATGATTGTGGATGAGTCACATGTAACAATGCCACAAATACGGGGCATGTACAACGGTGACCAAGCACGTAAACAGGTTCTCGTTGATCACGGATTTCGGTTGCCCTCTGCTCTTGACAACCGTCCGCTTCGCTTTGAAGAATACGAGAAACATATTTCTCAAATGGTTTATGTTTCAGCAACGCCAGGACCTTATGAAATGGAAAAAGCACCAGAATTCATTGAGCAGATTATTAGACCGACAGGGTTGCTTGATCCAACAATTGACGTGCGTCCAATTAAAGGACAAATTGATGATCTCGTAGACGAAATTCGTCAGCGTACTGAACGAAATGAGCGGGTACTTATAACAACGTTAACGAAAAAAATGTCGGAAGATTTAACAGACTACTTAAAAGAGCTTGGTATTAAAGTCAACTACCTTCATTCAGAAATAAAAACATTAGAACGTATTGAAACAATTCGTGAGCTTCGCATTGGCACATATGATGTGCTTGTTGGGATTAACTTATTAAGAGAAGGGCTAGATATTCCAGAAGTTTCTCTTGTAGCTATCCTTGATGCAGATAAAGAAGGATTTTTACGTTCAGAACGTTCTCTTATTCAAACGATTGGTCGTGCTGCAAGGAACGAAAATGGTCATGTTATCATGTATGCTGACAAAATTACAAAATCAATGGACATTGCTATTAACGAGACAAAACGTCGTCGTGAAACGCAAATAGCTTACAACGAAGAACATGGTATAACTCCGCAGACGATTCAGAAAAAAGTACGTGATTCTATTCGAGCAACAATGGTTGCAGAAGATGAAGAACAGTATGAAAATCGTCCAGACTTGAAGAAGATGACGAAACGAGAGCGTGCAGAAGTTATTGAGAACATGGAAAGAGAAATGAAAGAAGCTGCAAAAGCGCTTGATTTCGAACGTGCCGCACAGCTTCGTGATACTATTTTAGAGTTGAAAGCGGAGGGATGATTGTCTTATGGCAACAGATCGCATTGTTGTAAAAGGAGCTAGAGCCAATAATTTAAATAATCTTGATGTTACAATTCCTAGAGATAAACTCGTCGTAATGACGGGTTTATCTGGTTCAGGGAAATCTTCATTAGCTTTTGATACGATTTACGCGGAAGGACAGCGTCGTTACGTTGAGTCTTTATCAGCGTACGCTCGTCAGTTTTTGGGGCAGATGGATAAGCCTGATGTGGATTCTATTGAAGGTCTGTCACCAGCAATTTCAATTGACCAAAAAACAACAAGTCGTAATCCGCGCTCAACAGTTGGGACAGTCACAGAAATTTATGATTATCTACGCTTGCTGTTTGCGCGCGTTGGACGTCCAACGTGTCCAAATCACGGTATTGAAATTACATCTCAAACAATTGAACAGATGGTTGACCGCATTTTAGAATATCCAGAGCGCACGAAGCTTCAGGTGCTCGCTCCTGTTATTGATGGACGTAAAGGTATGCATGTAAAAGTGCTTGAAGATATTAAAAAGCAAGGCTTCGTACGCGTTCGAATTGATGGAGAAATGTATGATCTTGGCGATGACATTAACCTTGAAAAAAATAAAAAACATACGATTCAAGTAGTTGTGGACCGTATTGTTGTAAAAGAAGGAGTAGAAACAAGGTTAGCAGACTCTCTTGAAACGGCACTTCGGTTAGGGGAAGGAAAAGTCGTTATTGATGTTATCGGAGAAGAAGAGCTTCTTTTCAGTGAACATCACGCATGTCCATATTGTGGTTTCTCAATCGGTGAACTTGAGCCAAGAATGTTTTCGTTTAACAGCCCATTTGGAGCTTGTACAAGCTGTGATGGATTAGGGGTTCGGCTTGAAGTTGATTTAGATCTTGTGATTCCAAACTATGATTTATCGCTCAAAGAACATGCAATTGCCCCTTGGGAGCCAACAAGCTCACAGTATTATCCACAGCTTTTAAAAGCTGTTTGTGTACATTATGGAATCGATATGGACATTCCTGTTCGCGATATTCCTAAGCATTTGTTAGACAAAGTGCTCTATGGGAGTGATAAAGAGCGCATTCATTTTCGCTATGAAAATGATTTTGGACAAATTCGTGAAAACGATATTGAGTTCGAAGGGGTTGTCCCAAACATTGAGCGTCGTTATCGTGAAACAAGCTCAGACTACATTCGGGAGCAGATGGAAAAATATATGGGAGAACAGCCTTGCCCAAAATGTAAAGGAAACCGTCTTAAGAAAGAAACGCTTGCTGTTTTAATTGATGGTAAGCATATTGGGAAGGTAACGAGTTTTTCTGTACAAGAAGCATATGAGTTTTTTGCAACCCTTAGTCTTTCTGAAAAAGAGATGCAAATTGCTCAAATGATTTTAAGAGAAATTACAGAGCGTCTAGGATTTTTAAACAACGTTGGTCTTGATTATTTAACGTTGAATAGATCTGCAGGAACGCTTTCAGGAGGCGAGGCACAGCGCATCCGTTTGGCAACTCAGATTGGTTCTCGTTTATCAGGCGTTTTATATATTTTAGATGAACCATCAATCGGACTTCATCAACGTGACAACGATCGTCTTATCGAAACAATGCAGAGCATGCGCGACTTAGGAAATACACTTATTGTTGTTGAACATGATGAAGATACCATGATGGCAGCTGATTATCTTATTGATATTGGACCTGGAGCAGGGATTCATGGAGGAAAAGTTGTTTCAGCAGGCACGCCTGAAGAAGTAATGCATGACGAAAACTCTTTAACAGGTCAATATTTATCAGGAAAGAAATTCATCCCACTTCCGACAGAGCGAAGAGCTGTTGATAAAGAGCGAATGCTTGAAATTGTAGGGGCAAAAGAAAATAACTTAAAAAATGTAAAAGTAAAGCTTCCACTAGGTTTATTTCTTGCTGTAACAGGCGTATCAGGTTCAGGGAAGAGTACGCTTATCAATGAGGTGCTAAGGAAATCACTGTCACAAAAGTTGAATAATGCGAAACAGAAGCCAGGGGAGCATAAAGAAATTAAGGGAATTAATCACCTTGATAAAATTGTTGATATTGATCAATCACCTATTGGTAGAACGCCTCGCTCAAATCCGGCAACATATACAGGTGTGTTTGATCATATTCGTGACTTATTTGCTCAAACAAATGAAGCAAAAACACGCGGATATCAGAAAGGACGTTTTAGCTTTAATGTAAAGGGAGGACGTTGTGAAGCGTGCCGAGGAGATGGAATTATCAAAATCGAAATGCACTTCCTTCCAGATGTGTATGTTCCATGCGAGGTTTGCCATGGGAAGCGATATAATCGTGAAACGCTTGAGGTGAAATATAAAGGAAAGAACATTGCAGATGTTTTAGAAATGACTGTTGAAGATGCAATTGAATTCTTTGAAAATATTCCTAAAATCAAGCGTAAGCTTCAAACAATTGAAGATGTTGGCCTAGGTTACATTACACTTGGTCAACCTGCTACAACTCTCTCAGGAGGCGAAGCACAGCGTGTGAAGCTTGCATCAGAACTTCACCGTCGTTCAACAGGACGTACAATGTATATTTTAGATGAACCAACAACAGGTTTGCATGTTGATGATATTGCTCGTTTACTAAAAGTTCTTCAGCGCTTAGTTGGCAATGGAGACACTGTGCTTGTTATTGAACATAACTTAGATGTTATTAAGACTGCTGATTATATTATTGATCTTGGTCCTGATGGTGGGGATAAAGGTGGACAAATTGTAGCAACAGGAGTACCAGAAGAAGTTGCAAATGTTGAAGGATCTTATACAGGCCGTTATCTTGCGCCTATTCTTGAGCGAGATCGTAAAAGAATGGAAGATCGTTTAAAAGGAGCAGAAACGGTTAAATCATAATGTGAAAAGGGTAAGTCTACTAAAAAGTGGCTTATCCTTTTTTTATAGAGCTAAGGAAAGTTTTTCGAATGTTGAAACTTACTTCAACATAAAAACGTAATACAGATAAAGGAGATGAAAAAACAAACATGGAGTCTAATAAAGTCTTGTCAGCCCTTTCTTATTTTAGTCTTTTCTTTGCTCCCTTTCTCTTGCCAATTATCATCTACTTTGTTACCCAAGATAAAAGAGTTAAGGATGATGCAAAATGGGCATTGTTCTCTCATATATTACCAGTGTTATCAATACCTTTATTTTTCCTTTACCTTATCCCATATTTCTCAGGTCACTATGGCTTATCAGCCGTATGGATTATTTTTGTTGCTATCCTGTGTCTTGTTCTCTCGTTTGGAGTTGCAATTTGGAATGTTGTCAAAGGAATTAAAGTCATCATTGATCGTTAATAAGGAGGAAATATAATGGAAAACCAACGTAAACAGCTTCTGAAAATGATTGAAGAAGGTCGAATTTCTGCTGATGAAGCATTTAAATTACTTGAAGCAATGGAAAGAGAAGAAAAAGAAGCAAAACAGAAGGAAGAAAAAGCAGTAGAAGTTTCTCCTTTTTTAGACGAGAAAGCTTTTCAAAAGGAAGAGCCTCCTCGTGAACGTGATTTAAAGAAAAAAGTGTTTTCATTTTTAGATCAAACTGTAAAGAAGATTAAAGATACAGATTTAGATTTTAACTTTGGTACTTCTTACGATGTTAATCAAATTTTTCAACATAGTGATGTGGAAGCTCGTAGCCTTGACCTTGATATTGCAAACGGAAATGTAAAAATTGAGCCTTGGTCACAAAATGAGGTTCGTATTGAATGTTCAGCAAAAGTTTATAAAGTAAATAGCCAAGAAGAAGCCAAAAAACTTTTCTCTCAAGAAACAATATTTTCTACTGAAGAAGGAAAGATTCGTTTCAATGTTCAAAATAAAGGGATTAAAGTCAAAGCGCACCTGTTTATTCCAAATGTAGAGTATAATGAAATCATATTGCGCACGTTTAACGGTCCTATCGTTGGGAAAGATTTAAAAATAGGAAATTTAAAAGCTAAAACGGCGAACGGCAGCTTATCATTTAAGAATATACGCGGAGAAAAAGGGGAGTTTGAGACAGTACACGGAGCTCTTTCACTACAAAATATTTCACTCAATAAGTGTGAAGGAGAGACAATCAATGGAGCTATTAATCTAAGGGGAGAAGCAAGACATGTTGATTTGCAGACGTTCAATGGAAGTATTGAACAGTATTTAATACAGCCTTCTCAATACGTATTTCTAAAATCAACAGCAGGAAGCATCAAAACTTTCTTTGCACCTGGAGCTTTTATTGATGGAAGTATTCGCTCAAACTTTGGCAACCTTACATGTAACCTTCCAAATGTTCATATATTAGAAGAAAAGAATGAGAAAATCCAAAAGGTTTTAAAGTTCCGCTCTATTAATAGTGGGGAAAGCGTCACGAAAATAGTGGCTGAGTCTAGAACAGGAGCTATCGGACTGTATGAAAGGGAAGTGTAGCAATTGAAGACAAAGCTGTATCGTTCTGTAAAGGACCGTAAGTTAGGTGGAGTACTCGGTGGACTTGCTGACTATTTAAATATGGACAGCAGCCTTCTTCGTATTATTTTTATTGTTGCATTTATTGGTGGAGTAGGATCGATTGGGTGGATTTACCTAATATGGATTTTCATCGTTCCAAATGAAGGAGAATAACGTATGTGGAAAAGATGGGTTATTAGCATTGTTGTGAATGCATTAAGCCTCATGATTGTATCAACCATTTTTGACGATTTTTATTTGAGTTCAGTCAGTGCAGCTGTAATTGCTGCTATTGTGCTCTCTATTATTAACATCATCATTAAGCCAATCCTTATTTTATTTACGTTACCAGCAACAATCTTAACATTAGGATTGTTCCTATTTGTCATCAATGCAATTACATTGATGATTACACAAGGAATCATTGGAGATGCCTTTATTATTGATGGGTTTAGTACAGCTTTGTTTGCAGCAATTATTATGGCACTATTAAATTTAATCGCTCAAAAAGCATTTATTGAGCCAATGCAACGTTAGAAGAGCAGGTGAAGGAACCTGCTCTTTTTTTTAGTTTTTTTAAGAAATTTTTCTTCTAAAATCATTTAATGATACAATAAACAGGATAACAGCATTTGTAATTAGAATGAGAAAATATCTTTACATCAAATACGAGAAAACAGGGAGGAACCACCCTTGGCAAAAGTGAGAACAAAAGACATAATAGAGAAATTTAATCTAGAACTAATCAGTGGAGAAGAAGGGGTGAACCGCCCGATTACAGTGAGTGATATTTCACGACCTGGCATTGAGATGGCAGGCTATTTTACATATTATCCTGCAGAGCGTCTTCAGCTTCTTGGAAAAACAGAGATTTCTTTTTTTAATCAACTTGATGTTGAACAAAAGCAAATTAGAATGGAAAAGCTTTGTACAGATATTACTCCAGCTATTGTTGTATCAAGAGAGATGGAAGTCCCACAAGAGCTTATTGAAGCATCTGAGCGCGAGTCTGTGCCTGTTTTGCGCTCTGACATGAAAACAACACGGTTATCAAGTCGATTGACAAACTACTTAGAAAGTAAACTTGCTCCTACGACAGCGGTACACGGTGTATTAGTTGATATTTACGGTGTTGGTGTTTTAATCATTGGAAAAAGTGGAGTTGGGAAAAGTGAAACAGCACTTGAGCTTGTAAAACGAGGCCATCGTTTAGTTGCTGATGACTGTGTTGAAATTCGCCAGGAAGACCAGGATACTTTAATTGGAAACGCTCCTGGATTAATTGAACATCTTCTAGAGATTCGCGGACTAGGTATTATTAATGTTATGACACTCTTTGGAGCAGGTGCTGTGAGAAACTTTAAGCGCATCACTCTCGTTATTAACTTGGAGACATGGGATCAAACAAAGCATTATGATCGTCTTGGTCTTGAAGAAGAAAAAATGAAAATTATTGATACACAGATTACAAAACTAACAGTTCCTGTACGTCCAGGTCGAAACTTAGCCGTTATCATTGAGGTAGCTGCAATGAACTATCGTCTTAAGAAAATGGGTATTAACGCAGCTGAACAATTTTCGAATCGCCTAACAGGGGCAATTGAAGATACAACGCTTGAAGACCATGACGAAACATATTGAGAAAAGACTAAACCATAAAGGAAGTGAGAGAGATGGAAGACATTCAGCCACTTGATCGTGTGTTCCTTGAAATTGGTCCACTAACGGTTTATTGGTATGGGGTGATTATCGGGATTGGCGTAATTCTTGGTCTTTATTTAGCGACAAAAGAATGTGAGCGTCGAGGTATTCCGAAAGAAGTCTTTGTTGATCTAGTTCTATTTGCAGTACCGATTGCTATTATCTTTGCTCGCGTTTATTATGTAGCATTTAAATGGGACTATTATTCTGAGAACTTAGTTCAAATCCCGCAGATTTGGCATGGAGGAATTGCAATTCATGGCGGACTTATTGGAGCTGTATTAACAGCCGTTATCTATTCTAAAGTGAGAGGATACTCATTTTGGAAACTTGCGGATATTGCGGCCCCAAGTATTTTACTAGGTCAGGCGATTGGTCGATGGGGAAATTTCATGAACCAAGAAGCACATGGCGGGCCTGTTTCAAGAGCCTTCTTAGAAAACTTACATTTGCCAAAGTTCATTATAGATCAAATGTATATTAATGGGACCTATTATCACCCAACATTTTTATATGAGTCACTGTGGAGCATAGTTGGCGTTGTTGTTTTAATCTTGTTAAGAAGAGCAAACTTACGTCGAGGAGAGCTTTTCCTTACATACGTTATTTGGTATTCGATTGGGCGCTTCTTTATTGAAGGAATGAGAACAGATAGTCTGATGCTAACAAGTTCACTTCGTATTGCTCAAGTTATTTCTATTGTATTGATTCTCCTTTCTCTTGTTTTTATTATAGTTCGTCGCTGGAAAGGATGGAGCAAGAAGCACTATCTTGATCAGTAATGTTCAATAATCTAGGGATAGGGGGATATACTTCATGAAAAAGTCGCTTCAAAGGGGAATAATCTCAGGGTTAAAAACAACCTGGACACTCGGGAAAATCATTTTTCCTGTTACACTTATTGTTTACCTTCTTCAGTATACGCCATTCATTGATCTTATTGCTTCGTGGCTAACACCTGTAATGAAAGTCATTGGACTTCCAGGGGATGCAGCTGTTCCACTTGTTTTAGGAAACTTGCTTAATTTGTATGCTGGGATTGCAGGAATCTTAACGCTCGACTTGTCTGTAAAAGAAGTTTTTATTCTAGCTGTTATGCTGTCATTTAGCCATAACTTGCTTATTGAATCAACAGTAGCATTGAAAGTGGGAGTTAGACTTTCCGTTATTTTATCTGTTCGTATTGGGCTTGCTCTCTTGTCTGCTTTTATTATCAATCTTGTTTGGAAAGGTGGAGAAGAGCAAGCTCAGTACGGCTTTATTTCTCAAAAGGATGAAGTTGTATCAGGATGGGGAGCCATTATACTAAAAGGGATTGAAACAGCTGCTATGGGGATTTTACAGCTGGCAATTATTGTTATCCCTGTCATGATCGCACTTCAAATTTTAAAAGATTTAGGATGGTTAAGTAAGTTTTCAAATAAGATGGTTCCTTTTACAAAATTATTAGGTATGAATGGAAATACCTCTACAACGCTTGTAACAGGACTATTAATTGGTTTGGCGTATGGAGCAGGGGTAATGATTCAAGCGGTTCAAGAAGAAGGGGTATCTAAAAAAGATGCAACGCTTGCCTTTATTTTCTTAGTTGCTTGTCATGCAGTTGTAGAAGACACTCTTGTTTTTATTCCACTCGGTATTCCTGTTCTTCCATTGCTGCTTATTCGCGTTATTACGGCCCTTCTTTTGACGATTGTTATCGCTAAAATTTGGAGTCGCCAAAAGGGATTATCTCAAAGAAAGGAAGTTACTTATGAACGTTAATACTCTTCTTTTTGACTTAGATGGAACATTAATTGATACAAATGAGTTAATCATTTCTTCTTTTTTACATACGCTTGAAACCTATTATCCAAGCAAATATAAAAGGGAAGATGTGCTTTCATTTATGGGACCGCCTCTTTATGATTCATTTGCTCAATTAAATCCAGAAAATATAGAGGAAATGGTGGACTGTTATAGAGCATACAACCATGAGCATCATGACCGCTTAGTGACAGAATTTCCAACTGTTTTTGAAACGGTAAAATGGTTAAAAGAGCAAGGCTACAAGCTTGGTATTGTAACGACCAAAATTCGTCAGACAGTTGAAATGGGACTGAAGCTAACAGGATTAGATCCTTTTTTCGATGTTGTCATTACGCTTGATGATGTTCAGTATGCTAAACCACATCGTGAACCAATTGATAAAGCATTAGCTAAGCTGAATGCTAAACCAGAGGAAGCAATGATGATTGGCGATAATTCGCACGATATTCTGGCTGGTAAAAATGCTGGCACAAAGACGGTTGGGGTAGCTTGGAGTGCCAAAGGAAAAGCACATGTTGCTTCATATGAACCAGACTACATTCTCGATGAGATGGGAGATTTAAAAGCCATACTTGGAGGAAAGTAAAAGTGCGAAAATTAGAGCGTTATGAAGTAAATGATGAGAATGCATTGTGGAACATGTACAAAACAGTCTCATTTTGGAAAGTTGTCAAAAACTTTATCGTAATTCAACTTGCGCGCTATATCCCATTTTTAAAAGTGAAAAATTGGCTCTATCGGACTTTTCTTCACATGAACATTGGAGAAAAAACATCTTTTGCATTAATGGCAATGGTTGATGTCATGTTTCCTGAACGAATTTCCGTTGGTCGTAACTCTATTATTGGCTACAACACAACGATTTTGACTCATGAATATTTAATTAAAGAGTACCGTCTTGGAGATGTAGAAATTGGTAGCGAAGTAATGATTGGAGCAAATACAACGATTTTGCCTGGGGTAACAATTGGTGATGGAGCCATTGTAGCAGCAGGAACTGTTGTACATCGTAACGTAGCCCCAGGAACATTTGTTGGTGGAAACCCTATGAACGTGATTTATTCAAAAGAAGAAATGAAAAATAGGGATAAAAGTAAAGGCCTTTCTTAATTCTATAAGAAAGGTCTTTTTAGTTGTTAGTAATTCTTACTTTCCTTATTGGGATTGTTGTATTATAATGCTAGAAGGAATAACATATTTACTACATTAGGAGGTTTAACAGCTGTGGATACTTTGTATATCATTATTAATATTTTAATTATGGCAGTGTTCATCGGACTGCTTGTCTATATGCAGAGAAAACATGTTTCATTTTCAAAACGTGTTTTCACAGGTTTAGGTTTAGGGATTGTATACGGTCTTATTTTACAGTTTATTTATGGAGCAACATCAGACGTTGTTGTAACGTCATCAGATTGGTTTAATATTGTCGGAAACGGCTATGTTAAGTTTCTACAAATGCTTGTTGTCCCACTTGTATTCATTTCAATCGTTTCAGCTTTTACACGTTTGAAAATGACGAAGAATATCGGGAAAATTAGTGTCCTTATTATCGGTATCTTACTTGGAACAACGGCTATTTCATCAGCAATCGGTATTGGAACAACAGCTTTGTTTAATCTAGATGCAAATCAGATTGATGGGGGTTCTGCTGAACAAAGTAGAGGTCTTGAGCTTGAAGATAAGCTTACAGGTGTCAAAGATTTAACGTTACCACAACAAATTGTTGAACTACTACCAGCTAACCCATTCCTTGATTTCACAGGAGCTCGTCCGACTTCAACAATTGCGGTTGTTATTTTTGCTGCGTTCATTGGGATAGCTTTCTTAGGTGTAAAACGAAAGCAGCCTGAACAAGCAGAAATGTTTGAAAAGATTATTGAATCTATCCGTACAATTGTAATGCGTATTGTAACGCTTGTTATTCGTCTTACTCCATTTGGAGTGTTAGCAATCATGACGAGAACAGCAGCAACAAGTGACTTAAAATCAATTGCAAATCTTGGTGTCTTTGTAATTGCATCATACGTTGCGTTAATTGTAATGTTCTTAGTTCATCTTATTCTTTTATCTGTGTTCGGCTTGAACCCAATTACGTATGTGAAGAAAATCATTCCAGTGTTGCTTTTTGCTTTCACATCACGTTCAAGCGCTGGAACATTGCCAATCAACATTGATACACAAACGAAGAAGCTTGGTGTCCCTGATGCAATTGCAAACTTTGCTGGGTCATTTGGCTTGTCTATTGGGCAAAACGGATGTGCAGGTATTTATCCTACAATGCTTGCTGTAATGATTGCACCAACAGTTGGCATTAATCCATTTTCGCCTTCATTTATTGCAACATTAATTATTGTTGTTGCTATTAGCTCATTTGGAGTAGCTGGTGTCGGCGGTGGAGCAACGTTTGCCGCTTTAATCGTTCTTTCTACAATGAACCTTCCTGTAGCACTTGCAGGTCTGCTTATTTCAGTTGAACCTCTTATTGATATGGGGCGTACAGCATTGAACGTAAGCGGAAGTATGACAGCAGGAGTTGTCACAAGTAAAGCAACAAAAGAAATTGATACAGCAATATATAACAATAGAAGTATTGAACTTGAACATTAAAAAAACCTTGGCTTCGGCCAAGGTTTTTTTGTTCGCTAATCATGGAAATAATAGGTATTATAAAGATAGGACCAATAAACAGAAAATTTGATTATTTCATATATTATTTGAGCGTGAACTGTTGACGAGGCGAAATGAAAGATGTAAACTACTAATAACTTTAATTCATTATTTCTCTAATTCGTTAGTGCGATAAAGTGTTTTTATTTTAAATCAAAGGATGGTTACGATGTCGAAGTTATTTATGTTTGAAAAGCCACTTGGAATGCGAGATACATTGCCACAGCTTTATAATCGAAAAAAAGCAGTTCGTGATCAGCTTGCTGGGGAGATTAAAAATTGGGGATATCAATATATGGAAACTCCAACTTTAGAATATTACGAAACGGTCGGAAATGCTTCAGCTATTCTAGATCAGCAACTTTTTAAACTTCTTGATCGACAAGGACGGACACTTGTCTTAAGACCAGATATGACAACGCCAATTGCACGGGTTGCTTCATCCAAATTAGCTAATGATATTCCACTTCGTCTTGCCTATGAAGCAAACGTATATCGAACACAGCAGGATGAGGGAGGAAGACCGTCAGAATTTGAACAGGTAGGGATTGAACTTATTGGGGACGGAACAATTACAAGTGATGCAGAAGTCATTTCTCTCATGATTAGTGCCCTTAAAAAAGCAGGATTACAATCATTTAAGGTTGCAATTGGGCACGTTGGCTACATTAATTCGCTTTTCTTAGAAATTGTCGGAAATGAAGAACGAGCGAATGTCCTGCGTCGTTATCTTTATGAAAAAAATTATGTTGGCTATCGTAACCATGTCCAAAACTTAGGTCTTTCTTCCATTGATCGAGATCGCTTATTGAAGCTTCTTGAACTACGCGGAGATGAAACGAAAATTGTGGATGCAATTGACCTTGCTGAAAGTGAAGAAGGGAAGAAGGCAGGAAGACAGCTTCGCGACCTTTGGAAGCTTCTTGAAGTATATGGTGTTACAAATGAAATTAAGATTGATTTTAATCTTGTAAGTCATATGAGTTATTACAGCAGCATTTTGTTTGAAGTTTATGCTGAAAACGTCGGATCTCAAATTGGAAATGGTGGAAGATATAATGAACTTTTGGAAAAGTTTAATCAAAACACACCTGCAACAGGATTTGGCATTCAGCTTAATCGTCTATTAGAAGCATTGAATGCTCCTGAAGAAGAGGAAAAAATAGATTGTATCCTATATAGTACCGAAAGACTTGCTGAAGCTTTTGCTCTTGCGGAAGAGAAAAGAAAGGTTCAGGAAAAAGTAGTTATTCAGAACATTGCAGGAGTCCAAGACGTTGACTCTTTCACACAAAAGTTTGACGACGTCACATATTTAATTGGAAAAGCACGAGGTGAAAATAAATGAGCAGCCCTTTAACAATTGCTATGCCGAAAGGTCGTATCTTTGAAGAAGCAGCAGACTTGCTACGAACAGCTGGATTTTCTCTTCCAGCAGAATTTGATGATTCAAGAAAGCTTATTGTGGACGTAGAAGCTGAGAACATGCGCTTTATTTTGGCTAAGCCAATGGATGTCACAACATATGTAGAATATGGAGTTGCAGACCTTGGAATTGCTGGGAAAGATGTCATGCTTGAAGAAGAACGAGACGTTTATGAACTTCTAGACTTAAAGATTAGCAAATGTCATCTTGCTGTAGCTGGTTTACCTAATGCCATTCGCGATGAAGTTGCCCCAAAGGTAGCAACAAAATATCCAAACGTTGCTTCCTCATATTTTAGAGAACAAGGAGAACAAGTGGAGATTATTCGCTTAAATGGATCTATTGAACTTGCTCCTATTGTGGGATTAGCCGATCGAATTGTTGATATTGTTTCAACAGGGCAAACATTAAAAGAGAACGGACTCATAGAGCTCGAACATATTGAAGATATTACATCTCGGTTAATTGTAAATCCTGTAAGCTACCGTTTAAAAGACGAGCGAATTGATGAAATCGTAACAAAATTAGCTTCAGTTTTAGAAGGGTGAGAAAAGATGGACATTCGGAAAGTAACGAGTGAGCTAAGTTTAAAACGGAAAATTGATAATGGGACAGGGGAACAGCGTGAAACTGTTATTAGTATATTAGCAGACGTTGAGAAGCGAGGAGATCAAGCTCTTCAAGATTATACAAAGAAGTTTGATGGAGCATTGCTGAAAGATTTCCGCGTCTCAGAAGAAGAGATTAAAAGCGCATATGAACAAATTGACGATAGCATAGTGAATATCATCACAGAAGCCGCGGAAAATATCCGTGATTACCACGAGCGAATGAAAAGCCAATCTTGGATTGTAACAAAACCAGATGGGACAATGCTCGGTCAGCAGGTTACACCGCTTGATGCTGTTGGTGTATATGTGCCAGGTGGGACAGCAGCATATCCTTCCTCAGTATTAATGAACGTTATTCCAGCTCAAGTTGCTGGAGTAGGACGAATTGTCATGACGTCTCCTCCAAACGAAAAAGGCGAACTTCCAGCTGGTGTTCTCGTTGCGGCGAACGAGCTTGGAGTTGATGAAATTTACAAAGTAGGAGGAGCACAAGCTGTCGGTGCTCTTGCTTATGGAACAGAGACAATTGCACCTGTTGATAAAATCGTAGGTCCTGGGAATATTTTTGTTGCACTTGCAAAACGTGAAGTCTTTGGCCTTGTTGATATTGACGCTATTGCAGGTCCAAGTGAAATTGTCATCTTAGCAGATGAGTCAGCACATCCGGATGAAGTTGCAGCAGATCTTCTTTCTCAAGCAGAGCATGATCGGCTTGCTTCAAGTATTCTCGTTACCCATTCAGAAGAACTTGCCTATCGTGTACAGAAGGAAGTAGAGCAACAATTAAAAACACTGCCTAGAAGAGACATTGCTTTAGCTTCCATAGAAGATCATGGAGCTATTTATGTAACAGAGTCATTAGAAGAGTCTGTTACTGTTGTGAATAAATTGGCTCCAGAGCACTTAGAAGTTGTCACAAAAGATCCTCATAATCTACTTGGTCAAATTCGACATGCAGGAGCAATCTTTTTGGGAAGATATAGTTCAGAACCTGTTGGAGATTATTTTGCAGGGCCAAACCATGTTTTGCCGACAAATGGAACAGCGGCATTTTCTAGTCCGCTTTCTGTGGAGTCTTTTGTTAAGAAATCAAGCATTATTTCTTATAGTGAGAAGGCATTAATCGAAAATGCTAGCAAAATTGCTGCATTTGCCCGCTTAGAAGGGTTAGAAGCACATGCACGTGCTGTTGAATCAAGGTTTAAATCGAAGGGAGAAAATTAAAGTGAGAGAAGCTTCAATTGAACGTAAAACAAACGAAACAGATATTGCTTTAAGTATGAACATTGATGGAGAAGGAAAGTCTTCGATCAAAACAGGCGTGCCGTTTCTGGAACATATGCTTGATTTGTTTACAAAACACGGGCAGTTTGACCTTGATATTAAAGCAAATGGAGATACAGAAATTGATGACCACCACACAACAGAAGACATCGGAATTTGTCTTGGTTCAGTTTTTAAAGATGCGTTAGGAGATAAAAAAGGAATTAAGCGTTATGGCCAAGCTATGGTGCCGATGGATGATGCACTTGCTCAAGTTGTTGTAGATCTGAGCAATCGTCCTCATTTTGAATTAAAAGGAGATATTCCAGCAAGCCAAGTTGGAACATTTGATACAGAACTTGTTGATGAGTTTCTGTGGAAGTTTGCGCTAGAGGCTCGTATGAATTTACACGTTATTATTCACTATGGTCGCAATACACACCACATTATTGAAGCTGTGTTTAAAGCGCTCGGCCGTGCATTAGATGAAGCAACAATGGTTGATCCTCGTGTTAAAGGCGTTCCCTCAACGAAAGGAATGTTGTAGTATGATTGGCATTATTGATTATGGAATGGGAAATCTTTATAGCGTCAGTAAAGCACTTGAGCGTTTGGATTATGACTATATTGTTTCAAATGATCCCAAAGAGCTTAAGAAAACAAAAGGTTACATTCTACCAGGCGTAGGAGCATTTGGAGATGCTATGGAGGAGCTTAACCGTCAAAAACTTGCTTCTTTTATAAAAGAGGAAGCAGATAGAGGAAAACCTCTTCTTGGTATTTGTCTAGGGATGCAGCTTCTATTTGAACAAAGCGAAGAAAATGGAATATCTGATGGTCTTGGTCTTTTAAAAGGGCGCGTTATTAAATTCAAAGGCACTACAGCAGAGGGTGAGTCATATAAAGTTCCTCATATGGGATGGAATAAGCTAACATTTAACCGAGACTCAGAGCTATTAACAAATGTGGAAGAAGAGCATGTTTATTTTGTTCATTCTTATTATGTAGATACAGACGATAAAGAAGCAATTATTGCAACAGCTGATTATGATGTTAAAGTACCCGCTGTTGTTGGCAGGGACAACGTGTTTGGAACTCAGTTTCATCCAGAAAAAAGCAGCGATATCGGGGTAAAGATGCTAAGAAACTTTGCAAACTATGTGGAGAAGCGAGGAGAAAGAAGTGAGTAATTTTACGATTTATCCAGCTATTGATATGCGCGGGGGAAAATGTGTCCGCCTTATCCAAGGGGACTACAGTAAAGAAACGGTCTATGGAGATTCACCGCTTGATATGGCAAAAGTATTTGCGAACGATGGAGCCGAGTGGATTCATATGGTAGACCTTGATGGAGCTAAAAAAGGAGCTCGAGTGAACGATAGCCATGTTTTACGTGTTAAAAAGGAATTGAATGTGTCTGTTCAGATCGGCGGTGGGATTCGAACAGAGGAAGATGTAGCGTTTTATCTAGAGAATGGAATTGACCGCGTTATTTTAGGAAGTGCTGCTATCTCAAACCCTCAGTTTGTAAAGGATATGCTTCACAAATACGGAGAGAAAATTGCCATTGGAATTGATGCAAGAGACGGATATGTTGCAACAGAAGGATGGATTGAAACTTCAACAATTAAAGCGACAGAGCTTGGTCAGAAGCTCGCAGCTGAAGGAGCTAAAACTTTTATTTTTACAGATATCGCTACAGACGGTATGCTGTCTGGTCCAAATGTGGAGGCAGTCAGAGAACTTGCTGAAGTTACAAAAGCAAATGTGATTGCTTCAGGTGGTGTCAGTTCTCTTGCTGATCTTAAGAATCTTTCCGCGTATGGAGAAAGCGGGATTGAAGGAGCTATTGTCGGCAAGGCTCTTTATACAGAGCAGTTTACCGTGAAAGAAGCACTTAAAGAGGTGGAGAAATGATTACAAAACGAATTATTCCTTGCCTTGATGTAAAAGAGGGGCGTGTTGTAAAAGGCGTTCAATTTGTAGAACTTCGCGATGCGGGAGACCCTGTTGAGCTTGCAAAGTTTTATGATGAGGAAGGTGCAGATGAACTAGTTTTTTTAGATATCTCTGCTTCTCATGAAGGTCGTAAAACAATGGTTGATGTGGTAAGAGAAGTTGCCTCACAATTAGCGATTCCCTTTACTGTTGGGGGAGGGATTAATTCGCTTGAGGATATGAAAAGAATGCTTAGAGCAGGTGCTGACAAAGTATCGTTAAATACAGCTGCTTTATTAAATCCCTCGCTTATTACAGAAGGAGCCAACTTCTTTGGTTCTCAATGCATTGTCGTTGCAATTGATGCCAAATGGGATGAAGGGCTAGGGTCGTGGCGTGTATACACACACGGAGGACGTAACGAGACTAAGTGGGATGTAGTTTCATGGGCGAAAGAGGCTGTGTTAGCAGGAGCAGGTGAAATTCTTTTAACAAGTATGGATTGTGATGGCGAGAAACAAGGATTTAATTTAAAACTAACAAAGGCTGTGAGTGAAGCTGTGTCTGTACCTGTGATTGCTTCAGGTGGAGCTGGAAATGCAGAGCACTTCTATGCAGGATTTGAAGAAGGAAAAGCAGACGCTGGTTTAGCAGCTTCTATTTTTCACTATAAAGAAACGTCAGTAAGGGAAATTAAAGCAGCGCTAAGACAACGAGGAGTGAACGTACGATGAACCTAGAAGATGTTGTATTTGATGAAAAAGGACTTGTTCCAGCTATTGTCCAAGATGCGATAAGTAAAGAAGTCCTTACATTAGCTTATATGAACAAGGAATCATTGGAAAAATCTTTAGAGACTAAAGAAACTTGGTTCTATAGTCGCTCAAGACAAGAGCTTTGGCATAAAGGAGAAACATCTGGTAATAATCAAAAAATTGTAGGGATGCGTTATGATTGTGACGGAGATGCTCTTGTTGTAGAAGTTGAAATTAATGGACCTGCTTGTCATACTGGAAAATATTCTTGTTTTAATAAGGAGCTTGTAGAGAAGAAATTTGCCTCATCTGATAACCGCTTTGCTATTATTAATCAACTTGAACAAGTTATTGCAGCTCGTGAACAGGAACGTCCAGAAGGAGCTTATACAACGTACTTATTCGAAAAAGGTGTAGATAAAATTCTGAAAAAAGTCGGAGAAGAAGCTTCAGAAGTGATCATCGCTGCAAAGAACCGTGATCCTGAAGAGTTAAAATGGGAAGCAGCTGACCTACTTTATCACTTGCTCGTTCTTCTTCGTGAACAGAAGCTCCCACTTGATGAAGTGCTTAGCGTTTTAGAAGAAAGACACGGATCATAACAAAGAAAAGACGTTCACGTATAGTGAGCGTCTTTTTTGTCGCTCCCAGTAAAAAGTTAACGGTCTCCTCTACTCTCGAAGCTATTAAGTGTGATATACTACGAACGATATAAATAAAGTCATTCGGCATGAAAATATGGTTTCTTTTGTTGCCTGTCAAAGCGCTTTTTTTATAAGCTTTTGATGAGCAGCATTTTTCAGCATGCTGAAGAAATAACTATACTACACAAAAAGTTCAGGTGAAATAAATAGTGGACATGGAGGACGGAATGGAGAAAAACACACGCTCAGAAGCGGCTAAAGTTATTCCGTTGGTTCAAACAAGCGAGTACTTTTTCGATAGAGGCATTAAAGCCTACAAAAGAGGAAACGTAAAGAAAGCAAAACGATATATAGAAAGAGTATTGCAACTTGAACCGGAAAATACGGTTGTGCTCTGTCAGCTAGCTGTAATTTTAACAGACTTAGGGGATTATCAGCAGTCAAACGAATTGCTACAATCTGCTTTGCAGAATGCAAATCAAGAATCAGTGTATGAATGCCATTATTTTATGGCAAATAATTATGCTTATCTTGGTTTTTTTCAAGAAGCAAAGAAACATGCACTTCAATATATAAATAATGAAAAAAATGGTCGGTTTTCTCAAGCTGTTGAAGATTTATTAGAAATTTTATCAATTGAAATGGATGATATAGACGAAGAAGAGAATGAAAATGAAGATCGTCTTATTATGCAGCAAGAGAAAGCAAAACTATTGCTTGAAATGGCTCAATTTGAAGAAGCAAAAGAGCTTCTCCATGAGATCATTGAGGAACATCCAGAGTTTTGGGCTGCCTATAATAACTTAGCTCTTGCTCATTTTTATACAGACGAATATGAACAAGCGATGATTTATGTACGCAAAGTCCTTGAAAGTAATCCAGGAAATCTGCATGCTCTTTGTAATGAAGCAGTTTTCTACTTTAAGACAGGAAAGCAAGACTTACTAGAGAGACAGCTTACAAAACTACGTGTTGTTTATCCTATCTCATTTGATCATCGATATAAATTAGGCGTAACATTTGCTGTCATTGGGGAATATAGCGGAGCATATCGTTGGCTCTATAGCCTTTATAAAAAGGGAGCTGCCCGAGATACAACATTTTTATATTGGTTGTCTTATTCCGCTTATTATATTGGACATGAAAACCTAGCAAAACAGGCATGGGAAAAGCTGCTTGTATCTTCTCCTGAAAAAAAGGGAGAAGAACCATGGAACATTGCAGCCTCAACGGATGGTATACAAGAGGTGCTTCATTATATAAAACAAGGTGAAGAAGAGCAGTTCTTTGGTCTTTATCTCTTAGCTCAAATGGAGAATGAAGAAAGAAAAACACTTCTAACAAAAGAAACAGAACACTTTCTGTATTCCCCGTTTTTGAAAACTCTTTCTCAGGATATGCTAAAGAGTGAGGAACTTCCCCGCTGTTTGCAAATTGCTTTAACAATGAGAAAAAGCTTGCAAAGCGAAGAAGAGGAAAAAGGAATTGTATATTGGTATACTCTTTACAACAAAGCGCGATTTACTGAGATTGAAATGAAAAATATCTCTGCTTTTGCTGCAAGTGTTGTATATATGTTTTATCAAAATTTAAAAAGGCCAGTACCTCAGAAAAAAATTGCACAAGAGTATGGAATATCTCTTACAACAATGTCAAAATATATAAAGAAAATCCGTTCGGTAAGCATTGTTTCTGTCTAGAGAAAGATTGTGAAATAAACTGTAATTTTTGAGCAAAAAGATAGACGATGTTTCTAATACCTTATACGATAAGAATAAGTAAATGCATAAGTGAAGAAGGAGTGGAAGAAATGTCAGAAGAAAAAATTTATGATGTCATTATTATTGGAGCAGGTCCTGCAGGTATGACTGCTGCTGTATATACATCTCGTGCTAATCTTTCAACTTTAATGATTGAACGTGGGGTACCTGGTGGTCAAATGGCAAACACAGAAGATGTTGAAAACTACCCAGGATATGAAAATATTTTAGGTCCAGACCTTTCAAATAAAATGTTCGAACATGCTAAAAAGTTTGGAGCAGAATATGCTTATGGTGACATCAAAGAAGTTATTGATGGAAAAGAGTACAAAACTGTTGTAGCTGGAAGCAAAGAATACAAAGCTCGTGCAATCATTATTGGTACAGGGGCAGAGTATAAGAAAATTGG
This sequence comes from Priestia sp. TRM10, assembly GCF_057808375.1. Classification (NCBI taxonomy): domain Bacteria; kingdom Bacillati; phylum Bacillota; class Bacilli; order Caryophanales; family Bacillaceae; genus Priestia; species Priestia sp. TRM10. Next base: position 303,109 of record NZ_JBJZOT010000011.1, read on the forward strand.
CGTTCCTGGTGAAAAAGAGCTTAGCGGACGCGGCGTTTCGTATTGCGCAGTTTGTGATGGAGCATTCTTTAAAAATAAAGAGCTTATTGTTGTTGGTGGAGGAGACTCTGCTGTTGAGGAAGGCGTATACTTAACACGCTTTGCTTCTAAAGTGACAATCATTCACCGCCGTGATGAGTTACGTGCTCAAAAAATTCTTCAAAAACGTGCGTTTGACAACGAAAAAGTAAACTTTATTTGGAACCATACTGTAAAAGAAATTCATGAAGGTGAAGGTAAAGTAGGCAAAGTTACGCTTATTAATACCGTAACAGGTGAGGAATCTGAAAAAGACACTGATGGTGTCTTCATCTACATCGGCATGGTTCCTTTATCTAAACCATTTGAGAACTTAGGTATTACAAATGAAGAAGGCTATATCGAAACAAACGAACGTATGGAAACGAAAGTACCGGGAATTTTTGCTGCCGGAGACGTACGTGAAAAGTCACTTCGCCAAATTGTAACAGCAACAGGTGATGGAAGTATTGCTGCTCAAAGCATCCAACATTATGTAGAAGAGTTACAAGAAGAGCTACAATCTGCTAAATAATAGGCGAAAAAGACAAAAAGGGGAGTTTAACAGAACCGTAATTGCCTTTTAACTGTGCTGTAACACCTATGTTACATTGGTTCGTTATAGTATAGATAAGTAATTGACCCCCTTTTATAAATACGTTACGTTGAGCACAGCGAGTTCAAGCTGTGCTCTTTTTTTGTAAATTTAGAGGTCAAATTGAAGTTGTTAAACATTTGTGAATGATGCCGATATATTGTTGTCTATTGCTCCTTCATTGTATAATAAGAAAAACAATAGTCGTAAACAACAGAGGTGAAAAAATGCAGCGTGTAACAAACTGTGTCTTATTAAAAGATGATAAAATTCTTCTTCTCCAAAAACCACGCCGCAACTGGTGGGTTGCTCCTGGAGGGAAGATGGAACAGGGGGAATCTGTAAAGGATTCTGTTGTTCGTGAATTTAGAGAAGAAACAGGTGTTTATTTAAAAAATCCAACAGTAAAAGGGATTTTTACGTTTGTTATTAAAGAGGGAAATGAAGTTGTATCAGAATGGATGATGTTTACCTTTTTAGCAACTGAATTTGATGGAACAAATGTCCTTGAATCTGAGGAAGGCAAGCTGTCTTGGCATAAGCTTGATGTAGTTAATGAGCTTCCAATGGCTCCTGGAGACCATCATATTATTGACTATGTTGCAAAAGGATCTGGCATGATCTACGGAAATTTCACATATACAAAAGACTTTGAGCTTCTTTCTTATAGAATCGATCCTTCATAGTCTGCAATAAATAGTAGGGATAATCTTACTAGGTAGGGGGAGAAACATGAGCATTAATTCTTCACAAGAAGTTCAGTTAGTAATTATTACAGGAATGTCTGGTGCGGGGAAGACAGTTGTTGTGCAAAGCTTTGAAGATTTAGGGTTCTTTTGTGTTGACAACCTTCCGCCAACGCTTATTCCTAAGTTCTTGGAGCTTATGAAGGAGTCTAACGGAAAAATGAATAAAGTAGCGGTTGTCATGGACTTAAGAGGACGCGAGTTTTTTGATAGTTTATTTCAGGCACTTGATCACCTTGATGAAACATCTTGGATTACGCCTCAAATTTTATTCTTAGATGCAAAAGATAATGTTCTTGTTCAACGCTATAAGGAGACAAGACGTTCTCACCCTCTTGCCAAAACAGGCATGCCGCTTGATGGTATTCAGCTTGAACGAGAGCTATTGGATGACCTAAAGGGAAGAGCTCAGATCATTTTAGATACATCGGATTTAAAACCACGCGAGCTTCGAGAAAAAGTAATAACGCAGTTCTCAACAAATAATTCTCAAGTATTTAGCGTGAATTTTGTTTCATTTGGTTTCAAATATGGTCTTCCTATTGATGCTGACTTAGTTTTTGATGTTCGTTTTTTACCAAACCCGCATTATATTGATTCGCTTCGTCCTAAAACAGGACTTCAAGAAGAAGTGTCTTCTTACGTACTAAAATGGAATGATACTCAAAAGTTTCTTGAAAAGCTTATCGATCTTTTAAAGCTTATGCTTCCACAGTATAAACGCGAAGGAAAAAGTCAGCTTATTGTTGCAATCGGATGTACAGGAGGTCAGCATCGTTCTGTTACTTTAGCTGAGTATCTTGCCAAAGTTTTTGAAGGAGATTTCAAAACAAATCCACTGCATCGAGATATTGAGAGGAGAAAACAGAAGTAAATGACTACAGCACATCCAAAGGTTGTTGTAATTGGAGGGGGAACAGGGCTACCTGTTTTACTAAGAGGATTGAAATATTATCCAATTGATATTACAGCAATCGTTACTGTCGCAGATGATGGAGGAAGTTCAGGCAGGTTGCGGGAAGAGCTAGGTATTCCCGCACCTGGTGATATTCGCAATGTTCTTGTAGCGCTTTCACGCGTGGAACCTCTTGTAGAAGACCTTTTTCAACATCGATTTTCAAGTGGGGACCAGTTAACAGGTCATGCGCTAGGTAACCTGATTCTAGCAGCGATGACATCTATAACTGGAAATTTTGTGCACGCAATCCAAGAAATGAGTAAAGTGCTTAATGTGAGTGGAAATGTGCTTCCTTCAGCTAATAAGAGCGTTATGCTACATGCAAAGATGGAAGATGGTACTGTTGTCTCAGGAGAATCTATGATTCCCCAAGCAGAGAAAACGATTGATCGTGTTTTCTTAACTCCAGAAACAATAGAGCCTGTTGAAGAAACTATCGAAGCTATTCGAGAAGCAGATATTGTTGTATTAGGTCCAGGTAGTTTATTTACAAGCATTATTCCTAATTTACTTGTTCCACAGATTGCTGAAGAGCTTTGTAAATCAGCCGCTAAAAAAATCTATGTTTGTAATGTAATGACACAACTTGGAGAAACGCATGATTATAAAGCTAGTGATCATGTATTAGCTATGTATAAACATGTTCCAAGTCCTTTTTTAAATACAATTATTGTTCATAATGGAGAAATTCCTAAAGAAATTCAGACTAAATATAAAGAAGAAAAAGCTATTCCCGTTGACTATGATCGAAGAACGTTGGAAAAACTAGGTCTACATGTTATTGCAGACGATTTTATTCAATATGATGGAGACGTTATTCGACATAATACAAGAAAAGTAGCACAAACCATTTTCTCGCTACTTCATCAAGAATAACGGGGAAATATGCTCTTTGAAAATAGAAAAGAGGGGGTGAGAGCATGTCATTTGCTTCAGTTACTAAAAAAGAGCTAACAAATATTGAAGTAAAAGAATGTTGTGCGAAAGCACAGTTATCTGCACTGATTCGAATGAATGGCTCTATGTCATTTGCAAATCGCAAAGTTGTTGTAGATATTCAAACTGAAAATGCAGCCATCGCAAGAAGAATTTATGTTTTGTTGAAACAAAGTTATGACATTGCAGTAGAACTGCTTGTTCGGAAAAAAATGCGATTAAAAAAGAACAATGTTTATATTGTACGAATGAAAGAGAAAGCCCGCTTCATTCTTCAAGATTTGCATATTATTGAAGAAGGATTTACATTTGTCCGGACCATCTCACAAGAGTTAGTAAAGAAAAAGTGCTGCAAACGAGCGTATTTAAGAGGCGCATTTTTAGCAGGAGGTTCTGTTAACAATCCAGAAACTTCTTCCTATCATTTAGAGATTTCATCTCTTTATAAAGAACACAATGATTCTCTTTGTGAGCTTATGAACGTTTTTGACTTAAATAGTAAAACATTAGAGCGAAAAAAAGGATTTATTACGTACTTGAAAGAAGCTGAGAAGATTACTGAGTTCTTGAATATAATTGGAGCTCATAATGCACTGCTTCGATTTGAGGATGTTCGAATTGTCCGAGACATGCGTAACTCTGTTAATAGGCTTGTAAATTGTGAAACAGCCAATTTGAATAAAACAATTGGAGCAGCTCTTCGACAAGTAGAGAACATTCGTTACATTGAAGAGACAGTTGGGCTTGATGTTTTGCCGGAAAAACTGAAAGAAATTGCCCAGCTACGAGTGGCTTACCAAGATGTAACGCTAAAAGAGTTAGGGGAAATGGTTTCAGGTTCAAAAATCAGTAAATCCGGCATTAACCATCGATTGCGTAAAATTGATGAAATTGCCAACAGGTTACGATTAGGAGAGTCATTAGAAGAGGTGCAAACTTAAAAGGGGAGAGATGAAGATATGGTGGAAAGAGAAATTGATATACGTTTAAAAACGGGCTTACAAGCAAGACCTGCAGCACTTTTTGTTCAGGAAGCAAATCGATTCAAGTCGGATGTCTTTCTTGAGAAAGAGGGAAGAAAGATTAATGCTAAAAGTATTATGGGATTAATGAGTTTGGCCCTAAATTCAGGGGCTGTTGTTAATCTTATTGCTTCTGGAGATGATGAAGAAGAAGCAGTTGAAGCTCTAGCAAACTTTGTTCAAAAAAAAGATTAGCCTTCTATATACAAAAACCTGTTTTCCTAAAAAGGAAAACAGGTTTTTTATATTACTTAGCTGATGGATCTTTTGTTAATACCTTATCAATTAATCCATATTCCATTGCACGATCAGCAGTCATAAAGTTATCACGGTCTGTGTCACGCTCGATAACTTCAAGTGGTTGACCAGTGCGATCAGCTAAAATGTGGTTTAGTTTGTCACGCAAGAAAAGAATACGTTTAGCAGCAATTTCAATTTCTGTTGCTTGTCCTTGAGCTCCACCTAATGGTTGGTGAATCATAACTTCACTGTTTGGAAGAGCAAAACGTTTACCCTTTTCACCTGCAGCAAGTAAGAATGCTCCCATAGAAGCAGCCATACCAATGCAGATTGTTGATACTTTTGGTTGAATAAACTGCATTGTATCGTAAATAGCCATACCTGCTGTAATTGATCCACCAGGACTGTTAATATAAAGAGAGATATCTTTTTCAGGATCTTCTGCTGTTAAGAAAAGCAGCTGTGATACGATAGAGTTTGCTACATTATCATCGATAGCACTACCAAGCATAATGATACGGTCTTTTAAAAGACGAGAGTAGATATCGTATGCGCGCTCACCACGGTTCGTTTGTTCAATAACTGTAGGAATTAGATTCATGAAAATTCCTCCTCTTAATCTAAATTTTAATATGTATCTTACTTAATATCATACAGCTAAGGTCAATAAAGGTCAAACAAAAACAATCGAGTTATTTCGACCTTGCTTATAAAGTAAAACTAACACTTATATTTTTACCCGAAACTTCTACGTCTAAACCTCAAAGGATTTAGTCATTCTGTTTTTAAAAGACTGATTTTATACCCCTCTACGTTTATTTCTACAAAAAAATACTGACACCTTTTTATAATTTTTTTGCAAGTCTTATTTTATCCTCTTAAATCTAAACAAACATTTTATACAAAAAATAAATGATAGAAAGAGGTTCAATTCAGAATTACTTGAAATCACCTTCATATTTTCATATAATAAAGAATGCACATGCCCTCGTAGTGTAGTGGATAGCACGAGAGATTCCGGTTCTCTTAGGGTAGGTTCGAATCCTATCGAGGGTGTCGAAAAAGACAAGTTGGTTGCCAACTTGTCTTTTTTTATTGGCTAAAATGTAGAAAATTGTCTTTTTTTTAGATGGACCAAGCTTGTCAATTGAGCGAATTTGCTTTAAAACTATATATGAAAGGAAAAACAAAGGAGGAATAAAATTGAAAAAGCTACATAAGTTGCTTCCGGTTGTATTTGCCTTAATGCTCGTGTTAGCAGGCTGCGGAACATCAAGCAACTCATCAAGCTCAGATGAAAACACAACAGACGAAAATCAAAGCACAGAAACAGCAAAACAAAATGATGAAAGTGCTCAAGGTGACGCAACAAAAGAAGAGAATAAGCAACAAACAAGCGATGAAGAGAGCACAAATAATGAAGAAAGTGCTAAGCAAGAAGTAAACGATGATTCGCAGGCAGAGTCAACGGTTTCGGATAAAGAAGAAGCTTCAACAGAAGAGGAAAATGTAGAAGAAGAAAGCAAAGGTTCTGTAGAGGAAGAGAATACAGAAGAAACAGCAAAACAAACGCAAGATGAAAAACAAGCTCAGGAAGTTCAGAATGAAAAACAGGCTGAAGAAGAGAGTAATGGAACACAAAAGACTCTTACTTATGAAAATAATGGCCAATCTGTAAGCGAGAAAGCAACATTAACATCTAGCGATAATCAAGGATATAATGTTTATCTTTTAGATGGATTTACTTTCTCAGCAGAAGAACCTAAAAAAGATGTTATTACAAGTAAGCAAAATTCAGATTCATTTATGCGTATTGAAATGTTAGATGAGAATGCTGATATGGCAGCAGAAGAGGAAAATGTGAAGGCATTAGCTCAAGCTGTTAACCCTGATAATTTCAAAAAAGACGAAAATATCGGATTAGCAAATGCCGTTTCATATACAGCTGTACTTGGGGAAGATGAAACAAGATTTATTCTTGTTAAAGGAAACACACCAATGAAGCTATCAATCTTTACAAAAAAGGATGGAAACCCTGCAATAGCGCCATATTTAGCAATGGCTAAAACAATTGCATTGGCGAAATAAGTAAGTAAGAATCCTTCGCGATGTTAAGCGGGGGATTCTTTTTTAAAAATAGGAGTATTTTGTTGAAAACATAAAGAAAAATTTCTGAAAAGGATTTTGATTTTTCAGACTTTATAGTAGTATAGAAAAAGGGAGGGGAAAACAATGGAGCCTTCTTTATGGCAACAACAAACGCTAAAACTTCATATGTCAACAGAATTATCACAGGCAATTTCACTTCTTCAGTTTTCAACAGCTGATCTTTTTGAGTTTCTGCAGGAGAAAGCGTTGCAGAATCCCCTTATTCAAATTAATGATTTTCATGGAGCTTTTTCTAAGAGAAAACACTACTCTGCAAGCTCTGAGCAATTGCCTGTTAAAGAACGCAAAGGCACGTTAGAAGATTATTTGATAGCTCAAATGCGTGACATGAAAATCACAGGAGAAGAAGCTAGGATTCTACAACACCTTATTTATAGCTTAAATAGCAATGGGTACCTGCAGGAAACTACTGATGAGCTAGCTAGTTTGCTTGCTATTGACGTTGAAAAAGTAGAGGAAATGGTAAGCGTACTACAGCAGTTCGAACCAATAGGGGTAGGTGCACAAAGTTTAGCGCAATGTTTATGGATTCAGCTTGACTATGTTGGAGAAGGAACAGAAGAGGATTATATCATCCTTACCGAGTATTTTGATCAATTTGCTTTTAAGAAATGGAAAGCTATTGAAAAAGAGACTAGTATTAACCTTTTTGCCATTCAGGAATTGCAAAAAAAAGTGTTGAAGCTAAACCCGAGACCAGGTGCTGCGTATGAACGAGTGAGTGATGCATATGTTACACCAGATTTTATTGTTAAGCAGAAGGCGAGTGGGAAACTTATAGTACTGCGAAACAATGATTATAACTACGATATCCAAATGGATAAAATGTATAAAAGAGGCGCAGCTTCGTCTGCCAATAAAGAAGTTCAAGCTTATTTAAAAGAGCACTACAAAGAATTTAGCTGGCTTAGCAAAGGAATTGAAACAAGAAGAGAAACATTAGGTAAAATCATGGAGAGTTTATTAGTATTACAAAAATCATTTTTCTTAGATGGACCAACAAATATGAAACCGCTAACATTAAGAGAACTTGCAGATTTTATTGATGTGCATGAATCAACAGTAAGTAGAGCGGTAAAAAATAAATATGTGCAAACACCTTTTGGAACCTATCCAATGCAATATTTTTTCACTACAAGCATCGCAAAGGGGCTTGAAGAAACATCTTCGACCTCTGTAAAGACTGCTATTAAGCATATTGTACAGAATGAAGATAAAAGTAAACCTTTGTCAGATAAGAAGATTGTTTCACAATTAAAAGAACAATATGATGTTTCCATTTCACGCCGTACAGTTGCAAAATATCGTGAACAGCTTAATATTTTGGCTTCCTCATTACGGAAAACGTATTAGAGGTGAAAAAATGAAAATTATTCTATATTCGAAAAAAGGATGTCACTTATGTGATATGGCAAAAGATCTTTTGACGGTTTTTCAGAAAAAAATCAAGTATGAATTTGAAGAAAAAGACATATATGAAGAAGACTTTTTAGTTGAAAAATATGGACTAATGATTCCAGTAGTAGAAATTAATGGAGATGTTGTGGCATATGGTAAAGTAACAAAAGACGACCTCATGCCCTTTTTCTCTAGATAGAGAGAAGAGTTTTGAAATTTTTTTAAGTAGAATATTCAACGATGGAACCGCTTACTATAAAATATGCGATTTTCTTTTGTTGAATAAGCTCAATACTCCTGATAAAATGAATTTTGTAGCAGGGGTGATTTTTTTTAGCCAATGCGGGACATAATATGTCTACGTGGGACATAAAGTGACCATGTAATTGGCTGTAAGGGGAAGGTTCATGTATTCGATTATTCAATTACAGAAAAAATTAATACCAGATCTTCTACCTTTGCTTGAAAGACGTTACCAAATTTTGTTGTACATACGGTTAATGCAACCAATTGGTCGCCGTAACTTAGCTGTAAGCCTTAACATTACAGAGCGAGTATTACGGGGAGAAGTGACCTTTTTAAAAGAACAAAATTTGATTCATGTTCAAGCAACAGGCATGACGCTTACGCATGAAGGGGAAACGTTACTCACGCAATTAGAAGATAGTATGAAAGAAGTTTCAGGTGCTTCCTTATTGGAAAGAACAATTAAAGAAGCCTTTTCTTTATCAGAAGTAATTGTCGTTTCTGGCGATAGTGATCTCTCCCCATGGGTGAAAAAAGAAATGGGAAGAGCAAGCGTTGCTTGTTTGAAAAAATACCTTGCACCCGAAGAAAACATTGTCGCTGTTACAGGGGGGACCACTCTTGCTTCCGTAGCAGAGATGATGACGCCTCATGTAAAAAACCATAAAATCACTTTCGTTCCTGCACGAGGTGGGCTTGGTGAAAATGTGAAAAACCAAGCAAATACAATTTGTGCCAAGATGGCGGAGCGTTCTTCTCAAGATTACCGTCTCTTGCATGTTCCAGATCAGCTTAGTGATGATACGTATCGCTCGATGATTGAAGAGCCTTTAATTCAAGACATGCTTCATCTTATTCGATCATCCAACATTATTCTCCATGGTATTGGAGAAGCAATGACAATGGCAAAAAGACGCCAAACAACAGAAAGTGATTTAAATAAGATCAAAAATGGACATGCTGTTGGAGAAGCTTTCGGGTACTATTTTGACCAAAACGGAAAAATTGTACACAAAGTAAAAACAATAGGCATACAGCTTGACGATTTGAACCACAATAAATATGTTATTGCAGTCGCAGGAGGTTCAACGAAGGCAAAAGCGATTAAGGCTTTTCTTAATCAAGCGCGCAATTCCATCCTTATAACAGATGAAGGCGCAGCAAAGGAGTTAGCGAGAGATCTAATATTTTAGATTTCTTCATATAAATTTAAATTTCACCATTCTTAAGGAGGATTTTACTCATGGCAGTAAAAGTTGGTATTAATGGTTTTGGTCGTATCGGCCGTAACGTATTCCGTGCAGCTCTAAATAATCCAGAGGTTGAAGTTGTTGCTGTTAACGATTTAACAGACGCTAACATGTTAGCTCATCTTCTTCAATATGACTCTGTACATGGTAAATTAGATCAAGAAGTAAAAGTAAATGGCAGCAACCTAGTTGTTGGTGACCAAGAAATCAAAGTATTATCTGAGCGTGACCCAGCGAAATTAACTTGGGGTGACCTTGGTGTTGATATCGTTGTTGAATCTACTGGATTCTTCACAAAACGTGCAGATGCTGCTAAACACTTAGAAGCAGGCGCTAAAAAAGTTATCATCTCTGCTCCAGCTTCTGAAGAAGACATCACAATCGTTATGGGTGTTAACGAAGATAAATATGATGCAGGAAGCCACCATGTAATTTCTAACGCTTCTTGTACTACTAACTGCTTAGCACCATTCGCTAAAGTACTTAACGAAAAGTTCGGTATCAAACGCGGTATGATGACAACAGTTCACTCTTACACTAACGACCAACAAATCTTAGACTTACCACATAAAGATTACCGTCGTGCTCGTGCAGCTGCTGAAAACATCATCCCAACAACTACTGGTGCTGCAAAAGCTGTATCATTAGTATTACCTGAATTAAAAGGTAAATTAAACGGTGGAGCAATGCGTGTTCCAACTCCAAACGTTTCTTTAGTTGACCTTGTAGCTGAGCTTGACAAAGACGTAACAGTTGAAGAAGTAAACGCAGCATTCAAAGAAGCAGCTGAAGGAGATCTTAAAGGTATCCTTGGTTACAGCGAAGAGCCACTAGTATCTGGTGACTACAACGGTAACGCAAACTCTTCTACAATCGATGCTCTTTCTACAATGGTTATGGAAGACAGCATGGTTAAAGTTATCTCTTGGTATGATAACGAAAGTGGTTACTCAAACCGTGTAGTAGATCTTGCTGCTTACATCGCAAAACAAGGTCTATAAGTTATAAATTACCTCAAACTATAAATTTCGAACAATTTGTAGTTGGCTTACATGCTTTATAACAACTATAATGTAAATGTGAAACAGGGGGAGCGGGGATTTGTCCCCCGTTTTCCCTGTTTTTGTTTTCTTCGTTCGTTTTACAATGAGAGCACCCAAAAACTCATCATGCAAAGGAGGTCTTTACGGTGAACAAAAAAACTGTTAAAGATATCGATCTTAAAGGAAAACGCGTTTTTTGTCGTGTAGATTTCAACGTCCCAATGAAAGACGGAAAAGTTACAGACGAAACACGTATCAAAGCAGCTTTACCAACAATTAACTACTTAATTGAACAAGGTGCTAAAGTTATTCTTGCAAGCCACCTTGGTCGTCCAAAAGGAGAAGTTGTTGAAGAACTTCGTTTAACGCCAGTTGTTGAACGCCTTCAAGATCTACTAGGCAAGCCTGTTGCAAAAGCAGACGAAGCTTATGGAGAAAACGTAAAGCAAATGATCAGCAACATGAACGAAGGAGATGTTCTTGTTCTTGAGAACGTTCGTTTCTATGCTGGAGAAGAGAAGAATGATTCAGAGCTTGCAAAAGCATTCTCTGAGCTTGCAGACGTATATGTAAACGATGCATTTGGCGCTGCCCACCGTGCACATGCATCAACAGCAGGAATTGCTGAGCATATTCCAGCGGTTGCAGGTTTCTTAATGGAGAAAGAACTTGAAGTACTTGGTAAAGCTCTTTCAAATCCAGAGCGTCCGTTCACTGCTATCATTGGCGGAGCAAAAGTTAAAGACAAAATCGGTGTAATTGACCATCTTCTTGATAAAGTAGATAACTTAATCATTGGTGGAGGTCTTTCTTACACATTCATCAAAGCATTAGGCCATGATGTTGGTAAGTCTCTTCTAGAAGAAGATAAAATTGATCTAGCAAAAACATTCATGGACAAAGCAAAAGAAAAAGGTGTAAACTTCTACGTGCCTGTTGATGTTGTTGTAGCAGATGATTTCTCAAATGACGCTAACACACAAGTTGTTGACATCGATAGCATTCCAAGTGATTGGGAAGGCTTAGATGCTGGTCCAAAAACGCGTGAAATCTATGCAGATGTTATTAAAAACTCTAAGCTTGTCATTTGGAACGGTCCACTAGGCGTATTTGAGCTTGATACATTTGCAAACGGAACAAAAGCTGTAGCAGAAGCGTTAGCAGAAGCGACTGATACATACTCTGTAATCGGTGGTGGAGACTCTGCAGCAGCTGCTGAGAAATTTGGTTTAGCAGATAAAATGAGCCATATTTCAACAGGTGGCGGAGCTTCGCTTGAATTTATGGAAGGTAAAGAACTTCCAGGCGTTGTAGCACTTAACGACAAGTAAAATCAACGTTTACACAGCACTTATAAAGAAACACTTCACGTTTAGTGAAACAATAAAAGAGGACGGTGTAACGATGAGAAAACCGATTATCGCTGGTAACTGGAAAATGAATAAAACTCTTTCAGAAGCAGTAAGCTTCGTGGAAGAAGTAAAAAATAGCGTTCCCGCAGCAAGCGAGGTAGATGCAGTAGTTTGTTCACCTGCACTATTCCTAGACAAGCTTGTTGAAGCAACAAAAGGAACAGACCTTAAAGTTGGCGCTCAAAATATGCACTTTGAAGAAAACGGAGCATACACAGGTGAAGTAAGTCCAGTAGCTCTTGCAGATCTTGGCGTTGATTACGTAATCCTAGGTCACTCTGAGCGTCGTGAAATGTTTGCTGAAACAGACGAAACAGTAAACAAAAAGACGCTTGCAGCATTCAAACATAACTTAACACCAATCGTTTGTTGTGGTGAAACACTTGAAGAGCGCGAAAGTGATAAAACAAAAGAAGTTGTAGAAACACAAGTAAAAGCAGCTCTTAAAGGTTTATCAGAAGAGCAAGCAAAACAAGTTGTTATTGCTTATGAACCAATCTGGGCAATCGGAACTGGCAAATCTTCAACAGCAGAAGATGCTAATGAAGTTTGTGCAGCAATCCGTAAAGTTGTAGAAAATGTTTTCTCAACAGATGTTGCAGAAGCTGTTCGCATTCAATATGGCGGCAGTGTAAAACCAGCTAACATTAAAGAATACATGGCACAATCTGACATCGACGGTGCTTTAGTTGGTGGAGCTAGCCTTGAAGCTCAGTCTTTCTTACAGCTAGTGGAGGCGAAGTAACAATGGCTAAAAAACCAGTAGCATTAATCATCCTAGACGGGTTTGCTTTGCGTAATGAAGAGTACGGAAATGCCGTTGCTCAAGCGAAAAAACCTAACTTCGATCGTTATTGGAATAAGCATGCTCACGCAACGCTCACAGCGAGTGGTGAAGCAGTAGGACTACCAGAGGGCCAAATGGGGAACTCTGAAGTAGGGCACTTAAATATCGGAGCTGGACGAATTGTTTACCAGAGTTTAACACGTGTAAACTTGGCAATTCGTGAAGGTGAGTTTGAAGAAAACGCAACGATTGTAGGCGCAATCGCGCATGCAAAAGAAAACAACAAAAAGCTTCACGCTTTTGGTTTGCTTTCTGATGGCGGTGTTCATAGTCATATTGAGCACTTATACGCTATTTTACGTTTAGCGAAGAAACAAGGCCTTGAGGAAGTTTACATTCACGGATTCCTTGATGGCCGTGATGTAGGACCACAAACAGCTCGTAAGTATATTGAAGCTCTTCAAGAACAAATTAAAGAGGTTGGTATCGGTAAGATTGCTACTCTTTCTGGTCGATACTATTCAATGGACCGCGACAAGCGTTGGGATCGTGTTGAAAAAGCTTACCGTGCTATGGCTTACGGTGAAGGCCCAACATACACAGATCCGCTTGAAGTGATTGAAGACTCTTACAAAAACGGTATCTATGATGAGTTCATTTTACCATCTGTTATCGTTAATGAAGATGGATCACCTGTTGGGAAAGTTGAAGACGAAGATGCAATCATCTTCTATAACTTCCGTCCTGACCGTGCAATCCAGATTTCAAATACGTTCGCAAACGAAGATTTCCGTTCGTTTGAGCGTGGCGAAAATTATCCGAAAAACTTACACTTTGTTTGCTTAACACGTTTTAGTGAAACAGTTAACGGATTTGTGGCGTTTAAGCCTGTAAACTTAGACAACACAATTGGTGAAGTTCTTTCACAAAACAACTTAAAACAGCTTCGCATTGCCGAAACTGAAAAATATCCGCACGTGACGTTCTTTATGAGTGGTGGACGTGAAGCGGAATTCCCAGGTGAAACACGTATTCTAATTGATTCACCAAAGGTAGCTACGTATGACTTAAAACCTGAAATGTCTGTTTATGAAGTAACGGACGCGTTACTGGCAGAAATTGAAGGGGACAAGCAAGACGCTATTATCTTAAACTTTGCTAACCCAGATATGGTAGGTCACTCTGGGAAACTTGAGCCAACAATCAAGGCAATCGAAGCTGTTGATGAGTGCTTAGGCAAAGTTGTTGATGCTATTCTTGCAAAAGGTGGAGATGCCATTATTACTGCTGATCACGGTAATTCTGACATTATTATCACTGAAGAAGGAACTCCGCATACGGCACATACGACTAACCCGGTACCGGTTATCGTAACACGCGATGGTGTAGAGTTACGCGAAGACGGAATTTTAGCTGACTTAGCTCCAACAATGCTTACATTGTTAGATGTAGAACAACCAAAAGAAATGACAGGAAAAACTTTAATCAAATAAGAGAGGAGACATTTATATGTCTATTATTGTTGATGTTTATGCTCGTGAAGTACTAGATTCTCGTGGGAATCCAACAGTTGAAGTAGAAGTTTACACAGAAACAGGTGCTATGGGACGCGCTCTAGTTCCAAGTGGTGCATCTACTGGTGAATATGAAGCAGTAGAATTACGTGACGGTGACAAAGAACGTTACCTTGGTAAAGGTGTTCTTAAAGCAGTGGAAAACGTAAATGAAATCATCGCTCCAGCAATCATTGGTTATGATGTATTTGACCAAGTTGCAATCGATAAATCTATGATTGAGCTTGATGGTACAGATAACAAAGGTAAACTAGGTGCAAACGCAATTCTTGGTGTATCTATGGCTGTTGCTCGTGCAGCTGCAGACTTCTACGATATGCCACTTTACCAATACCTTGGTGGAGTAAACGGAAAAACTCTTCCAGTTCCAATGATGAACATCGTAAATGGTGGAGAGCATGCCGATAACAACGTTGATATCCAAGAATTCATGGTTATGCCTGTAGGTGCTGAAAACTTCAAAGAAGCTCTTCGCATGGGCGCTGAAATTTTCCATAACTTAAAATCAGTTCTTAAAGGAAAAGGTTACAACACAGCTGTAGGTGACGAAGGTGGTTTCGCACCAAACTTAAGCTCTAACGAAGAAGCACTACAAACAATCATTGAAGCAATCGAAAAAGCTGGCTACAAACCAGGCGAACAAGTTATGTTAGCAATGGACGTAGCATCTTCTGAGCTTTACAACAAAGAAGACGGCAAATACCATCTTTCTGGCGAAGGCGTTGTGAAGTCTTCTGAAGAAATGGTAAGCTGGTATGAAGAATTAGCTTCTAAATACCCAATCATCTCAATCGAAGATGGTCTTGACGAAAACGACTGGGAAGGTCATAAATTACTAACTGAGCGTATCGGTAACAAAGTTCAATTAGTAGGGGACGACCTATTCGTAACAAATACAAACAAACTTGCTCAAGGTATTGAACAAGGTGTTGGAAACTCAATCCTTATCAAAGTTAACCAAATCGGTACTTTAACAGAAACTTTCGACGCAATCGAAATGGCTAAACGCGCTGGTTACACAGCTGTTATCTCTCACCGTAGTGGTGAAACCGAAGATAGCACAATCGCTGACATTGCTGTTGCATTAAACGCAGGTCAAATCAAAACTGGTGCACCATCTCGTACAGACCGTGTTGCAAAATACAACCAGTTACTTCGTATCGAAGACCAACTTGGTGAAGTTGCGAAATACGATGGAATTAAATCATTCTACAACCTTAAAAAATAAGGTGAATGAATAGGAAGCTCCGCTCAGTGCTTGAGCGGAGCTTTTTTATAGTTATAAGCACTTTTGTTAACGTATTGTTAACATGTTTTCTCTATCCTTGTAACCCTATTGTTTTTATGATAAATTTAAAATATTGGAAACGTGTGTTTAACCGGGAGGTGTTTTATAAATGCTTCATACAGTTCTTATGACATTACTCATTATCGTAGCTATCGCGCTAATTATTGTTGTACTTCTTCAGTCAAGTAAAAGTACTGGACTTTCAGGTGCAATTTCAGGAGGAGCAGAGCAACTTTTTGGGAAACAGAAAGCCCGTGGTATTGATGCTGTTCTACACCGCATTACCGTTGTTCTTTCTGTTTTATTCTTTGTTCTTACACTTTTAGTGTCGTACGGTAAGTTTTAAATGGGCGAGCTTATTATAAGCTGGCCCTTTTTTGTTTAAATAAACGCTTGTTTAGATTATGATTAAGAAAGACCATATAAGGGAATTTTTAAATAGACAGGCAGAAAATCACTATCGCAAGAAAAAGGAGAGCAGATACATAATGAAGATTACGTTACCAAAACCATTTACATTTGAAGGTGGAGATAAAGCAGTTCTCTTACTGCATGGATTTACAGGCAATTCAGCAGATGTTCGGATGCTTGGTCGTTACTTAGAAAAGCGTGGTTATACATGCCATGCTCCTCAATATAAAGGACACGGTGTGCCTCCTGAAGAACTAGTTCACACAGGTCCTGATGATTGGTGGAAAGACGTGATGGAAGGATATAACTTCCTAAAGGAAAAAGGCTTTGATGATATTGCAGTAGCAGGTCTTTCACTTGGCGGCGTATTTTCGCTGAAATTAGGTTACACTGTACCTGTAAAGGGTATAGTGCCCATGTGTGCTCCAATGTATATTAAAAGTGAAGAAGTAATGTACAATGGGGTTCTAGAATATGCTCGTGAATTTAAGAAACGCCAAGGAAAAACAGAAGAAGAAATTGAGAATGAAATGCAGGAATTTAAGAAGGCACCAATGGAAACCCTAAAAGCATTACAAGAATTGATTTCAGATGTTCGTCATAATGTGGATATGGTATATGCTCCAACGTTTGTTGCACAAGCACGTCATGATCATATGATTAATACGGACAGTGCCAATATTATTTATAACGAAGTAGAATCAACAAAGAAAGATATTAAATGGTATGAAGAGTCAGGCCATGTTATCACATTAGATAAAGAACGTGATGTACTTCATGAAGATGTATATAACTTCTTGGAGTCATTAGACTGGTAGACCAAATATTGAAAACAAGGAGGTTGACAATGGATCAAAACATTCAAAACCATATTGATCGTCTTCTCGCCTATATGCGAGAAGAAAGCTATAAACCATTAACAACGAAAGAGCTTGAAGAAGTATTCGGCATTGAAGATTCATCTGAATTCAAAACATTTGTCCGTGCTCTTGTAGAAATGGAAGAGAAGGGACTTATCGTTCGTTCAAGAACAAACCGCTACGGTTTACCTGAGCGAATGAATTTAGTAAGAGGTAAATTAATCGGTCATGCAAAAGGATTTGCATTTGTCCGTCCTGAAGATTCCACAATTGAACAAGATGTGTTTATTCCACCAGGTGATTCAGGGAATGCTCTACATGGCGATACGGTTCTTGTTCGTATTACTGTGGAAAAATCAGGAGCAAGACGTGAAGGAGCCGTTATGAAGGTTCTTGAGCGAGGGGTCCAAGAAATCGTTGGTACATATGAACAGAGCAAAGGATTCGGTTTTGTAGTACCAGATGACAAAAAGTTTAAGAGTGATATTTTCATTCCAAAAAATGCTCAAAATGGAGCAATTGACGGCCATAAAGTTATCGTAAAGCTAACAAGCTATCCTGATAACCGCATGAATGCAGAAGGAGAAGTCAAAGAGATTCTTGGTCATAAAAACGACCCTGGAGTTGATATTCTTTCAATTATTCATAAATACGGCATTGTTGTTGAATTCCCTGATGAGGTTATTGACCAAGCGAACGATGTTCCAGATACAATTGCTGAAAGTGATTTAAAAGACCGTCGTGATCTTCGTAACGAAACAATTGTAACAATTGACGGCGCCGATGCTAAGGACTTAGATGATGCAGTTACCGTTACAGAACTTGAGAATGGGAACTATAAGTTAGGGGTTCATATCGCGGACGTTAGTCACTATGTTACAGAAGGATCGCCAATTGATGTGGAAGCAGCTGACCGTGGAACAAGCGTTTATTTAGTAGATCGCGTAATTCCAATGATTCCACATCGCCTTTCAAACGGAATTTGTTCATTGAATCCGAAAGTTGATCGTCTTACGCTTTCATGTGAAATGGAAGTAAACGCAAAGGGAGAAGTTGTAAAGCATGAAATCTTCCAAAGTGTGATCAAGACAACGGAACGAATGACTTATTCAGATGTAAACAAGATTCTTGTAGATAAAGATGAAGAACTTCGTGCTAAATATGAGCCACTGGTTCCGATGTTTGAAGATATGGAAAAGCTGGCTGCTATCTTACGACAAAAACGAATGGACCGTGGGGCAATTGATTTTGACTTTAAAGAAGCAAAAGTTCTTGTAGATGAAGAAGGGCATCCAAGCGATGTTCGATTGTATGAGCGTTCAGTAGGAGAAAAACTGATTGAAGAGTTTATGCTTCTAGCAAACGAGACAGTAGCAGAGCACTTTCATTGGATGAATATCCCGTTCATGTACCGAGTTCATGAAGATCCGAAAGAAGATAAGCTTAACCGTTTCTTAGAGTTTATTACAAACTTTGGGTATGCCGTTAAAGGAACGGGAAACTCAATCCATCCACGCGCACTTCAAGAAGTGTTAGAGGCTGTACAAGGAAGCCCAGAAGAAATGGTTATTTCAACTGTAATGCTTCGTTCTATGCAACAAGCACGCTATTCTCATGAGAGCCTAGGCCATTTCGGACTTTCAACAGAGTTTTATACACACTTTACGTCACCAATCCGTCGTTATCCAGATTTGATTGTTCATCGTCTTATTCGAACGTATTTAGTTCAGAATCAAGTAGATAGTGCAACACAAGAGAAGTGGCAAGAGCGTCTGCCAGAGATTGCGAAACATACATCAGATCGTGAGCGTCGTGCAGTTGATGCAGAGCGTGAAACAGATGACCTCAAAAAAGCAGAATTCATGGCAGACAAGGTTGGAGAAGAATTCGAGGGAATTATTAGCTCGGTAACCAAATTTGGTATCTTTGTTGAGCTTTCTAACACAATTGAAGGGCTTGTTCATGTAAGTGACTTGTCTGATGATTACTATCATTATGATGAGCGTAACTTTGCTATGATCGGAGAGCGAACAGGAAATGTGCTTCGCATTGGCGATGAAGTGAAGGTTCAAGTTGCTAGTGTAAACAAAGACGAGCGTTCAATTGACTTCGTAATTGTTGGCATGAAAGGCAGCAAAAAACGTGCCCGCATGGATCGTCCGAAAGTCATTAAAAATGATAATAAGCGCACAAGACCAACTACAAAAGGTAAGAAAAAAGAAGAATGGTCAACAAATCCGCCTTCTGACAAAAAGAAGAGAAAGCGTAAAGCTTTCTATGAAGGAGCACCAGGATTAAAGAAAAAGAGACGTAAGCGTAAATAACAGAGTGGCTGCCTTTGGCAGCCTCTCATAAGTTGAGAGCAGATTATAAAATCTGTTACAATAGATAATACGCTAGATGTTCGTTGTTTGAAGGGAGAACGTGTTTTATGCCAAAAGGAGAAGGGAAACTCATTGCCCAGAATAAAAAAGCTCGTCATGATTTTGCTGTTGAAGAAACATATGAAGCAGGCTTAGTATTAAAAGGAACAGAAATTAAGGCTATTCGTGGTGGGCGCGTTAACTTAAAAGACTCGTTCGCACGCGTGCAAAATGGAGAAGTGTTTCTTCATAACATGCACATCAGTCCGTATGAGCAAGGAAATCGCCACAACCATGAACCATTGCGCACACGAAAGCTTCTTTTACATCGTAAACAAATTAATAAATTAATTGGTGATACGAAGCAAGAAGGTTATTCTCTTGTTCCATTAAAACTGTATTTGAAAAATGGATACGCAAAAGTTTTAATTGGGCTTGCAAGGGGTAAAAAGAAATATGACAAGCGTGAAGACTTGAAGCGTAAAGAAGCAAAACGCGATGTTGAACGTGCGTTCCGCGAACGTCAGAAAATGTAGCTTCCTAAAAGTTTACATTTGACTTCAAGAACGTATGTGCTATAATAAGAAATGTAACACAGCCAGTAACTAGCGACAGCTAAGCTTAAACTTATAGTTGTCCCGTTTCGATAACCTTTTATATGGGGACGTTACGGATTCGACAGGGATGGTTTGAGCTTGAGTTGCGAGCCGGGGGGATCGTCCTCGTTACTAACGTCGAGTTAATTATAACTGGCAAACAAAACAATTTCGCTTTAGCAGCATAATGCTAGAGGCCCTTTCCTTCCATCGCCCATGTGGAAGTGTAGAGGGTTCACTATGAAGTGGGCTACGCTTAAGGCCACCGTCTGAGGTCTTAAGAAGAGACTAATCAGACTAGCTCCTCGGACGCCTGTCGGTAGGCATAAGAGAGAGCGAATTGCGAATATGCCGACTATGCTCGTAGATGCTTAAGTATCAATATCTTTGGACGTGGGTTCGACTCCCACCGTCTCCACCAAATACATATTTTGGTGGTTTTTTATTATATAAAAGTAAAGCATATGCTCTGATCAGAGCATATGCTTTTTTAATGCTTATAAAATGTAAAATATATCTGTAAATAATAAAGTTTTTTGTAAAAATAGAGAGAGTAGGAAAATTTAATGTATGAATATAAGTTTGTACAAATAGAGTTAAAGATGGATTATTAAAAAGTACATCAAAAGAGGATTACCGAGAGATTATTCACCAGCATGCGGAAGAAGGATGACGTTTCGTTCAAATCTTTGCCCCTGGAACAGGAACTGTAGGAAGTGCTCACAATTTTGAATTAATTTTTGAAAAAACAAAATATGGTCAAGAAAGGGAAGAGCTTTTGTAAGAAAGCTCTTCTTTTTTATGATTCGAGATAAAAATAAATAAGTAAATATAGTAAGCAAAAAATTGCAAAAGTAAAATACGATAGTAGGTTTAATAATGTTAGAATAAGAAGTAGGGTTTGTTGAGATTATACTTAACTTTGTTAATATCTTTTCGTAAAAGGTATTTAAGGGTTTTATATGTCTGCTGAACTAATTTTAAGGTTGGAACATCATTAGAGTGGCACACGATGAGTGTTCTATAAAGTTATAGACATGAGTGTTAGTTGTTCTTTCCGTATTGAAAAAAGAAAACGTTCCAGATTGAATTGCTGACGGTAGAAGAGGAAAGATATAGATATCAACCTCAACAAACAACAATAAAAAAGTAAGGAGGTAGATTTGCTATCGAACATCTACCTTTATTCCTAATTCTTATTATTATATTAGGATTAGTATTTGATTTTATTAATGGATTTCATGATACGGCTAATACCATTGCTACGTCTGTGACAACAAGAGCTTTATCACCTCGGACAGCAATCCTAATTGCTGCCTGTGCCAACTTTGGTGGAGCCTTATTATTTTCAGGCGTTGCTGAAACGATTACCAAAGACATTGTTAATCCATTTTCATTGGAAAACGGATCAGCCGTTATTTTAGGAGCGCTAATTTCTGCTATCTTTTGGAATCTAATCACATGGTATTTTGGCATCCCAAGTAGTTCCTCACATGCTCTTGTTGGTTCTATTTCAGGTGCAGCTATTGCAGCTGGTGGTGTTCATATTTTGAACTACAAAGGTTTTTTTGGAATTGTACAAGGGTTGATTATTTCGCCGATTATTGCAATTATTATTGGATTCCTGATTATGAAAGTTTTTCAACGTACACTTAAAAACTTGCCTCTGTATAAAACGAATAGAAGAATGCGCTCACTGCAAATGGTAACGGCAGGGCTGCAGTCGTTTTCACATGGAACAAATGATGCACAAAAGACAATGGGCATTATGACAATGGCATTGATTACATCAGGCTATCAAAGCTCAACAGCGGTGCCTTTTTGGATTAAAATTTTAGTTGCAGCTGCAATGGCTCTTGGAACGTCTGTTGGAGGATGGAAGATTATTAAGACCGTTGGTGGGAAAATTACAAAGCTGACACCAGCAAGTGGAGCAGCAGCTGATATATCATCAGCACTTATTATTTTCGGATTTACAGCATTAAAACTTCCTGTAAGTACAACCCATGTTATTTCCTCTTCTATCATGGGAGTTGGGTCTGCTCAGCAGTTTAAATCTGTAAAGTGGGGTACAGCAAAACGTATTGTGCTGACGTGGGTAATTACATTGCCATTGACAGCATTATTAGGGGCGCTTGTCTTTAAAGTGTTATCTATCATGATGTAATACTATCTGCGTACATATAAAGATAGATAATTAATAAGAGAGTAAAAAACGTGAGCTGTAAAAGCTCACGTTTTTTTAATAAGAGTCTGTATCATGTCCCATGTTTTTTGCTTTTTCTACTGTTTCTTTTGTTTCCGTTGCACCTAGTGGACCATGATGATCTGTATTTCCATGCTTTTTCAATCCTTCTGCAACGCGGCGGCCGTAATCTTCATCTGCTTTTGTAAAATACTCAATCATTTTTTCTTGAATGATAGGCTTACAAGGAGCTAAACCATCGACAAGGTTACGAATTAAATCATCTCGTTCAACATCATCAAATGCACGGTATGTTTCACCAGCTTGTTTGAAGTCATTTGTTCTATCAATCTTTTCATGAACAAGGTTTCCTTCAATGTGTGGCGTATACTCTTTTCCAGAAGGAGGAGCTTCTTTTAATCCTCCTAGTGAAGATGGTTCATAATTGATATGTGGATTTTGTCCAGGTGCTTTATCAACGTAGTAAGCCATTTGTCCATCACGCTGGTTTGTTGCAACATGCTTTTTCGGTGCATTGATTGGCAGCTGCAAATAGTTTGGTCCAACGCGATAGCGCTGCGTATCTGAATAAGAGAATGTTCTTCCTTGAAGCATTTTATCATCAGAGAAATCAAGACCATCAACTAACACGCCTGTCCCAAATGCTGCTTGCTCTACTTCTGCAAAATAGTTTTCTGGGTTCTTATTTAAAACCATTTTTCCAACAGGAAGCCAAGGAATTTGATCTTTTGGCCAGATTTTCGTATCATCAAGCGGATCAAAATCAAGCTCAGGATGGTCATCATCACTTAAAATTTGAACGAAAAGCTCCCATTCTGGATAGTCGCCATTTTCAATTGCTTCATATAAATCTTGTGTTGCATGATTAAAGTTCTTTGCTTGAATTTCTTCTGCTTCTTGCTGTGTTAGATTTTTGATCCCTTGCTTTGGTTCCCAATGATATTTAACAAGAACAGCTTTTCCTTCTTTGTTTACCCATTTGTATGTATTAACGCCAGAGCCTTGCATTTGGCGGTAGTTTGCTGGAATTCCCCATGGAGAATAAACAAACGTTACCATATGCGTTGCTTCAGGTGAATTGCTGCAGAAATCGAAAAAGCGTTCACTGTCTTGTCTATTTGTGACAGGATCTGGTTTAAAAGCATGAATCATATCTGGGAATTTGATGGCATCCCGAATAAAGAAAATTTTCAAGTTGTTTCCAACTAGATCCCAGTTTCCGTCTTCCGTATAAAACTTAACCGCAAAACCTCGTGGATCCCGAAGCGTTTCTGGAGAGTGACCGCCATGAATAACAGACGAGAAGCGCACAAAGACAGGCGTTTGTTTACCAGCTCCTTCAAAGACTTTAGCACGCGTATATTTAGAAACAGGTTCATCTCCTACTTTCCCGTATGTTTCAAAATATCCGTGTGCACCTGCACCACGCGCATGCACCACGCGCTCTGGAATCCGTTCGCGATCAAAATGTGAAATTTTCTCGATGAAATGATAGTTCTCTAGCGTTGCAGGTCCTCTATTTCCGACTGTTCGGATGTTTTGATTGTCTTGAACAGGATGACCTTGACGAGTTGTGAGTGTATCTTCATGTTCACCTTCTGTCATGCGCTTATCTAGTGCATCACCTTCACCATTTACAGAAGTTCCATTCTCTGTTGGTTTCTTCTTATCTTCCACCTTAATCCCTCCTTGGAAAAATAATCAATCATACATATAAGGTATTCCCCAAAGAGGTGGGGATTTATGCATAAAATATTATTTATTTTAGAGAAGGAAGTATCTATAAAAAAAAGAAAGGGATGCTCCACAAAAGGAACATCCCTTTCTTTATTAGAGTGATACTAAATCAATCATAGTAAAGGATAGATTATCTTTTCTCCTCAATGGCCCTCCTAGCCCGAACAAAAGCCACAATCCCTATGGCTTCTTCTTCTGTCAGCGTTTTACCATCAACAGCTAATTTATTTGGTTCTGTGACTTCAAGAGAGAGTTGTTCATGATGGGGTGTACGCCCAAGTAGATCATCACACGTTGTTTCAAAAAGGTCAGCTAATAAAGCAAGCGCTTCAAATGAAGGGCGTCTATAGCCAGATTCATAGCCAGCATATGTACTTTTTGCGATGCCAAGGCGGTCTGCTGTGTATTGAAGAGACCATTTCTTCTTTTTTCGTAATTCTGTTAAACGATCTAAGTTCATCTCTTTTCCGCTCCTTTTGCTTATAAAGTATTATATCATAAAGGATATTTAAGGTGTACGCGAATTGAATAATATTACCTTGCTAATTCTGAAATCCTTGTCTATAATTGAGTTAAAAGTATGCAGAAAGCGAATGATTTTTGTGAATCATCTTAAGATTAAGTCATTTATAGGTGAAGAGGTGTGGGGAATGAAAAAGCTATTATTATTAACAACAGGGGGAACCATTGCTTCAGTTGAAGGAGAAAATGGGCTTTCGCCAGCTGTAAAAGCAGATGAGCTGTTGAGTTATGTATCAGAGCTTGATAATGATTACACAATGGAAACAAAATCACTCATGAATCTTGATAGTACAAACATGCAGCCTGAAGATTGGGTGAAGATGGCGAACGCTGTGAAGGAAGATTACGATGAATATGATGGATTTGTCATTACGCACGGAACAGACACAATGGCTTATACATCTGCAGCTCTTTCTTATATGCTTCAGCATGCAAGAAAGCCAATTGTTATTACAGGTTCACAAATTCCTATTACATTTAAGAAAACGGATGCCAAGAAGAACATCACAGATGCTATTCGTTTTGCTTGTGAAGGCGTTGGAGGAGTTTATGTTGTATTTGATGGCCGCGTTATTCAAGGAACAAGAGCGATTAAGTTAAGAACAAAAAGCTATGATGCTTTTGAAAGTATTAATTATCCTTATATAGCGTTTATAAATGAAGATGGGATTGAATACAACAAAAAAATAAAGGAAGAACAGCATAAATTTACAGTTGATACGTCTCTTTGTACAGATGTTCTTCTGTTAAGACTACATCCAGGACTAAAACCTGAAATGTTTGATGCTTTAAAAGGCCTTTACAAAGGTATTGTGATTGAAAGTTATGGAAGCGGTGGCATTCCGTTTGAAGAACGCAATATTTTAGGAAAAATTAATGAGCTTGTTGAGAGTGGTGTAGTTGTTGTTATTACAACTCAATGTTTAGAAGAAGGCGAAGATATGAGCATCTATGAAGTTGGTAGACGCGTTAATCAAGATCTTATCATCCGTTCTCGTAATATGAATACAGAAGCTATTGTACCAAAACTTATGTGGGCATTAGGACAATCTCCGGATTTACATGAAGTTAAGCGTATTATGGAAACACCTGTTGCTGATGATGTTGTTTTATAAAAATTTTTAAGCTAATAGGGGAGAAAGAGGGTTATACACATGGTAGAAATTCAAGAAAAACATCGTATAGAAAAAGACTTTCTTGGTGAAAAGAGAATTGAAAAAGATGCATATTACGGCATTCAAACGCTTCGGGCATCAGAAAACTTTCCAATTACAGGATACCGCATTCATGAAGAAATGATTAAAGCGTTAGCCGTTGTGAAAAAATCAGCAGCACTTGCGAACATGGATGTGAAACGTCTTTATGAAGGGCTTGGCAATGCTATTGTTCAAGCTGCAGATGAAATTCTAGAAGGCAAGTGGCATGATCAGTTTATTGTTGATCCTATTCAAGGTGGAGCAGGAACATCTATGAATATGAATGCCAATGAAGTAATTGGAAATAGAGCACTCGAAATTTTAGGTCACAATAAAGGAGAGTACAATCATTTAAGCCCGAACTCTCACGTGAATATGTCACAGTCAACAAATGATGTTTTTCCAACAGCTATTCATATTTCTACATTAAAAATGCTCCAAAAACTCCTTGAAACGATGGAATATATGCAAGGGGAATTTAAGAAAAAAGCGGTAGAGTTTGATTCTGTGATTAAAATGGGTCGAACACACCTTCAAGATGCTGTGCCAATTCGACTTGGTCAAGAGTTTGAAGCATATAGCCGCGTTTTAGAGCGCGATATGAAGCGAATTAAGCAATCTCGTCAGCACCTTTACGAAGTAAATATGGGAGCAACAGCTGTTGGAACAGGATTAAACGCAAATCCGAAATACATTAAATCTGTTGTGAAACATTTAGCGCGTATTAGTGATTTACCTCTTGTGACGGCAGATCATCTTGTTGATGCAACACAGAATACTGATGCTTATACAGAAGTATCAGCAGCTCTTAAAGTATGTATGATGAACATGTCTAAAATTGCGAATGACCTTCGTCTAATGGCTTCAGGTCCAAGAGCAGGTTTAAATGAGATTAACCTTCCTGCCCGCCAACCTGGTTCATCAATCATGCCAGGCAAAGTAAATCCTGTTATGCCAGAACTTATCAACCAAATTGCGTTCCAAGTGATTGGAAATGACAATACCATTTGCTTAGCTTCTGAAGCAGGTCAGCTTGAATTAAATGTTATGGAGCCAGTGCTTGTCTTTAATTTACTTCAATCTATTAGCATTATGAACAATGGCTTCCGTTCATTTACAGATCATTGCTTGAAAGGAATCCAAGCAAACGAAGCTCGTATGATAGAGTATGTGGAAAAAAGCGTTGGTATTATTACAGCAGTAAACCCACATCTTGGCTATGAACCAGCAGCACGTATTGCGAGAGAAGCCATTTTAACAGGTAAGTCTGTTCGAGAACTTTGCTTGCAAAATGATGTATTAACAGAAGAAGAGCTTGATGTTATTTTAAATCCTTTTGAAATGACGAAACCAGGAATTGCTGGGGAAGAGCTTTTTGATAAACAATAAAAGGAAATTTGTGATATTTAGTCTATACAGGACGTATGGACTAAATGTTGCAAGCTTGGGGATGAGGAAGTATAGTAATATACGTTACAACAGTATTAAATGTAAGCGTTTTACTACTATTTTCAACTAGGGGGATTATGCATGAAGGAAGTAAGATTACCAACAATACCTGAAATTGTGATTATATTAGGAGCATTTCTTGCACTTGTGTTGTCATTTACGGTGTTTCTTGATTTACCGATTCAAATGGCATTATTCATATCGTGGTTTCTCGTTATTATTCTAGGTGTTCGACTCGGTCATAAGTATCAAGATTTACAAAAATCAATTATGGATGGAATCTCAAATGGTTTAGAAGCTGTCTTAATTCTTGTATCTGTAGGAGCTTTAATTGGTACATGGATTGCAGGCGGGGTTGTACCAACTCTTATTTATTACGGATTAGAATTCATTCATCCAAGTATCTTCTTATTAGCAACTCTTATCATTTGTTCTATTATGTCTGTTGCAACAGGAACATCATGGGGAACAGTTGGAACCGCAGGTATCGCAATGATTGCTATTGGAGAAGGACTTGGTATGCCGTTACCGCTTGTAGCAGGCGCAGTTTTATCTGGTGCATATTTTGGGGACAAGCTATCACCACTATCTGATAGTACAGTGCTTGCCTCATCTCTTTCAAAGGTAGATATTTTACGCCATGTGCGAGCAATGATGGTCTTGTCAATTCCCGCATATATTATTACAGCTATTTTATTTACAATTACTGGATTTGTATATGCTGGAAGAAACATTGATACAGAGAAAGTAGAGTTTTTAAAGTCTTCATTACAAAAACATTTTGATATTGGGATTTGGATGCTTATTCCTGCTATTATTGTTGTTGTACTATTAGCGTTAAAGAAACCATCAATGCCTGTTATTGTTATTGGTGCTCTATTAGGGGCTATTTGGGCATCTGTATTTCAAGGTATGGATTTTGCGGATGCAATCAATACAGCTTATAAAGGTTTTTCAATTGATACTGGTGTAGAGTTTATGGACGGTATCCTAAATCGCGGTGGTATTGTTGGTATGCTTGATACACTTGTTGTTATTATATTTGGTCTAGGATTTGGTGGACTCTTAGAAAAGCTAGGAGTATTAAAAGTTATTGTAGCAACTTTCGAAAAGAAACTGACATCTGCAGGAAACGTGACTTTGTCAACTTTAATTGTAGCATTTCTAGGAAATGTATTAGGTTGTGCAATGTATGTATCGTTAATCTTGACTCCAAAAATTATGGAGAAAAGTTACGATAAGCTGAAGCTAGATCGCCGAATCCTGTCACGTAATACAGAAGTTGGGGGAACATTGACGTCTGGTATGGTTCCATGGTCTGATAATGGTATATATATGGCAGGTATCCTTGGAGTTTCGACATTTGCATATTTACCATTTATGTGGCTTAGCTTTGTAGCGTTAGGACTTGCACTTATTTATGGATATACAGGAAAATTCATTTGGTATGTTGATGAAAATTCACCTTCAGATGAGACAGAGTATAAAGGGGAGAAAGCAGTAAATGATTACTAAACATATGATTCGTACGCTTATGATTGAAACACCTACTGTTCCTGGGAATCTAGGCAAAGTAGCAACGGCAATTGGCCTTGTAGGAGCAGACATCGGTGAAGTTGAAACCGTAAAAGTTGGTCCAACTTATACGATGCGTAATATTACTGTACAAGTAGAAACAGAAGAACAGTTAAATGAAATTATTACAGCAATCGAAGGATTAGAAGAAGGCATTAAGCTTCATACTGTTTCAGACGAAGTTCTTTCAGCACATGAAGGCGGGAAGATTGCGATGAAGAGTAAGATGCCAATCAAGTCTCTAGCAGAACTGCGCCGTGTGTACACACCGGGCGTTGCTGATGTTTGTAGCCTTATTGAAAGAGAACCAGATAAAGCTGAAATCTACACAACAATTAATAATTCTGTAGCAATTGTAACCGATGGAACAGCAATTCTTGGGCTTGGAAATATTGGTCCTGTTGCAGGAATGCCTGTTATGGAAGGGAAGGCTGCTCTTTTTGATCAGCTAGCAGGAATTAGTGGAGTGCCTATTTTACTTGATACAACAGATCCGGAAGAAATTATTCGTACAGTAAAAAATATCGCACCTGGTTTTGGTGGAATTCTTCTTGAAGATATTGGTTCACCACATTGCTTTGAAGTGGAAGATCGTTTAAAAGAAGAATTAAACATCCCTGTTATGCATGATGATCAACATGGAACAGCAGTTGTTACACTTGCAGCAGCTATTTCTGCTTGTAAGAGCGCAGGCATTGACCTGAAAGAAGCAAAAGTAGGACAAATTGGCCTTGGTGCTGCAGGCGTTGCGATTTGTCGTATGTTTATGGCATATGGGGTTCAAGCTGTTTATGGAACAGACAAATCAGAAATGGCAATGAATCGTTTAAAAGAATATGGTGGACAAACTTCATCAAACATTGAAGAGTTAATGGAAACGTGTGATATCGTTATTGCAACAACAGGTGTTCCTGGTCTTATTAAAAAAGAATTTGTTAGAAGTGGACAAGTTATTCTAGCTTTATCAAACCCAAGACCAGAAATTGAGCCTGAAGTAGCATTAGAAGCTGGCGCTGCATATGCTGCAGACGGGCGCTCTGTTAATAATGTTCTTGGTTTCCCAGGAATTTTTAGAGGAGCTCTTAATGCTAAAAGTAAAGTAGTGAACCACGAGATGCTTGTTGCTGCAGCAGAAGCAATTGCTTCTTGTACAAAACATGGAGATCTTGTACCAGATCCGCTTCAACCGGAAGTACATGAGAAAGTGGCAGAAGAAGTAGAACGTATAGCACGCCGCGTTTATGTAGGCGTATAAATAAGCGAAAAAACGACGCAGAGTCTTTTCTGTGTCGTTTTTTTATGAAAAAATCGGGTTGATTATATAAGTATATGGTTATATGATGTGTTATATAAGAAAATGCTTATATAAGGGAGGGAGAAGGATGGTAAATCAAGAGCTGAGCATTGAAGGTGCGGCAGCAGTTCTTAAAATTTTGGGCGATAAAACGCGCTTGTCTATAATGAAAGTTCTCGAAGGAGGGGAACGGTGCGTATGTGAGCTCGTTGAATTATATGACATAAGTCAGCCTGCTATAAGTCAACATTTAAAAAAAATGCGTGACATTGGACTTGTGAAAGAAAAAAGAAGAGGACAGTGGATGTTTTATAGTCTTAATAGTGAAAGTGCTGACTATGAGTGGATTTCTACTATTCTCAAACATCTTCCACATGAAGAAGAACGCTTAGATAAGCTTCAGAATAAAGGATTAAATATTTGCTGTGAATAGCAGGAGGAAACAACAATGATATCCGCAATTTTAGCATCTGTTATTTTTTTACTTACTTTAATTTTTGTAATATGGCAGCCACGAAATCTTTCAATCGGATGGTCTGCATGTGGGGGCGCTGTTGTTGCTCTTCTTGCAGGCGTCGTAGACTTTGGTGATGTTATCGATGTAACGTCTATTGTTTGGAATGCCACGTTAACATTTGTCGCTATTATTCTCATCTCTCTTATCTTAGATGACATTGGCTTTTTTGAATGGGCTGCTCTTCATATGGCAAAAGCCGCAAAAGGGAAAGGCGTGCGCATGTTTATTTATGTAGCAGTGTTAGGAGCGATAGTTTCAGCTCTTTTTGCGAATGATGGGGGAGCTCTTATTCTCACGCCGATCGTTTTGGCAATGGTTCGGAACTTGAATTTTAGTGAAAAGATTGTTTTTCCGTTTATTATCGCAAGTGGTTTTATTGCAGACACAACATCTCTTCCGTTTGTTGTAAGCAATCTTGTTAATATTGTTTCTGCAGATTACTTTAACATTGGCTTTAGTGAATATGCTTCTCGAATGATCATTCCAAACCTTTTTTCACTAGTAGCTAGTATTACTGTTTTATATTTATACTTTCGTAAAAGCATTCCAAAGTCATACGATCTCTCTGTATTAAAACGCCCTGAAGAAGCAATTAAAGACAAAAGAATGTTTCAAATTTCATGGTCTGTTTTAGCAGTCCTTCTAGTTGGATACTTTACAAGTGAATTCATCCATATTCCTGTCTCCATTATTGCCGGAATTGTGGCTCTTGTATTTTTAATGCTTGCAAGGAAAAGTCCATTTATATCAACGAAAAAGGTTGTAAAAGGTGCACCGTGGGCAATCGTTTTTTTCTCAGTCGGGATGTATGTTGTTGTCTATGGGCTTCGGAATGCAGGGTTAACTTCTATTCTTGCTAATGCTATTGAGTGGACAATGGACGGAGGCCTATTTGGAGCAACAATCGGAATGGGCTTTATTGCAGCTATTCTTTCGTCTGTTATGAATAACTTGCCAACCGTCATGATTGATGCCATTGCTATCCATGATACAAGTGCTACAGGAGTTATGAAAGAAGCTCTTATTTATGCCAATGTGATTGGTTCTGACTTAGGACCAAAAATCACCCCTATTGGATCCCTAGCAACGCTATTATGGCTTCATGTTCTAAGCTTAAAGGGTGTAAAGATTTCATGGGGGACGTACTTTAAGACAGGAATTGTCCTTACCATTCCTACCTTGTTCTTTACCCTATTAGGGTTATATCTTTGGTTACACATTATTTCATAAAAGGAGAAACAAAACATGTCGAAAAAAACAATCTATTTTTTATGTACAGGAAATTCTTGCCGAAGCCAAATGGCTGAAGGATGGGGAAAGAAGTATTTGGGAGAAAGTTGGAATATTTATAGTGCGGGAATCGAAGCACATGGTCTGAACCAGAATGCTGTGAAAGCGATGAAAGAAGTTGATGTAGATATTTCAAACCAAACATCTGACATTATCGATAAAAGTATCTTAAATAGTGCGGATCTAGTTGTAACGCTTTGCGGAGATGCAGCTGATAAATGCCCAATGACTCCACCACATGTAAAGCGTGAACATTGGGGGTTTGATGATCCAGCGAAAGCAGAAGGAACAGATGAAGAGAAATGGGCTTTCTTTCAACGTGTTCGTGATGAAATTGAAGAGAGAATCGAGAAGTTCTCCAAAGAAGGAAAATAGCGAAAAAGCCGCAAACTTGATTTGCGGCTTTTTTAATACAAAACTTATCAGAAATAAGTTTTCATTGAAGGGAAGACTTGTTAAAATTAGGGAGGGAATAACAATCTCTTCACGAGAAAGGATGCGAAAATATGTTTAAAAAGATGGCTTCAGATGCATTAGGATTATCAGATGTTGGGAAGATTATCAGTCCTGTTGACTATGATAAAACAGATGCAGACGACTATGTAATGCATGAAGATGATGAGAAAATCTATTTTTTAATTAAAACAAAAGCTGATGAATATTGCTTCACAAATTTAGCAATCATCCATGTTGATGGAGCAAATGCTGTTTCGTCAAAGAGAACATTGAAGCGCTATCCATATACCCAACATAAAATTGGCAATGTGGTGTTAGAAACCGCAGGTAAAATTGATATGGACGTTGAAATTAAATTCACGCTTGGAAATGAAAGATTTGATATTGATGTCCAAAAGAGTCAGATTGATCAATTAAAAGATTTATATAAAGCACTTCTTCGCATTTCTGAGATTACGTATGAGAATGATCTTTATATAAACATGGCTTCGCAAAGTTTAGATAAAGCAGTTCAAGTACTGCAAAATTCGAGAACAGATGATAATGACCTTTCTAAAACATACCATGATTTAACAGACTTTGGATTCAAATGGTTAACATCCGCTCGCGAACAATATCATTTAAAAGATTATGGCGAGATTTATGAGAAATATATTAATAACTAATTTCTTTCGTCGAAAAGAGGAATAGATCATAACAAGGTTCACTTTATTTTAAAGTGGACCTTGTTATGTAAAGAAAACACATTTCTAAACAGAAGAGAAGAAGGTGTATATGAAATATGGCTATCTTAAGTATGAAAAATGTTGAAGAACGAAAGGGAAATGCCATTACGATTCCAAAAATGAATCTGCATATTGATAAAGGGGAAATTGTTGCTATTCAATGCAATAGTGAAGTGGGAAAGAACCTATTAGGCATGCTTAGTGGAGAAATAGCAGTATTGAACGGAGAAATAACCCTTTTAGATGAAAAATACCCTTGCCCATTTCATAAGGTAGCTAACAAGATTGGAATCTTTTCATTAAATGAAGGAATGTACGAACGCTTAACAGTCAAAGAATACTTGCAGTTATTTAAAAGACTGTATGATGTGGCAATAGACGTTGAAGAATATATACATAAAGCAGGCTTAACAGAGCTTAGGCAAAGTAAGATTGGTAAACTTTCTTATTCAGAGAAAAAAAGACTTCAGCTTGCTAAAACAATTTTACATCATCCGCAGCTCATCTTAATGGAGGAACCTGACCAAAATTTAGATATTGAGAGCAAGTTTATTATCCAACAGGTGATTAAAGAGCTTGCAGCACAAGGTACCTCTTTTCTTATTACAACAAGCAATTTTGAAAGTGCTGTGCTTCTTACAAATCATGTATACAAGCTAAATGAAGATGGAATGAAGAAAATTAAAGTTGTGGAGGAAATAGAAGAAATAAGTGCAGCTTCTGATTCTGAAGTAAAGGAAGAAGAGAAAATAGTAGAAGAGCTCCACCCGATTAACTTTGAGAAGATTCCAGCAAAAGTGGATGATAAAATTATTCTTTTTGATCCTACGGAAATTTCTTATGTTGAAAGCAATGAAGGGACAACATATCTTCATGTGAAAGAAGAAGTGTTTCCTTGTACATATACTTTAAATGAACTGTTCAATCGTCTTCAACCATTTGGTTTTTTTAGATGTCATCGTTCGTATATTGTCAATTTACAAAAAGTACGAGAAGTTATTACATGGACAAGAAATAGCTATAGCCTTGTATTAGAAGATACCAAAAAAAGCTCGATTCCTCTTTCAAAAGGAAATTTAACAGAGCTAAAACAAATTCTCAGAATCTAATTTTCACTCCTCAACATGTAACTTTTACCTTGAAAAGGTGTTGATTCATCTTCAAAATGACTCCTTTTAAGATGTTCTATACTCTTTTCACCCTTATTTTAATGCGGGTAAGATAATATCTCTCTAAACTTAAAGTAACAAATGCAACAAACCACATTTTAAGTCGGTTTGGTGAAAGGGAGCGAAATGGGTGGAAAACGTAATCGAAGTGAAAAACCTAGTAAAGTCTTTTGGAAATAAGACAGCTTTAAAAGACGTATCATTTAGTGTGAAAAAAGGAGAAACAATCGGATTTTTAGGGCCAAGTGGATCGGGGAAAACAACGACAATTAAAATCCTTACAGCACAGCTTCAACCAACAGGTGGAGATGTAAAAGTGTTTGGTGCATCTCTTAAAAAATTAAAAGATCCTCAGTATATGAGAAAAATTGGTGTGTTAACAGATAACAGTGGTTTATATGATCGTCTCACTGTCTATGATAACCTAGCTCTTTATTGTGACTTATATGAAATAGATAAACGTCGTATTCATGAAGTTCTTGTTGATGTTAATTTAGTGGAAGAAAAGAAAACGCGTATTCAAAAACTGTCAAAAGGGATGAAACAGCGCGTTACATTGGCGAGGGCTATTTTGCACAAGCCCCAATTATTGTTTCTCGACGAACCAACGTCAGCTCTAGACCCTGTAAATACTAAGCATATTCATAAAGGATTGAAAAGATTAAATGCAGAAGGAACGACAATTTTTTTAACGACTCACGATATGCTTGAAGCGGAAGAGCTTTGTGACAGAGTTGCTTTTCTTCATAATGGAGAAGTTAGACTTTTTGATGCTCCTGAAAAACTGCGCAGTCAACATAGTGACTCAACCGTTTCTCTGCTTTTAAAAGGACAGAGAAAGGTTGTTGTGGAAACAAATGAAGAAGGAGCAAAAGAAATTTATAACTATATGAAACAAGGCGAGCTATTAACAATTCATTCAAATGAACCAACACTAGGAGACCTATTTGTGAAACTAACGGGGAGGGAACTGTAATGATTTTATCGTATAAACGCATTCAAGCTATTTTTATGAAAGATTGGAAAGACTTAATGCGAAACAGCTATGTTCTTGTTACATTGGCTCTTCCACTTGTTTTTGCTGTCATGTATGACAGAATGGGAGCTGGGGAAGTTGGGGCTTTGTTTGCCATCAACTTTGCTTTTGTTATTGCTGGAGCCTTTATTCAGTCGGCAATGGTTGCGGAAGAAAAAGAGAAAAATACGTTAAGAGGACTACTGCTTTCTCCTGCGAGTATAATTGAGGTATTTATCGGAAAAAGTCTTTTGTCAGCATTTGCTACCATATTAATTATTGTCGGTTGTATTCTTTTATCAAACTATGAGATTCCTTCTCTAGGCCTTTTTATTCTTCTTTCTCTTATTAACATTGTTACGTTTATTGGAATAGGGACAATGCTTGGTTTGGTGTCAAAAACCGTTATGGAAACTTCTATCATTGGTATGCCTATATTAATTGTTTTTGGAATGGCCTCAACAATAAAGGCAATGATAGAAAATGAAACGATCTTAAACATTATAGAATACTTGCCAAGTGAGCAATTTTCAGCGGCGTTGATTGAACTTAGCAAAGGGGCCGAACTAGGTGATATTATCAAAAATATAGCTGTATTAGGAGTATGGGCTATTGTTGCCGTTGTGGCGACTATTATCACATACAAAAAACGCCGCTTTGACTAAAAAAACCTGCTTAGAGCTTGTCCTCTAAGCAGGTTTTGTTTATTAGCTGAAAATCTCATCAATTGCTTTAATTTCTTGTGGAGATAGTTCAACATCTAATGTTTGTAGGTTTGATTCAATTTGTGCTGGCTTTTTCGCACCAGGAATAACTAAGTCAATCGCATCGCGTGTTAAGTACCATGCAAGCACAACATTTGCCATGTCCTGCGGCTTTTTATCGACGATTTCACGAAGTTTTTCTACTTTTGCAAGGCTTTCTTGGAACTTCTCTCCTTGGAATAAAGGCATATCTGCACGTAAGTCATTAAACTTTGTGTTTTTGTCATACTTACCAGCTAAAAGTCCTGCTGCAAGCGGGAAGTATGGAACGAAAGAAATGCCGTTCTCTGCTGCATATGGAAGCAGTTCTTTTTCTGCATCGCGTTGGAAAAGGTTGTATTCACCTTGGTAAACATCAACATAGCCATCTTTGTTTGCTTCTTTTAACTGTTCTAGAGAGAAGTTTGAAACACCAATAGAGCGGATTTTACCTTGGTCTTTTAGTTCTTTTAGTGCGCCAACAGCTTCATCTTTTGGCGTATCTTCGTCTGGAAAATGAATATAAAATAAGTCAATGTAGTCTGTTTGCAAGCGTTGTAAGCTATCTTCTACACATTGTTTTAAAAAGCTTGGTGAATTATCTAAAACAGTGTCATCACCAACAAGTTTATGAGCGCCTTTTGTTGCGATGATAACGTCACTACGATTTCCTCTTTCTTGTAATACTTCGCCAATCAATTCTTCTGAACGTTTTGGACCGTAAATGAAAGCTGTATCTAGCAGTGTAATTCCTTTGTCTAATGCTGTACGAACAAGGTCTTTGCCAACTTCTTCATCAAGATTTGGATAAAGGTTATGTCCTCCAACAGCATTAGCACCAAATCCAATTGGGTTTGCATATAAATCTGTTTTTCCAATTTGTACTTTTTTAGTCATTATATTCATCTCCTTTTCAATTTTATTATAACGCTTTTAGAGCTTTTCGTTTAGCATTTTGCCTGGCCAAGTGTATGCCATATGACCGCCGTCTACTGTAACATATTCACCTGTCACATATGAGCTATCATCAGAAGCTAGGAAAAGAACAACGCCTGCAACTTCTTCAGGGGTGCCGAGTCTTCCCATTGGATCCACCCATTTATATGCTTCGCGAAATTTCTTTCCTGCTTTTGATCCCATTAAATCATCAAGAAGAGGGGTTTCAATTGTTCCTGGTGCAATGGCGTTAACGCGAATTCCATCTCTTGCATAGTCAATGGCCATCGCTCTTGTTAAATTCATAATACCGCCTTTCGCTGCATTATAACCTGAGCGATCAAGGTCTGCTGCAAGGCCTGAGACAGAGGAGTTATTAATAATTGAACCGCCTTCTTCAAGCATAAGTGGAATAAGATATTTACTAACAAGGAACGTACCTCGTAAGTCAACAGACATTAATTTATCCCACAATTCAACAGGATACTCATGAAGTCTTCCACCTTCTGTATCTGTTCCAGCATTATTGAATAAAATATCGATTGTTCCAAACTTTTCTTTTATCTCATCAGCAAACTTCATTACTTCATCTTGATTTGAAATATCTAGATGGTAAGCATATGCTTGTCTGCCTTGCTCATTAATGTGATCTGTAACATCTTTTACCGCATCTTTTTTAATATCAGCACAAATAACGACTGCTCCTTCTTTGGAGAATCGTTCTGCTGTTGCCTTTCCAATACCAGAGCTTGCTCCAGTAATAAGGGCTGTTTTAGATTGTAATCGACTCATAAACCAAAAACCTCCCTGAACGTTTCATTTCCTTCTATCAACAGGTGTACCCGGATGATTAGTTTATAAAACGTCAAAGGAGTTTTTATAGAAATGACTGTTGATCATCTTCATGAAAAGATTGGGGTGTTTCTTCACAACGAGTATTTTTCTTTATTACGTATTGAACAGTTTCAATATCTGAAGAACACGGAAGCGCATAGGTGTTTTTGTATTGTTCATTTCCTTTGCCTGTTACAAACACCCAGTCACCTTTAGTGCTTTTTTCAATAGCATCTTTAATGGCGATTGTACGATCTTTTGTTACGCTTCCTTTCCTATTGCCAGCCTCTTTTTGCAGTTTTGTTAGCTCAAGGAGCATATCTGTAGGAGAGACTGCTATTAAATCGTCAAGCGTTAGGGTATATTCGTCTGATAGTGAGCTTGATACTTGAACCATTTCTGCACGTTTTGATTGATCACGTCCATCTCGAAATCCAAAGACGTGACGAATAGTTTTTGCTCCACATGTTTTCGCTGCATTTAGACAATAAGAAAAAGAGTCTGCTGTATGGGCATAGTCTACAACAATTGTTGCTTCACGATAATCAAACATCTCGAAACGTCCTGGCACTCCTTTAAATGTTTTTAAGCTAGAGAGCAGTTTCTGATTATCCAAACCAAGTTCAACCCCTGTAATATAAGCTATTGCAGCATTGTAAATGTTATGTTCACCAGGCATATTAAGATGAATATACAATTCTTCATGGTGTTGATGAACAAGCAACGCTGAAGAGCATTGATTAGAAAGAACATGAAGAATCTTATAATCTGCATCATGAAGATGACTGAGAGAGAGAGAGTTTGCTTTTTTTTGCTGTAACGTTGAAAAAAGCCTTTCGCCCCATTTAGTATCGATATTTATAATGGCTTTTCCACTTTCTTTAAGCTGTTGAAAAAGGCGTGCTTTTGTTAAAAAGTATTCTTCAAGACTACCATGATAATCAAGATGATCATGACTTAAGTTCGTAAACAAGCAAGCATCAAATGCAAGTCCTTCTACGCGGGCTTGTGCTAGGGCGTGTGATGAAACTTCCATAATCACGACATCATCATTACTTTCAGAAAGAATACGGTTTAGTTCTAAACTATCCGGTGTTGTTGCTATTGAAGGGCGATTTTCTCCATTAATGATGTTCATAACAGAGCCAATCATTGTACAGCTTAACCCTTGTTCTTCAAAAAGGTGCTTTAATATAAATGTTGTTGTCGTCTTTCCATTTGTACCTGTTACACCAATCATCATATGTTTTTTAGAAGGGTTATGATAAAAATTTGAAGAAAGTTTAGCAAGTGATTCACGGCTATTTCTAACACGAAAATAAGGAACGGGAAGGGGGGACTTCATCTCTTTTTCCCCAACAATAGCCACTGCTCCTCTATTGATTGCATCCTCAATGTAATGATGACCATCAAACTGTCCGCCTGAGATGGCTACGAAAAGAGAGTCGTTTTGTACCTTCTTTGAATTAAAAGAAATAGAGCGAATCTCTAAATGAGGGATCTGAGGTTGATGTAAAAACTCTATGTCTTGTAAAACGTCCCTTATGTTCATGTTTGTGCCTCCTTGCTATCTAAGTAGTAACGTTATTTTGTGAAGAAAGGGCGTTCTGTATACAAGAAATATAGGGAATATGACATTTGTCATACTCCGTATATGACATGTGCTACTACAAGCTAATTTTTTTCTTCTCTATAATGAAAGACAACGATGAGGGAAGGAATTAAAAATATGAATAAACAAAAGCAATTAAGAAAAGATGTATCTCCTTATGAGAAAGCGGACACAAAGGCAAGTGTTAGACAATTAGTAAATACACTCGTTCCGTTTTTTGCTTTATGGTTTCTTGCTTATCAATCTTTAGGCATTTCTTATCTACTTACGCTTGCTTTCACTGTTATTGCGGCGGGGTTTCTTACACGAATTTTTATTATTTTTCATGACTGTTGTCACCATTCGTTCTTTAAAAATCGACGTTACAATAAAATCGTAGGAACTATAACTGGAATTATGACGCTTTTCCCTTATAATCAGTGGGCACATAGCCACGCTATTCACCATGCTACAAGCGGAAATTTAGATAAACGCGGCGTTGGGGATATGTGGGTGCTTACAGTGAATGAATATAAGGAAGCTTCTTTTTGGACAAAAGTAGCGTATCGTTTATATCGAAATCCACTTATCATGTTTGGACTTGGACCAACATACGTGTTCCTTTTAACAAACCGCTTCAATAAAAAAGGAGCAAAGAAGAAAGAAAGATGGAACACGTATATCACAAACGTTGCGATTGCCCTTATTGTGACACTTTGTTGTGTTACACTCGGATGGCAGAACTTCTTGCTAGTGCAAGGTCCAATCTTCTTGATTTCAGGAACAATTGGAGTTTGGCTCTTTTATGTGCAGCATCAGTTTGAAGATTCTTATTTTGAAGAAGATGAGCATTGGAACTATGTTCAAGCTGCTGTTGAAGGAAGCTCGTTCTATAAACTTCCAAAGCCTTTGCAGTGGTTAACAGGAAATATTGGCTTTCACCATGTTCATCACTTAAGTCCACGAGTGCCGAACTATAAATTAGAAGAAGTGCATAACAACACAGTTCCTCTTCAAAACGTCCCAACAATTACGTTAAAAACAAGTTTACAGTCCCTTAAGTTTCGACTGTGGGACGAGGAACAGAAAACATTTATTAGTTTTCATGAGCTGAAAAGACGTTCAGTAAAAGAGAAAAAAAGAAAGATTGTGGCTCAATCTAAAGTAGAGCTATAAGAAGGCTCGTTTAATACAGGTTTTCCACTGTGTTAAACGAGCCCCTTTTTTATGGGGTATAATAAAAGAATATTACGTTTAAAGAGGGGTATTAATGAAAAGACGATATAGAATATTCCAAAAGGTCACGGGTTTATCTCCGTATATTTGGAGTGTTTTTGCTATTTTACCTTTTTACTTTGTATTTCAATCTTCCTCTACTAATGAAGTGATAGCGGGGGTAGTGCTCAATATTTTGTTTTTTTTATTTTATCGTTTTGCTTTTGTTTCAAAAGGATGGCCTGTTTACTTGTGGACATTTTTACTTATTAGCATTTCGATTGCACTAACGAGTATTTTCACCTATATTTATTTTGCTTTTTACTTTGCCTTTTTCCTTGCTTATTTTATTGGTCATGTTCAAAATAGGCTAATCTTTTTTACTCTTTATGGTGTTCATCTCATCAGTACATTTATATCTGTTAATTACAACACAATCATGACCGAAGAAGTGTACTTAAGACAGCTTCCTTTTATCTTTATCATTACATTAAGCGTTGTGGTGCTTCCATTTAGCATTTATAACAGAAGACAGCGTGATCGCCTTGAAGAAAAACTTGAAGATGCTAACAAACGAATTGCAGAACTAAGCAAACAAGAAGAAAGGCAGCGGATTGCAAGAGATCTTCATGATACGCTTGGCCAAAAGCTTTCGCTTATTGGACTGAAAAGTGATTTAGCACGAAAATTAATTCAAAAAGACCCAGAGCAAGCTAAAACAGAAATAAAAGATGTTCAGCAGACGGCAAGAACAGCTCTTAATGAAGTCCGGAAGATGGTGTCCCAAATGAGAGGGATTAAGCTGAAAGAAGAGCTTGTTCGTGTTGAACAGATTTTAACGGCAGCAGACATTGATCTTGTTGTAGAGGAGCGCCTTGATGTGACTACGATTTCCCCGCTTCTTGAAAATATCTTAAGTATGTGTTTGAAAGAAGCGGTAACGAACGTTGTAAAACATAGCGGTGCATCGCTTTGTATTATTGAGACATGGAAAACTATTGATGAGAGCGGCATTACAATAAGAGATAATGGAAAAGGCTTTGATACACATAAAAGGGATGTAAAAGGACACGGGCTTATTGGGATGGAAGAGCGGTTAGAGTTTGTGAATGGTCAGCTTGAAATGGATGTGGAGAGTGGAGCAACCATTAGAATTAAAGTGCCGAATATTGTAAAACAAGAAGAGAAGGGACGAGTGAAATGATTCGTATAGTCATTGCCGAAGATCAACGTATGCTTTTAGGAGCATTAGGTTCACTTCTTAGTTTAGAAGATGATATGGAAATAGTCGGGAAAGCCTCAAACGGAGAAGAAGCCGTTTCCTTAGCCTACGAGCAGCAGCCAGATGTTTGTATTATGGATATTGAAATGCCTATAAAAACAGGTCTTGAAGCAGCTGAAGAATTAAAAGAGTCAAACTGTAAAGTGATTATTTTAACTACCTTTGCACGTTCTGGCTATTTTCAACGGGCATTAAAAGCAGGGGTAAGCGGCTATTTATTAAAAGATAGTCCAAGTGAAGAGCTCGCAAGCTCTATTCGAAGTATTATGAGTGGGCGACGCATTTATGCTCCAGAGCTTATTGATGATGCATATGCAGAAGAAAATCCGCTTACAGAACGTGAAAAAGAAGTGTTAAGTCTTATTGCAGATGGAAAGAACACAAGAGAAATCGCAGACGCTCTTTCTATTAAAAATGGAACGGTTCGAAACTATATTTCAACAATCCTAGACAAACTTGAAGTAAAAAATAGAATTGAAGCCATTACACGTTTTAAAGAAAAAGGCTGGTTTAAATAAAAAAAGCGAGATGAGTGCTCATCTCGCTTTTTTGTTATGCTTTTGGTTTAAATCCTTCTTCATCTAAATATTCCAATGCTTCATCATATGTTAGAAATGAACCGTCAAGGTTTAATCCTGCGTATGTGTTCCACATATCGTGCTCATACATAAGAATAAGAGAATGACCGTCATCATCAATCCAATGTTCTACTTCTTCATCTCCAGCAATAGCTTGTTCCTCATGTGATGGTGGAGCGAGAGATGCAATGGCTTTCTCAACGATTGTACGAAGCTCTTCTTCTGTAAAATCGCGAATATTGACCATACCTCTTTCATCAATCTCGTATTCATCAAGATATTCACCGTAAACAAATCCATTTCCATTCGGGTGAAGATGATATACAACGTTCTTTTTATCTGTCACACTTTCTTCATAGTGGAAATTAACGCGCTTAAGCGAGACATTTTTACGCTGAAGCTGCGGAAAAGATTCAATAATAGCTAGTTTTTGTTCAAAAGTTAGCATGTGGCCTCCAAGAAAAGAAATTTTTCGTTCGGTTCATTATATCACTAAGAACAGCAGAGACCAACAAGCGTTGTTAGTAGGCTTTACGTTTGAAAGAGAAGAAGCCGCAAATAAAGAAGACGAGAAAGCTTCCGCCGATAACGAAAATGAGCGTTTCAGTTGAAATAGAAAGTGAATATATATTATTAGCATCTTTTGAAATCATCGCAAGAGCTGGCTGAACCCATGGATAAAAAGGACCGTACGTTTCTGAATTTACAATAAGTATATTTGGTACTGTAAAAATCACGTTTAAAGCAAGCGATGCACCAAAGCTTGCCCAAAGAGAAGAAGCCCAAATTTGTAACGTTGCAAGCGGGATAGAAGCAATAAACCCACTTAAAACACCTTTAAGCATATAGTCCTCGGGTACAACAGATCCTTCATTAATGGCTGAAGCAAGCAATAAGCTTCCTAGAAAAAGTAGCTGAATGAGAGCACAAATCATAACAGTGAAAAGGAGTTTGGTAAGAAAAACATTCCCTTTTCGGACGGGCTGGACAAGTAACTGTTTCCATCCGCCATTAAGATGTTCAGGACGGCAAAGAGAAGCCGCAAATATCCCAATAAGAAGAGGGAAAAGTAGAATGGTGTGTAAGACAGCTCCACTTTGATATAGATGCATAAGTATGACTTTACCACCCTCTGCTTTTAGCTCATCAGGAAATGCCAAACCATCAGTAAGAATGATAAGAGGACTAATAAGCAATAATAGCCAAATTTTTGTCCGTTTTAACTTCAATAATTCTGCTCTCATAAGAGGTATCATTAATTATTCACATCCTTTTTTGTGAAATGAATGGTGCTAATCCATAACAAAATTAGACCAACAACAATGCCAAGGCAAACGTTAATAATGGGTTTATCCCACTGATTACTTAAAGAAGGCCAGCTCCAAATGGTCCATCGCGGTAAAGCTCCTCCAAAAATAGAGCCAACAATTCCAATAGCAAGTGGAAGAGCTTGGTTATTTAGCACAACTGAAAGCCATAATTGTAGTGCTACAACCGGAAGTGAGGCTAAGAAAGGGTAAAAGCATGTTTTTAATAACAAGGCAATCGGAATATCAGTTCCAAACCCTAAGCTAATTCCAAGAATAACAATGCCCATTGTGAGTAGAACGCACGATGTTGTTAATAAAATAAAAGCCAGAGAGAACTTCCCCATAAAAATTTTTGTTTTTGAAAGAGGAAGTGACAATAAATGCTTCCACGATGTTGATTGATGTTCGAGAGATGAAATTAGTGAAGCAACAAGCGTAGCGCCAAGCATTAAAGCAAACACAGAGAGCATATTGGCTTCACCGATTAACCCTTTCCATAAATCATCTTTATAGACATCTGTTAAATAGTCATATCTCAGCCCAAAGTTTAAAGCTTCAAGAGCGATTACCCCAAAAGGTCCAAGAAAAACTAACCCCCATATCCACTTTCGCTTAATTTTAAGAAATTCGGCTTTTAAAAGTGCTTTGTACATTTGTGCCTTCCTCCTTTATAAGGTCAAGGAAAATATCTTCTAGCGATTTTTTATTTTCTTCCACCCGATAAATGCTAATGCCGTGACGAACAAGGAGACTAATAACTTGCGCAATGGCTTCATCCTCCGCTTCTACCATGATTTTTTCTTCCTCTCGATAAGCTTGAATTCCATATGAAACAATATGTTTAAACGTTTCTTCAGGAGAACTTGTTGTAAAAGAAACAGAGGTGGAAGAGAATCGTCGCAGTTCTTCAATCCGGTCTTGGAAGATGAGTCGTCCTTTTGAAATGATTCCAACATATGTAGCCATTTGGTCAATCTCACTTAAAAGGTGACTTGAAACAATAATCGTAATACCGCGTTCTTTTGCAAGAGATTTAATGAGTGTACGAATCTCTAAAATGCCTTGTGGGTCAAGTCCGTTTGTTGGTTCATCTAAAATAAGTAATTTAGGATCTCCAAG
Source organism: Priestia sp. TRM10 (assembly GCF_057808375.1). Taxonomy (NCBI): domain Bacteria; kingdom Bacillati; phylum Bacillota; class Bacilli; order Caryophanales; family Bacillaceae; genus Priestia; species Priestia sp. TRM10. The sequence goes on from NZ_JBJZOT010000011.1 coordinate 347,819, forward strand.
AAGTGCAATCGCAATCCCTAGTCGCTGTTTCATTCCTAATGAATATTCTTTAACTTTCTTTTTGGCTGCTTTTTCAAGTCCTACAATCTCTAATACTTCTTTAATTTTAGATTTTGGTGCTTTACGGAGAACACGGTAAACTTCTAAATTCTCAATAGCATTTAAGTGTCCGTAATAAGATGGATTTTCAACAAGTGCACCAATTTCTTTTAATGCTTCAATGCGATTTTTGCGCAAATCTTTGCCAAAAACTGAAATAGAACCATGAGAAGGTTTGATTAAACCTAGGAGCATTCGGATTGTTGTTGTTTTTCCAGCTCCATTAGGTCCTAAAAATCCATAAACTGCTCCACGTGGAATTTGTAAATTAATGCGATTTACAACCGCGTCACTTTTATATTTTTTCGTTAAATCATTTGCCGTTAAAATATTTTCCATTTTCATCACCTCATAAATCAGTGTAGACAGCAAAGGTTAATAACAGAGAAGGGGAAGGTTAAGTTTTGGTTAAATGTAGAAAAATAGTTTTCAACTTCCTTTTTTAGTTCTATCATAAGATTAGAAACTATTAGGTTAAGGGTGGTTTTATGAAAAACATCGTTTATATAGAAGATGATGAAACAATTGGGAGTTGGCTAAAGGAAGAGCTTGAAGACAACGGGTATCATGTGTCATGGTATCTTTCAGACGAGGGCAGTGAAGAGGGAATGAAAAATGCTGATTTAGTCATTCTAGACGTGATGCTTCCAGGACTTGATGGGTTTACGCTCGGTCAGCGCTTTAAAACCAACTATAATGATGTTCCGATCATTATGCTGACCGCAAGAACGGCTCTGGATGACAAAGTGCAAGGGCTAACATTTGCAGATGATTATTTAACAAAACCCTTTCATCCAAAAGAGCTAATGGCTCGTATGGAAGTGTTGCTCAGGCGCTATAATCGTCAGGAAGAAGACTATAGAACGGTTGGACATTTGGACGTGTATACAAAACAACAACGTATTATTCGCCGGAGTGATGACGAAGAGATTATCTTAACAGGAAAGCAACATCAGCTTTTTTTCTTTTTCACACGACATTTTAATCAGACACTAACAAAAGAACAAATATTTGAAAGCATATGGAAAGACCCATATATTGAAGGAGATAAAACGCTCACCGTTCATATTCGCCATCTCCGTGAGAAAATAGAGGAAGATCCAAGCAAGCCAAAAATAATTGAAACAATTCGCGGCATCGGATATCGGATGAAAGCATGAGAAGGCTTAATTCGTTAACAACACGGTATATTTTTATCATTCTAATGGCAATTGTTATGCTGCCGGTAGCAATGCTAGCTAGCGGAGTTCTTTATATTAGCCCATGGTATAAAAAGCAGGATGAGCCTTATTATCCAAGCTATGAAGTTGTTGATACGTGGCATAAGGAATCTAAAAAAATGACGCCTAATGACATTCAAAGTGTAAAAAAAGCTTTTAGCAAAGTAGAAAAGAGCTATAAATCTACAGCAATGGTTTATGTTAATGGAAATGGAGAAACAGTGTTAAAGGAAGGAGAGCCTGTAAACCTTCCGACAGAGTGGAATACGATGACAGCCATGGATTTTATGAAAAGCAGTATTGATAGCGATCCTTTTACGGTTGTTTCCTATGTAGGTGGGAAGAAAGAAGCAGGGTTTGTTATTTTGCAAATGCCACGTTCTTATATTACGGCTATAAATCGAGATGAGAACCCACTATATGATTTCCTTACTTTTCTTCTCTCTATTATCATTATTGTTTTATTCCTACTGATTTCATGGTTTTTCTTCCGAAGCATTCGAAAAAGACTGCTACGCCTTCAAGATGCAATGGAAATGCCAAATGCTCGAAATGTTCCTCCTAAAATACGAATATCAAGAAAAGATGAAATCGGAGCTCTTGAGCAATCGTTTAATAATATGCTTATGGCGTTAGAAGAAAGTCAGCAAAATGAGCGTGAAGAGGAAAGTGCACGTCGTAAGCTTATTGCTGACCTTTCTCACGATTTGCGAACACCGCTCACCGCCCTAAAAGCGCAAATTTACTCTTTAAAGAAGGAAGTACTTTCTCAGAAAGGTGAAGAAACAATTGCTCTTGCTGATGAAAAAATTCATTATTTAGGAGAGCTCATCGAAAACCTCCTTTCTTATTCATTACTCACATCAAACAAATATCCATATAAGCCTGAGAAAACAGATATAGTGAGGCTTGTGCGTACAACAGTTGCCTGCTGGTATGACCGCTTGGAAGAGGAAGGCTTTGAAGTGGATATAGAGATTCAAGGAGATGACATTAAAAGCAATATTGATGTGAACTGGTTCCAGCGGATGATCGATAATGTCATTCAAAATGTGATTCGTCATGCAAAAGATGGTCAGTTTATTGGGATTTATATGGAAGGAAAAGGTGAAGAGTATAAAATATCAGTTGTAGATCATGGGCCAGGGTTTACGAATACAAGTGGAAACAAACATGGTCGAGGGATTGGAATGTCGATTATTGCTCTTATGGCTGAAGCGATGAATATTAAGTGGAAAGTAGACTCAAATGAAAGTGGCACAACATTCGAGTTTCATTATAAGAAGTCTAACTGATTTTAGAGCAAAAGCTCATCTTCCTTAGAAGATGAGCTTTTGCTTGTTAAGCAAGTTCACGTTGTTTGGTTTCCGTTCCAAAAAAGGCAATAGCAACAACCCCAACGATAATAGACAGACAGAAGACAGTGAAAATCGTGGCAACAGAAGATCCGCCGCTCATTAAATAGCCAACAGCAAGTGGACCTAAAATCCCACCAACTCTACCGAATGAAGCGGCCATTCCTGCTCCTGTTCCACGAACTTCAGTCGGATATTGCTCAGGCGTATAAGCATAAAGAGCTCCCCATGCTCCGAGATTAAAAAACGAAAGAAACATACCTGATGCGAGTAAAAGCGGTAATGTTTCGGCTGTACCGAATAAAAGAGCACTCGCGGCAGTTCCGAGTAGAAATGTTACAAGTACAAACTTGCGTCCAGCTCGTTCAATGAGCCATGCAGCTGTAAAGTAACCTGGAAGCTGGGCAAGGGTCATAATAAGCACATATTCAAAGCTTTTAATAAGGCTAAAACCTTTCAAAACCATAACGCTTGGCAGCCATAAAAACATACCATAGTAAGAGAACACAACTGTAAACCAAAGCACCCAAAGGACAATCGTTTGTTTGCGAACCTCTTTCGACCATACCTTTGCAATGTTTTGAGAAAATGAAGGTTTCTTCTCAAGTGCCAAATAGCGTGGTGAATCTGGTAACCCAATGCGTAGATACAACGCATAAAAAGCAGGAAGAGCTGTAATTAACAGTGCAATTTGCCAGCCATACTTTGGAATAATAAAGTAGGAGATAAGAGCAGCAAGCAACCAGCCGAAAGCCCAGAAGCTTTCAAGTAACACAACTGTTTTCCCTCTTTTTTCTGGAGCAACGGTTTCAGAAACAAGTGTAGAAGCAACAGGAAGTTCCCCGCCAAGCCCCATACCGATAAAAAAGCGTAATAATAAAAACACAAACAATGTTGGAGCAAGCGCTGATAAGCCACTTCCAATTGAAAAAAGTAAGAGCGTTATAATAAAGACAGGTTTTCGACCAATTCGATCAGCTAAAAGTCCAAAAATCAGGGCCCCAACAGCCATACCAATTGAATTAACGCTTCCAATCCAGCTCATCTCTTCAGGTGTAAGTTTCCATTCAATTTGTAAAGCAGCAATAATAAAGGAAAGAATTCCGACGTCTAGGGCATCGAACATCCACCCAAGCCCAGCAACTCCAAGCAGTTTTCGCTCAGATAGGGATTTTTGTGCCTTCATATTCTTTTCATCTCCTGTATAGATTAATGTAGATACATATGCTGATTAATAGTTTACATGTGTCTTTACACTTTGTCACTAGATAGTTCAAAAATAACAAAAAACAGAATTTACTAATTATTTAGAAAAATATATAATAGATGTATCTCTGTGGAAGGAGGGAAATTTGGAGGAGGAATGAACAATAAGGGGGAGTTGTTGTGGAAGGGAAAAAAGTGAAGTTAGAGAGGGAAGAACAAGAATTAGATTACACGGAGCTTGTCCAATCTCCAACATTTCAACGGCTTATGCGTGAAAAACGTCGTTTTATTTTACCTTTTTCACTATTCTTTTTAGCTTTTTATTTCACACTACCTGTTTTAACTGCCTATTTTACATTCTTAAATGAGACGGCTTTTTGGTCTTTAACATGGGCATGGGTTTTTGCATTTGCACAATTCGTCATGACTTGGGCCCTCTGTATGATTTACACAAAGCGAGCTCAAAAGTTTGATGTGCTTGTAGAAGACCTAAAAAAAGAAGCTGGCCGTTAAAGGGGGAAGTTTAGGATGAATGTACTTGCTTTTTCACTATTTCTAGCAATTGTAGCTCTTACACTTATTATTACGTATTATGCCTCAAAACGAACAAAAACAACCAGCGATTTTTATACAGCAGATGGAAGTTTAACAGGATGGCAAAATGGATTAGCTATTGCAGGAGACTATATGTCGGCAGCTTCGTTCTTAGGAATTGCTGGAATGATATCGCTTTCAGGTTTTGATGGTTTTTTCTACAGTATTGGTTTTCTTGTTGCTTACCTTGTTGTTCTATACATTGTAGCAGAACCTCTAAGAAACCTTGGGAAATATACAATGGCAGATATGATTGCTGCCCGTTTTAACGAAAAAAAGGTGCGTGGAGTTGCTGCTTTAAACACAATTACAATCTCTATTTTTTATATGATTGCTCAGCTTGTAGGAGCTGGTGGTCTCATTAAACTTCTTCTTGGAATTGATTATGTATATTCTGTTCTTATCGTAGGGGTTCTAATGACTATTTATGTTGTATTTGGTGGAATGACTGCTACAAGCTGGGTTCAAATTACAAAAGCTGTTTTACTTATGATTGGAACGTTTGTCATTTCTATTATTGTATTTTCAAAATTTGATTTTAGCATTGCTAAGATGTTCAGTGAGATGAAAAGTGCTACACCTCTTGGAGAAAGTTTTCTTCATCCAGGTAATAAGTTTACAAATCCTCTTGATATGATTTCTCTTAACTTAGCTTTAGTACTTGGTACAGCAGGACTTCCACATATTCTAATTCGCTTTTTTACTGTAAAGGATGCTATTACAGCTCGAAAATCAGTTGTTTATGCAACTTGGATTATTGGTATTTTCTATATTTTGACGATTTTCTTAGGGTTTGGAGCTGCGGCATTTGTAGGATTTGATAATATTACAGCAGCAGATGCAGCTGGAAATATGGCTGCTCCACTTCTAGCTCAAGTATTAGGAGGAGACTTTTTATTTGCTTTCGTTTCTGCTGTAGCTTTTGCGACGATTTTAGCAGTTGTTGCAGGGCTTGTTCTTTCAGCAGCTTCCGCTTTTGCACATGATTTTTATAGTCATATTGTAAGAAAAGGAAAAGCAACAGAAGGTGAACAAATTATTGCTGCACGCTGGGCGTCAATTGGAGTTGCTGTCCTTTCTATCATATTAGCTCTATTCGCTCAAAAGCTTAATGTGGCATTTCTTGTAGCGCTTGCTTTTGCGGTTGCAGCAAGTGCTAACTTGCCTATTATTTTATTTACGATTTTTTGGAAACGTTTCAATACAACAGGTGCTGTCACAGGTATGCTTGTTGGACTAATTAGTTCTCTTGTTCTCGTCGTTGTAGGACCTAATGTTTGGTCTCCTGAGGTTGGGGGAGCTATTCTTGTAGGAGATCCACTCTTTTCATTAGCAAACCCTGGGATTGTGTCTATTCCACTAGGGTTCTTAGGTGCCTACCTTGGCACAATCTTCTCTAGTAAAAAAGCAGATCAGAAAAAATTTGATGAAATTCTGATTAAAGCAAATACAGGAATGAAAAACTAAGAAAGAAAGGCTGCCTTATTTGGCAGTCTTTTTTATATATTAAAACGATGTGCTTTCTTACGGAGGAGAATAGAAATTCCCGCTAAACGTTTTCTTTTAAGATCAAAATAGTGATAGAATATAGTGTGATTAAAACAGCCCAATTGACAAGAGGCGGGGGTGAAGGTCGATGTTCAAGCATCGCCTAAAGTTAAGCTCTAGTATTATCATCTTTGTTTGTGTTGTTGTTATTTTGTCTTTATTTTTAACAGATACTTTAATTAGTCGAACCATTACTAAAACGATTCGAACAGATCAAGAAGAAAAAGCAATGAACGTAGCCCGAACTGTTGCGCTTTCTCCTATTATTCGAGAAGGGCTCTTACATAAAGAAGAAAGCAAGGAGATTCAGGAGTATACAAAAGATATTCAAAAAGCCACAAAAGTGGAATTTGTCGTTGTTATTGATATGAAAGGCATTCGTAAATCACATCCAAATCCAAAAAATATTGGCAAGAAGTTTTCAGGGGGAGATGAAAAAGAAGTTCTAGAAGGAAAAGAAACTATCTCTATTTCAGAAGGAACACTTGGCATGTCTTCCCGCTCTTTCACACCTGTAATGGATGAGAACGGAAAACAAATTGGGGCTGTTGCTGTAGGAACTTCTCTGAATAAGATTGAACAAGCTTTGCAAAAAGCTCATGATAGTATTTTAGTCGGGTCTATTGTTGGTCTTATCATTGGAGTTCTTGGAGCCATTTTGCTTGCTCGTTATATTAAAAAGACTCTTTTTGGGCTTGAACCATATGCAATTGCTAAAATATTAGAAGAGCGAAATACAATGCTTCAGTCTGCTCATGAAGGTATTGTTGCCGTTGACCGAGATGGTAAGATTACGCTTGTTAACCGCTCTGCTCTGCGTCTTTTTCAAAGAGCAGGCTTATCAAATGAGCCAATTGGGAAGGCTGTAGACGAATATCTGCCCGTATCAAAACTAAGCACTATTTTGAAAAGAAGACAGGTTCAGTTAGATGAAGAGATTAATATTAATGGGGTTTCAATGCTTGTAAACAGAGTTCCGCTTATTTTGGAAGATAAAGTTGTTGGAGCTATCTCAACACTTCGCGATAAGACAGAAGTGAACCAGCTAGCAGAGCAGTTAACAGGAGTACGACTTTATGCAGAAGCGTTGAGAGCACAATCACATGAGTTTAAAAATAAACTTCACGTAATTTTAGGGATGACCCAAATGGGATATTATGATGAGCTATCTGATTACATTAACCAGCTTGTAAATCATCAAAATCAAGAAGTTGGGCTTGTGATGAAACATATTAAGAGCCCTGCGCTTGCTGGTTTTATTATCGGGAAATTAAGCTATGCGAGAGAAGAAAGAACAAGCTTGCAAATTGATAGTGAAACACCTATCCCTGAACCTAAATCACCAGAAGTAACTCACGAGCTTATTACAATCATCGGAAACTTAATTGATAATGCAATTGATGCTGTAGCAAAAGGGGAAAGAAAAGAAGTTACGGTTAATTTACACTATAAAAACAATCGTCTAACGATTGAAGTAAATGATACAGGGGCTGGCATTTCAGAAGAAGTCCAGAAAAATTTATTTATTAAAGGCTTCTCCACAAAAGGAAACAATAGAGGAATAGGACTTTATTTGGTAGAGAGAAGTGTAAGAGAGCTTGGTGGCTATATTGACGTAGAGTCAACGCCTAGCGAAGGAACAACATTTGTTGTAGAACTATTTTATGAACCTAGAGGTGAAGAAGCGTGATTAGAGTCTTAATTGTTGAAGACGATCCAATGGTAGCTGAATTTAATAAACGCTACCTTGAAGAAATAGAAGGATTTGAGCTTGCTGGGGTAGCTTATTCTGTCGATGAGGCACTCGGGAAGTTGCAAGATACAGTTGTTGATTTGATACTTTTAGACGTTTTTATGCCTGAACGTACAGGCCTAGAGCTGTTAGATGAAATTCGTAAACAGCATAAGAAAATTGATGTTATCTTAATTACGGCAGCTTCTGAAGTGGACAAGGTCCAAACAGCATTGCGTTATGGAGCTGTAGATTATTTAATTAAACCATTTGAATTTGATCGTTTTAATCGTGCACTTGTATCATATCGGGAGAAACGAGCATTTTTTGACATGCAAACAAATGTTAAGCAAGAAGATTTGGATCAGAATATTCTAAGTAGAACACAAAAAACAGTTACAGAATCATTGCCAAAAGGATTAACTAAAAGCACTCTTAAAATTTTACTAGCAGCAATCGAGAATATGGAAAAAGATCCATTTTCAACAGACGATGTTGCCGAAGATGTAGGGATTTCAAGGGTTTCTGTTCGAAAATATTTGCGTTTTTTAACAGACATTCATGTATTAGAGGAAAAGATGACATATGGTACAGTAGGAAGACCTGTTTATCTTTATCACTTTAATGAAAAGAATCGTTCACTTGTTAAGAACTATTTGTAAGAGTAGGCGAATGTCGTTTAAACAAACGTTTGATTAGCCTGAAAAAGAGGGTTCTCCGCTAAGGGGAATCCTCTTTTTTTGGTGGACTGACATAAAAATAAGACTAGAGTCTTAGCGCAAAATGCACCGCTAAGACGTTATGAGAACAATAAAAATTACCTATAGTAAAAGTAACGAAACGAAAGGAGGGGACAAAACATTGAATGTAAAAGCATTGCTTGGAATTGTCTTCGTACTTATTGGAGGAAGCATTTTACTAGGAAACGGTTTTTTAGGAGGGATTCTATCATTCCTTGTAGCATGCGTCCTTTTATACTATGGGTGGCTAACGGTAAATAAAGGGGATTCAAAAGGAAAAAAAGTATTAGGCATCATTGCTATTTTCTTTGGAATCATCTTAATTGCAAACGCAGTACCGTTTCTAGCGGGAGTTGCTTTCGCTGCTTTCTTTATCTATGTTGGCTGGAAGATGCTAACAAGCCAAAAAGAAACTTCATCAGAAGAATATCATTACAGTAGCCCAGTTGTTTCAGACCCTGTAACCAAAAGTTCATTTGATACAGAATGGGAAGATTTCTTGAAAAAAGATAAATAATTTAAAACCCCTGAGGAGGAAATAAAAATGGTATTAAGAAGAATTAGAAATATGGTTGTTGCAACAGTAAACGATAACTTAGACAAGATGGAAAATCCGCTAGTGATGATTAATCAATATTTACGCGATATGGAAGAAGAGCTTTCCAAAGCAAGGCATGCTGTCGCTCAGCAAGAAGCTATTAAAGCAGATTTTGAACGTCGTTTAACATACTCTCAAAAAATGAAAAAGAAACGCTATGATCAAGCTCAGATTGCTGTTAATTCTGGTGAGGAAGATTTAGCTCGAAAAGCACTCATGGAGATGAAACAATATGAAGAAAAAGTGTTACAATACGAAGAGATATATGAGCAATCTGTAGCCCAGCTTGTTGAATTAAAAGAACAATTAGGAAAACTAGAAGAAAGAATTCAAGCTTTAAGAGATAAGAGACATACGCTTGTTGCACGTGCAAATGTTGTAAAAGCAAAAGAACATATGAATGCATCTATTAATCGAATTGATTCGAATAGTTCATACAGAGAATTTCAGCGTCTTGAAGCGCGTATTATGGACATGGAAACAAAAGCAAATGTATATACTTCCTACAACTTTGGTGGAGAACAAACATCATTTACAAAGCTTGAGCATGAGGAAGATGTAGAAAAAGAGCTTCAAAAATTGAAAGAAGTACAAAAGGCTTAACTATGAAAAGTAAACAAACCATCGGTGTTCTTTCCGCACCGATGGGAATTTTACTTTAGGCTAAGGAGAAACGAATATGAAAAAATTAATAGGGCTTTTATTTGTTATTATAGGAATAACCGTGCTGTCTAGTTTTCTTATTAATCAAAGTTCTTTTGCATTTGGAGACAAGAGAACGAAAAGTGAGACGTTTGCAGAAGATGAGATTCATAATATTAAGTTAAACATTAAAAGTGCTGATGTTAACTTTATTGCAAAAGACCGTCGAGATATTAAAGTAATCGTAGAAGATAAGCGGGCATTTAAAAAGAGTATAAGCATGAATCAAGTTGGAGATGTGTTAAATATTAAACAAAAAGGTGCTGCGTTTAATATGTTTCAATCTACAAAGGTTACAATAGAGGTACCAAGTAGCTATGAAAGAGATGTAAATATTGCATCAAGCTCTGGTAATGTTTCCATTAAGAATAATGGGGAGAAACCATTGGAATTAGATCGTCTTATCGTTCAAGCTACCTCAGGAGATACGCAGCTTTTTGATATAGATGCCAAACAGCTTCACATTGAAAAGTCTTCTGGAAATGTGAAGGGTGAAAATCTTAGTACAGAGACCACCTTTGCTCATTTAACATCAGGAAATTTGACGCTTAACGGATTTGAAGGAGAAATTGATGCAAAAGCAACCTCAGGTAATATCTCCATTGTAATGGATGAGGTTAAAGGTAACGGAAATGTGAAAGCAACGTCAGGCGATATTGACGTCAAACTTCCACATAAGAGCAATACGCACCTCAAAGCCCATGTTTCTTCAGGCGATATTAACGTAGATCAAAGATTTAAAGTGAAAACACAAATGGAAGAAGATTTAGAGGCTAAAGAAGGAAATGGAAAATACGCTTTCAACATCAAGGCTACAAGCGGTGATATTGATATTCAATAATGGGAAAAGGAGGGGAGGATGTGCGCCTGCCTAAAAACAAACTACTCGGACTTCTAATTGTTTTTATCGGAATTAGTATTTTACTAAACATTATTCATTTAGCTGGTATATTAGCAGGTCCTCTCTTTTTATTTATGGTTGGCGCCTTCTTTTTACGATACAGCAATCGAATGATTGGCATAGGATTTTTAGGTCTTTCAGCAGTTGTTGCTTTTCAAAATATTTTCAATATAAATCTAGCAGGATTAGCAGTTGCAGCAGCTTTTATATATGTTGGCTATCGTCTTCTTTCAGGGAAAAAGATGTGGAAAACACGAGAAAAGCAAGAGAATCGTAAAAAGAAAGGGTTCTTTTCTAAGAAAGGCAAGGAACCTATTTCATTTCAAAAAGAGGAACAAGTATACAAAGAAGATATCAATGTGCGAGGAATACCATACCAAAATTCACTTCTTGGTGATTTTCGTTTGATTAATCATCAGTTTGATTTAAAAGATTTAAATCTTTCTCATCTTATTGGAGATGTGAAAATTGATCTATCTAAAGCAATTGTTCCAGGCGGTGAAAATGCCATTGTTATTAGTGGACTTATTGGAGATGTTGATATTTATGTACCGTATGACTTGGAAGTTTCGGTAACAACAACAAATCTATTTGGGAAAACAAAAGTTTTCCACTATGAACAAAGCGGATTCAATCGCCAAGCCTCTATTGCTACAAACGGATACGAAGGGGCTGATGCGAAAGTGAAGATTGCTATTACCACGCTTATTGGGGATATTGATGTGAGGCATTTATGAAAAGGAAACGATTAAATATTCAGTGGCGCTTTATTAATATTTTCGTAGTCATGAACATTATTACTCTTCTTTTTGTTTTAACAATTGTAATGTCTTATTTCAAACTTAATCCCCTCGATTTTTTGAGCTTGAATTGGTTTAATATCCCCTTTATTTTCTTTCTTCTCTTTGCTGTGATCGGAATTGGTGTTGTAGCAGGCTACTCATATGGAAATCCTCTTAAAGAACGGCTGGAGGTCTTATTTGAATCTATTTTACGGTATGAAAAAGGAAACTTTTCTTATAGATTATCTAACCTTGGGGAAGATGAGGTTGGTTTAATTGGAGAACAGCTTAATCAGATGGCTAGTCAAATTGAAAAGCAAGTAGCTTCTCTTCAAAAACTTTCAGCAGAGAAAGTAGAGTGGCGTGATCAGCTAAGACGTTCAGCTGTTGTTGAAGAGCGGCAGCGTTTGGCACGAGAGCTTCATGACGCAGTAAGTCAGCAACTTTTTGCTATCTCAATGATGTCTTCTGCTGTAAAGGAAATGACGCAGCAGGACAGCAAGCATTTAAAACAACTTACATTAATCGAGAAAATGGCAGGAGATGCTCAGAATGAAATGAGAGCCCTTTTATTACATTTGCGTCCAGCAACGCTTGAAAATAAATCGCTCAATGAAGGACTACAGGAACTTTTGCAAGAATTAAATAGCAAACAAACAATGGACATTCATTGGGACTTTGAAGATATTCTCCTTTCAAAAGGCATTGAAGATCACTTGTTTCGTATTGTGCAAGAAGCACTTTCAAACGTCTTTAGACATTCAAAGGCCAGTGCTGTCGTTGTGAAGCTTCATAAAGTACATAATGGAGTATATTTAAAGATTATTGATAATGGTGTAGGGTTTGATCAGGGAGATACCAAAGCTTCTTCATACGGTTTGCAGTCTATTACAGAGCGAGCAAGTGAGGTTGGAGGAGTAGCCGAGATTATATCGCTTCCTGATAAAGGAACACAAATAACAGTAAAAATACCGATTGTAGATGAGAGTAAGGAGAGAGAATAATGATTCGGGTACTGCTAGTAGACGACCATGAAATGGTTAGACTTGGAATGGCTGCTTATTTAGAAGCACAGCCTGATATTGAAGTTGTTGGGGAAGCGTCAAACGGGGAGGAAGGAATCCAGCTTGCTTTAGAACATAAACCAGACGTTATCTTAATGGATCTTGTGATGGAAGGAATGGATGGTGTTGAAGCAACAAAACGAATCTGTTCATCTATGTCAGATGCTAAAGTTATCGTTCTAACAAGCTTTATTGATGATGATAAAGTGTATCCCGTTATTGAAGCTGGGGCATTAAGCTATTTGCTTAAAACTTCGAAAGCTCATGAAATTGCTTCTGCAATTAGAGCTGCTGCTAAAGGTGAGTCTGTCCTTGAAGCAAAGGTAACGGGAAAAGTGCTATCAAGAATGCGAACGCCTTCACAGTCTTTTCCACATGATTTTTTAACAGCGCGTGAGCTTGAAATTCTTCGTCTTATTGCAGAAGGAAAAACAAATGGAGAGATTGCAGAAGCTCTCTTTATTGCTGTGAAGACAGTTAAAACTCATACAACAAATATATTTTCAAAACTAGAAGTAGAAGATCGGACACAAGCAGCTATCTATGCTCACCGAAACAAACTTGTGGACTAGTTGGATTTATGCATAAGAGTATTCTCCTATGCTTTTTTGCTTTATAAAAGAAGGAGGGAAGAGATGAGTAACATTCGTAAGATTGCAGAGCTTGCAAATGTTTCTATTACAACAGTTTCTAGAGTGTTAAATAATCATCCATATGTGGCTGAAGAAAAGCGAAAAGCAGTATTAGACATTATCAAACAATTAAATTATACGCCTAATATTAATGCGATTCATCTTGCAAAAGGTCACACAGGTATTGTTGGTGTTGTCGTTCCTAATATGACTCTTCCTTATTTCAGCGGTGTTGTAGATGGCATTTCAAATCAAGCGATGGAACATGATTATAAACTAATGATCTATCAAACAAAGTATGAAAGAGAAAAGGAAATTGAAGCCCTAGAAATGTTAAAGAAAAAGCAGGTTGATGGCCTTATTATTATTTCTCGGAAAGTAGAATGGAGTCTTATCGAATCTTATAGTGAGTATGGTCCTATCCTTATTTGTGAAGACCGAGAGAGTAAAAAAATCTCTACGATCTCAATTAACCACTACGAAGGCTTTGCCATTGGAATGAACTATTTGAGAGAAAAGGGACACAAGAGAGTTGGCTGCTGTCTTAATCGTTTAGAAGGATCAAATAGTAAAAAAAGGATACAAGCTTACTATGACTTCGGGGAAAAGTTTGAAATGGATGTTAGAGAACAGTGGATTTTTAAGGGATGTTTATTTATTGAAGACGGGAAAAGAGTGATAGAGCAGTTAAAGAAGATGCCTGAGTCGCCAACTGCTTTACTTGTGGCAAGTGATTATGTTGCAGCAGGGATCATGACGAGTTGTGATGAATACTGGGTAAAAGTTCCAAAAGATTTAGCATTCATAGGTTTTGATAATCACCCATTAGCAGAAGCACTTCATATTACGACAATTGAACATCCGATTGTAGAGCTTGGTTCAAGAGCTCTTGCAAAGATTCATTCAGTTCTGCATGAAGCAGAAGCTCCTTCTCAATCTCAACTTCCTTTAAAATTAATTGAACGGAGAACAGTATAAAAAGGAGGCTATTATTAGCCTCCTTCATATTATTTCTTATTCAAAAAGTATTTTTCAATATCATCAAGCATTTTATCTGCTGCAATTACACCACCTGCAGTGTTCCAAGTGGCATCATCAACTTTATAAACTTGCCCATTTTTAGAAACGGAAAGGTTTTTGAAAAGCTCTTTGTTTGTCCACTCTTTTTCTACTTCATTTCCTTTTTTATCGCCTGTGTCATACGTGAAATAGAAGAGAACATCTCCATCCATTGCAGGAATGCGTTCGTCCGTTACACCCATCTCAGCAAAGTCTGCTTTATTCTGTTCTTCAGGACGCTTAAAACCTAGTTGATCTAAAATAATTCCTGCAAATGTATCTTTATGATAAATTCTTGTTTCACCAGCCATAAAGCGAACAAGTGAGACTTTTTTATTTGTTTCATCCCCAAGCTCTTCTTTTAGTCCAGCAACACGATTATCAAAATCACTTAATACTTTATTTCCTTCTTTTTCTTTATTAACCGTTTTTGCGTACACCTTGAAGTTTTCCTTCCAATCTCCGCGAAGTTCTTCAGTGAAAACAGTTGGAGCAATAGCGTTTAACTTATCATATACTTTCTCTTGTCGTACTTTATTTCCAATAATCAAATCTGGTTTAAGAGCCGCAATTGTTTCAAGACTTGGCTCCATTTCTGTTCCGACAACTTTAACGCCTTTCATGTCATCTTTAATATGGTTATACCATGGGTTGCCTGTCCATGATTGAACAGCACCAACAGGTTTAATACCAAGTGCAAGAAGGGCCTCTGTTCCCTCATTTGTTAACACAACAACTCGTTTCGGATTCTGTGGAACTTTGGATTCTCCCATTGCATGTTTAATTGGTATTGTTTCTTTTTCACTGCTTTTTTCCTTTCCTGAACTTTCACTGTTTCCGCATGCTGCTAATACAAATAGCAATGTTAGGATAGTAAAAAGAGCAAGAAAACGATTTTTTGTAATCTTTAGCATATCTTCATCCCCCTCAATATATGAAAACCATTATCAATTAGATAATAGGAGAAAGAAAATGGAAAGTCAATAATAATTGAAAATGATTTTCAAAGTCATTGACAGTATTTTTATCATCTCATACACTAAAGAGAGAAAAAAAACAGAAAATTTTATACTTAAGATAGAATAGGGGTCACCGTCATGAATCTGAGCACACCTCTTCAAAGAAGTCTTGGCCTTTTTTTGCTCATTCTTTTGTTAATACTTTGTATGTGTTTAAGTGTTTTAATGGGTTATACGAATACAGGAATACATACTGTTATAAATGCCGTATCGCATTTTAATGGTTCTAATGAGCAAATTGTCGTAAGAACTGTGCGAATCCCAAGAGCTTTAATTGCAACGGCAATAGGAAGCAGCTTAGCTATCTCTGGTTTGCTTTTGCAAGCTTTAACTAAAAATCCGCTCGCTTCTCCAGATATTATTGGTTTTAATGCAGGAGCAAGTTTTTTCATTGTGATAGGACTTATGATTTTTTCCATCAATTCGTTGCAGGGATTTACTTGGCTTGCTTTTTTAGGAGCTGCTTTTTCAGGTATTGTCGTTTACTTGCTTGCTTCAGCTGGGCGAGATGGTCTTACACCAATGAAGCTTACGTTAGCGGGAGCAGCAATCGCAGCCATGTTTGCTTCATTAACGCAAGGTTTACTTGTTTTGGATGAACAAGCTCTTGAACAGATGCTCTTCTGGTTGGCTGGTTCTGTACAGGGCCGTGATTTATCACTTTTACAAGCTGTTTTACCTTATCTTGTAGGAGCAACGGCTGTCTCCTTATTTCTAGGAGGAAAATTAAATACACTAGCAATGGGTGAAGAGGTAGCTCTTGGACTTGGTCAACGAACAGGAACTGTCAAACTAATAACAGCAGTTGTGACCATTCTGTTAGCGGGAGGAGCAGTTGCTGTAGCAGGGCCAATTGGCTTTGTTGGCATTATTATTCCACAGCTTGCTCGTTTTGTGATTGGAAATGATTATCGATGGCTCATTCCTTACAGCGGAGTGCTAGGAGCTGTGCTACTACTTCTAGCAGATATTGGAGCACGATATGTAATCATGCCAGAAGAAGTGCCTGTGGGAATTATGACAGCTATTTTGGGAACTCCTTTTTTCATATACATTGCGCGTAGAAAAGGAGAGGTTTTATGAACAAATATACACCTTTTCGGATGCGTAATAGCTTTTCATTCTTAATAGATCGGAAATCATTAAATATTAATATTGTCTTTTTTGTCTTATTGTTGGGGAGCGCGATTGTTGTAATAGGGCTTGGAGAGCAGTTTATTTCCCCTTTAAAAGTTGTTGCTGTCTTGTTCGGGAATGGCGATCCTTTTTCAACGCTTATTGTGAACTCCTTTCGTCTACCTCGAATTATTATTGCGATATTTGTTGGCATTTGTTTAGCAATAGCAGGGGCAATTTTACAAGGAGTGGTAAAAAATCCTATAGCATCTCCTGATATCATTGGGATTACAGGAGGAGCTGCTGCTGCCGTTGTGCTATTTTTGAATCTTTTTAGTACAGATAGTGGGACACTAACTGTGAGTATTGAGTGGCTTCCGCTTGCAGCATTTACTGGGGCCTGTATCATTTCTATTCTTCTTTACCTTTTTGCATGGCAAGGTGGAGTCTCACCCGTTCGAATGGTTCTTGTAGGTATTGGAATGTGGGCTTTTACGAAAGCTGCAACAACACTTCTTCTTATTATGGGACCGATCCATCAACAAAGTCAGGCAAATATTTGGATTACAGGATCAGTATATGGAGCTTCATGGGAAGGAGTTCGGATTCTTTTTCCTATTACGCTTATTTTATTTTTTGTTACAATAGTGATGATTAGAATGATTAATATTCAAGAGTTTGGAGAAGACGTAGCAACTTCAGTTGGAAACCGTGTTCAACTCTCCCGCTTTTTCCTACTGCTTGTAAGCACAGCGTTAACAGGAAGCGCCGTTGCTTTTGGTGGGGGGATTAGTTTTGTCGGTTTATTAGCTCCACATATTGCAAGAAGACTTGTAGGATCATCATTTGGGGCATTACTTCCACTAAGTGCTTTTATTGGAGCAATTTTAGTTTTGATTTCAGATACGATTGGAAGAGTTGTATTTCTTCCATTAGAGATACCAGCCGGAGTCTTTACGGCAGCTGTCGGAGCTCCTTATTTTATTTTTTTACTCTACAAACAGCGCAATGTAGGATAGGGAAACAGAAGTTTATGGAGTGTATAAATGAGAAAAGAAAATTTCTGTTGAAGGAGCGTTAGCACATATGAAGGCAATGGAAACAAAAGATTTAACATTAGGATATGGAGAAACGGTTATTATTGACGAACTGAACTTGGAAATTCCTAAAGGAGAGATAACCGTTTTTATTGGGGGAAATGGTTGTGGAAAATCAACGTTGCTTCGTTCAATGGCACGTTTGCTAAAACCGCAGCAAGGCTCTGTTGTACTTGAGGGAGAAATGATGAGCAAAATTGCTACAAAAGAAGTAGCTAAAAAGCTTGCGATTTTACCACAGGGCCCTGTAGCTCCAGAAGGACTTACTGTGTTACAACTTGTAAAACAAGGTCGTTATCCTTACCAAAACTGGTTGAAACAGTGGTCTGAAGAAGATGAGAGAAAAGTTCAGAATGCGCTTGAATCAACAGGGATGAGCGCTCTTGCGGATCGCCACGTTGATTCCCTTTCAGGTGGTCAACGTCAAAGAGCATGGATTGCTATGACGCTTGCTCAAGATACAGAAATTATTTTGCTTGATGAACCAACAACATATCTAGATATGACACACCAAATTGAAATTTTAGATTTGCTATTTGATTTAAATGAGAAAGAACAGCGCACGATTGTAATGGTACTTCATGATCTGAACCTTGCCTGTCGCTATGCACACCATATTGTAGCTATTCGTGATAAAAAAGTATATGCACAAGGGCGTCCAGAAGATATTGTAAGCTGTGAACTTGTAAAGAACGTTTTTGAAATGAGCTGTCAAGTAACGGTTGACCCGCTCTTTGGAACGCCTCTTTGTATTCCACATGGAAAAGGAAGATGTATTGTTCAGCAAGTAACAAAAAATCAAAATGCAGACGTTGGATAACAAGCAAGCGGTAAAGGGAAACCTTTAAAAGCTTGGAGGGATAATAATGAAAGAAGAGTTCCAAGGTCAATTTTCAGCATTAATTGAAAAATATACAGAGCTTATGCTTGGAGATACGTCAGAAGAACTTCAAGAAAAAATCAAAATGTGGGCTCTGTATACCCATATCTCTAAAACGATGCCACCTCTTGCTAAACATTGGAACAGTCAGTATCCAGACGCAAAGAAAGAAATGATTGATCTTGTGCGGGAGATTAAAGAACTGAACGAGAGACATCGGGAAAATCAAAAAAAGGCTTGATACTTTAGTATCAAGCCTTTTTTTAATGAGTTGGAAATTGATTCATATATCCTTGGAATTGTTCATAGCTTTGCTGAAGTTTATTTGAATCCTGAGCCTCAATACCGTAAAATCCCTTTTTAAACATAAGATTATAAATCTCACGCTGACAGTCTTGTGATTCGTTAAAGATTGATGAAATCTCTTGATATAGTTCATCATGACTAAATTCATTAAGAGCCGTGCAATATGAAGCTGTCATATATTTCTCAGTTGAAAGGATGTCTGTAATAAAATCAAGGTCATTCATTGCAGACGTTTTGTTAATTGGTAATTCTGGATTTTTGATTTTCTGATCAGCCATCGTTTATTTCTCCTTTACTGTAAAGTTTGCTGTGATTGTGTATTTTCGAGATGAGGTAAGATTCTTTCATAATGGCGCTGATGCATTTTACATACTTTTTCTATTTCTTGTGCAATCTCTGCATCTTGACATTGAGAAGCAAAGAAATGTGCTTTTTTCATTGCTACTAAGTTCCACGTTAACATATCTGCAATATAAAGAGCGTCTTTTGTAGAAATGACTTTTGGTGGTTCCATAAACATTGGTTGTGATTGATTTGTACTTTGTTCATTCATTTCATTTTGCATAAAAACCCCTCCTTAAGACCAAAAAATTCTCCTTTATTTTGGCTTCTTTAGGATGTTCCTATTCACCGGAAATTTCATATTATATAGCATAAATATATGTTTGAATGAAAAAAAAAAAGACCTGAGTAAATGAGCCTACTTTTTGAAAAAATGTTTGTCTTTTTTTTAGGGAGGGTAAATTTCTAGTACGTTACCCTTTACACACAGAAACATTTAAAGATATTCAATCTAGCTCTGATGGTCTACTGCTATTTTAAAGGAATGAAATCATTTAAGTAGCATTAAATGTTATTTAATCAAGGGGGAGAAAGAAATGGAACAAGCAATGCGAGGTTTTTTTCTATATTTATCTAGGAATAAAGCGCTTACGAAAGTAGCTAAAAAGTATGGTTTACAATTTGGAGCTAAACGATTTGTAGCAGGGGATACAATTAATTTGGCAGTGGATGTTATTAGAGGATTAAATAATAAAGGATTGGACGTTACAATTGATTATCTTGGTGAGTTTATCGAAAGCGAAGAAGAAGCAATGGAAATGACAAATCAGTGCATTGAAGCAATACAAGCAATCGGACGTGAAAGTATAGAGTCACAGCTCTCTCTTAAGCTCACATCACTTGGACTTGATTTGTCTTCAGATATAGCAATACAAAATATGAAGCGTATTTTAGATGAAGCAGAGGCAAACGGGGTGTTTGTAACAATTGATATGGAAGATTATTCACGCTGTGAGAAAACGCTTAGAATCTTCAAAGAACTTAAAACAAAGTATGATAATATTGGAACAGTGATTCAAGCATATTTGCGACGGACAGAAAATGATATGAAAGAACTTGATGCATACGAGCCAAATTTACGTCTTGTTAAAGGGGCATACAAGGAACCAAAAGAAGTAGTTTTCCCAAAAAAGCAGGATGTTGATGAAAATTTTAAGAAGATTATTGAAATGCATATGCTCAATGGTCATTATACAGCTGTTGCAACACATGATGACAAGATCATCGAATACACAAAAAATCTAGTTTTAAAACATAACATCCCAAAGGAACAATTTGAGTTTCAAATGCTGTATGGGATTCGAACTGAAAAGCAGGAAGAGCTTGTGAAAGATGGGTACAGAATGAGGGTGTATGTTCCTTATGGGACAGATTGGTATGGCTATTTTATGAGAAGACTAGCAGAGCGTCCTGCAAACGTAGCTTTTGTTTTAAAAGGAATGAGCAAAAAGTAGAAAAAGACTTGCTACTATTTTAGCAAGTCTTTTTATCGTTAATGTCCTTGGGTATTTTCTTGTTTGTACTGTTGATTTTGTGATTTTTGTTTTCCCGTATTATCTCTTCCATGAGGACCTGCATTTCCTTTCACACTTGCAGCGCTTACGCCATTTCGAGACGGATTTTTTTGCAAACGTGCCATCGCATAACCACCTCCCTTTTTTAACATAACCTGAAAAAAGCAAAATAACCAAACGATTAGTATTGAGAAAATTCTAAAAATAATATATATTAAAAGAAGGGTAAATAAGGCGTTTTTTAGCCATAAAATGAATGGTTATTCATTCAATAGAGTTTGGAGGGAATTTATATGGTGAAAACGATTCGAAAAGCAGCTGTCATTGGTTCAGGTGTAATGGGGTCAGGGATTGCTGCTTTACTTGCAAACGTAGGTATTCGAACACTCCTCTTAGATGTTGTGCCAAACGAGCTCACAGAAGCTGAAAAGAAGAAAGGATTATCTAAAGATGATGATGAAGTGCGAAACAGACTAGCGAAAACATCGTTAGAGCAATCTTTAAAAAGAAAGCCAGCTCCTTTTACGTCAAAGAAAAACATCGACTTTATAACGATTGGAAATACTGAAGACCATTGGAATGAATTAAAAACATGTGATTGGATTGTTGAAGTTGTCGTAGAGAATTTACAAGTGAAGAAACAAGTGCTTCAAAACATTGATAGAGTAAGAAAGAAAGGAAGCATTGTAAGTTCTAACACATCAGGAATCTCTGTTCATGCCATGTCGGAGGAATGCTCACAAGATTTTAAAGAGCATTTTCTAGGCACTCATTTTTTTAACCCACCTCGCTACCTCAAACTACTAGAAATTATCCCAACAAAAGAGACAAAATCAGCTATTGCTCAATATATGCAAAACTTTGGTGAAGAAGTATTAGGTAAGAAAGTAGTGTTTGCCAAAGACACGCCAAACTTTATTGCCAATAGAATTGGCACATATGGATTGCTTGTAACAGTAAGAGAGATGAACAAAAGTCAGTTAAATGTTGGAGAAGTCGATTCTCTAACAGGGCCTCTTATTGGAAGACCAAAAAGCGCAACATTTCGAACGCTCGATGTGGTTGGATTAGATACATTTGCTCACGTTGCACACAATGTATTTCAGCATGTAGAGGGAGAAGAAAGAGAGTTTTTTACCATTCCACCTTTTATGGAAGCGATGTTAGAAAAGGGCTTTTATGGAAGCAAAGCAGGAAAGGGTTTTTATAAAAAAGAAGGAAAAGAAATTCTTCAATTAAATACTGATACACTTCAATATGAACCACGTCAAAAGTTCCCGCTGACAGATAAAAGTAAAGGCAAGAAGAAAGATATGAAAGCGCTTTTATATTCGTCGAACAGAGAAGATCAATTTCTATGGAACATCATTAGCCCTGTATTACTTTACTCTGCCCATCTTGTGTCACAGATTGCTGACAATATTATTGATATTGATGAAGCAATGCGAGCTGGGTTTGGATGGAAGAAAGGACCATTTGAGCTATGGGATGAGCTTGGTGTAGAAGAGACCGTCGCCAAAATGAAAAACGAAGAAAAAACGGTTCCAAGCTGGGTTGAAGAAATGCTTGAAAGTGGCTTCACTACCTTCTATAAGCAAACCCCTGAAGCTCTATTCTATTTTAAAGAGAGTGAGTACAAAGTAAAAGAAAGAGAAGAAAAAAGGATTCATCTAGCGAGTCTTGAAAAAACAAACGTACTTCAGAAAAATAGCGGTGCTTCTTTACTCGATATGGGGGACGATGTGCTTTGTTTACAATTTACATCACCGAACAATGCAATTGGTCTTGATATTATCGACATGATTCACAAAGGTATTAATGAAGCAGAGCAAAATTATAAAGGGCTCGTTATTGGAAATCAAGGAAAAAACTTCTGTGTTGGCGCCAATCTTGCCATGATGCTAATGGAAGCACAGGACGATAACTATGAAGAAATTGATTTTGTTATCTCCAAATTTCAAGGAGCAATGCAGCATATCAAATATAGCCTTGTACCTGTTGTAACTGCTCCATTTTCCATGACACTTGGTGGAGGAGCGGAAGTTTGTTTGCCTTCTGCCCATATTCAAGCTGCAAGTGAAACATATATGGGACTTGTAGAAGGCGGAGTTGGTCTTATTCCTGGCGGGGGAGGAAGTCAAAACCTTTATCAAAAAGTTCTTTCTCAAAGTGGGAGTGGGACAGATCTTTTAAAAGTAGCTTCACACGTTTTTGAAACGATTGCGATGGCAAAAGTTTCGACTTCTGCTCGTGAAGCAGGGGAGCTTGGTTTTTTAAATCCACAAGATAAAATCACGCAAAATGAAGAATTCCTACTCTATGATGCAAAACAAGCAGTCATTCATCTTTCTTCTGATTATCGTGCGCCTGTACAGCAAAAGATTCCGGTTGTTGGAGAGAGCGGTTATGCGACGCTTTTGCTTGGTGCGCAAAGCATGAAATACTCTGGATATATTTCTGATCATGATTTGAAAATTGCTAAAAAGCTTGCTTTTGTGATCGCTGGTGGGAGACTACCTTTTGGTACAAAAGTGGATGAACAATACTTATTAGATTTAGAGCGTGAAGCTTTTTTAAGCCTGATTGGAGAGCTAAAGTCACAGGAGAGAATGCAGCATATGCTTTTGAAAGGCAAACCATTGCGTAATTAGAAGGGGGAGTAGGACTGTGAGAGAAGCAGTTATTGTAGCTGGAGCAAGAACACCTGTTGGAAAAGCGAAAAAAGGATCATTAGCAAACGTAAGACCTGATGACTTAGGAGCCCT
The DNA here is from genome assembly GCF_057808375.1 of Priestia sp. TRM10. NCBI lineage: Bacteria > Bacillati > Bacillota > Bacilli > Caryophanales > Bacillaceae > Priestia > Priestia sp. TRM10. Next base: position 371,090 of record NZ_JBJZOT010000011.1, read on the forward strand.
TGCTGTGCAAGAAACGTTGAAAAGAGCAGGCGGATATAGTGGTGAAATTGATGATCTCATTATCGGTTGTTCGATTCCAGAAGCAGAGCAAGGGTTAAACTTAGCGCGGAACATTGGGGCTTTAGCAGGGTTACCGTACACCGTTCCAGCGGTTACGATCAATCGGTACTGCTCATCTGGATTACAAACGATTGCGTATGGTGCAGAGAGTATTATGCTTGGAAAAGCAAATGCAGTATTAGCAGGAGGCGTAGAATCAATGAGCCTTGTGCCGATGATAGGGCATGTGACACGATTAAATGTTCGCCTGGCGGAAGAAAAACCGGAGTATTATATGGCAATGGGGCATACAGCTGAACGAGTTGCCGATAAGTATGGCATTAGCAGGGAAGATCAAGATGCCTTTGCTGTAAGAAGTCACCAAAAAGCAGCAAAAGCAATACAGGAAGGTAAATTTAAAGATGAAATAGTACCTGTGGAAGTACCGATAAGAACGGTGGATGAACATCATAAATGGCAAGAGAAGAAAGTGTTGTTTAGCAAAGATGAGGGAGTACGTCCTGGCACAACAATGGAAGCCCTTAGGCACCTTCGTCCAGCTTTTGCCCTGAATGGTTCAGTGACAGCAGGAAATGCTTCTCAAACAAGTGACGGAGGAGCAGCTGTCTTTTTGATGGATCATGAAAAGGCGAAAGCAGAAGGTCTTAAACCAATGGCCAAATTCCGTTCATTTGCTGTTGGGGGAGTTCCGCCTGAAATAATGGGAGTCGGTCCTGTTGTTGCTATTCCAAAGGCTTTGAAGCAAGCTGGCCTGTCATTGAGTGATATCGGGCTGTTTGAATTAAATGAAGCATTTGCATCACAAGCCATTCAGATTATTAGAGAGCTGGGGATAGACGAGGAAAAAGTAAACGTAAATGGAGGAGCAATTGCGCTTGGCCATCCACTTGGATGTACAGGAACCAAACTAACTCTATCGCTTTTGCATGAGATGAAGCGAAGAGGAGAACAATTTGGCATCGTGACAATGTGCGTTGGCGGCGGCATGGGAGCGGCTGGGGTTTTCGAACTTTTATCATAAAGGGAGGAAGAGTTATGAAAAGCAAAGGGGAGAAAGTAGTAAAAGGTGGAAGTTTCATTTTAGAAGATATTGATCCTGCTATGGTATACACCCCAGAAGACTTTACAGATGAACACAAAATGATTGCTAAAACAGCAGCTGACTATATTGATAAAGAAGTATTAAAAGAAGTAGAGCATCTTGAGAATCATGAGTTTGACCGATCTGTGAAGCTGTTGAAAAAAGCAGGGGATCTTGGATTGCTCGGCGGAGATATTCCAGAGGAGTATGGGGGACTTGATCTTGATAAAATCAGCTCAGCCCTTGTAGCAGAAAAGTTTTCAAAAGCAGGCGGATTCTCTATTACTCACGGAGCGCACGTTGGAATTGGTTCTTTGCCAATTGTTCTTTTCGGTACAGAACAGCAAAAGCAAACATACTTACCTGAGCTTGCAAGCGGGGATAAGATTGCAGCATATGCTTTAACAGAACCTGGATCTGGTTCTGATGCTCTTGGTGCTAAAACAACGGCACGTCTAAATGAAGAAGGAACACATTATCTTTTAAATGGTGAAAAGCAGTGGATTACAAATGCAGGATTTGCGGATCTCTTTATTGTATATGCGAAAGTAGATGGAGAGCATTTTAGCGCATTTATTGTAGAACGAACAGCAGAGGGAGTTTCAACAGGCCCAGAAGAAAAGAAAATGGGAATTAAAAGTTCATCAACAAGAACCCTTATTTTAGAAGATGCTAGAGTCCCTAAAGAAAATGTGTTAGGGGAAATTGGGAGAGGGCATATCATTGCTTTTAATATTTTAAATATTGGCCGTTATAAATTGGGCGTTGGAGCAATTGGAGCTTCAAAACATGCCTTTGAACTTGCTGTAAAATATACAAATGAGCGAAAGCAATTTAAAACAAAGATTTCACAGTTCGCTTTAACAAAGGAAAAGTTAGCAACAATGGCAGCTAAGATTTATGCAACAGAAAGCTCTGTTTATCGAACAGTGGGGCTTTTTGAAGAGAGAATGGGATCCTTAAACGAAGCGGAAAGAAAAGATGGTGGAAAAGTAGCGGCTTCAATTGCTGAATACGCTATTGAATGTTCACTAAATAAATTCTTTGGTACAGAAGTGCTTGATTATGTTGTTGATGAAGGGTTGCAGCTTCATGGCGGCTACGGATTTATGGAAGAATACGAAATTTCACGGCTTTATCAAGATTCACGCATTAATCGGATATTTGAAGGCACGAATGAAATTAATCGATTGCTTGTCCCAGCAACTTATTTGCGTAAAGGAGTAAAAGGAGAGCTACCTCTATTTGAGAAAGCGCAAGCTCTTCAAGAAGAAATGATGATGACAAGAGCTGTAGAAGCAGGAGAAGGGCTTCTTGATCAGGAAGAGAACTTAGTGAAGAACGGTAAAAAAATTGCTTTATTAATTCTTGGTCTTATTGCTCAAAAGTATGGAAAAAAAGCAGCGGAAGAACAAGAAATTTTGGCAAATGCTGCTGATATTATTAGCGAAGTATATGCAATGGAATCTGTTTTACTTCGAACGCAAAAGGCAGTGAGCGCTACTGGGGAAGAGAAAAATCAATTAAAAGTACGTTATACCGAAATCTTTTGTCAAGAAGCATTTCAAAAAATTGAGCATCATGCAAAAGAAACTCTTTCATATGTTGAAGATGGGGATAGTCTCCGAATGATGCTTTCTGCTTTGCGTAAATTTACGAAATACATCCCCAAAAATATAATTACTAAGAAAAGAGAAGTAGCTGAAGTGCTAATCGAACAAGAGGAGTTTGCTGTGTAATGACTATAAAAAAACAGGGAGAGCGTTCGAGCTTTCCTTGTTTTTTAATGAAGGTTCACGATAAAATGAGAAAGAAAATATATGGAATTATGGTGGTGTAATAAATGAGTATAACAATATATGAATATCCAAAATGTAGTACATGTCGAAATGCAAAGAAATGGCTTGATGAACATAATGTGGAATATAACGCAATACATATTGTAGAAAATCCTCCTTCAAAAGAAGAAATTAGGGAACTTTATGAAAAGAGCGGTTTAGAGCTAAAGAAATTCTTTAATACAAGTGGTAAAAAGTATCGTGAGCTTGGATTAAAAGATAAAGTAGCTTCTGCTTCAAATGAAGAACTTTTTGAAATTTTAGCTTCAGATGGCATGCTTTTAAAACGACCAATTGTGACAGATGGGGAGAAAGTAACGATTGGGTTTAAAGATGAGATGTTTCAGAAAGAATGGAAATAGAAGGATAATGCTTATTAAAAGTTTTTCTTATTTTAGAATGCTTTCAAATAGAAAATATTCTATTTTTACGTTACAATTAAGATAATATGAGAGCGTTTATGGTGCTCCCTTTGATAACGAATAAAAATGATAAGAAAATGAACGATGTATGGAGGGAACTAAAATGAATTTACCAAAAGATTTACGTTATTCAGAAGAACACGAGTGGGTAAAAGTTGAGGGTGACAAAGTAACAATTGGAATTACTGACTTTGCGCAATCAGAACTAGGCGATATCGTATTTGTTGAGCTTCCTGAAGTAGGCGCAACAATTGAAGCGGACGAGCCTTTTGGAAGCGTTGAGTCTGTTAAAACAGTATCTGAGTTGTACGCACCAATTAGTGGAAAAGTAGTTGAAATCAACGAAAACCTAGATGACAGCCCAGAGTTTGTTAATGAATCTCCATACGAAAATGCATGGATGATTGTTTTGGAGCCTGATAATAAGGAAGATATTGAGAAATTAATGACAGCAGAAGAATATCAAAAAATGATTTCAGAATAAAAAAAAGGAATGTTTCCAAAAGGGAAACATTCCTTTTTTCTTTTGGAAAGGGAAAAATTTCATTTATGAACCCTTCGCTTTCAGGAGAATCTATAGTTAGATTCGTCTAGGAGGAGTGAAGCTTAATGTTAGAAAAGCGTCATATTGATGTAACGGACCGAGTTGTCGGAAAGTATGTAAATGATGAATTGAATTTATACGTTGAAAATGAACCGATTGGGAAGATGACTGTTAACGAGCAAGGAAAATCAGAGTATCAGTTAAATAACGGATATCAATATCGCGATAATAAATTTTACCAACATACAGATGTTACAACAGGTAAAGACATGAAGTACACCGATTGTGACAATGAAGAAGGTTGGTGCTAAAAAGCAGCGGGATTCCGCTGCTTTTTCTCTTAAAGAAAGCATTTTACAAAATTAAATATGAAGAAACAGGGGAAAAGACGTGAGAAAGCGAATACTGTATACTAAAGGATAAATGGATATTGGTGTACATTCTAACAAACAGGTGATGACAATGGTAGAAGGTATGGATAAGGTAATTATTGTTGAGGGAAGATCGGATAAAAAAAGGATTGAAAACATTATTAGAGAACCGATTGAGATCATTTGTACAAATGGCACGCTTAGTGTGGCCAAACTTGATGAAATTATTGATGCCACATTCGACAGAGACGTCTATATATTAGTCGATTCAGACGATGCTGGTGATAAACTTAGAAAACAATTTCGTCGTGAATTTCCTGAGGCAGAACATCTTTATATTGATCGATCTTATCGAGAAGTAGCTGCTGCACCAAGAAACCATATTGCAACCGTGTTGTTGAGTGCTAATATTGATATCAACACAGAATTTTTAGTTTAAAGGATTTGGTTAATGATGCAGGAATGGACAGAAGAGATTGTAAATGAAAATATAAACAAAGACGGATATCGCTTTCTCTATTTTTACACCCCACTTTGTGGAACATGTCAGCTTGCAAAGAAGATGCTTGAAGTAAGTGAGAAAGTGCTACCAGATGTAAATATTGGAGCAGCTAATTTAAACTATATGCCAGATAAGGCAAGTGAATTTAAGATAGAAAGTGTACCGTGTTTGCTCATTTTGAAAGATGGGAAATTAGAAGAAAAAGTATATGCTTTTCATTCAGTTGAAAACATTATTGGAAAATTAGGCTCTTATGAAAGTGCTTTACGCTAATGTAAAGCACTTTTTGACATATTTCTTAGGAAATAAAGGTGTTACGACATTGTTTGAAGTTTAAGAAAAGAGATTGTCGAGAAAAAGAACAAGGAACAGGAAAAAAAAGAGAGAACTTTAACAATACGAGAAAAAAGGAGTGTAAGCGGATGAAACTAAAAACATTAGTTCACAGTTTTATGAAACGCCTTACTAAAAGCGCTCACTTACTGCCGTTAATGGGAGAAGAATATTTTGTTATTTCTCTTCAAGATGAAACAGATTCCTATTCCTTGCTTATTTCAAAAGACGAGCAAATTGTTGTGTCTGGATTAGTTCAACAAGCGAACGTTCGGATTCAGGGTGATAATAAAAGTTATTATGATTTACTACTAAGTTTAGAAGCTCTGCAGAAGCTAAGTAAACAGCACGAAGTGGTTATAGAAGGTAGTTTTGCAGACGTTCTGAAAGCTGAAATGTTGATTAAACTGGCTACGAAAGAGCAAAAAGGAAAAGTTGTCCAGTTAGCCTCATAGCAAAAAATAGAAATGTTATCACTGTTGAAAATTATTTGACATTGTTTATGATAGGTGCTACAATCACTCTCGTAACTTCTAATCGTTTAATTAAATATTGCAACTCTTATCAAGAGAGGTGGAGGGACTGTGCCCGATGAAGCCCGGCAACCGTCAGATAATCTGAAAAGGTGCCAATTCCTGCAAAGTTGTGTAATACGACTTTGAGAGATGAGAGAGAGGCTTGAACATACACAACCTTTCTGCTCGTCGTGCAGAAAGGTTTTTTTATTATGCTGAAAAGATTTTGTTTGGGGATACTATTCTTCATTACTAGGCCTCTTTATCGGAAAAAACTGACTTTTTAAACGATAAACAAGAATAACTGACAGATCGAAGAAGGTGAATACGCAATGATTACATTGAAGAACGTCAACAAGACATACAAAACAAAATCAGGTGAAGTTGTAGCAGTCAAAGACGTCAATCTCGAAGTTGGAAAGGGAGAAATCTTTGGTATTATTGGTTACAGCGGAGCCGGAAAAAGTACGATGGTTCGACTTTTTAACGGCCTTGAGAAACCTACAAGTGGGGATGTCGTAGTAGCAGATAACAATATTGGTCATATAAAGGGCGAACAGCTTCGAAAAGCCCGTCAAGAAATAGGAATGATCTTTCAACATTTCAATTTATTATGGTCTCGAACTGTACGTGATAATATTTCGTTTCCTCTTGAAATTGCTGGAGTGCCAAAGAAAGAGAGACAAAAAAGAGCAGAGGAGCTTATTAAGCTTGTTGGGCTTGAAGGGCGCGAGAAAGCTTACCCTTCTCAATTAAGTGGAGGACAAAAACAAAGGGTTGGAATTGCGAGAGCACTTGCTAACAATCCAAAAGTCCTTCTTTGTGATGAAGCAACTTCAGCACTTGATCCTCAAACAACAGATTCGATTTTAGATTTACTCGTAGACATTAATAAAAAATTAGGACTAACAATTGTTCTTATTACGCATGAAATGCATGTTATTCGCAAAATTTGCCATCGTGTAGCAGTGATGGAGAGCGGGAATATCGTGGAGCATGGGGAAGTATTAGAAGTCTTCCGCAATCCACAGCAGAACGTAACAAAACGTTTCGTGAAGCAAATAGCAGAAGCAGAAGATGCTTCTGAAACAATCTCTACTTTAGTAGAACGTTATAAGAGCGGACGAATTGTACAGCTCACATTTATCGGAGATGATGCAGAGCAGCCGCTTATTACTCAACTTATCCGAAAGTTTGATATTGCGGTAAACATTGTACAAGGGAAAGTGTCTCAGCTCCAAGATGGTGCGTACGGTACATTATTTATCCATCTTGATGGAAATGAAGAAGAACTAAACAAGGCATTAGCCTTTTTACAACAAGAGAACATCGAAGTAGAGGTGATCAATCATGTTTAGTGAATGGTTTCCAAACGTAGACTTAGAGTCTTTTCAGCAAGCAACAGTTGAGACGCTCTATATGACGTCTATCTCAGTTATTGCAACGTTTATTTTGGGGATTTTACTTGGACTCTTATTATTTTTAACATCTAAGGGAAGTCTATGGGAAAACAAGTTCTTTAACACGATTATTGCTGTTATTGTGAACGTATTTCGTTCCATTCCCTTTATCATTTTAATCATTCTATTGCTTCCTTTTACAAACTTTATAATTGGTTCTATGTTTGGTCCAAAAGCAGCTCTTCCAGCATTAATTATTGGAGCAGCCCCTTTCTATGCGCGACTTGTAGAAATTGCGCTGCGTGAAATTGATCGTGGCGTTATTGAAGCAGCTCAAGCAATGGGAGCGAAAACAAGAACTATCATTTTCAAAGTATTGTTACCAGAGTCATTGCCAGCCCTTATTTCAGGTATTACTGTAACAGCTATTGCTCTTATTGGATACACAGCAGTAGCGGCAGCAATTGGAGCAGGAGGACTTGGCGCTCTAGCATATGACCAAGGATTTAAACGTAATGAGAATGATGTAACATTTTTAGCAACAGCATTAATTTTAGTTATTGTATTTATTCTTCAATTTATTGGCGACTTAGCGACAAAGAAAATCGACAAACGCTAATGCTATAAACTAATTTAAAAATAGAAGGAGAGTCATTACATGAAAAAGTTATTTGCATCAGCTGTCCTAGCTTTATCTGTGACAAGCCTTGCAGCTTGTGGTTCAAGCGGCGGTAGCGACAGCTCTAAAGAAAAAGAAATTAAAATTGTAGCAACAAGTACTCCACATGCTGAGATTTTAGAAGAAGCAGCCTCAATTTTAGAAAAGAAAGACATCAAGCTTGATGTTGAAGTGAACGACGATTACAGTTTACAAAACAAAATGCTAGCTAGTGGTGAAGTTGATGCAAACTTTTTCCAACATACACCATACCTTAAAAATGCAATGAAGGAAGACAAAAGCTTTGATCTTGTAAGTGCAGGTGGCGTACATCTTGAGCCAATGGGTGTATACTCTAAAAAATATAAAAACCTTGATGAAATTCCTAAAAACGGAACAATTATGATTAGTAATAACGTAGCAGAAGAAGGACGCATGCTTTCTCTTTTACAACAAGGCGGTCTTATTAAACTAAAAGAAGGCGTTGACCCTGTTTCAGCAACGAAGAAAGATATTGTAGAAAATAAGAAAAATATCAACATTAAAGTTGGTGGAGATGCTGCTTTAATGCCAAAAGCATATGAAAATGAAGAAGCAGACGCAGTTATTATTAACACTAACTATGCAATCGGAGCTGACTTAACGCCAACAAAAGATGCGATTGAGTTAGAAGGAGAAGATTCACCATACGTGAATATCGTTGCAGTTAAAAAAGGTGACGAAGATCGTGAAGAAATTAAAGAACTTATGAAAGTTCTTCATTCAAAAGAGATTCAAGACTTTATTAAAGAGAAATATAAAGGTTCTATCATTCCAGTTTCAAAATAATTTGGAAAGGGGGCGCATTTGCGCTCCCCTTTTTATTTTTATAAGAAGTGCAGAAAGCATACATTTTTTTCTAGAAGACCATACTAGTGTTGAAAAGTTTAAAGAAATGGAGTTGATAGGGATGGATACAGGTCAAAATTCAACAGACCAGGCGTTGCATGCGTATAAAGTAGGTATTGGTGAATTTACACAGAAGCTTCCAGATGTTGCTGAAGCATTTAACGCATTTACAGAAACATGTTTTAAAGAAGGAGAACTTTCAGCAAAACAGAAACAGCTGATTGCTCTTGGAATCAGTCTTGTAGCACAAGATGAATACTGTATTATTTACCATACAAAAGGATGTCTAGATGAAGGCGCAAGTGAGAAGGAAATTCTTGAAGCATGCGGCGTTGGCGCAGCATTTGGCGGAGGAGCAGCAATGAGTCAAGCTGTTACGCTCGTGCAAGAATGCATTGGAGAACTAGATCAGCGCACACATTAAACAAACGTTTGATTAAGGTTTCGAGATTAGTGTTCAAGCTTTGCAATGCCCCTTTTTCAAAAGGGGTCTTTTACATAAGTAAGGAAAGAAACCAATAACAGCCTATTCCTTAAATTTAGTTAAAACTTTTCCCTGTTTCTATAGTAGAAAATAGGATAGAATGAGAAGAGATTAAGAGCTAAGCCTAATAAGGAGATTAGCCTTTCTGGGTTGCCATAGGATTTTATTTGTTATAAAATTATAATGAGAATAAAATGAGAATGATTAGTAATAAAATTAATAATAAATATTGGCATATATAAGCTAATAATTGGAGGGTTTACGAATGGCAGGTTCAACATTAAAGATTACAGACCTTCATGTTGAGATTGAAGGAAAAGAGATTTTAAAAGGTGTTAACTTAGAAATTAAAGGTGGCGAAATCCACGCTGTTATGGGACCGAACGGTACTGGTAAATCAACGTTATCATCTGCAATTATGGGACACCCTAAGTATGAGGTAACAAAAGGTAGCATCACGCTTGATGGAAAAGATGTTCTTGAGATGGAAGTTGACGAACGTGCACAAGCAGGTCTTTTCCTTGCGATGCAATACCCAAGTGAAATCAGCGGTGTAACAAACGCAGATTTCCTACGTTCAGCAATTAATGCTCGTCGTGAAGAAGGTGATGAAATTTCTCTAATGAAATTCATCCGTAAATTAGATTCAAAAATGGAATTGCTTGAAATGGATCAAGACATGGCACAGCGTTACCTAAACGAAGGTTTCTCTGGTGGGGAGAAGAAACGTAATGAAATTCTTCAACTTATGATGCTTGAGCCAAAACTAGCAATCCTTGATGAAATTGACTCTGGTCTTGATATTGATGCATTAAAGGTTGTTTCTAAAGGAATCAATGAAATGCGCGGAGAAGACTTCGGCTGCTTAATGATTACTCACTATCAACGTTTACTTAACTACATTACACCTGATCATGTTCACGTTATGATGCAAGGACGCGTTGTTAAATCTGGTGGTCCAGAACTAGCACAACGTCTAGAATCAGAAGGCTACGACTGGATTAAAAAAGAACTTGGTATTGAAGATGAAACAGTAGGACAAGAAGCATAAAGTAAGCGTTAGGAGGAAATGTCATGACGATTGAGACAACATTACCATTTGATAAAGAGTATGTCCGTAATTACTCACAGCAGTCAGAAGAGCCAACATGGCTAACAGACATCCGCTTACAAGCTCTTGAACAAGCGGAATCTCTTCCACTGCCAAAAGCAGAAAAAACAAAGATTACAAACTGGAATTTTACAAGCTTTAAGGAGCATACAGTAGAAGGTTCTGCAATTTCTTCTATTGATGAGCTACCTGAAGTTGTACAGTCTTTAATTAATAAAGAGAATGCAAATAATCTATACGTTCAGCAAAATCAGACGGCTGTTTACTCAGAGTTAACAGCAGATCTTAAAGAGCAAGGTGTTATTTTTACAGACATTCAAAAAGCAGCAAAAGAGCATAGTGACCTTGTACAGAAATACTTCATGCAAGGAGCAAAAGTAGACGAAAACCGTCTGACAGCTCTTCACGCAGCTCTAATGAATGGCGGCGTGTTCGTTTATGTTCCAAAGAACGTTGAAGTAAAAGAACCGTTGCAAGCTGTTTTTGTTCATGAAAATGCTAAAACACCATTATTCAACCATGTTATTGTTGTTGCTGATGATAATAGTTCTGTAACATATGTTGAGAACTACATTTCAACAACAAATGCAGATGAAAGTATCGCAAACATCGTGACGGAAGTTTTCGCAAACAATAACGCGAAAGTGACATTTGGTGCTGTAGACTACCTTGGAGAAGGTACAACAACATATGTGAATCGTCGTGGTATTGCAGGACGCGATGGCCGTATTGAATGGGCACTTGGATTAATGAATGAAGGCAATACTGTTGCTGAAAACATTACACATCTAATCGGCGATGGTTCATATGGCGATATTAAAACAGTAACAGTTGGCCGTGGTCATCAAACACAAAACTTAACAACGAACATTACACACTTCGGTAAAAACTCTGAAGGATATATCTTAAAGCACGGCGTTATGAAAGATAGTGCATCTTCAATTTTTAACGGTATCGGTAAAATTGAGCATGGTGCATCAAAATCAAATGCTGAACAAGAGTCTCGGGTTCTTATGTTAAGTGAAAAAGCACGTGGAGATGCAAATCCAATTCTTCTTATTGATGAAGATGATGTAACAGCAGGACACGCAGCTTCTGTTGGTCGCGTTGATCCAATTCAACTTTACTATCTAATGAGCCGCGGTATTTCAAAAGCTGAAGCAGAACGTCTAATTGTTTATGGTTTCCTTGACCCAGTTGTTCGCGAATTACCAATTGAAGAAGTTAAAAAACAGCTTGTTGAGGTAATCGAAAGGAAAGTTAAGTAATGAATATCCACGATATTCGTGAACAGTTTCCAATTCTACATCAAGAGGTCAATGGAAATCCGCTTGTTTATCTAGATAGTGCTGCAACATCACAGAAACCTCTAAAAGTGATTGAAGCAGTTGATAAATACTACCGTGAGTATAACTCAAACGTGCACCGCGGTGTTCATACACTTGGTACAAGAGCAACAGATGGATATGAAGGGGCTCGTGAAAAAGTACGTAAATTTATTAATGCTTCATCAACAGAGGAAGTTATTTTTACAAGAGGTACAACAACGGCTCTTAATACGATTGCTGCAAGCTATGGGCGTGCAAATGTAGGGGAAGGCGATGAAATTGTTATCACTTATATGGAGCACCATAGTAACATCATTCCATGGCAGCAAGTTGCCAAAGCAACAGGAGCTACGTTAAAATATATACCATTAACAGATGATGGTTCCCTAGATTTAGAAGAAGTACGCAATACAGTTACATCAAACACAAAGATTGTAGCTGTTATGCACGTTTCTAACGTTCTTGGAACAATCAACCCTGTTAAAGAAATTGCTCGCATTGCTCATGAAAATGAAGCAGTTATGGTTGTAGACGGAGCACAAAGTGCGCCACATATGAAAGTGGACGTCCAAGATCTTGACTGTGATTTTTATGCTTTTTCAGGACACAAAATGGGTGGTCCGACTGGTATCGGTGTTCTTTATGGAAAGAAAGCACTTCTAGAAAAAATGGAGCCTGTTGAATTTGGAGGAGAAATGATTGATTTTGTTAACCTTTATGATTCAACATGGAAAGAGCTTCCTTGGAAATTTGAAGGTGGAACACCAATCATTGCAGGAGCTATTGGATTAGGCGCTGCAATTGATTTTCTAGAAGATGTAGGTCTTAATAACATCGCTGCACATGAGCATAAGCTTGCACAATATGCGTTAGAAAAGTTGTCAACAGTTGAAGGCATTACGATTTATGGACCGAAAGAACGCGCAGGAGTTGTAACGTTCAATCTAGATGAGGTACATCCACACGATGTAGCAACAGTACTTGATGCGGATGGAATTGCTGTTCGTGCTGGTCATCACTGTGCACAGCCTCTTATGAAGTACTTGAACGTATCTGCAACAGCTCGTGCAAGTTTCTATCTATACAATACAGAAGAAGAAATTGACCGTTTTGTTTCTTCATTAATTAAAACGAAGGAGTATTTCACAAATGTCTTTTAGTAACCTTGATACACTGTACCGTCAAGTGATTATGGATCATTATAAAAATCCTCGTAACAAGGGTAACCTTGATGACGACACAGTGACAATTAATATGAACAACCCAACTTGTGGTGATCGAATTCAACTTTCTTTAAAAGTTGAGGATGATAAAGTCGTCGATGCGAAGTTTGATGGTGAAGGTTGTTCAATTTCATTATCAAGTGCTTCTATGATGACACAAGCTATTAAAGGCTTAAAAGTTGAAGATGCTCTTAAAATGTCAAAAGTTTTTTCAGATATGATGCAGGGAAAAGAATATGAAGATAGCAGCCTTGAGTTAGAAGATATTGAAGCGTTACAAGGTGTATCCCAGTTTCCAGCCCGCATTAAATGTGCAACATTAGCTTGGAAAGCAATGGAAAAAGGTTTGCACGAGAAGGATAGCGACGCATAAGTAGCTTTATGATCGTATCAAACCAATATGTAGGGGGTAGTAAAAAATGGCGAAGAAGATGCCAGAAATCGGCGATTACAAGTACGGTTTTTCCGATAAAGACGTATCCATTTTCCGTTCAGAACGTGGTTTAACGAAAGAAATCGTAGAAGAAATTTCACGTATGAAGGAAGAGCCACAGTGGATGCTTGATTTCCGTTTAAAGTCGCTTGAACATTTTTATAACATGCCAATGCCTCAATGGGGCGGAGACTTAAATAGCTTAAACTTTGATGAGATTACGTATTATGTAAAACCATCAGAGCGTTCAGAGCGTTCTTGGGATGAAGTACCTGAAGAAATCAAACAAACGTTTGATAAATTAGGAATTCCAGAAGCAGAACAAAAGTATCTTGCAGGGGTGTCTGCTCAGTATGAGTCAGAAGTTGTTTACCATAACATGCAAGAAGATCTTGAAGCAAAAGGGATTGTCTTCAAGGATACAGATTCAGCCCTAAAAGAAAATGAAGAGCTTTTCCGTGAACACTGGGCAAAAGTAATCCCGCCAACAGACAATAAGTTTGCAGCGCTAAACTCAGCAGTTTGGTCTGGTGGATCATTCATTTACGTACCAAAAGGTGTAAAAGTGGAAACACCTCTTCAAGCTTACTTCCGTATTAACTCAGAAAATATGGGACAGTTTGAACGTACGCTTATCATTGTTGATGAAGGCGCACATGTACACTATGTTGAAGGCTGTACAGCACCTGTTTATACAACAAACTCACTTCATAGTGCCGTTGTAGAAATCATCATCAAAAAAGATGCTTATTGTCGTTATACAACAATTCAAAACTGGGCGAACAACGTATACAACCTTGTAACAAAACGCGCAGTTTGTGAAGAAAATGCGACAATGGAATGGATTGATGGTAACATCGGTTCAAAACTTACAATGAAATATCCAGCAGTTATCTTAAAGGGTGAAGGTGCTCGTGGTATGACACTTTCTATCGCTCTAGCTGGTAAAGGTCAGCACCAAGATGCAGGAGCTAAAATGATTCACTTAGCACCAAATACGTCTTCTACAATCGTTTCTAAATCGATTTCTAAACATGGCGGAAAAGTAACGTACCGTGGTATTGTTCACTTTGGTCGTCGTGCAGAAGGTGCTCGCTCTAATATCGAGTGCGATACGCTTATCATGGATAACAAATCAACATCAGATACAATTCCGTATAACGAGATTTTAAACGATAACATCTCGCTTGAACACGAAGCAAAAGTTTCAAAAGTATCTGAAGAACAGCTTTTCTATCTAATGAGCCGTGGTATCTCAGAAGAAGAAGCAACAGAAATGATCGTAATGGGCTTCATCGAGCCGTTTACAAAAGAACTTCCAATGGAATATGCAGTTGAAATGAACCGTCTTATCAAGTTCGAAATGGAAGGTTCTATTGGTTAATAAACAGAAAAAAGGGTGAACCTCTTTCAAAGAGGTTCACCCTTTTTCTTTATCGTAGAGCGTTAAGGCTTTTTTGTTTGGCTTCTTCTACCATTCTTTTTGCTTTTTGGTCTTCAATATGGTCTCTTTTCGCTTTTTCTTCAATCTTTTCTGTCTCATTGTTAGAATGAGGGATTTCCACTTGTTGATCATTCCTTTTTTAAAATTTGTAATCAAAGCAGCTTACGTACTGTCCATTAGATTGTTCTAGAAATTAAGCTTCTACCATATCTTCCTCCTCTTAAAAAGCATTCATCTATCCTTTTCCCCATTTTTTTTAGAATAAACATTATTGTAATCGTAACCTATCGCCCTGTTTAAAGAAAAATTAAACGTGGTACTGATAAATACAACAATAAAAAATAATTAAAGATAATAGCAAGGAGGAATTGAGAATGAAGGACACAAATCGACAAGTTGGCGGAACAAAAGGACAAACTCAAGATCGTCAGCCAGGAATTGAAAGTGAAATGGATCCTAGACCTGTATATGAAGAGAAGGACTATAAAGGTGCGGACAAATTAAAAAACAAAGTAGCTCTTATTACAGGTGGAGATAGCGGAATCGGTAGAGCTGTAGCAATTGCTTATGCAAAAGAAGGCGCCCATGTTGCTGTTTCTTACTTAGATGAAGAGGGAGATGCAGAAGTTGTTAAAGAAGCAGTTGAGAAAGAAGGAGTAAAATGTACGCTTCATGCAGGTGACGTAGGAGATGAAGACTTCTGTAAACGTCTTATTAAAGATGTTGTAGCTGAGCATGGCCGTATTGATATTCTAGTAAACAATGCAGGTGAACAGCACCCACAAGACGGAATTGAAAACATTTCAACAGAGCAATTGCATAAAACGTTCCAAACAAACTTCTTCTCTATGTTTTATCTAACAAAAGGTGCTCTTCCCTATATGAAAGAAGGAAGCACAATTATCAATACAGCTTCTATTAATGCATATAGAGGGCATGCAACTCTTATTGATTACTCTTCAACAAAAGGAGCAATTGTGGCCTTCACACGTTCAATGGCACAGTCTCTTGCAGATAAAGGGATTCGAGTGAATGGTGTAGCACCCGGTCCAATTTGGACACCGCTTATTCCGGCGACATTCCCAAAAGAACAAGTAGAAGAGTTTGGCTTAGACACATTAATGAATAGACCAGGACAGCCTGTAGAGCACGTAGGAAGTTATGTACTGCTTGCAAGTGATGAATCATCATATATGACAGGTCAGTTCATCCACATTAATGGAGGAGCCTACATTTCAAGCTAAAAAAAGCCGATTTCCGGCTTTTTTTTATTATCAACACTGCTCAATCGAGAAATCGAAAAGAATAGGATATAATAGAAGAAAATAAAATGGTGTGGGGTTTTGATATGATTCAAATAGGTGTAACAGGCTGGGGTGATCATGATTCCCTTTATCCAGCTAGAACAAGAAGTAATGAAAAATTAGAAGTATACAGCGGCCATTTTCCGATTGTTGAAGTGGATTCCTCATTTTATGCTGTTCAACATTCTTCAACATTTGAGAAATGGGTAGCACAAACACCAAAATCATTTGGATTTATTGTAAAGGCATATCAAG
The DNA here is from genome assembly GCF_057808375.1 of Priestia sp. TRM10. Lineage (NCBI taxonomy): Bacteria > Bacillati > Bacillota > Bacilli > Caryophanales > Bacillaceae > Priestia > Priestia sp. TRM10. Next base: position 387,284 of record NZ_JBJZOT010000011.1, read on the forward strand.
GAATGACAGGACATTTGAAAGAAGAAATTCCTTTTGAGTCGAAAGAGGAAATGTTTGAGAAGTTTAAGCTATCCATTTCTCCTCTTATAAAATCAGGTAAGCTAAAGGCTGTTCTCTTTCAATATCCGCCTTGGTTCAGATGTGAAAAAGCTTCAGTCAACTTACTGAACTATACAAAGAAAATGATGGGACCTATTCCTATTGCAATTGAATTTCGCAATAAAACATGGTTTGAAGGAGATATGAGAGAGCGTACAATATCTTATCTGAAAGAAAACGGATGGATTCACACTGTATGTGATGAACCACAGCTTCAAAGTGGAGAAGGGTACGTTCCAATTGTGCCAAAGGCAACATCCAAAGAGTTAACAATTATTCGTTTTCACGGTCGTAATAGTGCAGGATGGACGAGAGGGAATCGCTCAAATGCAGAATGGCGAAAAGTACGCTGCTTGTACCGCTATAATGAAAAGGAATTAGCAGAGTGGAAAAATCGACTTGAAGAGATGAAAAAGGAAACAAAAGAAATTTGTCTTCTTTTTAACAACAATTCAGCAGGAGATGCTGCAGATAATGCTAAGCAGATGATTGACCTTCTTGATCTAGAGTATGAAGGGCTTGCTCCAAAGCAGCTAGATTTCTTTGATTTATAACTGCCATTAATCACCTTTCTAAATGGCTATCATACATTGACTATAGAAGGGGTGTAGTCAAAATGATAACGTTAGAACCAATTGTAATTGAAGGAAAAACATTCAATGCTACAACAGTTGCTCTGCCAAAAACAACGCTGCTTGTTGTCTCTAACGATAAAGGATACATTATGTGTGGTGCCCTTGATGTCGGATTATTAAACGATAAGTTAAAAGATCGCAATATTCTAGCAGGACGGGCAACAGGGGTTAAAACAATTGACCAACTCTTAGAGGCTCCTCTTGAATCTGTGACACTTTATGCAGAACAAAAAGGGATTGTGGCTGGCATGAAGGGAAAAGATGCTTTATTGAAAATGGTGTAGGAAGACGGAAGATGCCGTCTTCTTTTTTGTGAATTTAGAAATGAGCTTATCTTCTCTTGCATATATATAGTTTGTAGGGGGGATAAGCCGTGTACAGATTAAGAAGAAGACCCCATCGCAAAGGTCCTTTGCCATTTCGGTATGTATTATTGTTAAGCTTTGTTTTCTTTATTTTCTCGACGTCGCTTGGAATTTGGCTTATTAACAAAGCGGTAGAACCGACACTTATGGCTTATGCAAATATGCAAACGAAAAAAATTGCTCAGTATGTCATTAATGAAGCAATTGATAAAGAAATTACAAACCAGCTTGATCCTGAGTCGGTATTTAGTACAACTGGAGAAGCAGGAGATGGCACAGCAGTAAATCTTAATACAGCTGTTGTAACAAATGTTTTAAAAGAGACAACAACACTTGTACAAAAAAGCCTGCGCGATATTGAAAAAGGAGAAGGACAAATTACAGATCCCCCTAGTGGAGTAGAAATAGAAGAAAATAAAAAACTCCGTGAAGAGGGAATTTTGTATCATATTCCACTTGGGCGTGCTACAGATAATGCGTTGCTTGCAAATCTAGGTCCAGACATTCCCGTAGAGTTTAGCACAATTGGAGCGGCCCATACAGATGTAGACACAAGTATTGAGGAGTACGGAATTAATAATGCTATGATTACTGTTTATGTGAAAGTTCAAGTTGATGTGCAAGTAGTGCTTCCGTTTGCAACAGACGTAGCTAGGGTAACAACGAAAGTTCCTGTTGCAATGAGAATTCATGAAGGAAGTGTACCAGACTATTACAATAGAGGCGGAGACGGGAATGGAGCAGCAATAGAACTGCCAGGGAAAAAATAAAAGGACTTCCAGGAAAGGAAGCCCTTTTATTTAATCTCCTTTTGCTTTTTGACGATCTGCTCGTTCCCACATTTTTAAATGTGAGTAAGGGTCAAAAGACCACTCAGTTCGCCCATTGTCTTTATACATCCCATAATGAAGATGAGGTGGGAATTTTCCTGATGTTCCAGGAGGGCCATAACCAGTGCTTCCAACACCGCCGACAACCATTCCTGGCTCCACAACCTGCCCAACTTCAAGATCTTTCGTAAATCCGCTTAAGTGAGCAAAGTAGTGATAATTATTATTTACATCGCGTATGCCAAGCCGCCATCCGCCATATCTATTCCAACCTTTCATTTCAATAATTCCATAGCAAGTAGAACGAACAGGAACGCTGTAGTTTGCAAAGATGTCTGTTCCTTCATGGATGCGACGCCCGCCCCATCCGCGTGCATCTCCCCATGTGTTTTTGTAGCTGAAATTAGCGTTAAGCGGGAGCGGGAAAGCATGATGATCTAAATCTAGAGTTCCAAAAGTTTTAAAGAGCTTTGCATGTCCTAGAATAATACTTACAGTTCGGTCACGATGGTAATATTGCCAAAGGCCAATCTTAATTTGAGAAGGGGTAATTCCATATGACTGCAAATAAGAACCAATTGTATATAAAATGTCTTCGTCGTCATATTGATCCGCTTTTCCATCACCATTTCCATCTTTCCCTATTCCTCCAAACAAGGAGATAACTGTTTCATTCTGAGCCTCTTTATGAGGATTCATTAGTCCAACCCAACGGCTTGGCTCGATATAAATCCCAAGTGCTCCTTTTTCATGCGGAATATCTTTATGAGTTCGTCGGACTTGGCGCTCATATTGATCAATTCCAGCAAAGTAATACCAAGGAATATGTGTTGTTGCTTCTGCTTTTTTATACAAGCTCATACGTTCTTCACGAAGCGTTTTTTCGTCTTTTTCATTCTCCGCGCTAAAAGCAGCTTGCACATTACTAAAGAAAAAACTAATTATAAATAAACCAATAAATAAGGTTCGCAACGAAAAGTCCTCCTTTCTTCAAACTGCTATTCATTAGTGTGTGAAAAAGTTTTTTTTTCATAAACTTAAAATTATGGAAAAGCCTTTTCAGGAGGCACAGAACTCATGGAAGAATAAGCAAGCAAGCTTGTCTATTTAATGGTAAATATGATAAAGTGGCATAGGATTGACTTATTATTTACTTAAAAATTTTTAGAAAAATAACAACTTTTATATGATGGAGATGATGGGATATGGCAACGAAAGAAGATCATATTCGTAAACCAGATTGGTTGAAAATTAAGCTAAACACAAATGAGAACTATACAGGCTTAAAGAAGATGATGAGAGAAAACAATCTTCATACAGTTTGTGAGGAAGCAAAATGTCCGAATATCCATGAATGCTGGGCAGTACGTCGTACAGCTACGTTCATGATTCTAGGTGCTGTATGTACACGTGCCTGTCGTTTCTGTGCGGTAAAAACAGGTTTACCGACAGAGCTAGATTTACAAGAGCCGGAACGCGTAGCAGATTCCGTTCAACTTATGAACCTGAAACACGCAGTTATCACAGCTGTAGCTCGTGATGATTTAAAAGACGGCGGCGCCCAAGTATTTGCGGAAACAGTTCGCGCTGTACGTAGAAAAAATCCATTTACAACAATTGAGGTTCTTCCTTCAGATATGGGTGGAGTGGAAGAAAACTTAAAAATGTTAATGGATGCTCGTCCCGACATCTTAAATCACAACATTGAAACTGTTCGAAATCTTACTAAGAGAGTTCGTGCTCGTGCTACATATGACCGCTCACTAGAGTTTTTACGCCGTGCAAAAGAGATGCAGCCTGATATTCCAACGAAATCAAGTCTTATGGTTGGTCTTGGAGAAACTAAAGAAGAGATTATTGAAACAATGGATGACTTACGTGCAAACAATGTAGATATCATGACAATTGGTCAATATCTACAACCATCTAAAAAACATCTTAAAGTACAGAAATATTATCATCCAGATGAGTTTGAAGAGTTAAAAAATATTGCTTTAACAAAAGGCTTCAGCCACGTTGAAGCAGGCCCTCTTGTTCGTTCTTCTTATCATGCTGATGAGCAAGTAAATGCAGCTTCAAAAGCACGTCAAGAAAAAGCATAAACAAAAACAACACGCGTTAATAAAACGCGTGTTGTTTTTTATTCGCCATTTGCGTTTTCATTATTGTTAACTTCTTTACCTTGTGGTGAAGTTTTCATTTTTTCTATCGTCTTATTCAACGTGTCTCGAAACTCGTCTGATGCTGTAGCAGAGTTTCCATTGCTTAAACGTTCAATAAGGTCTAGATGTTCCTCGTTATCAGAAACGTATACATGGTAGTAACGAGGCACAACAGATAAAGCTGTTCGCTTAACGCTATCTGCTGTAGCAGAGCGATCTTGGGCGCTAGTTTTGTATGAAATGAGCACTTCTTTATCTGTAACAAGCGTTGCCGTATCTTCTACATTTGGAAGCGATGAGGCCATTCGGCTAATAGAGTCAGCTAATGCTTCTCGATCTAAGTATGGAACACCTTCTTGTCGTTGTTCTTGGTTTTCTCCATCATTTCTTTGACGCCTAACATAGCCATAGTTAGAGTTTGTATCATTTTCAGTATTTCGATCTGAAACCGTAATGGGAGTTGTTCCTTCATCTGTTAAAGAATCATTCTCAGCAGCGTTTTGTTGGCATGCTGCTGTGAAAAGAAGCAAACAAGAAAAAGGGAAAATAAGACGTTTCATTTAAGCACCTCCTTTCCTATTAGAATGCGACAAATACGAGCGTTTTTTTCTGTCAAATGATGGTTTCATGGGTTTTGTTATGGTATGTTAAAATGAGAGAAATGAGGTGAAGTTTTTGGTACAAGTTCAAAATAATACGTATGAATTAATTGAAGATGTTAAAGAAGGTTTTCAAGAGGAGGCTTTCAAAGCACGCTACAGTGAAATTTTAAATAAATATGATTATATTGTAGGTGACTGGGGATATAATCAGCTTCGCCTAAAAGGATTTTTCGAAGATCAAAACAATCGTTCAACATATGACACGAAAATTAGCACGCTGCAGGAGTATTTATTTGAATACTGTAACTTTGGATGCGCTTATTTTGTGCTTCGTAAGATAAAAAAATAAAAGCCAAGGCACTTTATTAAAGGCTTTGGCTTTTATTTTTTTGATGAAGTTTTACTGAGCTTTCTCCTAGGTTATTTAGTATAAGAGCTTGCCCTTGTATGGTAAACTATAGATGGAAAATACTAAAACAAAAATTAGCTTATGCAACATAAGGGGATGAGTAAGCATGTATTTTGTTGATCGAGGTCGTATTGAAAAGATATTGGTTCATTTTGAGGAGCAGTATGCGCTTTTTTTACATCATGAAAAGTGGGAAAGCGAACTGGAGCTACGAGCTCTTGAGCGAATTGGTCACCTTCTCATCGAAGGCATTCTAGATGTTGGGAACGATATGATTGACGGCTTTATTATGAGAGATCCGGGAAGCTATGATGATATTGTAGATATTTTGCATGACGAGAAAGTTATTACAAGCGAAGACGAAGGATTACTAAAAGACTTTATTCGCTATCGTAAAGAGCTTGTACAGCAGTATATAGATATTAACCATGAAGAACTTATTGAGGCTTTAAAAAGAAATGCACCAGTGCTTGAAGCATTCCCAACACGAATCCGTACATATTTGGAAAATGAACTTGGTCCTGTTTCAGCATTTAAAAACTAACAACAACGAGTGACATAAGGAGGATTTACGGTTTGAAAAAGTATAAAGGCTATTTATTTGATTTAGATGGAACAATGTATAAAGGAACAGAGCTTATCGCAGAAGCAAGAGACTTTGTTGTAAAACTTAAAGAAAAGAATCTCCCATATCTTTTTGTAACGAACAATTCTTCAAGAACACCTGAGCAAGTAGCTGCAAAATTAAGAGATTTTGGTATCCCAGCAGAGGGTCCACAAGTTTTTACAACAAGCCAAGCAACAGCAAACTTTTTAGCGGAGAAAAAAGAAAATGCAACAGCATATGTGATTGGTGAAGAAGGAATTCAACAAGCACTGATTGAAAAAGGATTTACGCTTCAAGACGAGAATCCAGACTTTGTTGTTGTTGGGATTGACAGAAGCATAAGTTATGAGAAACTTACGAAGGCTTGTTTAGGAGTAAGAAATGGAGCAACGTTCGTATCCACTAATGGTGACATTGCGATTCCGACTGAGAGAGGACTTTTACCTGGAAATGGTTCTCTTACATCTGTTGTTACAGTGTCAACAGAAACACAGCCAATTTTTATAGGAAAACCAGAAAAAATTATTATGGAACAAGCGCTTGAAGTAATTGGGACACCAAGATCTGAAACGCTTATGATTGGTGATAATTATCACACAGATATTATGGCTGGAATGAATGCAGGAATTGACACGCTTCTTGTTCATACAGGAGTTACCACTCCAGAACATTTAACAACATTTGAACAGCAGCCTACCCATGTTGCACACTCACTTTTAGAATGGATGGAATCTATTTAATGAAGAGAGGAACTTTTGTTCCTCTCTTTTTTTATCGAATAAAAGCCTTTTCTTTAATAAAAACTAACAGTTCACTTATATTACAAAGATATAATTTGACAATTCTGTGAACACTGATATGCTTCTTCTACATATACTATTTATACACACTAAAAAAAGGGGATTGAACAGATGGAAAAACAAACATTGATTTTTGATTTAGATGACACACTTATTCATTGTAATAAATACTTTCGAGCAACAATTAATACTTTTGTATCAACAATGCAACAATGGTTTTCTACTCTTACTGCTGATGAAATTAAAGAAAAGCAGCTCCAGATTGATTTAGAAAGCATTGAACAACATGGACTTCATTCCTCAAGGTTCCCTGAATCTCTTGTTTCAACTTATAAATTTTTTTGTGAGAAGCAAAAGAAAGAGATAAAAGAAACAGAGATAGAAGAAATAAGAAAAATTGGTGTGAGCGTTTTTGAAATTGAAGTACAGCCTTTTCCATATATGTATGAAGTGTTGTCAACACTGCAAAATGAAGGACACGAGCTTTATCTTTTTACAGGTGGTGATGAAGAGAACCAGAGCAGGAAAGTTGTGCAGCTTGAGCTTGAAACGTATTTTGGGAATCGTGTTTTTATTTTTGAACACAAGAATACAGAGGCTCTTCAAACTGTTTTACAAACTATCCGCTCTAACCCTAAACAAACATGGATGATAGGCAATTCCCTAAAAACAGATATTAAGCCAGCTGTTGAGCTTGGAATTCACGCTATTCATATTCCTTCTGAACTTGAATGGAGTTATAACCAAATTAAGCTTGATATCGATCCAACAGGTGAGCTTATTACTTTAAACTCCCTTACTCAAGTGCCAACTCTTATTAAACAATATGCTAAGGAAGATAAAGCGCTCTAAAGGTTACGGCATAATCATCATACCGTTAACATGAAGCGTCTGTTCTGTTATGTAGCATGAATCATCAATGCCAAATGAACGTATGTTGGAGCAAGCTCAAAAGGCTGTGCTGACCGTCTAATTGGTACATCTGAATCATGCATACTTACAGAATCAGCTGAGAAACCAGCTGGAATGAGCGGGGGGTACACAGGGATAGGAGTGATAGTATTTACTTTTATTCCAATATCAATCATGCTATTTGCTAAAGCTCTCGTTGTATAGAAAGGAAAATAGATGTTTACTTTGAAGATATCATCAAATTGTTTATCTGTGATATCTAACAAGCTTAGTTGTTGAACCTGTATGCCTACGTGGTTGCGAATGTTTTCAAGATGTCTGAATGTGTCTATTGTAGCCTCTACAATGCCTTGAAAACGATGTTTGTCACGCAAGTCAATAGGAAGGAACAAGAAGCGTCTGCTAAGTTCCTCAACGCATGTTTTCGTTCATTTGGCGTCTTCATGTTTGTCAATGTAGGAGATAGCAACATCTGCTCCAATCCCGCTATCGTCACCAATAATTAAGGCTTCCCTTCCAGTTAGTTTTCCACTTCCAACTTCTTAATAATGGGTCTTAGGTTCATAAGTTTTTCAAGCCCCGGGTGTTTTGTTTTTCATTGAGATGAAAAGCTACTTGGGACATCCTCATATTTTGTGACCTTTTCATAGTAGGGCATTAATGGATATCTTGGTTTCATTTTTTTCCTAAAAACGATCAAATTCTTTATACACTATGCAAATTAATCTAATGTAATGTCTGTTGAGTAAGCAACCTGATGAAACGCTGTATAAGACGATAGTAAACAGAAGAGCATCCAGGGGGATGTTATGCGATACAACCCTCAATCCCCTTTCTTTTCTCAGCAGCCTTCTATATAGAAAGAGAGCCAACTAAAAAGAATGAGATAACTCGTATCCTTTTTAAAACACAAAATACGGGCAAGATTGCCATACTATTGTACTGCAAGTTATATAGAGTACTATCCAATCATTTAAGAAGGAAAGAGCAGCTAACAGCTGCTCTTTTTTGATGATGAGAAAAGTAACCATTTTACAGGAATCTCTTCATATAATCATAAAGAGAAATGAATAGAGAAGGAGCGATAGCATTGCAACAAGCAATTTATGAAATGTATGGAATTCAACCAACTTCTTTCTCGGATATATTAGGATATGACGGTTTTTCGCAAGGACATCTTTTATATACAATTATTCCTGCTTCCTCATTTAGTGAAGAAGAAGTAAGGGAACTTTTTGAAATGGGTCAGCATTTAATTGCTAAAGGAGACAAAGAAGCAGGTTTATTTCTTCAGAATAAAGAAGGAAAGCTTATTTCTGAATGGCAAGATGAAAAATTTATGCTTTGCCGTCATATGGCTCATTCAAACAAAGCCTTTTCCACTTTAGGAGAAGAACTTGCTTTGTTTCATGAACGAGGAAAGATGATGTATGGTGGACAAGAAAAAATTCATCGCAGCAGGTTTGGAAATTGGAAAGAGCTCTGGGCAACAAGACACGATCAGATGGAGAAATTTTGGATTTTAAAGGTGCGCGATCATCCAAATGATGAAATGGATAAAAGATTAATTGAATCTTTTCCTTATTATTCAGGTCTTACTGAAAATGCAATTCAATATTTAGTGGATACAGAGATCGACGATCTTCCGCGAGCATTTGACACAGCAACTGTTTGTCATCATCGTTTTACAAAAGAGATATGGAGCGCAGAGAAATTTGTGAAATTCCCAATGGACTGGGTTTATGACCATCCAAGTAGAGATCTCAGTGAATACATTCGCACTATTTATTTTCAAGAACCAGAAACGTTCCAAGCCAGCATGTACGCTTTTTTAGAAAAGTATGAGCGTAAAACACCTCTCTCATCCTTTGCTTGGCGTCTTCTTTACTCGAGGCTTCTATGTCCACTGCATTATTTTGAGATAGTTGAAGGCTTTTATAGCACGAATAACGAAGATTTAAAAGAACAGTACAGAAAAGAACTAGAAGATATGCTCCATACGTCAGGAAACTATGAATCTTTTTTAGGAGAATTTTATCGCTTACTAGGAATTTCTACAAAGCGCTATTATATCCCGGAAATTCCTTGGCTCTCTTCTTAATATATAGAAGTAGGATATGATATAATAAAAGGAGTCGCAATATTCTTTAAAATAAAAGAACGTTGCGACTTTTTCTTTTTAATCATGAAAAGCTATTGTGAAAGATCATTCTTTCCTTTAAAATAATTAGAAAATTTATATTTGTTAGCAAAATGGGTTGTAAAATCCTTAAAAAGCTTTATAATGTCTTTTATACGAGTACATATGTATTTTCAAGATAAACATTCGAAGGAGCGTGGCACAGCTATGACAAAAAAAATATCGGTCGGTTTACTAGGACTTGGAACAGTTGGATCAGGTGTTGTGAAAATTGTTGAAGAACATCAGGATAAGCTGCAGCATCAAATTGGATGTCCTGTTGAGATAAAAAAGGCATTAGTACGTGACCTTGATAAAAGCCGTGATACGAATTTAACGAAGGAAAAATTCACAGAGAACGTAAGCGATATTTTACATGACCCAGAAATCGATGTTGTAATTGAAGTAATGGGCGGAGTCGAAGAAACGCGTGATTATCTACTAACAGCACTTCAAAATAAAAAGCATGTTGTAACAGCAAATAAAGATTTAATGGCTTTATACGGTTCAGAATTGCTGACAGTAGCAGCTGATAATAAATGCGATTTATTTTACGAAGCAAGTGTTGCAGGAGGAATCCCAATTTTAAGAGGATTAGTTGATGGTCTTTCTTCGGATAGAATTACGAAGATGATGGGAATTGTGAACGGTACAACAAACTTCATTCTAACAAAAATGAGCAATGAAGGAAAAGCATATGATGACGTTCTAGCTGAAGCCCAAAAGCTTGGCTATGCAGAAGCAGACCCAACTGCAGATGTAGAAGGACTAGATGCAGCCCGTAAGATGACTATTTTGGCAACGCTTGGTTTTTCTATGAAAGTCGATCTTGATGATGTAAAGGTAGAAGGAATTACTAGAGTTACAGAGGAAGATTTGCAGTATAGTAAACAACTAGGTTATACAATGAAACTCATTGGTTATGCTCATCGAGATGAAGAAGAAATTGAAGTTAGTGTTCAACCAACATTGATTGCGAACAATCATCCATTAGCAGGAGTAAATGATGAGTATAACGCTGTCTATGTGTATGGGGAAGCTGTCGGGGAAACAATGTTTTATGGACCTGGAGCAGGTAGTTTGCCAACAGCAACAGCAGTTGTATCAGATCTTGTTGGAGTAATGAAGAACATGAGACTTGGTGTGAACGGAAGCAGTGCAGTTGCTCCGCAATTCCCGAAACAGCTTAAAGCAGACGAAAAAGTACTTTCGAAATATTTCCTTCGTCTTCATGTCCATGATCAAGTTGGAGCATTCTCAGAGCTGACAAACTTGTTTTCAGATCAAGGAGTAAGTCTTGAAAGAATTATTCAGCTTCCTGTTAAAGACAGTGATCTAGCTGAAATTGTTCTTGTTACGCATGAAGCATCGCTAGGAAAATATGAAAAAGTATTACATGCTATTGAAGCACTGCCAATTGTTCAAGAAATTAAAAGCAGCTATAGAGTTGAAGGAGATGGATCGCTATGACATGGAAAGGTTTGTTAAGTGAGTATAGAGAGTTTCTACCCGTAAATGAGAATACGCCATTATTAACACTTCATGAAGGAAATACGCCACTTGTTCATCTAGCTTCTCTTTCAGAAGAACTTGGAATTAATTTACATGTTAAATTTGACGGAGCTAACCCAACAGGTTCTTTTAAAGATCGTGGAATGGTTATGGCTGTTGCGAAGGCGAAAGAAGAAGGAAGTAAAACAGTGGTGTGTGCTTCAACAGGGAACACATCAGCAGCTGCAGCTGCATATGCAGCTCGCGCTGGACTCCGTTGTATTGTTGTTATTCCAAATGGCAAGATTGCTATGGGGAAACTTGCGCAAGCTGTAATGTATGGAGCAGAGATTATCGCAATTGATGGAAACTTTGACGAAGCGCTTAAAATGGTGCGTAAACTTAGCGAAACAACTCCATTAACGCTCGTAAACTCTGTAAATCCATATCGTATTGAAGGACAAAAAACAGCTGCTTTTGAGGTTTGTGACGCTTTAGGAGTAGCGCCTGATGTACTAGCTATCCCAGTTGGGAATGCAGGCAATATTACAGCATATTGGAAAGGTTTCAACGAGTATAACGATAAGAAAAATACAGGGTTACCTCGTATGCACGGTTTTGAAGCAGAGGGAGCAGCAGCTATTGTTCAGAATAAAGTAATTGAACAACCTGAAACAGTTGCAACAGCTATTCGAATTGGAAATCCGGCAAGCTGGAACTTTGCAGTGGAAGCGGCAGAAAACTCAAATGGAAAAATTGACTATGTAACAGATGAGGAGATTTTAGAAGCTTACCATCTTATTGCTAAAAGAGAAGGTGTGTTTGCAGAGCCAGCTTCAGCAGCTTCTGTAGCAGGTGTTATTAAAGATTTAAAAGCAGGTAAAATTAAAAAAGGTGAGACAGTTGTTGCAGTGCTGACAGGTAACGGTTTGAAAGATCCTAACGTTGCCATTGAGTCTAACAACTTTACACCAACTGTTCTTCCAAATGATGAAGAAGAGGTATTTCAATATATCCAAGGAGTTGTCGCTTCATGCTAGCCATGGAACGGTTTCATATTACCGTTCCAGCAAGCACGGCAAACCTTGGTCCAGGGTTTGATTCAGTTGGAATGGCCCTTGGAAAATACCTTGAGCTAACAGTTGATCCTGCTGAAAAATGGTCATTTGTTCCCCTTACTCAAGAGGTAGCGCTTATTCCTCAAGGAACAGATAACATGATGTATGAAGTAGCTAAGCATGTAGCAGACAAATTTGATGTCTCGCTTCCGAGTGCACGTGTTGAGGTAAAAAGTAATATTCCCCTTGCACGAGGCCTTGGAAGTAGTGCTTCAGCTATTATTGCAGGGATTGAACTTGCTAATCAGCTGTGCGAGCTGAATTTATCCAATGAAGAGAAAATCCGGATTGCAAGCCTTTTGGAAGGACATCCTGACAATGTGGCGCCAACAGTTAACGGAGGAATTGTCGTAGGCTGCCACACGGAAGCTAAGACATATACTGTTTCTATTGTGCCAAAAGATGTGGATGTTGTTGTTATCATCCCGAATTATGAGCTTAAAACAGATGATGCTAGAAATGCGCTTCCTTCTCAGTTTTCATTTAAGGGAGCTGTCGAAGCAAGTGCTGTAAGTAATGTATTAACAGGAGCATTGCTTATTGAAGATTGGAAAACAGTTGGAGAGATGATGGAGCAAGATTCTTTTCATGAGCCATATCGAGAACAGTTTGTTCCAGAGCTCTCTTTTGTTCGTCGTAAAGCAAAAGAATTTGGAGCCTTTGGTACAGCTTTAAGTGGTGCAGGGCCAACAGTGCTTTGTTTAGTTGAAAAAGGTCGTGGAGAAGAGCTTGCGGCTGCTTTAGCTCCATCGCTCACTCATTGCCTTGTAGAAGCAATTCAAATTGATGTAAAAGGTGTTTCAGTAGAAACTGTTACAAATGAACATGCATAAAAAAACAGCCCTTCTGCCTGAGGCAAAAGGGCTGTTATTATTATTAAAATACTTGTTCAACTTCTATAACGCCAGGTACTTCCTCAAGAAGTGCACGCTCAATACCAGCTTTTAAAGTGATTGTTGAACTTGGGCAGCTTCCACAAGCTCCAAGAAGACGAAGTTTTACAATACCATCTTCTACATCAACAAGCTCACAGTCTCCACCGTCACGTAGTAAAAACGGACGAAGTTTATCAAGAACCTCTTGTACTTGGCCTTTCATTTCTACAGTTTCCATTCCTGAAAACCCCTTTCTGTTTCAATATTAAAAAGAGTTTATAGTCTTGTCTAAAAAAGACTTTGGAACTCATGAATACTTATAATTTTATATGTGAAGCTTAACGGTTTTGCTAACCTAACTACATTATAAAGGTTATAAAGAAAAAAATCTATCCGAGGAACAGAACTTAAGAAAGGAAAATTTGTTTTTCGCTTCCAGAAGCGCATAGTATCAAGTTTTTTTATTAGGAATAAAAAAGAAAGAAAACCTGCAAACGAAGAGAATATATAAAGTAAAAGAGAAAAAGAGAGGGGAATTGAGAAATGTCTCAAAAATCGGTCGTTAATATTTGTGTGTATGGAGCAGAAGTGATTTGTGCAAGTTGTGTAAATGCTCCCTCTTCAAAAGATACATTTGAATGGCTAAAAGCAGCTCTGTCGCGTAAATATGGTCAGCATTGTTTTGATTTTATATATGTTGACATAAATGAACAACAATCAGATAGAGAGCAAACGGATATGTGCAAGAGAATTCTAGAAGAAGAGTTTTTTTATCCGCTTGTGACAATAAACGGAGAAATTGCTGGAGAAGGACATATTCAGCTCTCGCATTTGCATCAAAAGCTTCAGCAGTTAGTATAAGAGGCGGCTAGTATAAGCTAACCGCCTTTTTTTATCCATTATGGTGTTTGTACATCCAAAGAAGACCAGACTTTAAGAGCCGAGCAACACGACCTGTAATAGGACGCTCTGCAAGTAAGCCAAAGCCGTGTTTCTTTCCAAGAGAGCCGAGCACTCCTTTAAGCTTAATTGTTGAAAGTTCAGGAGGCTGTTCACCTTTCCAGCGAGAAAGAAGAACTTGAACAATCTGTTCGGCTTGGCCTTCCGCAAGCTGTGCACTTGGGGCATGCGGAAGGCTTGCACAGTCACCTAATACATATACATGTTCATTGTTTGGAATATTATGATGAGGAGTGAGGATAACACGACCTTGAGGGTCTTTTTCTACATCCAAGTTACGAACAACTTTACTTGGCTGAATTCCTGCAGTCCAGACGATTGCATCACTATAAATCTCTTCATCATGATTGTAAAGTTTGTTTTCTTCTACTCTTGTAATATTTGCCTTACTTACAATTTCGACTCCGTTTTCTACAAACCATTTTTGTACATAGTTACTTAAACGCTCAGGAAATGCGGATAAAATAAGGGCACCACGGTCGAAAAGTTTAATTGTTAAATCTGGTCTGCTTTCACTTAGCTCACTTGCAAGCTCAACTCCGCTTAAACCAGCACCAACAATAGATACAACGCCATGTGGAGGAAGGTTGTTTAGTGTTTGATATGTTGCTCGAGATTGATCAATGGATTGGATACTATAGGTGTGTTCCGGTGCTCCAGGCACGTTATGATACTTGTCTTCACAGCCTAAGCCAATTACAAGATCATCATAAGAAAGGGTACTTCCATCTTCGAAATGGACGAGATTGTTCTGAAGATCAATGCTTACAATTGTTCCATATTTAATGTTTAAACGAGGTTCATCAGGAAAGGAAACGCGAACATGCTGGTCTGAAATCGTCCCTGCTGCAAGCGCGTAAAACTCAGTTTTTAAAGAATGATAAGGCGCTCGATCAACAAGCGTAATTTCAACATCATTTGGCAATGCGTTTGGAAGAAGGCGCTGAAGCATGCGCATACCACCGTAACCGCCACCGAGAATAACAAACTTTTTCATAGAAATTTCCCCTTTAAAGTTTTATGTATATTGTAAATGGAGTAACATAATTCGGTGTGAAAAGGTTTCTTGATAACATTTTAAATCAAAAACACATTAAAAGTATAGCCAAATTGAAAAAAAATCACAAGCTTTGTTAATAGATTTGTATATTGATATGATTTAGTAGATAATATTTGACGTGAAAGAGAGAACAAACTAAAATGAGTGAACAATTAACACCTACTTAAAGAAGTGCTAGGATTTTAAGGTATAGATGAAATTTTATTTTTTTACTATAGTATGAATGAGAAGCGGGTATAATGAGAAGAGGTGAAAAAATGATCAAACCAATTGTAGAATTTTGCATTAGTAATTTAGCAAACGGTTCTCAAAAGGCATTAGAGGAACTTGAAAAAGATCCAGACTTCGATGTTATTGAATATGGATGTTTAGGGTACTGTGGACAATGTGCACATTCTTTATATGCGATGGTGAATGGAGAAATAGTTGAAGCTGAATCTCCAGAGGAACTTGTGAAAAATGTGTATACGTTTATAGAAGAAAACCCAATGTTTTAAGGCAAAAGGCTTTTTAGGTCTTTTGCTTTTTTTCATAAAAAAAACTCCCTGATCAAATCCAAGGAGCTAAAAACGGGGGATATCCTTATTGTGCTCCGAAGTGGTTTTTTTTATACTAGAAAAAACGGAAAACTTGGAGGAAATGATGAAAAAGTTTAACTTCACAAAAATGCATGCACTAGGAAATAACTATATTTATGTTGATATATTCAAAGAACAAATTGAAGAAGAAAGATTAGCATCACTTGCAGTAAGCGTATCTGATATTTATAAAGGCATTGGATCTGATGGAATGATTTTAATTTGTCCTTCAGAGGTAGCTCCTGTAAAAATGCGTATTTTTAATAACGATGGTTCAGAAGGAAGAAACTGTGGGAATGGTCTGCGCTGTGTTGCTAAATATGCCTATGAAAATGGAATTGTAGAGGCTGAACAATTTGCAATAGAGACGTTGTCAGGAATTGTTCAAGCGTATGTTCACATTGATAGAGGGATAGTTGAAGAAGTAACGATAAATATGGGGCAACCACGTTTATCAAGAGAACAAATCCCGATGAAAGGTGAAAGCGCAGAAAGCATTGTGAATGAAAAGGCTACCTTTGCCGGGCAAGAGTACAATATTACGGCTGTTTCAATGGGCAACCCTCATGTTATTTTCTATGTGGATCATATTGAAGAAGCACCCCTTACAACACTTGGTCCTATCGTTGAAAAAGATGAACGCTTTCCAGAGGGAGTAAATGTAGAATTTGTAGAAGTTGTAAATGAGAAGGAAGTTCATTTCCGCGTATGGGAAAGAGGATCAGGTATTACGCAAGCGTGTGGTACTGGAGCATGTGCCGCTGTTGTGTCATCTGTTTTAAATGATAAAGTAGAGCGGGATGTTCCTGTTGTTGTTCATCTAGCTGGGGGCGATTTAACAATTGAGTGGAAAAGTGATGGAGACGTTTTCATGAAAGGTGAAGCGAAAACCGTTTGCAAAGGTGAGTACTATTATTAAGAGGTATCGTTTGTTCCACTATCGAAGGAATAGTATACTATAAAGAGAACACCTTTTATGTGTAAAAAGGAGGGCTAGAAATGAAAGACGTTGTAATCATTACCGAAGCAGCAAGTCATCAAATTAAAGATATGATGAAAGAGCATGGTGAAGAAGGCTCTTACTTGCGCGTTGGTGTAAAAGGCGGAGGCTGTAGCGGTTTGTCTTATGGAATGGGGTTTGAAGAAGCTCCAACAGAAGCAGATGAACAGCTAGAGCAACATGGAATTAAAGTGATTGTCGCAAAAGAAGATGCAGCTATCTTAAACGGCACAACAATAGATTTTAAAGAGTCCATGCTTGGCGGAGGATTTACGATTGAAAATCCAAATGCTATTGCTTCATGTGGCTGTGGTTCTTCATTCCGTACGGCAACAAATACGGGAACGCCTGAAGAATGCTAAAAAAGACGCTCATCTGAGCGTCTTTTTTATTGAGCGAAAAGAGATGTACTATGTGCAGGTTGTACGCACGCTTTTGGATCCATGTAAGCTTTAGCATTGCTTACAGCTGTTGGAGCTTCACCAAAACCTGAAGCAATAAGCTTAACTTTTCCTTCATATGTACAAACATCTCCTGCTGCGTAGATGCCTTCAATATTTGTTTCTTGTTTTGTATTTACAACAATAGAGTTCTTTTCAATTTCTAATCCCCATTCTTTAATTGGGCCAATAACCGTAATATCAAAGACTTGTTGATCTTCTTTCAAGATGAGTTCTCCTTTACTAAAAATGAAAATATGTAGATACACATGTGAAAAAACATGTATTAAATTTATAAAATTAGTTAAACCTTTCCTTACCGTAGCATAGGTTAGAAAGAAGTTTAGCAATCATAATAGAAATGATAATAATTATCATACTATGCGAGGATTTAAAAAAAACATAAATTTTTTAAAGCTAGGTAAATTGAAAATGCTTACAGAATGAAAGCCTTATGCAACGGTAGTTCTATCCTAATGTGGATAGCAAGAGAGCAAGCATAGAGTAGTCTGAAATGCTCTGTCCATACTAAAATGTCCTTGAAAAAGTTTAAGAAACATCATATCATGTTTTACAAACATTATTATCTAATTTTTGAAAATATTTAATGGTAGCTCATTCTTTTATAGTTAGGTTCGTGAATAAATTCACAACAATTATTTACCTTAACGTTTTGACAGGGATAGGAATATATTCAAATGCTTACAATAAGGGAAAATACATGTGTGAAGCATAAATACATGAATAAAATTCTAACAAAAAGGTGGATGTGATTAAAATGAAGAAGCCTAAAGTTGTTGTTCTAGGTGCTGGATATGGCGGCATTATGACGACGATTCACTTACAAAAACAGCTAGGCGTCAATGAAGCTGAAATCACTTTAATTAATAAAAATGACTATCATTATGAAACAACATGGCTACACGAAGTTTCAGCTGGGACGCTTCATCACGATCGTGCTCGTGTTAGCGTGACAGACTTAATTAATAAAAACAAAGTAACATTTATGAAAAATACGGTTACAGATATTAATATCGAACAAAAGAAGGTTATACTCAAAAATAACCAAGAAATAGAATATGACTATCTTGTAATTGCGCTTGGATATGAGTCTGAAACATTTGGTATTAAAGGGCTAAAAGAACATGCCTTTTCTATTTCTAATATTAATACTGCTCGTCAAATCCGTGAGCATCTTGACTATACTTTTGCAACCTACAATAATTTGGAAGAAAGACCAGAAGGTATGATGACTATCATTGTAGGAGGAGCAGGGTTCACAGGCATTGAGTTTGTAGCAGAGATAGCAAATAGGGTACCAAAGCTCTGTAAAGAGTTTGACATTCCTCGTGATACTGTTCGCATTATCTGCGTAGAAGCAGCTCCAACTGCTCTTCCAGGTTTTGATCCACAGCTTATCGAATATGCTGTAACACAGCTAGAGCGTAAAGGTGTTGAGTTTAAGATTGGAACGATGATTAAAGAATGTACACCAGAGGGAATCATTGTTTCTAAAGATGATCAAACAGAAGAAATCAAATCGCAAACAGTTGTATGGGCAGCTGGGGTACGTGGCAGCCATATTATTGAAAAAACAGGCATTGAAAATAATCGATGTCGTGTGAAAGTTGGTCCAGATTTACGTGCTCCAGGAGCTGAGGGTGTATTTATTGTTGGAGATTGCTCACTTGTTATTAATGATGAAACAGACAAACCTTATCCACCAACAGCTCAAGTTGCTATGCAGCAAGGACCTGTTGCTGCGAAAAATATTACGACTCTTATCAAAGGCGGTACAGACCTTCAAAGTTTTAAGCCTGACTTAAAAGGTACAGTATGCTCTTTAGGTCACGATGATGCTATTGGAGTTGTGTTTGGGCGTAAGTTATTTGGAACAAGTGCTTCAGCAATGAAAAAAGTCGTTGATAATAGAGCGCTATTCCTTGAGGGAGGGCCAGGGCTCTTGCTTAAAAAAGGAAAATTTAACTTCTTTTAAGAGTCATGAGAAAGGCAGAGGAAAATCCCTTTGCTTTTCTCTAATACAATAATTAATCTGAATTTTCGGAAAGGTGGTTTGTAGATGATTTGTGATCATTGTAAAGGCCATGGTTTCTTAACTCTCCTTGTGGGCGGAACAGAACAATGTTTGTTTTGTGAAGGAGAAGGAATTGTAGAATTAATAGAGAAAAAGAAAAGTGAAGAAGAATAAAGAGCTTGCAATAAATGGCAAGGGGGAATATGGAAATGGAAATGAGTGTTCCAATTTTAATAATTTCCATACTTTTATTTTTTGTACTTTTTTTTGGAATTGGCTTCTTGCTTAATATGATTTTAAGAATGTCATGGGTTATGGCTTTCATCTATCCCATTGTTTTTCTACTTATTGTTGATAACCTTGAAATGACTCAATATATCTTTCAGCCACTTCATTCGTTAACACATGTAGGAAATCAAGTGCTTGCACTTAAGCTAGCAGATATCGTTATCTTATCTTCTGGTTTTATAGGAGCCCTTTGTTCAGGAATTGCTATTCGAACACTTCGATCAAAAGGATATCGAATGTTTTAAAAACGTCAAAAACCTCTCTCGGTTTTTGACGTTTTTTATCTTGATTGCTGCGAATAATTCTCCTACAACATGGTAAAAACTATGTTGGTGGGAGGAATGATGAAAAAGATGGTAAAAAAAATATATATTAAACGATTCATCATGGGGCTACTTCTATGTGGAGCTCTCTTAACAACGTTTGAAAGTATAACAGGAAGGCAGGTCTCCTCTTTATTTTCAAGTGAACAAGTAAGTGCTAATTTTAAAGAAGAGAAAAAGAAGCATGTAAGAGAAAGCAGGGTTGTCAATCAACTTAATCAACAAATTCCAACTGACGTTGATGAACAAACACTTGAAGGAAGCTTTGATTGGTCTAAATATAGAAAAGTCAAGGTTACAGCAACAGGATACACAGCAGGCTATGAATCAACAGGAAAAGGGCCAACACATCCGTCATATGGAATTACATATTCAGGTGTTAAAGTACAAAGAGATATGTTTTCTACAATTGCAGCAGATTTGACTGTCTTTCCAATTGGTACTATTTTGTTTATCCCAGGATATGGTTATGGGGTTGTGGCAGACAAGGGCGGAGCTATAAAAGGAAAAAAACTTGATTTATATTATGAAACAGTCGAAGACGTATATGCTTCATGGGGAAAGAAATTACTTGATGTTTATGTTGTAAAGGAAGGCAAGGGAACATTAACAGAAAGACAGATGAAAGTATGGAATGAAGATCAAACAATGAAAGTATTCAGGCAGCAATATATTGATGAAAAGTCGTAGCGTGAAGAAAGTTCTTCACGCTTTTTAATATCTTTATAAATTATAAATACCGTACATAATGATAGCGATAATAATTCCTGTTAAAGCTCCAAAGAAAACTTCAATTGGCTGATGACCTAATAATTCTTTTAGCTTTTGTTGTTTTTCTTGCTGTTCTTTTTTAGGCCATTTCTTAGCTTCAGACATAAATGTGTTCCAATCTTCCACAAGTCGATTAATAGCAATAGCTTGCTCTCCTGCATGTCTGCGAACTCCTGTTGCATCAAACATAACGATTACAGCAAGTACAAAAGAGATAGCAAAAAAGGGAGAAGAAAATCCTTCGCTAATGCCGACAGCTGTTGCGAGGGATGTAACAGCTGCTGAATGTGAACTAGGCATGCCACCCGTACTAAAAGCAAGGCGTACATCAAATTTCCTTGTTGCAAGAAACTCTAATGGAACTTTAACGGCTTGAGCGAAGAAGATGGCAATAAGGGCACTAATGAGCGGATAATTCAATAATAAATCCATAAGAGGCATTGCTCCTTTATTAAGAAGGTGTGTGTATGTCGTCTTATTTTATGATATTTACTCGTATCTTAGTTATAAAATGTAGAGATTTCGTTCACTTCCTTATATATCCGTCCCTTTTTATTTTTAAACATACGTTTGTTTAAAGAAGTTCTTATTTTTCGTCATGATTGCAATAGTGCTATGATAAAAATAAAGTAAAAAAGGAGATGGTAAGATATGTTTCACATTCAAAAGAGCTCAGATCTAACAAAAGCAACAGAAGCCCTTGTTGTTGGCGTCTTTAAACAAACAAAACCATTCGATGGCATTCTGGCGGACCTTGATGAACAGTTGGATATTCGTACTCTTATTAAAAGCGGAGATATTGAAGTGAGAAATAAGGCTATTACAAAAATTCCAACGTTAGGGAAAGTAAATCCAAAAAGAATTTTCTTCGTTGGATTAGGAAGACCGAAAGAGATGACGGCTTCTTCTCTAAAAGAAGGATTTGGTGAACTTTTTCAACTCATTCAAAAAAGTGGCATAGCAGAAGTATCAATTGCCTTGTCTTCTTTTGAAACTGATGCAGTAAATGAATATATGTGTGCTTATGCATTGAGCGAAGCACTCCCGCTTTCAACGTATAAATTTAATGATTATAAACGTCGGTCGAATGAGCCTGCCAAACGTATTGAAAAAGTGACTCTTTTGACAGATGAAGATAACCAAGAGATAGAGAATATGGTTCGTACAGGATACATATATGGTAAGGCTACAAACTCAGCGCGCACGCTTGTGAATCTGCCTGGAAATATGCTTACTGCTACAGATCTTGCCCAATATGCAAGAGAACTTGGCGAAAAGTATGAATTTGAAGTGGAGATTCTTGAAAAAGAGGATATGGAAAAGCTCGGTATGGGAGCGCTTCTTGCTGTTAACAAAGGATCTGTTGAGCCACCAAAAATGATTGTTTTAAAATACCAAGGAAAAAAAGAGTGGAAAGACGTTATTGGCCTTGTAGGAAAAGGAATTACTTATGATACAGGAGGCTATTCTCTCAAACCTCGCCAAAGCATGGTTGGCATGAAGACAGATATGGGGGGGGCAGCGTCTGTACTTGGAGCAATGGAAATTATCGGTGAGATCCGTCCAAATCAAAACGTAGTTGCTGTTATTCCTTCCACTGATAACATGGTAAGTGCGAGTGCGTTTAAGCCGGATGATGTAATTACAGCGATGAGTGGTAAAACAATTGAAGTATTGAATACAGATGCAGAAGGGCGCCTTGCTTTAGCAGACGGTATTACGTATGCTAAGCATCATGGAGCAGAATATTTAATTGATGTTGCTACCCTTACTGGGGGAGTCATTGTTGCACTTGGAGAGGAAACAACAGGAGCAATGACAAACAATCAAAGATGGTATGAAAAAGTAGCTGAAGCAAGTGTAGAAGCACAGGAAGATATGTGGCAGCTACCTATTTTTGAACGTGACAAGAAAAGAGTAAGAAATAGCTCGATAGCAGACTTGAATAACTCCCCTGGCCGTGAAGGTCATGCTATTATGGCAGGCGCCTTCATTGGAGAATTTGCTGAAGAAACACCTTGGGTTCATTTAGATATAGCAGGTACTTCTGTTACGAAGAAATCTGGGTCACTTGGTCCGAGTGGTGCAACAGGAGTTATGGTGCGCACGCTTGCTGCTGCTGTAGAACGGTTTGATATTGAAACAAAATAAAGAGATTTGAAGAGCCTTTTTACTTAAGGCTCTTTTTTTAAAAGTAAGCACTGTAGAATAATGGAATATATTAAATTTGTAGCATCCCATTGACAACTTTATCTTTCGTATTATAATTAAGGATGTCTTTAGTGTTTTAGTAATTTATCACGATAAAGGATTTTTTGGAGGGTTTAACTATGAATGCAGTTGTTGCTGCAGTCCTCATTATGCTTATTTTAAGTGCATTACGAGTTAATGTAACAATTGCTCTTATTGTTGGTGCATTTGCAGGAGGCATCATTGGTGGATTGGGTGTAGAAGAAACGATAAATGTATTTTCATCAGGATTAGGTGACAACGCAACAGTTGCGTTGAGTTATGCAACACTTGGAGGATTTGCTCTTGCTTTAACAAAAACAGGTTTACCTGATGCAGTTGTAGATGGAACATTGAGAATTATCGGTAACTCGAATGATACTAAGAAAAAAGCATTCTCTAAAGTGCTAGTTGTCTTATTAATTCTAGTTATTTCTTGTTTTTCTCAAAATGTTATTCCTGTTCATATTGCTTTTATTCCAATTTTAATTCCAGCTCTTTTGAAAGTTTTCAATGAGCTTCATCTTGATCGTCGTCTTATTGCTTGTGTTATGACTTTTGGATTAATCACCCCTTATATGTTTATACCAGCAGGATTTGGTAAGATTTACCACGATATTCTTGCCAAAACAGTTACAGCTGGCGGACTAAAGGTAAACGTAGAAGACATTCCAGCTGCAATGGCGATTCCGGCTCTTGGTATGGTTGTTGGTTTGCTGATTGCTATCTTCGTTAGCTATCGAAAACCAAGAGAATATGACACTATTGAATATGTGGAAACAAATGAAAAGGCTCAATATTCAAAACGTAGTTTAATTACGGCTGTTGTAGCTGTGTTAGCAGCACTTACTGTTCAGCTTTTAACACTAGATACAGAAGGTGCCATGATTTTTGGAGCTATTACGGGAATCATTATTTTACTTATAAGTGGGGCAATGAATTTTAAAGAAGCAGATGAGCTTCTTACAAATGGAATGCGCATGATGGCTTTTATTGGATTTGTTATCATTTCAGCAGCAGGTTTTGCTGCTGTAATGACAAAAACAGGAGATGTTGAATCTTTAGTTGCATATGCAGCAGATTGGATTGGTAATAACCAATCTCTTGGTGCACTCCTGATGCTAATTGTTGGTTTGTTGGTTACAATGGGAATTGGTTCTTCCTTTTCAACCCTTCCAATTATTGCAGCTATTTTTGTTCCTCTCTGTGTTCAGCTTGGTTTTAGTCCGCTTGCCACTCTTGCTATTATTGGCACAGCTGGTGCTCTTGGTGATGCTGGTTCTCCAGCTTCAGATAGTACACTCGGACCAACATCAGGTCTGAACGTTGATGGACAGCATAATCACATTTGGGAAACTGTTATTCCAACATTTATTCATTATAATATTCCTCTAATCATCTTTGGTTGGATTGCCGCAATGGTTTTATAAATGAAAACTACGGTTAGAATAAGTATATAATAAAAAGCGACATCTCGATGTCGCTTTTTATTATGGAATTAACTATAGAAGGAGAGAAGATACATGTATTTTGGTAAGCCTAAAAAAATGCACAATGCAAACATCCCTCCAGGGCAGCATAAAACAACCCGCTTTCCTGTTCTTCATCATGGCAATGTGCCCTACTATCGCGATTTAGCAGAGTGGACTTTAACGATTGACGGACTTGTTGATGAAAAGATGATGTATACATATCAACAGCTTCTTGATATGCCTCAAACGCGCTTGCAAAACGATATACACTGTGTGACTGGCTGGTCTAAGTTGAACAATATGTGGGAAGGTGTTACACCAAAGGACTTGTTGTCTTCTGTTAAAGTCAATGCTTCTGCAAAATTTGTAATTTTACATGCTGAGGAAGAGTTTTCAACAAATTTACCAATTCAAGACTTTCTGCATGAGAAAACTCTTCTAGCTCATTCTTATGAAGGAAAACCTCTTACACCTGAACATGGTTTTCCACTCCGAGCGGTTGTTTCACATCTTTATTTCTGGAAGAGCGCAAAATGGCTGCGGAGAATCGAATTTGTAGCAGAAGAGCAACTAGGTTTTTGGGAGAAAAATGGCTATCATCACTATGGAGATCCATGGAAAGAAGAGCGATATAGCTGGTCATAGTTCTGCCCATAAAAAAGAAAGTTGAAGCTGACAGCATTTTCTAGATAAGTCTACTAGCAGGACAATCAGTCCATCAGGAGTAAAATGAAGGTCGAAATTAGAATTTCTAATATACGCTTGTAACAGTCTTCTAACTCGCACTTTGTCTGACTTTTGAGCAGCCTGCATGATAGAGGAAGCTAACTCATTTGAAGAGTGGATAGCTTCTGTCATCCTCTCAGCATCTTTTAGTAATCCTTTCATTGTTTGAGCAGAATTTTTAAATTGATTAGGACGTACGGTAGGCAAGCTCTGAAATCGATAAAGGGGGGCATATGGGTCAGGCTGATATGTGTAAGGATAATAGTACACTAAAATTCCTCCTTTTAAATAAAACTGTTCTGCAAACTACAATGTTCTAAGCAGAAATTGTCACAAAAAAATGAACTCTTGTTAGTGTATGAAGGAAAAAAGTAATTTAGGCAAGAACATCATAAAAAGAGGAGAGTCTACAAATAATAAAAAAGCTCCCTATCGTATAGATAGAGAGCTTGTCTAACTTAGTAAGCTAAGCTGAAAAGACCTTTAATGTGAGTTAAGTAACGAACGTTACTTGCTTCTTTCATTAGAGAAGCAGGAAGCCCTTTAAGTGGAGTTGAGTTTGCTCCAATAGTTGCTACTGCATCTTTGCGGCCTAAGCTTGCAAGTGTACCAGAGTTAACTGGAGAGAATGTTTCAAGATCTTTGTTTTCTAAGAAAGCATAAAGGTTATAACCGATAAGCTCTCCCATTTGCCAAGCAATTTGAGCTGTTGGTGGGTATGGACGACCTTCTGGGCCAAATACAACCGCGCTGTCTCCAGCAACAAATACATCTTTGTGTGATGTTGATTGAAGGAAGTCGTTCACTGTTGCGCGACCACGGTTTACTTCAAGACCGCTTTCGCCAACAAGTGGGTTACCTTGAACTCCGCCTGTCCAAACAAAAGTGTTAGCAACAACTTTTTGACCGTCTTTAAGGTCAATAGTGTTACCTTCAACGTTTGTTACAGGAAGACCTGTTAAGAACTCAACGCCGCGAGCTTCTAAGCTAGAAGTTGCGCGTTCGATTAAGTGGTCTGGTAAAACAGGAAGGATTTTTGGACCTGCTTCAACAAGTTTAAGTTTTACTGCTTTAGGGTCAACACCGTATTTGCGAGTAAGTTTAGGCATGATGTCAGCTAATTCACCAACAAGTTCAACACCTGTTAGACCGCCACCGCCGATAAGGATTGTTGCGTCAGCTTCATTTTTAGTTTTTGCATATTCTGCAATACGCTCTTCAACATGCTTGTAGATTTTATTAGCATCTGCAGCAGATTTTAGTACCATGCTGTTTTCTTCAAGGCCAGGGATACCAAAGTATGCTGTAACACTTCCTAAACCAACAACAAGAGCATCGTAAGTTAGGGTAGAACCGTCGCCTAGTTTGATTTCTTTATTGTCTACAGAGAAAGACTCAACTTCAGCGATTTTAAGATCGATATCAAGACCTTTAAAAAGCTTTGTTAGAGGCATAGCCACAGCTTGCTCAGATACGTTACCTGCTGCTAGTCTGTGTAGCTCTGTAATAATTTGGTGTGTAGGATATTTGTTAATAACTGTTACTTCTGCTTCTGATTTACTAAAGTGTTTGCGAACATTTAAAGCTGCTAAAACTCCGCCATAACCAGCGCCTAGAATGACAATTTTTTTTGACATGTTAGTTCCTCCGTTTTTACTAATTGAGTATGAAAAATACTATTTGTTTTCGCGTTCAGCTGAAACTTGTAGATAAGCATTTACAAAACGGAATAGTTTTTGTGCTTGAGGGTCTTTCAGCATTTTCATTAAGCCAAAGATACCAATTACTTCTTTGCTTTCGTCTGCACGATCTTTTGCCTCAATAGCAGTTGCTGCAAGGTTTTTAGCTGTGTGAACTACAGGCTCAGCAAGCTCTTGGATTGCTCCAACTGTGTCACTTTTTAGAACATCATCAGTTGCAACTGATTGTGCAAAGTCGTAAGACTTAGATAAGATGCTAACAAGCTCAGTTAACTTTGGAAGCTCCTCAACTAGTGTTGTTAGAGATTCTTGAACCTCAGGTTTTAATAGCTGATCGAGTACATCAAGTTGTTCTTGGCTAGCAGAAAATTTTGATCGTTCTTGATCAGTTTTTGCTTGAGTGATTGTTTCTGACATATCCAATTCTCCTTTACTTTTAAGCATTATGCTTGATTTTTAGACACCTACAAAAAAGTTTGTAAAATAGTGCACAAACTTTTTCACAAGCATCTAGAGGTAGAAAGTGTAAAAAAAATACAGATTCAAACCTATCAAAAATTTTGAGATACATATAATAATGAACTTAAAACAAAAATAAAACAATTAATAGTGCTTCTAAACTTTTTAAATAAACTAGCCAAGAAATTCATGCAAGAAATACAGACCTTCACATTCCTGAGAAGGTCTAATACGTATACTATATATTATATAGTATAACTTATATATTATAAAGTATATTATGGAATAAACTTTTACCAAAGGTGGGAATCCCTTTGTAAGAGGATAGAACAATCTTTAAAATTTAGTTAGCTCTTCTTCCTCATATTCTAGAATTCTTAAACAAACAAGCCGCTTTTCTCGTAAAGATAGAATTAAGGGCGTTTAACTATTATCATTTTACAAAAGAATGAATAGATTAACTAGTAAGAAAGCTAGAAAAGACCAAAAATTAAATTCTGAATATTTAGTTTCGTGTCAAAAAACTGACATATAAAAGCAGTTGAGATGGTATAATAAAAATATATTGTCTAAAGAAGAAATATATTGAAGGGTGGGAGGAGTTATGGGAAAAGAAAGTCAGCATCTTTTTATTGATTTTGAGTTCACAATGCCTGAACAAAAAGGGCGCCCAAAAGGTTTTTTTCCTGAGATTATTGAAGTTGGCATTGTAGTAGCGAGAAATTACAAAGTTATTGACACATTTTCCTCTTATGTTCGCCCTCAGCATTTCCCCACATTAACTAACCGTTGTAAAACATTTTTAAGCATCGAACAGCAAAGCGTTGATAGTGGTATAACACTTCAAGAGCTTGCAGACCTATTCAAAAATTATTGTAAAAACTATGAGACTACTGTTGTCACATGGGGAAATATGGATATGAAAGTGTTGCGACAAAATTGTCAGAAAGCCCGCATTCCTTTCACATTCAAAGGTGAACAAGTTGATTTATCGATGGAATACAAGAAATTTTTTGGAGATCGTAATCAAACAGGTCTTTGGAAAGCCGTTGAAGCATATGGAAAAAAAGGAACAGGGACGCATCATCGTGCGTTGGATGATGCGATGACAACCTATAACATTTTCAAGCTTGTTGAAAAGGATAAAAGTTATTTATCAAGCCCTGCTAAAACAACCATTGGAGATCGAATTGACCTTTCCAAAGTATTAAATAAGTTTGCATAGAGGCCAAGTCATTCAAAAAGTGATTTGGCTTTACGTTTGAGGAAAGTAGTCCTTTTCTAAGTTTTTGAGATGAACAAGGCATTGCTGAGCAAATGAACTCTCATTACCTTCGTATTTCTCAATTTGAACAGAGAGCGCTTTTCTAAGTGACTCTTTATAATCAGGTATAGCTTCATCAAAGATATGAACCATTTTTTGGGGTACATTCGTTTGTTCACGGTAAGCAAGAGCTCTGCGTTCATGAAAGAGCGCAACATCCGTTTGATTTGGATTATGAAGGTCCCCTTGAGTAGGGTGCTTTAAAACAGCTAAAACTCTTACAAGATAATGAGAAGGACGGATTTCAGTCACTTCTCCTACATACTTTCCTGTTTTATATAGGCCCGTCACAATAGAACCTACTTTAATCTTCTCTTCCATGCTATTTCCTCCTCTTAGATCTTCTTTATTTTTAGTATAAAGGAAAGGCTCACAAATTTCAGGTTAGAAGTAGAAAAACTGAGGAGTGTGAAAATGATGTTTGGCTTTGGTTTCTTTTTATATTTTCCTGAAGATAAGACAGAGTATATTCCTGCATTCATTACGCTTATCTTATTTTTTTTAGCTGCTATTTGGACAATGAGCTTTATAAAGAAAATTTCTAAAAAGCAAGAAAGACAAGCAAAAGAGCTTGAGGAAAAAATTAAAAATACAACGAAAATGTAGAAAAGCAGGCATTAGCCTGCTTTTCTATTTGCTTAGTGCTATTTTCAAACGTTTCAGACCTTCAAGTACAGTTTCTTTAGAACAACCAAGATTCATACGAACAAACCCTTCACCTTGCGTACCATATTTAGGTCCAGGCTCAAGTGCTAAATGGCCTTTATGAAGAAGCCTTTCTTTTAATTCTTCATCTGAAAAACCTATTCCACGGCAGTCAATCCAAGCAAGATATGTACCTTCAGGGTAAATTAGCTCAATATCTGGAAGTTCTTTTTGAATGAATTCATGTACTGTATTAATGTTTTCTTTCAAATATGGAAGAAGTTCTTCAAGCCATTCCTCTCCATAATTATAGGCTGCTTGTAACGCAATGATTCCAAATGTATTAAGGCCACCTGCTCCTTGCCTACGCTGTGTTTCTTGATATTTCAAGCGAAGACTTTTGTTTGGAATAACAACTACTGAAGCTTGTAGTCCAGCTAGATTGAATGTTTTACTAGGAGCTACACAAGTGATAGTGAGGTTTGCTATTTCTTCTGACAAACTTGCAATAGGAATATGCTTGTTTGGTTTATATACAAGATCTGAATGAATCTCATCAGAAAGCAAAATCACATTATATTGCACACAAAGGTCTGCAATTTTTTGGAGCTCTTGTTTTGTCCACACACGGCCAGCTGGGTTATGAGGACTGCAAAGAATCATCATTTTAGCACCTTGTGCAAACTTTTCTTCTAAATCCGCAAAGTCCATTTTATATTGACCGTTCTCTAAAATAAGCGGGTTTTCAACAAGTTTACGATTATTTTGTTGAATCATATTAAAGAACGGAGTATAAACAGGAGGTTGGATGACAATTTGCTCTCCTTCATTTGTAAAGGCTTGTACTGCCATGCTGATTGCAAAAACAATGCCAGGACTATAAATAATAGAAGATGCATCAACACTAAAACCATGTCGTTTATGTAACCATCTGCACACAGATTTATATGTATCAGTTGTTGGAGATGTATATCCAAAGATACCGTGCTGAATTCGTTCTGATAAGACATCAAGAACTTTTTGGGGCGGTTTAAAATCCATATCCGCTACCCACATTGGCAAGACATCATCTGTTCCATATACGGCTTTATTAAAATCCCATTTTACAGATTGAGTATTTTTGCGATTTAAAACTTGATCAAAAGAATTTGTCATTTAACATCACTCCTTGAACATGATAAAGTAAAAAAAGAGGTGAAAAAGTGTGAACGAAACACAGCAAACAAATATAAAGTTGTATGAACTCTTATATTACTGGGATCCGCTCGGATACGGTGAAGGATTTTATGAAACAGAAATTAGCGATGTTTTACAAGCATTACATGTACACGATAATGCTGAAGAACTTGCTCGTAAAATCCAAAGTATCTATGAATTCTCATCTGAAGAAGTGATTCCACTTCCACAATGTAAACAAAAAGCAAGCGAGCTTCTTCTTGTTAAAGATCAAAGCAGTTGCTCCATTAATTAAGAAGGAGAGACTCTGGTAGATGGAGTCTCTCTTTTTAAATAAATTGTAGCATATGTCTCCAAATTGCTTTAGGATTTTCTTCGGGAACTAAGTGTCCTGTCTTATTAAGGGAAATAAATGTGGAATTTAAAATGTCTCCATGAAGTCTTTTGCCAACGCTAATCGGTACTACTTTATCTTCTTCTCCCCAAATTAAAAGCGTTGGAACATCGATTTTTTTTAAGGCTTCAGACGATAAATCCCCTTCACGATCTCTAATCATCTTAGCTAAAGCCATAAAGATGTGATCGGTTCGAAATGGTTTCATATATCCATCAACCATTTCTTGATTCACAAGATCTAAGTTGTACACAACATTTTCTAAATTTCCTTGAATTCCTTTTCTCCCTAGCCAACGTTTAATCCAGAGATGAAAATAAGGCAAGTAAGAAGAAGCAACAAGTCCATAATGAGCTCTGCTTAGATAACCTGAGCTGCATAAAAGCACAAGTCTCGAAACATAGTTTGGCTTTTCTTTTGCGATATTTAATGCAATTTGTCCTCCCATTGAATGTCCCATCACAATTGCTTTACTAATACCCCATAAATCTAAAAGTCCTGTCACAAGATTTGCAAGGTTTTGATATGAATATTTAAAAGAGAGGGATTTCTCGCTTTGACCAAAAGGAGGGAGGTCAACTGCGATAACTGTGAAGTCTTCTTTTAAAATAGGAATTAAACGTCTGAAGCTGAACGTAGAAGACAAAAAACCATGAATTAATAAGACTGTCGGTTTGTTTTTACGATAACCATGTACTTCGTAAAAAACTTTTACCCCATTTATAAAATCAATATAATGTCCAGACGAAAAGGCAACGTTATGCATTTAGTTCAACTCCAACAATTTTTTTCATAGTTTTCCCGTTTTCTTTGTTCTTAAGCAAAGTTTTTAACTGGAAAGAGAGTGGGTATCCCCTTCTCTTTAAAGGGTTGGGAATATGTGTGAAAAAAGAAGTTGAAAAAGAGGTAGGAGAACAAGAGCGGATTTGTTATAATCTTTGCTAGAACAAAAGTGTATAATGGTATACGACTTAATGTAAGTATAAGTAAGAGTATCAGTAAAGGGACATGAGGAGGATTTTCCGTGCAATTATCTGAAAAAGAATTGGAAATTTTAGAAATATTAGAACATGATAGCCGATTACCTCTTGATAGTATCGCTAAAATGGTGGACTTATCAGAGAAAGAAACAAAAGAAGTTGTAGAAAAGCTTGAAGGCAAAAAAGTAATTGTTCAATATTCAACAGATATTAACTGGCGTCGTGTAGACGGTCATGAAGGTGTAACAGCTATGATTGATGTGAAAGTGACGCCAAAGCGTGGTGTTGGATTTGATGAAATTGCAGAGCGAATTTATCGCTTCGAGGAAGTTAAAGCGGTTTACTTGATGTCAGGTACGTATGACTTATCTGTTACAATCGAAGGAAAGTCAATGTCTCAAATTGCAAATTTCGTGTCTGAGAAGTTATCAACACTTGATTCAGTAGTTTCCACAACAACCCATTTTATTATGAAGAAATATAAACATGATGGCACAATTTATGAATATGATGACGACGACAAAAGAATTGTGGTGTCACCATAATGAAACGACATTTATCAAAAACCGTAGATGAACTTCAGCCATCAGGCATTCGCCGTTTTTTTGATCTTGCGAATGGGATGGAAGACGTGATTTCACTTGGGGTTGGAGAACCGGATTTTGTTACTTCATGGTCTGTACGTGAGGCATCTATCTTATCTCTAGAGAAAGGGTACACGTCATATACGGCAAATGCAGGGTTATTGGAACTAAGAGAAGAAATTGCAAACTATATGGATCGTAAATTTGATCTTCAATATGAAGCAAACTCTAACATTATTGTAACAGTAGGAGCGAGTCAAGCGCTTGATATTGCTATGAGATCCATTGTAAATCCTGGTGAAGAAGTTCTCATTATCGAACCGAGCTTTGTTGCTTATGGACCGTTAGTTGAGCTTGTTGGAGGCATTCCTAAGTTTGTTCAAACAAACGGAGAAGGAGACTTTAAACTTCATGCTTCTAAAATAAAAGAACAGCTTACAGATAAAACAAAAGCTATCTTAATCTGTTCGCCAAACAACCCAACAGGAAGCGTTCTTTCAAAAGGAGAGCTTGAAGAAATTGCTGCTATTGCAAAAGAACACGATCTTATTGTGTTAGCAGACGAAATTTATGCTGAGTTAACATATGATGAAGAGTATTGTTCAATCGCTTCATTAGAAGGGATGAAAGACCGTACAATCATTATCTCAGGTTTTTCAAAAGGATTTGCGATGACAGGATGGCGCCTTGGCTTTTTATGCGCGCACGAAGATTTGGCAGGGGCAATGCTTAAAGTTCATCAATATGCGATGATGTGTGCGCCAACAATGGCTCAATATGGAGCATTAGAAGCTTTGAAAACAGGTGAAGAAGATGTGCAGACAATGAAAAAAAGCTATCGTCGTCGCCGTAACTTCTTCGTCAAATCGTTAAATGAAATTGGATTATCCTGTCATAAGCCAGGTGGAGCTTTTTATGCATTTCCTTCTGTGAAAGCAACGGGTTTAACATCGAATGAATTCGCAGAAAGGCTGTTGTTAGAACAAAAAGTAGCGGTTGTACCTGGGCATGTGTTTGGAGAAAGTGGAGAAGGATATGTGCGTTGTTCTTATGCGGCTTCTCTGGATTCCTTACAGGAAGCTCTAAGAAGAATGGAACGATTTATGAGTCAGTTTACAAAAGTAAAAGAAAAACAACAGGTATAACAAAAGGAACGTACAGAAGTACGTTCCTTTTTTATTATCCTTCTTCAATAAGAAGATCTTTTTCATAAAATAACGTGTTCATAATTGTTAAAAATTGATCATCGCTATATCCTTTTATCTTTTGTAACAGGCGCTTTGTTCTTTCGACCCCAATCTCATTAACAAGCTGTGTTAGCTCAGCATCTGGAAAAACAAGCTGGCGCACGGTAGGTCTGCTTGTGAGCTCTGCTGCGGGAATATCGAGAGCAGTAGAGATCTTTAAAATAGTTTGAGTATCAGGTAAACTTTGGCCTGATTCATATTTTTGAATTGTTGAAGTTCCTACACGGATTTTCAATGCTAGCTCTTCCTGTGACATTCCTTTTTGCTCACGCTGAAAACGAATATTTTGTCCAATTGTATTCATTTTTTAGCCTCCCTGTTTAAAGTTTTTACACAACCACCTCTTTTGACCTTCACTCTTCCCCCAACAGAAGTTTTTTATCTTTTCTTATATTTTAACACAGTTCAAGTAATTTTGATGATAATATTCTGAAAACTATGTGTCGATTTTATATAATTCTTTATTTTTAGAGGGATATATAGCGAAGAAACACATTCCAATAGACCGTCTAAGGAAGACAGAGGAAAAAAGGAAATGGTAATAATTACGCATTATTTTATTTAACTTAAAGGATACAAAAAAGAAGCAACAGTCTAAACTAAGTATAAGTCAGGATTGTTTTGATTATGACAGATAAGTATGCTATAATTTAAAATTGCGTATAATCGAGAAAAAACTAACAAAAACTTAGGAGTGTTTACATGGCTGAAAAGTTTACAGTAGGTAGCGTTATTGATGGAAAAGTTACAGGAATTCAACCATACGGAGCTTTCGTTGCACTAGACGAAGAAACTCAAGGTTTAGTTCATATTTCAGAAGTTACTCACGGTTTCGTTAAAGATATTAATGAGCATCTTAAAGTAGGGCAAGAAGTACCTGTAAAAGTTATTTCTGTTGACGAAAAGTCTGGAAAGCTTGGTCTTTCTATTCGTGCTACTCAACCAGAACCAGAAGTAAAAGAAGAACCAAAGAAAAAGCGTCCTCAAGCAACACCAGCGCAACCTGTAGAGAACGCAGCACCACAAGGTTTCAACACACTACGCGAAAAGCTTGAAGAGTGGGTTGAGCAATCTAACCGTCAAGATCTAATTAAGAAGTAAAGACGGTGAAAAGCAGCTGATAAGTCAGCTGCTTTTTTTTATTGCTTTTTATACGTTAGAAGGAAGAAAAGAAAGGGTAATGTTCCTCTTAGAAGAGGAACTAACGAAAATTGAGTTTCTTTTATTTACTTTTAGATACGGTTGCTTCAGTATAATTAATAGTAAGAATGTTTAGAAATTTTAAGGGGGATGAAAAATGAAGACAACAAGTGAAAAGGTGATTAACCAAACCGAAAAATTTGGTGCCAACAATTATCATCCATTACCGATTGTTATTTCAAAGGCAGAAGGGGTATGGGTAGAAGATCCAGAGGGAAATCGATATATGGATATGCTTAGTGCATACTCAGCCGTTAACCAGGGGCATCGACATCCTACAATTATTGAAGCATTAAAAAAACAGGCAGACCGTGTAACCCTTACATCAAGAGCTTTTCACAATGACCAGCTTGGTCCATGGTATGAGAGAATGTGTGCGGTTACAAATAAAGATATGATTTTACCTATGAACACAGGAGCAGAGGCAGTGGAAACAGCGGTGAAAGCTGTAAGACGCTGGGGTTACGAGAAAAAAGGAATTGAGGAAAATAAAGCTGAAATTATTGCATGCTACGATAACTTTCATGGACGTACAATGACAGCAGTTTCGCTTTCTTCAGAAGAAGAATATAAGCGTGGCTTTGGTCCAATGCTTCCTGGCATAAAACTTGTTCCATACGGAGACTTAAAAGCGCTGAAAGAAGCAATTACACCAAATACGGTTGCTTTCCTAATGGAGCCTATTCAAGGTGAAGCAGGAATTAATGTTCCTCCACAAGGCTTCTTGAAAGAAGCCGCTGCTCTTTGTAAGGAACAAAATGTTCTATTTGTGGCAGATGAGATTCAAGTAGGGCTTGGAAGAACAGGAAAGATGTTTGCTTGTGATTGGGAAGACATAGAGCCAGACGTACTAATCTTAGGGAAAGCCCTAGGAGGGGGTGTTTTTCCTATTTCATGCGTTGCAGCAAATAAGGAAATTCTAGGTGTATTTAACCCAGGTTCACATGGATCAACGTTTGGGGGGAATCCTTTAGCATGCGCTGTTTCCCTAGCTTCTCTTGACGTGATTCAAGATGAAAACCTTGTGGAAAGGTCATTGAACTTAGGGAATTATTTCAAAGAACAGTTAGAAAAAATTCAGTCATCAATTGTTAAAGAAGTGCGGGGAAAGGGCCTATTTATTGGAGTAGAACTTCATGAAAAAGCGCGTCCATACTGTGAAAAACTAAAAGCAGAAGGATTGCTATGCAAGGAAACACATGATACTGTAATTCGTTTTGCTCCACCGCTTATCATCGTACAAGAAGACTTAGATTGGGCCATCGACAAAATCAAAAAGATTCTTCAATGATAAGAAAAAGCAGGGGCTATAATAGGCCCCTGTTTTTTTATTGTTCATTCATTTTTGGCTCTGTACGCTCTACTTCTGCAGAAGGCTTAAACAGAAGTCCCAAGTTAATTAAGCCAGCAATGCCGACCAATCCATAGATAATACGAGAAAGAGCAGAAGTTTGACCTCCAAAAATAGCCGCTACTAGATCAAACTGAAAGAACCCGATAAGTCCCCAGTTGATTGCTCCGATAATAGTAAGAACAAGTGCAGTTCGTTGAATACCACTCATAGTTGACAACCTCCTTTTGTAATCTTTCCTTATTAGCTTGGTGTTTTAGAACGAAAATATTCTACGGTTTCTGTGGTAATGTTTGTGGGTAATGCCTATTTTATAGAACATGTTTTTTAAGGTTTGTGACACTTTAAAGAAGGAGCACATTTCTTTACAAAGTAAAATGGATTTCTGCATAATAAGGAAGAAATCGAGGAGGGAATTTATTTTGGATAATTTTACATTTTATAACCCAACTAAATTAATTTTTGGTAAAGGGCAAGTTGAGCAATTGCGTGAACTCGTTCCACAGTATGGAAAGAAAGTTCTTTTAGTCTATGGTGGCGGAAGCATTAAGCGTAACGGGCTATATGATGAAGTAATGAACATTTTGAACGAAGTTGGAGCAACAGTTCATGAGCTAGCGGGCGTTGAGCCAAACCCTCGTTTGACAACGGTAAGAAAAGGTGTAGAAATTTGTAAACAAGAAGGTATTGAGTTTGCACTAGCAGTTGGTGGTGGAAGCGTTATTGATTGCACAAAAGCTGTTGTGGCAGGTGCTAAGTACGATGGTGATGCTTGGGATTTAGTAACGAAAAAAGCATTTGCAACAGAAGCTCTTCCATTTGGTACAGTCCTGACGTTAGCTGCAACAGGTTCTGAAATGAACGCTGGATCTGTTATTACGAATTGGGAAACAAATGAGAAATATGGTTGGGGTAGCCCAGCAACATTCCCGCAATTCTCAATTCTAGATCCTGTTAATACATTTACAGTTCCAAAAGATCAAACCGTATATGGCATGATTGATATGATGAGTCATGTATTTGAACAATATTTTCATCATGTTTCAAATACAAAGCTTCAAGACGGTATGTGTGAAGCAACGTTAAGAACAGTTATTGATACAGCACCAAAACTTCTTGAAAACTTAGAAAGCTATGAGCACCGCGAAACTATCTTATATTCAGGGACAATCGCTTTAAATGGCATGCTGCAAATGGGGTACAGTGGCGATTGGGCAACACATAATATCGAACATGCTGTTTCAGCTGTATATGATATTCCTCATGCAGGAGGTCTTGCCATTCTGTTCCCGAACTGGATGAAGCATACGCTTGATCAAAATGTGGATCGCTTCAAACAGATTGCAACTCGCGTATTCCAAGTTGAAGAAGAGGGTAAATCTGATCGAGAAGTGGCTCTTGAAGGAATCGAGAAGCTACGTGAATTCTGGACAAGCCTTGGGGCACCAACTCGTTTAGCTGATTATGATATTGATGATTCTAAACTAGAGCTCATGGCAGATAGAGCGATGGCGAACGGAGAATTTGGTAAATTTAAAGTACTAAACAAAGAAGATGTATTAGCTATTTTACGTGCTTCTTTATAATAAAAAAACGATCCACACGTGTGTGGATCGTTTTTTTATTGTTCTTGCTTCTGTTTTTTATATTTTTCTTTAAGGTCATCCCTAACGCTCCCTTTCCAAAGAGCAACACCTTTATTGTAAGAGGCTCTCGTAATCAAATGGGAAGCGACAGGAGTTGTCATTAGGACAAAGACAATACCAAGGATTACTTTTGCGCTTATATAGCCTTTTGTAAACCAGAAGTATGCTGCAGTTCCAATGAGTGTGAGCATAATACCAAGTGTAGCACTCTTAGAAGCTGCGTGAGCTCTTGTATAAGTATCAGGAAAGCGCAGCATTCCAATTGTTGTAATAAGGGAGAGAAGGCTTCCTAATAATACTAAAATGCCTACTATAAGTTTAGCTGTCTCGGTCATGATCAATAATGGCTCCTCTCTCAAGAAACTTAGCAAAAGCAACTGTTCCAATAAAGGCTAGTATCCCTATCAGGAGAATAATATCTAAAAATGCATCTGTATCAACTATAATACATGTGATTCCCGTAATAGCCATAAGGTTAATACCAATTGCATCAAGAGCCATAACTCGGTCTGAGATACCGGGTCCTTTCACAACCCTATACAGAAGTCCTATCGTTGCTAGTGATAAAATGATTAAAGCTATTGTAGTGAGAATATCAAGGGTCATCGACTCACCTCCATAATCGCTTTTTCAAATGAATTCTTTATATCATCGATTGCTTCGTGCACATCATCGATATGCATTGCATGAATGTATAAAACTGAATTATCATCTGAAATATCAACAACAAGTGTTCCAGGGGTAAGTGTAATCATATTAGCAAGGAGCATAATTTCCCAATCTTTTTCTACTTCAAGTGGAAGAGCAAAGATTCCTGGTTGAATCTTTAAGGTTGGGCGAATGACTTCTTTTAACACACTATAGTTTGCTTTGAGTAATTCAACTAAGAATAATAAAAGCAAATAAACGATAGCAACAAGTTTTTGAATATAAAAACGGGTAGGGAAAAAACGTCTTAAACAGAATAAGATAATGATCCCAACGAGATAGCCTTTAGAAAATGCGAGACCGTTCCAAGCATTTTGAAAGAACATCCATAATAAAGCAATTATTACGTTTAAAAGGATTTGAAATGACATATTTCACCTACTCCTTTAAAACCGCGTCAATATAAATAGACGGGTCCATTAGCGTTTTTGCAGCCTCAAAAATGTAAGGAGAAACAAATTCAGCTCCTACACCTAACCCAACAGAAAGAGCTAGTAGAATGACAATAGGTAGTAACATTCCTTTTGTTGTTCCTTTCTCTTCTTTCTCTGTTAACTTTGGCTCACGCCAGAAAGCATGAATGAAGATTTTGATGACAGAATATAGAACAACTAAACTTGAGATTAAAAGGATACCCATAAACAGATAGCTATGTGACTGTGCAGCACCTTCTACTAATAAGAACTTTCCAATGAAGCCACTCAAAGGAGGGATTCCGGCAAGAGAAATTACAGCTACAAAGAACATCCATCCGAGGAAAGGGTGACGTTTAATTAGACCACCCATTTTTTTGGCTGAAGCTGTTCCTGTAATAGTAATCATTGCTCCTGCTAATAGAAATAGCGCTGCTTTAATGATCATGTCATGAATTAAATAGTAAAGCGCTCCTGCAATTCCAGTTTCTGTTGTTAAGGTAACTCCATATACAATAACACCGACTGCAATGATAATGTTATAAATAATAATTTTTTCAATATCCCAATAGGCAATAGCCCCAATACATCCTGCTACAATCGTTAGAAGCGACACATAACCAATAATAGTATGTGTAAATGCTTGATCATGATAGAAAATAAGTGTAAACACTCGGAATATAGCATAAACACCAACTTTAGTTAACAGTGCACCAAATAAAGCTGTTACAACAGGTGGAGGTGCTTTGTATGAACCAGGAAGCCAAAAATATAGGGGGAATAGTGCTCCTTTTATGGCAAATACCACAAATAAGAGAAGAGCAATAGCTGTAATGATACCAGGCTGTCCTACTTCAGCAACTTTTACTGATAAATCAGCCATATTTAATGTTCCTGTTACAGAGTATAGGAACCCAACAGCGATAACAAAAAGGGCTGAAGAAACAATATTTACAAGAATATATTTAAGAGACTCTCGAAGTTGGAGTTTTGTGCCTCCTAATGAGATCAAGACATAGGAAGACATTAACATAACTTCGAAGAATACAAATAAGTTAAAGATATCTCCAGTTAAAAATGCTCCTGTGACACCTACAATCATAAATTGAACAAAAGAGTAAAAATAGAATCTTTCTCGTTCAATTCCAATAGAACGAAAAGCAAATAAAATACAGCACAAGCTGACAATACTTGTTGTAAGGACAAGTAGTGCTGAAAACATATCAGCTACAAGTACAATTCCAAAAGGAGGTTTCCATCCTCCAAGCTCATGAGTTAAAATTCCATGTGTTTTAACGAAGTGTACAAGAAGTACAGAGAAACCAGTAGACACAAGAGAAGAAACTATGCTAATTGTACGAGCAACAGTAACATTTTGGCTAAAAAACATAAGAATAATCCCTGTTATCAAAGGAATTAGCAGTGGCCAAATTACATAATTACTCATCGTCCTCACACCCCTTTAAATCATTCATATCGTCTGTCTTTAATTCCTGATATGAGCGGTATGCAAGAACTAAGAAAAGAGCAGTAACTCCAAAAGAAATAACAATAGCGGTTAAAATCAAAGCTTGCGGCAATGGATCTGTGTAAGAAGAAGCATTTTCACCTAACAGGGGAACTGTTCCTTTTTTTAGTCCGCCCATTGTAAGAATCATTAAATGAGCTCCGTGACTCAAAAGGACAGTTCCAATAATAACCCGTAGTAAGCTACGAGATAAAATTAAATACGTTGCACACATGAAGAGTATGCCTGATACAATTGACATTAATATTTCCATTATTCGCTCTCTCCAATCGTTTGAATAATGGTCATGGTAATTCCCACAACAACAAGATAAACCCCCAAGTCAAACAGAGTTGCTGTTGCTAAAGCCGTATGTTCTCCAAAGAATGGAAGGTCAAAATACCCATATGTATGAGTAAGAAAAGGTACATCAAAGAAGAATCCACCGACTCCAGTAGCAACGGCTATTAAAAGCCCTGTAGCAATCACCTTTTTGAAATCAAAAGGGATAATTGACTGAATCGTTTTTAAATCATAAGCAAGTAATAACAATAACAAACCACCACTTGCCATTAATCCACCGATAAAACCTCCACCAGGAGTGTAGTGACCAGTGAAAAACAGATAAATGGAGAAAGTGATGATAATGAACGACACAACGTTCGTAGCCGTTTTTAAAATTAAATCATTTACCTTCATGTTCACGTTCACTCCTTTTGGTTAGACGTAATTTAACAATCGCAAAGATTCCAAAGGCAGCGATACCAAGTACTGTAATTTCAAACAATGTATCAAATCCACGGAAGTCTACAAGGATAACATTCACAATATTCTTCCCACCTGCTTCTTTATAGCTTTCCTCCACAAAATACTTAGAAATAGAAGGGAATAGTTTCTCGCTATGAGAGGCAATACCAAACATTGTGACAACAAATCCTACTCCGATTGAAACAAGTAAATTTAATAATCGAAATCTGAGCCGCTTTTGTTTCTTTGTGATTTCTGGTAAATGGAAAAAACAAAGTAAAAATAAAGCAACAGAGATTGTTTCTACAACAAGCTGTGTAAGCGCTAAATCAGGTGCCCTGAAGATAACGAAGAATAGTGAAATCGTATATCCCACGACACCAGCTGCAATGATGGCAACCATACGTGTTCTAGCAAGAACGGTGACGACAGCACCTCCAACAGCTAGAAGACTTAGGATTATTTCATAAACTCCAATTGGGGCAACATTTGTTACATCAAGATGAAATGCATTTGTCACAAAGAGAGAGCTTAATGAAATAATAGATAGAAATACAAAAATGTAAACAAGATAATCTCGAATATGGCCAGACATAAAGGATTTCATAATCCATGCTGAACCACGTTCTGTTCCAACCAACCCTTGATCATAAAAATGGTTAAGGGCGAGTTTTTGAGGAAAACGTTCATAAATAAAGGACCATTTTCGAACAGTAAGGAAAAGAATTGTTCCTATTGCAATGATTCCAATCGTCATAAACAATTCAGGTGTAAATCCATGCCAATGTTTGATTTCTACATCAAATTCTCGGCCACTTTGAGCAATCGTTGGAAGTATCGATTTCATAGCCGGTATAATAAGCGTAGAAGATAAAATGTTTGGGAAAAAACCAAATATAACAGCTAAGGAAGCTAAGATAACTGGTGATATAAGCATTCCAACTGGGGCTTCATGCGGTTTTTTCTCTAGCTTCTCAAGTTGAAGTTTTCCTGTAAACGTTCTAAAGAATAAAATCATACTGTATACAAAGGTGAACACACTAGCTATCCATGCAATAACTGGAAGAAGAATTCCCCATGTTTCGATATGGTAAATATCCATCTTTAGAACATTAACCATCCCAGTTAAAAACATTTCTTTACTCAAAAACCCGTTAAACGGAGGAATGCCAGCCATTGAGAACGACCCAATTAAAGCAATTGTAAAAGTAACAGGCATAATCCCCATTAAACCACCAAGTTTTCGAATATCGCGTGTTCCGGTCTCATGGTCCACAATTCCTGCAACCATAAACAAGCTTCCTTTGAAAGTAGCATGGTTAATGAGATGGAAAATAGCAGCAGTAACAGCGACGATAAAAATATTGTTTTCTAAGTAGTCGTAATGTAAAGACGCACTTCCAACTCCAAGTAATGACATAATCATTCCAAGCTGACTAACCGTTGAAAAAGCTAAAATTCCTTTTAAGTCCGTTTGTTTTACAGCAGAAAAGGATCCCCAAAACAAGGTGAAGATTCCAAATGTTGAAATCAAAATAAACCATGCAGCATGGTCACTGAAGACAGGGCTTAAACGAGCGACAAGATAGATTCCTGCTTTCACCATTGTAGCTGAGTGCAAGTAAGCACTAACAGGAGTGGGAGCTTCCATCGCATCTGGTAACCAAATATGGAACGGAAACTGAGCTGATTTTGTGAATGCCCCTAAGAGAACAAGGATAAGAGCAGGTAAAAGCAAAGCTTCTCCTTTTAGGAGATCAAGGTTAGCTATAATTTCACGGATACTAAATGTGCCCGTCATCATGTACAAGAGAATAATTCCGCCTAAAAGAGCTAATCCTCCAAAAACAGTAATAAGCATTGATTTTTGTGCTCCATACTGGGACTTCTCTCTTTTATACCAATATCCAATAAGTAAAAAAGAGGAAAGACTTGTGATCTCCCAGAATGTATAAAGAACAATTAAATTATCAGAAAGCACGACTCCAAGCATGGCTCCCATAAAGAGAAGAAGATATACATAGAAATTATGTAATGCCTCTTTATCTTTTGATAGATAATAAATAGAGTAAAGAGTAACTAAAGACCCGATTCCTGTAATAAGCAAAGCAAATAAAAGACCAAGCCCATCAACATGTAGAGTGAAGTTGATATCTAAGCTTGGAATCCATTTAAATGTACGAACAACTTCTTCGCCACTGCTCGTAAGTTTAATGAACTGGAGAAAGTATATAAATAAGGCAAGAGGTAAAATAAGGACAAACCATCCTGTATGAACCTTTCGCACATATCTATATAGAAAGGGTACAAGTATCGCAAATAAGAAAGGCGATAGTACGAGTAAGTGTAGCAATGACAAATGATAAACCTCCTTCAAATATACTAATTTTAGACGGATACTTTATTCTAGAACCGATTATATAATAATTCGAGATGCCTTGCATCCCAACGACTCTTCTCTGTTGCTCAACTATTTCTGTGCTATTAAATAAATAGAAAGTCGGAAAAATTACAGTAAAAAAAATTATATTTTTTTTTATTTTTAAGGTCTTTTTTGGGGTATAGAATGCTTTTTTAGTCTTCACTTTTTTTCTTAAAGAATTCCATTACATTGAATAGAAATAAAAAAATCATCTCATCCTAACTATGAGGTGATGTTTAGTATGTATAAGAAACAAATCATTGTAAGTTCCACTATTTTTATCATGATGTTTACAAGTGCTTTTTTGTTCAATGCCGCTACAAAGAAAGAATACTTAGATCAGGAAACAGTAGAAAAATTAGTGGAGCAGTATGGAGAGACAATGAATAAGCACCCGTTACGCCCTTTCGATTCAAGGGAATACGTGCGGTTGAATAAAGCAATGGAAGAGTTTGAGTTAAGTATAGAGTGAGTCACTTCTATTAAGTGATTTTCCTTCTTTAGTCCTGCTCAAACCTTTCTATGCAGGATTTATGCAATATTTTTGAAAAGAAAGTACTAATATGGAGAAACATTGCTTGAATTCCATGAGCGGTTTCGATAAAGTGAGAGAAAGAGAATAAAATTTATGGAGGAACATATCTATGACACATGTTCGTTTTGATTACTCAAATGCACTTACTTTTTTCAAAGAGCATGAAATTACA
Organism: Priestia sp. TRM10; assembly: GCF_057808375.1. Taxonomy (NCBI): domain Bacteria; kingdom Bacillati; phylum Bacillota; class Bacilli; order Caryophanales; family Bacillaceae; genus Priestia; species Priestia sp. TRM10. The sequence continues at coordinate 431,460 of NZ_JBJZOT010000011.1, forward strand.
TACTTAAGTGATGCTGTAAAAGCAGCACATCATGCTATCCATGATAAAACAGGAGCAGGAAGCGATTTCTTAGGATGGGTAAATCTTCCGAAAGAATATGATAAGGAAGAGTTTGCTCGCATTGAGAAAAGTGCTGAAAAAATTAAAAGTGATTCAGACGTTTTATTAGTAATTGGAATTGGTGGTTCATATTTAGGTGCAAGAGCAGCGATTGAAATGCTTCAACACTCTTTCTATAACGTATTACCGAAAGAGAAACGTCAAACGCCACAAGTGATTTTCGTTGGAAATAACATTAGCTCTACATATATGAAAGACTTAATGGATCTTCTTGATGGAAAAGACTTCTCAATCAATGTTATTTCTAAGTCTGGAACAACAACAGAACCTGCGATTGCGTTCCGTATTTTCCGTAAGCTTCTTGAAGAGAAATATGGAAAAGAAGAAGCACGTGGTCGTATTTATGCTACAACAGATAAAGCGCGTGGAGCTTTAAAAACGCTTGCTGATGAAGAGAAATACGAAACATTCGTAATTCCGGATGATGTTGGTGGTCGTTATTCTGTTTTAACTGCAGTTGGACTTCTTCCAATTGCTGTGAGTGGGGCGAACATTTCTGACATGATGAAAGGTGCAGAGGCTGCAAGTGAAGACTTTGCAAAGCCTAACCTAGAAGAAAATGCAGCATACCAATATGCAGCAGTTCGTAACCTTCTTTATAACAAAGGTAAGACAATTGAAATGTTAATTAACTATGAGCCAGCTCTTCAATACTTTGCCGAGTGGTGGAAACAACTGTTTGGAGAAAGTGAAGGAAAAGACCAAAAAGGAATTTATCCATCTTCAGCAAACTTCTCAACAGACCTACATTCTTTAGGACAATATGTTCAAGAAGGTCGTCGTGATATTTTTGAAACCGTAATTCGTGTTGAGAATCCTCGTCACGAGTTAACAATTGAAGAAGATGCGGCTGATTTAGATGGCTTAAACTATCTGGCTGGTGAAACAGTTGATTTTGTTAATAACAAAGCACTTGAAGGAACAATGCTTGCTCATACAGACGGAGGAGTTCCGAACTTACTTGTAACAGCACCAGCTCTTGATGCTTATACATTCGGTTATATTGCTTACTTCTTTGAAAAAGCTTGCGCAGTAAGTGGCTACCTTTTAGGTGTTAACCCATTTGATCAACCAGGTGTAGAAGCATACAAAGTAAATATGTTTGCACTTCTTGGAAAACCAGGATTTGAAGAAAAGAAAGCAGAGCTTGAAAAACGTTTAAAATCATAAATGGAAAAACAGTCATAGCCTTAGGCTATGACTGTTTTTTTGTAACGATACAAAAGGATAAAAAGCATAGTATTGGAGACGTTAACATAGAAAAGGGGTGCTTACTATGATTGAATTACAGTCAAACCTTGAGGGAAGAGTGTTTAAGTTACATGATTTAGAAGAAACTTTAGGTTCTTTAGGATATACAATTGGGGGAGGATGGGAGTATAATCAAGGGTCATTTGACTATAAGATAGATGATAAAGTAGGGTATCAGTTTCTTCGTCTCCCATTTCAAGCTGTGGATGGTCAGCTTGATGCCCCTGGAGCAACAGTGCGTTTCAGGACACCTTTTTTGCTTTCTCATAAATATCAAATTGGTTTAGATGATCAAGTTCATGTTGGCAATGTGAAGAGCTCATTTGATCAATTTCAAGAGCCGCAAGATCCTGATGCTTCTTTTCCAAAAGAATATATCCCGCTAGGTCAGGAACTCCTAAAAGAAGCAGAGCAGCGCCTTTTATATTGAATTTGAAGAGGCTTTGTTAGCTTACTTTCTAACAAAGCCTTCTTTTAAAAATAGCTGCTCGTACATATGCTGACTAATCATTTTATTTGTTTCGACTATTTTACCTGCTCCAGCATGTTCAGCACTTTTGACGTGTAGAGAAGAAAGAATTTCTGCTGTGATAGGAATATGACGATCTTGTCCCTTAACAGCTAAGATAGTCAAAATAGCCTGCATATCTGCCTCGTTTTCAGCTTTGTGTTGATTAGCTGTAATCATCACTTCCCGAGCTTCAGCAATATTTGCTTTTATAAGTGTATTCTCATGTGTCGGATTTCCTTTTACAAAATGAACGTATGCAGAAAGCATAGGACGTTCTTCTAGTGTTTCGTCAATTAATACAATATGTTTAGCAAGATGAGATTGGGCAAAAAGCTCTAGAAGCTGTTTTGTACGCTCATTCCATCCAACAACAACAATATGATCACTACCTCTATAAGGGAGACTTCCATCAACATAAGCATTCTCTCTAGAAACTGCCATTCTAGCAATCGTTACAAAATAATTCGTTATAAACCCTGTGCCAATTAAAATAAGTAACATAGCTAAAATACGTCCCATTACTGTATGAGGAACATAGTCTCCGAACCCAATGGTAGATATCGTGACAATTGACCACCATATTCCGTCAAAAACGGTTGGAAAGGTTTCTTCTTCAAGAAAATGAATAACTCCGCCAAAAATAACGCAAAGCAGTAGAATGATAACAATAAGTCGATATAAAACAGAGCGACGGAAGAAGCGGAATAGAAAGCTATCAAACATGTGCAATTTCCTCCTTTAGAACATAGTGTTCCCATTTCTAAAGAAGGTATGAAAAAAGCGCGCCTATCATTATAGGTGCGCTTTTCTAACTTATACTGTTTGTTTTTTTGCTTCTTTTGGTCTTTCTTCCCATCCATCAAGCTCTCCAATATTGTGAAGAGAGTCTTTGTAAAAGACGGGATCTTTTCCTTGTTTACGTTGATCTGTATAATCTTTAAGAGCTCTAAATGCTGTTTTTGCTAGGAACGCAATCGCAATTAAGTTTGTGAAAGCCATAAGACCCATGAACAAATCAGCTAAATTCCAAACTAAGTCTACTTTTGCAACAGCTCCAAATAGGATCATTGCAAGAACAAGTATACGGTAAACGAAAATGATGGTTTTATTTGTTTTAATGAATTCAACGTTTGTTTCACCATAATAATAGTTACCGATTAGCGTACTAAATGCAAAAAGGAAAATCATAATAGCTAGAACAGATGAAGCCCATCCACCGATATGTTCTCCTAATGCTACTTGTGTAATTTGAACACCATCTAGTCCAGGTGTTTTATATGCATCTGTCAAAAGTACGATGAACGCTGTACTTGAACAAATAATTAATGTGTCAATAAGAACAGCTAAAGCTTGAATAAGACCTTGTTTAGCAGGGTGGGTAACATCCGCTGTAGCCGCTGCGTTCGGCGCACTACCCATACCAGCTTCATTGGAGAATAAACCACGTTTAACACCTTGAAGTAAAACGGCTCCAAGCGTTCCACCTGCAAATTGTTCAAATCCAAAAGCATGCTTCACAATTGAAGCAATAAGAGATGGCATTTCGTTAATGTTCACTAAAACAATCCCAAATGCGATGAGGATATAGAGGCCTGCCATAACAACTACAATGTATTCTGACATTTTTGCGATACGTTGAATACCACCAAAGATAATAATAGCAAAAGCAACCAAAACGATAATTCCGACTACAAGTCGATTCGTATTAAAAGACTGTTCAAATGCAAGTGTAATTGTATTTGCTTGTACAGCAACGAACACGAAAGCAAATGAAATAGTAATCAGAACAGCGAATAAAACACCAAGCCAGCGTTGTTTTAACCCTTTTTCCATATAGTAAGCAGGTCCGCCGCGGAACGTCCCTTTATCCGGAACTTTGTAAATTTGAGCTAATGTGCTTTCAACAAAACCTGAGGCAGAACCAACAAGCGCTACAATCCACATCCAAAAGATTGCACCAGGTCCTCCAATTGAAATAGCAAGAGCAATTCCGGCAATGTTTCCTGTTCCAACACGAGCAGCCATACTAATACAAAAAGCTTGGAATGCTGAAATGCTGCCTTTTTCTTTTGAAGCAGGCTTTTCTGTCAGCAATCTAAACATTTCTTTTAATAAACGAAACTGCAGAAATCTTGAACGAAGCGTAAAATATAGTCCTAATACAAGTAGTAAAGCAATAAGAATATAGGTCCAAAACACATCATTTATCTTAAGAACTACATCATTCAATAAATCCATTAATAATTCCCCCTTATGAAACAAAAATGATTTACAACTTTAGATGTATGTGAACTTTTCTAACATAAATAATATTATATAGGGGAAGGGAAACAGAAAGCAATACTATTCTTTACTGTATTGAATAATAGTAAAATTTCAAAGATTTAAAATCTTATTACGTCTTACTTCTTTTAAATTTATAGTAAATCTGTTTCTTCTTTAAATGAAGAAAAAAGAGATAAATTATTCTTGTAGATGTTAACACATCATCAATCTATTATTCGGAAAAGTTGTTAGTGAAGATAACAAAATCAGAAAAAATGTTAGAAGATATGACAAAATTGACCCATTAAACATGAAGTATATAATATTTTTTAATGAAAGAAAGAGATGATACAAAAAAATATAATAAATAATGAAAAAATTATAACAATTTAAAAGGGAATGTGTTATAATTTCAGATAAATGACTTAGTCGATAAAAATAGTCGGAATTGAAGGTTGACAAACTAGTTAATTGTGCTAAAATTTCTTCAACATCCTCATTTTTCAGCATAATATAAAGGTGTATTTATTAAGATATGCTCTTCTTTTTTGTAAAGAGAGTAGAATTTTTATTGAAATTAATCTGACTTAAACCATCGGAAATATAGTTTTTAATTATTGGGAAGAAAAGAGGAGGAGTCAATATGGGGGATAGTTCTAATCATAAAGAAGCTTTGCGAAAAACAGAAGAACTTCTTCAATCAATACAATATGGCTCTGTTACTCTTGTTATCCAAGATGGAAAAGTTGTTGGTATTGATAAAGTCGAAAAAATTCGTTTGAAATAATAGAACGTTTAGAACGTTCTATCTTCTTTTAAGTTTAAAACCGTGTTTATCTATCGGATTAAATGTTTATATGGAAGGTGAGAATATGGCAAAGCTAACATACGAAACGTGGACAGATGAGGTTCCTACATTTGCACATGATGATGAAACAAAAGGAGCTCTTGCGACTCTAAAATGGGCTTATGATTATTACGGAGATTCAATTGTGTATGCCTGTAGTTTCGGGATCGAAGGGATAGTGCTCATCGATCTCATCGCAAAGGTAAATCCAAAAGCACGCATTGTATTTTTAGATACAGGCGTACATTTTCAAGAGACTTACGATGTGATTGATAAAATCCAAGAACGTTTCCCAGATCTTAATATTGAGATGAAAAAACCATCTCTTAATCTTGAACAACAAGCAGAACAGTATGGAGACAAACTTTGGGAACGTGAGCCAAATCAATGTTGCTATATTCGAAAAATTTTACCGCTTGAACAAACATTAAGTGAAGTAGATGCTTGGATTTCAGGATTAAGAAGAGATCAATCTGAAACAAGAAAAAATACAAATTTCATTAATAAAGATAACCGTTTTAACAAAATTAAAGTATGCCCGCTTATTCACTGGACTTGGAAAGAGATTTGGCGCTATGTATACAAACATGATCTTCCATACAACGAGCTTCATGATAAAGGATATCCAAGTATTGGATGTGCACCATGTACAGCTCCAGCATATAACATGGATGATTTACGATCTGGTCGCTGGTCAGGAAATCAAAAAGTAGAATGTGGGCTGCACGAGTCTTAATAAAAGGTAGTTGATTGACCATGTTTACAACGATAGCCATTATTATCGCACTCTTTTTTGCCATGAATATTGGGGCAAGTGGTGCTGCTGCAACAATGGGGGTTGCATATGGTTCTGGAGCTATAAAAACGAAAAGAAAAGCTCTTCTTATATGTAGCCTCTTTATTTTACTTGGTTCATATTTTGGAACAGAAGTTGTGAAAACAATAGGTAGTGGCATTATTCCAGAGGATATTGCGAGTGTTAAAATCGCAGTCATTATTTTATTAGCAGCAACAAGTACTCTGTTTTTTGCAAACTTAATGGGTATCCCACTTTCAACAAGCGAAGTGACAGTTGGAGCAGTAATAGGGGTTGGGGTTGCTTATCAAGCTTTGTATATGAACTCTATTTTAAAAATTGTTTTCTTTTGGGTTATTGTTCCAGTATTCTCTTTCTTTATTACGTACATTATTCGCAAGTGGATTATGACTCGAAAAAGAAGAGAAAGGTTTGGAGAAAAGAAAGGGAGAGAAAAATATTTAGTTGCCTTTCTTCTTGTTGCAGGATGCTTTGAAGCTTTTTCAGCGGGAATGAACAATGTTGCAAATGCCGTTGGGCCCCTTGTTGGTGCCGGTGTTATCAGCCCTTCTTTCGGTGTAATTGTCGGGGGAGTTTTTATTGCTCTTGGAGCTCTTTTGTTAGGTGGAAGAGTGCTTGAAACAAACGGTAAGAAAATAACGGCTCTTTCTAAAGGAGAAGGAATTATGATTTCTCTAACAGGAGGAGGTCTTGTTTTTATAGCCTCTCTATTTGGATTGCCTATCCCTCTCACGCAAGTGACGACCTCTTCTATCATAGGGGTAGGAACTGCAAAACAAGGAGCTGGAATCTGGCAGAAAAGTATCGTGTTTCAAATGGTTAAAGTTTGGGTTGTGTCACCTATCTTTTCCTTAATGATTTCCTACGGCCTAGTTAAGCTAACAATTCAAGATGATTGGTACTCATTTTTTGTTATCATCATCTGCTGCTTAGCTACGCTTGGCACTGTAAGTCTTGCGCAAAATTCAAGCAAAAAAAAACTAAAAGTAACGTCAGCGGAACGAACAACTCTTTAAATTAAGAGATTGAATATACAATAATACTTGGGAGGTTTTTGTGATGACAGCAAGTCAGCCACATGGAGGTACACTAATTAATCGTTTTAATCCAGACTATAAATATGATGGGATTTCTAAAAGCATTGAGCTAGATCCGATGGCTCTAAGTGATTTAGAGTTAATTGCAATCGGAGGATACAGCCCTTTACAAGGCTTCTTAGGAAAAGAAGATTATGAGAATGTTGTCCACAATATGAAATTAGCTGATGGCACAGTATGGAGTATTCCAGTTACATTACCTGTTGAAGAAAAGGTAGCTGAAACGCTTCAAGCTGGTGAAGATGTTAAGTTGACTAAAAATGGTGTTGTCTATGGAGTGCTTCATTTTGAAGAAGCTTATAAGCCAAATAAAGAAGTTGAAGCTGAAAAAGTTTATCGTACGACTGAAGCAGCTCACCCAGGTGTGAAAAAAATGCTAGAACGTCCGGATGTGTATATAGCAGGGAAAATTACCCTTGTACGTCGTGAAGAGAAAAAATTCGCTGGCTATCATTTAGATCCAAAAGATACGCGCGCTAAGTTTGAAGAGCTTGGATGGGAAAAGGTAGTTGGGTTCCAAACGCGTAACCCTGTGCACCGTGCTCATGAATATATTCAAAAAACAGCTCTAGAAATTGTTGATGGTCTCTTTTTAAATCCGTTAGTTGGAGAGACGAAATCGGACGATATTCCAGCAGACATCCGTATGGAAAGCTATGAAGTTCTGCTGAAAAACTATTATCCAAAAGATCGCGTATTCTTAGCTGTGTTCCCAGCGGCAATGCGTTATGCTGGTCCTCGTGAAGCAATTTTCCATGCGATGGTTCGTAAAAACTATGGCTGCACGCATTTTATTGTTGGACGTGACCATGCGGGAGTCGGTGATTATTATGGAACATATGATGCACAATTAATTTTCCGTAATTTCACAAGTGAAGAGTTAGGCATTACCCCTCTATTCTTTGAACATAGCTTCTATTGCAAAAAGTGTGAAGGAATGGCTTCGACAAAAACGTGTCCACATGGTAAAGAAGATCGTATGATTTTATCAGGTACAAAAGTGCGTGAAATGCTTCGTAATGGAGAAGTACCACCAAGCACATTTAGCCGTCGCGAAGTCGTTGAAGTACTTATTAAAGGAATGAAACAGCAGACTGTTCAATCATAAGGGGGAAAAGCAATGGGTGAGTCAACAAATATTACATGGCATGAAAGTGGCGTAACGAAACAAGATCGCCGTAAAAAAAGCGGACATCATAGCTTTATTCTATGGTTCACTGGGCTGTCGGGTTCTGGAAAATCAACAATTGCAAATGCCGTTGCGCATCGCCTGTTTCAAGAGGGCATCAATGAGTATGTGCTAGACGGAGATAATATTCGTTTTGGGTTAAATAAAAACCTCGGTTTCTCTGCAGAAGATCGTACGGAAAATATCCGTCGTATTGGAGAAGTTTCAAAGCTTTTTGTAGATAGTGGTCAAGTTGTGCTAACAGCTTTTATTTCTCCTTTTATTGAGGATCGAAAACAAGTAAGAGAAATTGTAGAAGAAAATGAATTTGTTGAGGTTTATATTGACTGTAATCTAGAAGAATGTGAGCGTCGTGATCCAAAAGGACTTTATCAAAAAGCTCGTGCTGGGGAAATTAAAGATTTTACAGGAATTAGTTCTCCATATGAGGCTCCAGAGAACCCTGAGATCACAGTTCATTCTGATCAGTATAGTGTAGAAGAATGTGTAGATCAAATTGTCGCATATTTAAAAAATGAAAACTTCATCTAGGAGTTTTCTATAAAAGAGAGTCATGTAAGGCTCTTAGTTTGAGGCTCATAGTGAATGCTATGAGCCTTATTCTTAAAGATAGCTTATCCAAAGCATCTCCAAATGACGGTTCAAATTTTAGAGATATGTTGGTACATTAATAATATAAAGTTAAGAATAGAGTGTATAAACTGACAACTTGGAGAGGAAGATGTACGTGAACATTGGAAAGGTTTATTTAGTTGGAGCAGGACCAGGAGATCCGGAGCTTATAACTTTAAAAGGAATCCGCTGTATTGGAGGGGCTGACGTCATTTTATATGATCGTCTTGTTAATAAACATCTATTAACATATGCCAAAAAAGGTGCTGATCTTATCTACTGTGGCAAATCTCCAAATGCTCATATCCTTCAACAAGAAGCAATCAATAATGCTCTTGTAAAACATGCTAAAGAAGGAAAAACGGTTGTTCGTTTAAAAGGTGGAGATCCATTTGTGTTCGGGCGTGGTGGTGAGGAAGCTGAAATTCTTGTTCAAAACGGTATCTCTTTTGAAATTGTTCCAGGCATCACCTCAGGTATTGCAGCAGCTGCTTATGCGGGTATCCCTGTTACGCATCGTGAATACAGTGGAAGCTTTGCTTTTGTGACAGGTCATCGCAAACAGGAAGATGAACATGTGAAATGGGAAGCTCTAGCTAAAGGAATTGACACATTAGCCATTTATATGGGCATTAAGAATCTATCATATATTTGCGAACAGCTTATTCAACACGGCAAGAGTCCTGACACACCCGTTGCATTGATTCACTGGGGAACGTATACTGAGCAAAAAACTGTAGTAGGTACACTTGATACGATTATTGATATAGCTCATAGAGAAAAAGTGAAGAATCCAAGTATGGTCATTGTTGGAGAGGTTGTTGTGCTAAAAGACAAATTAAGTTGGTTTGAGGAAAATACGCAGCAATATGTTGAACAAGTTTTCTAAAGTGAGGGATCAAAGTGGAAGCTGTATTGTATATTTGTCACGGGACGCGGATTAGAGATGGACAGATCGGAGCCTTGCAATTTATTGAACGTTGTAAAGAGAAAGTAAACGTTCCTATTCAAGAAGCGTGTTTTTTAGAACTTGCTGAACCAACTATTGAAGAAGCTTTCGCTCGATGTATAAAGCAGGGGGCAACAAAAATTGTAGCTGTCCCAATTCTTCTTTTAACAGCAGGGCATGCAAAAAAAGATATACCAGAAATATTGCTTTCCTTAGCTGAAGCACATCCAGAAATTGAAGTTGTTTATGGAACTCCTTTTGGGGTTCATGACAAACTTGTTGATGTATTAATGGACCGTATACGTGAAGCCAACAGTATGATTGATAAAGATGCAACAGTTTTACTCGTTGGTAGAGGAAGCAGTGATCCAGATGTGAAACGTGATTTAAATGAAATTGCCCTTATGTTAGAACGACGAGGCGGGTTCTTAAAAGTGGATACATGCTTTCTTGCTGCAGCAGAACCTACTTTTGAACAGGGGCTTCGTGGGCTTACAGGAAATAAGCAAGTTTATATTGTTCCGTATATTCTTTTCACTGGGTTACTCATGAGACAAATTGCAGCAGATGTAAGTCAGCTACTTGTTGACTCTTCGAACATTTTTCTGTGTTCATTTTTAGGCTATCATACTATTTTAGAAGACATTCTTGCTGAGAGAATTGAAAAGTGGAAAACTCAAAAGGGAAACTTAATGTTTAATGGAGAAGGATTATGTACACTGTCACATTGAATGTAAGAAATAAAAAAGCTCTCGTTGTTGGTGGAGGTAATGTTGCGACAAGGAAAATTAGACATCTTTTAAAAGAAGGAGCAAATGTTACAGTTATTTCTCCTGAAGCTACGGATGAAATCAAGAAGTGGGAGGAAAAAGGCGAAGTGCATTGGGAAAAGCGAGAAGCAAATGAGCTTGACGTTCCCTCGGCATTTCTTGTTATATTAGCAACAAACAACACAGAGGATAATGAAAAACTATTAAAAGCTGCTTTACCAAATCAGCTTGTTAACGTAGCGCACAAGGGGGATAAGGGGAGTTATACTGTGCCAGCTCAGTTCACACGCGGCGATTTAACCATTTCGGTCTCAACAGGGGGAGGAAGTCCGCTGTTAGCTAAAAAGATACGTGATGAACTTTCAGCACGTTATGGTGAAAGCTATGAACAGTATGTGGACTTCTTAAATGAGATACGTTCTTTTATACATGAACATGAAAAACAGGCTGAAGAAAAAAAGAAGCTTCTTCATCGTTCTTTGCAAGAAGAAATGAAAGATGCTCATCATCAACAACTTTTTTGGCAAGCGTTATATGATAAATATAAAAAAGATTAAAAAGTGCGAGTAGAGATTGCTATAGTAACCTCAACTCGTACTTTTTATTTAAGAAAGGCTTTGAATATCGATTTGCTTAATCCCGGCAACTTTTTGAATATCATAATAAACATCTGTTGTGAACCGTTTTTCATAGGCCAAGATTTTTAGCTGAATAACGACAAAATCATCCAGGTCTTTTACCCGAACGTGTTTTACCCTTAAATTTAGATTTTTGATTTCAGAGATAAGAGTTGTTAAATGAACATCTCTAGAGACGGTTAGCTCCAGTCGAATCTCTTTCTCTTTAAACTGCTTAGGGCCAATCAATTTAGTAAGAAAAGGGATAAATTCAACGCTGATCATAAGAAGAATAACGGCAATCACAGCTTCTGTATAAAAGCCAGCTCCAACCGTAATGCCAATTCCAGCAGCCCCCCATATAAGTGCGGCCGTCGTTAAGCCTGAAATACTATCATTTTCTCTTCTCAGAATCACCCCTGCTCCAAGGAATCCTATACCAGATACAATTTGAGCAGCAAGTCGCAAAGGATCCATTGTAATGTTGCTTGCTTTCTCAAATAAATAGGCAGATTCGATAGAAACGATAGTTAAAATACAGCTTACAATGGACATTACAAGTGAAGTCTTTAATCCAACAGGTTTTCGCTTTAGTTCTCTTTCAAGACCAATAATCAACCCTAGCACAGCCGATATTCCAAGCTTTAATATCGTTTCGTAATACATGTTCTTACCTCGCTTTCGTTATGTTATAAGGTTAAAAGAAGGAAGATCACTGGCTAGAACTCAATACTTTATGTCTATAAGATATATGCACTGTAAGAGGGAGGTAGTACAAAGAGGACAAGAAGAAAAGAAAGACAAAAAAGCCTTCCGCTTGGCGAGAGGCTTTAAAGCATGTCCTGAAAATGAAAGAAAAATAAGCAAAAAATGAGGCCAAATACAGAACTTAATATAAAGTGGCTGCCTTCTACTTTTTCTGTCCTATCTCCTATTTTGATTCCTTCAAAGTAAGCAAAACAAATAAGGGAGATGGCCATTAGGAAAGATAGCCACATTCCTAACTGAATTAACATGAGCGTAAACTCCTCTCTAGCATCTTTACTATGAAAGTATGTAGAGATTTACTAGTTTATGCTCATTAGATAAACAGTCTTTTAGAAGAAATTAAAATCAGGCATGTTACAATCGTGCTTAACACAAAAGCTGGTATCATATATGTGCTGTTATAAACGATCGTATACCATAAAAGCGGAACATCTTTTGGAGCATAAGCAGCAAAAAAGAAATAACCTGATACGCAGTGCGCAAGATAACGTAAAAAACTGCCCACAAAAGATCCTAAAACAACGTACAAAATTACTTTTCCCGCATGATTGTTTGTTAGAGAAGAAATAATTCCTTTTCGAGTTAATCCTGCAAATCCGATAACTGTAAAGGCAATGAGATAATCAATAAGACCTTGTACAGGTGTGTAAATTTGACTTGGTCCTACTATAACTTGTAGAAGACCTAATAAAAACCCAGAAGCAAGGCCTCCCTTTATACCATGACGAAAAGCAACGATAAGAACAGGGACCATTGAAATGGAAATTGCACCCCCCTGAGGAAGAGAGAAAAATTGAGCAACAAGGTCTAATAGGAAGGCAAGGGCAGTCATGATACTTATTTCTGCTAAAACTAAAGTGCGGCCACGCTGCATGTAAACACCTCTTTCATTCAATAATTTTCTTGGCTACAATGTACTTTTCTTCTATAGAGAGGAAAGTATGTGAAGTAGTGAATAGGTACGTTGTAGATTATAGCACCTTTTTATAATTGAAATAAAAACTATTAATAAACATTTTCATTTCTTCTAAATAATGATAGGATATGTTAAGCAGAAAAAAGTTAAAACTCCATATGTACTAAGGTTCTTAAGTTTTTTGAAAAAAAATTAAAAAACCTATTGCAAAACAATTTAATACGTGATAAATTATTACTTGTCGCTGCTACGGTAGCACAAAACAGAAAAAAGTTAAAAAAACATTTTAAAAAAAGTTGTTGACACACTTCGGTAGAAGTGATAAGATATAAAAGTCGCTGTTAACGACAAACGAAATGATTGACCTTTGAAAACTGAACAAAATACGTCAACGTTAATTCTATTTTATTTTTAAAACAACGTTTCTTATAAGAAACAAAAAGCTATGGACATCGAAAGATGAAACCAAACTTTCTATGGAGAGTTTGATCC
>NZ_JBJZOT010000012.1:0-126700 GCF_057808375.1 Priestia sp. TRM10
CTTGAACCTTTTTTCTATTCCGAACTGTCTAATTGCTGTTATTATAGCAAACTCTACCAATGTGCACAATGTATATTCGACCTATTTTTATAGATTTCTCTTAAATGAGTCATTATTTTTTTGTTTAAATATTATCTTTTAGAACATGATTCTAAAAGATAAATAGTTCTCCATAAGGGCTCCCTGGTTTCAATTTGTCCATATTAAAATGTATACCATTTGTAAGTTTATTAAAAATAATTTTCAAAATCCTCTGTCGTTAAAACTTCCGCATTGACTTTATATTCCTGACACCAGCTTAGAATCCTTTCTTTTCTCACTTGTGTTGTCGTATAGAAGCTGAGTAGAGCTTGCTGTTCTCCTAGGGCTTGAAAGAGGGAACGATATAACCTAATTTTCTTCTTGTTTTCGAGCATCTTCTGTTTGAGATCCACTTCCACAAAACAAATGACACCGTGAAGGGAAAAGCGAGCATCACTAATGATCTTATACATTTCTCCCTGGATCCTCCATTCGTTTGGGCGTTCTATTTTCCAATCCTTTGGACACCCATAATACAAGTAAATATCATTTCGCCTCACTTTATGTTCTAACTGTGTTAAATGGGGTTTGCTTTTCTCCGATCCAATGTGTTGACGACCTTTCTTAGACAAATAATAGATGTTTTCATGAAGACGCTTGCTATTTAAAAATGGACTCATATTATAGAGAACACGATTGGCATTGCGGACACTCTTCAACTGAAAGAGGGACTGCAATTGAGACCGACTCATACACTCCAACTTATCCAAGGCGTACATAATCTTCTCCTGTCTCGTTTGACACAACTGTTTGTTTTGCAATTTCATACCCTCCAATTCGTTTCCATATCTCATCATGAGTAAGGTAGGGGACTTGCACTTCTTTCACTTCATGCGTTTTAATCAACGCACGTCCTTTGATATCTGAAGGTAAGGTTTCGGCTCCATAAGCATCAAGGGCTACCTTAGATGCATAATCACTTCCCAGCCGAAAACTCACCTTTAAATCCGCATTTTGCTTGATTGAGCCATTCAATACATTGGAGGTAGGGTATTGGGTTCCATACACCAATCGAACGCCCAGAGCGCCTCCTAGACGTGCTATTTCACTGAGGATCGATTGACACTGGGCTAACGTCTTCTTTTCTTCTTTCTCCATAAATTTTTCAGGTGTCAGTTGTGCGGCTTCATCAATCAACACAAACAGACGTTGAGAGAGGGGAGTGTCCACAATATTGGACCATCCTTGACGCTTAAAAAGGGCCATTCGTTCCTTCATGTCTTTCTGTACCTGTTTCAAGGCGTATAAGGCCTCTATGGGATCACTGGCTATACGTTTGACTTGTTGAAGGTTCTTATACCGGTCAAACTCTAATCCACCCTTTAAATCGATGATCATGAATTGAGCATCTCGGGGATGGTGTTCAATAAGGTACGTCATCATCACTTTCATCATGACTGTTTTCCCAAAACGAGTCGTTCCCGAAATGGTGGTATGCGGCGTATAATCAAAATGATGAAAATGCCATCCTTGGTGGTTTTTCCCTAATGGGACCATCCATCCTTTACGATAGGGGACGTCTTGGTAAGACACGTAGGAAGGCATTTTGTGTTTGAGAATCTCAATAATCAGCCATTTCTTAAACGATACGTTCACTTCTTGATTTAAGGTGACCGATAAAATCTGTTGTAACGTTCGCAATGTTTTTTCTTCTAAAGCTAAATGTGTGCGATAAATCAGCTTGATTTGTTTCGTACTTTTACACTCCCGAACAAGCTGAGGATATCGGTTATTTTTTCCGTCTCTCACGTGGATATGGTAGTGCTCAAAGGTCTGTTGAACGATATGATGTTCCTCACTGGATGTATTCCTTCCCAACCATAAAGCTGTGGCCCCCGTTAAAAGGGGAATCGCCATGAGCTCCCACATTCTTCTCACTCCTTCTTTTTATCTTTTATAGATAGTTCCTTGAAAAGGGAAGCTTCCAAATGCTGTTCTTATCGTCATGACCCTATTCCTTTTTCTCTTCTATCCTGGTTGGAACCTTGGTCATAAGAAGGGAAGGAAAGAGGACAATGTATACAAAAAATAGAGCAAGCTCCCCAAGATACCCATATTCATTCCAACCTGCATGATGACTCTTACCTTTTCTTTATCGACCCATCCCTTTCTCTCTGCATAAATCACCGTAAATAACACCAGGCTTGTTCCTAGGACTGTAATCATATGAACCTCCTCGTAAGTTGGTATAGTGGAGTGTATGTTGTATGGCTTGTTCAACTTATCTTGTCTTATAAAAAAGGTTAAATTTAGTTAACTCTTTGTGTATAAAAACTTAACTAAATGGACATAAATGAAGCCATAAAACCATAATGTAGAGGTGTAAGGGATGGGAGTCAAAAAAACAAAACTAAACAAATGGTTAACGAAAGAAGGAAGAAGTCAAGCATGGTTAGCGAAGAATTCAAATATCTCGCGTACTGCTATGAATCAAATTTGCACAGGTAAACGAGAACCTAATATGTCCACAGTTAAGAGGATTATGTCAGCCATTAGAAAAGTAAATAAAGATGCAAAAGTTGATGATTTCTTTGACATTTAAATGAAGGTAGAATATTGTCATGAAAAAACGAATAGTTATATATCATAAATATACTTAAGACCGCCTTATACACTAATGCATACTGGGCGGTCTTTGTTATAGGTATGCTTATCATTTAAAAAAGCTCAAGCCTTTGTCTATAGCCTTAAGGCTATATGACATTAAAAATTTTATCTATCAATCTCGTATTAAAAGAGTGTAAAAGGGAAATACTTTTTACAAAAGAGAAAAGATAAAGGGGTTGACGATTGGTGGAAAATAATGTGTCTAATGAAATGAACCAAATTGAAATAAATATACATGACGAGGTAGTGGCTGAATTTTTTTTGAATCAAGTCATGAAGGATTTCAAAAAAATTAAGATTCTTGAGGAAATTGACCAATCATTAAAAAGTAAAGATAAAGAAACTTTTTTACGTTTGACGGAAGAACTTAAATCAGTTTCTTGATAAGAGCCTATCATTAAAGAAAGGCTCTGAAATAAAGTATTACTTCATATCTAAAAAATAAGGATTTTAGTCATTAATCAGTATCTGCAGATATTATCTAAAATTTAGATTTGTAATGTGAATCCTTAAATAGAAAAAAGAAATAAATCGATATTTTAATAAGTTAAACTGTTTACTTAATCCAAAAACTTTAAATCTTCCGGGTTGCAAATATCCGTCATTAATTTAGTTAATAAAAGAAAAGCTTTCAAAAATATAAATGTATTCTATCCTTGGGTATTGGCTTTACCTGTTAAAATTCAGAAACTTCAATAGGAGTCTGTTAGAAATTACGTTTTCAACTTGCTTGGAATGAAAAAGTAACAGCTTTCATGTAGTAGTTACATCTCTTAAATAGGAATCTTATAAAAATATTTATTCAGTTATTTATGGATTCCAAGCCGAGTAGCAGTCTTGAGGCAAATGATTCGTCAATCTTTTTGCCGGCATGTGCTTTGATTTCATTCATGAGCGCATTAAGCTTTCCCTGGCGGGCAGAATCGTTCGATGCCTCTTGTGCGCTTGTTGCCTTACCCTTAAAACTTTTAAAAATGTCGGAATGAATCAGCCCTTGGCTTAACCCGTAATCCAATACTTCATCTAACCGTTGCAATTCAAGATTGGTTGAGGACGTGATTTCAATGACTGCATCGCCAGACAGTTTTTCTATCGTTAGCGTGGTTTCTCTACCTCCGGCAGTTATTTCTTGAACCTTTTGGTTGTCCACAAAAACATCATACTCCCCAGCAGGTAGGTTACGAAGTTTAACTTCCGGGGAGTATTCTCCGTTCACCACGTCCTCAAGGTCGAGTTGGATATCTGTCAGATTGTTGGATACAACCACTTTGGTATATTTTGCCTTGTTGAGTTCAAAAGCAAATTTGTTCTCGTTATAGAGTGCAAGGCGTGTGCGTACACCATCTTTCGGTGTGATTGTATATGCGCCTCCCTCCAATCTCACATCACCACCATAAGCATATAGACCTACAATTCCGTCATCTACTACATTCACCGAAGCAGTTTTCAAGCCACCCCAGAAACCAAGAGCTGATTCACCGGAGAAGGCCCACCAACCATCAAGCATAGGCATGAAGCGCCAAGAACCTTCACCGGCACCTTTCTGGCTTTGATAAATCCACGAAGCAGCCCCATAATTGGCCGGGTCACTGCTGATTTGGCCAGTGTTAATATTTGCCCATCCCGCAACATAGGCGCCGTACGTGGAACGCATGATCTCGTCAAACTCATTGTTATCCGTGACCTCATAGTTGTACAAGAAGTCCTGTTGCTGCCACGCGCCAAGCTGGGTTTCGTAGCCCAAGTTCCACCATGACTCACCCATATGCCGGTTATCCGAACCATAGAAATACCACAACGGCTGCATACCACGAGAAGCCATCGAAGCCTGTGTGACCTTATTCACCATGGCGTTGTCGCCGTATCTCTTGGCAAGAGTATACACCGCCTCGAACGCTGTGGTGTCGATGCTCATCTCAGAGGCAAATGGGTACTTGCGTGAAAGCATCTTCTCGCCCTTTGCCTTGATGTAGGACTCGAGTTCGTCAGCCTTTGCAGCGTGTCCCTCCTTATTAAGTGCATCGACAATGTCTGGCATTGTCATCTCACCCATCGAACCCATTTCACGCGACGCATCATCGAGCGTGCCCACATTCGGATGCTGGAAGTACGCCCTCATCGTGTTATATGCTCTCAAAAGATACTCATCGGCGCTCAGATCCGTCTTGATTTGAGGGTACCTCGTTGCAATCTGATACATGTTATAGTATGTATTCCACACATGCGGGTAGTTCATGACCCGCCATGTCGCTTTACCATCGTTCGTACCGGGTGCAGATCCGTCTGTACCGTCATACCAATGGTAGAGCCTATACGTACGATTTCCTGATGCATCTGTCTGCGTCTGCATGTACCCCCAGATAAAGTGCTCCAGATAATAATCGAGCGAGTCAATCTGTTTTTGGTCAGGCTTTCCGACATTCTTCTCAGAAAGGAATACCGCAGGCGATAAGCCGAGATCATCAGAACCACCAGTCATCCAGTTCAGGAATGAGACCTTCGGATAATTCTGGCGCGTCACTAGTTTCTTCTGAGCCATATCCCATTGCAAGAATGCCCCCTCGTACCCGCGTCCGGTGTTCTTAGCCTGCTGGTTGTCGACGATGAATTGCGTATTTGCTTCGATCAGTTCCTCGATTGGCTTCGTCGAATAATACTGCAAGACGGACTTCTTATCCCTGCCGTAATCTACGGTGACGTAGTTAACACCCAGCGTAGCAAACTTGAGCTCGTAGATATGATAACCATTCTTCTCACCTTTCGCTGTGACTGTGACTTTCTTATCATTTTCACCAACCACCTTGTTAATTCCGTCCTTTGCTCGTACTGCGAGGGTCGCCTTCTGGTCATTCGGGATGATCATACCCGGCAAGGAGGCAGCATCAACAACACCAGCGTCATACAGGACGTCCCGTAGATCGGCATAGCTCTCTGCCCAACGGAATGTGAAACCATACGTTTTTTCTCCGCCGCCAGGAAGGGTTAATGACGTTGGTGGTAGGTATGTGCTCGCCTTGTTCTGGTCCGCACGTGTAGGCGCGACGTTTTTGGAATGAATGAAGTACTCGACTAGTCCTTCCCATGAAGGATCTTTCTCTCCGAATGGCCCCTCCCCAGTCCGAGCCTTGTTCTTAAACTCGAGGGAGGTACCGTCCTTAGGAATCATGACCAAATACGGACCGGCACCATTGGGCCTCTGCCAGTAGATGTAGGAACCGTCCTCGGCAACAAACGAGTGGCGGCCGACGTTTTGTTCGTAGATGCCGGCCTGATCACCCCCGTTCCACCAGGCGTTCATGAGAAGCGGAAACCCAATGTCCTGGAACTCAATTGACTCCGTCGAAGTGTTCTTGATGTTGATCGTCCAGTTAAACTGGTCATTGTCCGTTCCAGAAAGTGAGTATGTCTCAGTCAATGTGAATCCCTTGATCCCGTCAGCGTTTCTGGATTTGCCACTGTAGAACACCTCGACGTCGCCATCATCGGTTGAGCTCACCGTCCGGGAGTCGTCGGAAAGCGATGTCGTCATATTTGTAGCCGACCCGGACGCCTTCTTCACGTTGAATACCATATCTCCGACCCAACGGGAATCATTGATGTTGAACTGTGGTTGAATATCGGGATTCATCACGTAATTCGTGCCATATTCATCGCTAGGATTAGATAAATTGAATACACCGCCAGTGTTTTCATCAATATCCACCTTGAAATAATCCGACGTAAGTACATGATTATTAGAAGCGTAGGTGATATTGCCCTCATTCGCTCCCGATATTCCCATATTAGACGTTGCAAAATTAGTAGAAGTACTACTGAATGAGACAAAAGCAACTACTGCTGTTGCAAATGTTTGTTTCAATAGTTTGTTCAAAAGGTTTCCTCCTTAACTTTCATCTAAATATCCATTTTTTTACAGAGTCAGAGGTGGTAGTTACTTTACAATCACCCCCTTTTGACGTATTCTAATAAAGAAATTTTTATAGAAAATACCTAAATATTTAGTTTCATTTCCTTAGAAAAAATGAAAATCTTGTAATCGTAAATTCTCAAGATGATTACTACATGTCCTGCTATCTAATGTTGCAACCTGATACATCATCGAGTACTTTAAATCCTTGCCTTTATTGTGTGAGCAAACACCTGCAGCCATTAATGGTTCCTCATAATTAAAGCTACAGGTTTGATTTCTTGGTTTAATACATCTTGTCTCTTCACTAATTATCTATATAATGGCTTTTCAGGTTCCTTATATTGACTTATAAAACCGAAATATCATCCGCAATAATATCAATTGAATTTGTCTTATTTAATTTAAGGTTTTTGGGAATTTCGTTTAGTTGATAATTAAATTCTCCAATAATATTCATTAGCTTTTTACGCGTTTCTACCTCTGCATGTCCTCTGTTATTTATTACATTCAATAATGAGGCTATATTGGCTTTTTTTGCTATGAATTTTACACTTATCTTAGATTTCACCTTTCCTTGTTAGGCTAGGTAATGATTCTAACTTGATTATGTCATTGTTTTTCATCTTAATTTAAAGAATTTTCTGTAAACTTTGTTTGTATGATACATTAGTCAGATTCCTATAAAACTCACGTGCTTACCACACCACTAAATTCAGCACTTTTTGCACTACGCAACTCTAAATCCTTTTGAATTACACTTTCATTTTTTTCAAACTTTTTATAGATAACCATTGGGATAACACAAATTAAGAAATCAACCACCGGCATTCAGATAAAGCTAATTTGAATACCGAGCAATGTGGAAAAGTTTGTGCTTGACCCGCAACATAAACGAAGCTGGTAGAAAAGCGCGGACTCCACTTCTTGCTTTAATGCAGAATGCACTTCTGATCGCAGTTAAAAAATCGCTGGCTCTGATTCCATTTTTTCTATTGACCGTAATCCATCTTATACTGATGTGCTCAACCACACTCTAATTTCTCCATATCCACGTTTACCCCACATAAAATACGGAATCAACGTTAGTTCAATCAGTTTGGATGTTGGCTTTTTATAAGAATATAACTGATCTTCTGAAGAGATAAGATGTTTTGCTTTCCCCTTAAGGTAAACTGCATTTGGTAAAAGATCATCGGAATTTACAGCTTGCAAGGGTGCTTCTATTACCCAAAGTGCTCCCAAATCTTTTTTTATCAACCTCTTCAACTACATAAACTAGTGGACCTCTTGTAATTGCTATCTTACCTACTTCTTCTGTAACTCTCGTGTCAGCATATACTCGTCAAGGTGGCATATCCAACTCTATATTAACTTTATCGTCATTCTCCCAAGTACGATTAATTAGCAATTATCCGTTTTCTAATGGATTATTATTTTCTTTATTATTGATTTTATATAGAATAAGTTTTTTACCATGCAGGGATTCTTACTGCAATATTTCCAGCAACAGGATTTTCAGTGGTAAATGTGAATAAAATGGATTCGTTCCATGGATATTGTGAATCTCATGTCATAGTATTCTTGTGCACCTTCGCTTGAATAATCCATCCGTACATGTCCGTCTTCCAACGACAAATAGAATTAGAATGGACGATTTCTCCTGCCCTTATCTTGGTGCCGAATGATGTCTCTCCTCCAAATCTTTTTTAATTTCGAATTCTCGCTTTTCAAAGCGCCCATAGAAAATCATCGGAATCATGGCAATGATGCACATAATTACCGGCAGCCAAATAAATGAAAATTCAATTGAAGCTAGTGAAGTTGCGGTTTGAGCTTGATTTGATACGAAGCCAGCTGCCTCCATGACCTTAGATGGGATATAACTACCTAAACCTGAACCTAATTGAATACAGAAGGCTCCTCCGATTGCAGTGAGAAACCCTGGGGCCCGCACACCATTTTTCCACTCTCCATAGTCAACAGTGTCTGCTAACATAGCAAATGGCATGGCGCAAGCAATTGCAAGGCCAAAGACTGCAATGACCCAACTTATCATAATAAGAGGAATGTTATTGCCAACAAACCCCATTAAGGATTGTCCGACAATACCGATAAGCAAACCAATGATCATTGTCATATGTTTACTAGTTATCCGTACAAGAAATGGAATTGATATTGTCCCCAGTAGTCCTAATATTCCCAGGCCATTAAAGAGTCCAGCCAAATTAGCATTTCCAAGATTATATTTAGCATAATATACAGCAATACTAATACGATCAGCCTGTGCAACCCAAAAGAGAATGAACGAGATAACCAAAAAGATCCATGGCCAGTTTTTATAAGTTGCACGAACACTTTCCTTTAATGGGATCGGTTTTGAAGAACTTACTTGTTTTTCCTTTAAATTTTTAAAGGCAATAAATAGTAAAATAGTTGATACAATAGCTAGGACCATTATGGCTAAAGGAAAGCCGGCTTTATTGTTCCCCTTTCCCAGTAAAGCCACCAACGGTAAAACGGCACTGCCCGCAATAAACGCTCCTATGGACCCACCAATCATCCGAAATGTATTGGCAGCGATTCTTTCATTGGAGTCCCTGGTCAAGCTAGGTAAAATTGAATTAATGGGTGTTTGAATCCCCGTATAAATTATACCAGCAGCTAAAACGTATGTTACACCAGCGTACCATACCTTACCAGTCGCCGATAATGAGGGTGTTAAGAAGGCCAAAACTGACGCAACGCCAAACGGTATTGCTAACCAAAGAAAGTATGGTCGACTTTGCCCCCATTTTGAGTGCGTATGATCTATAATGCTTCCCCAAATAGGAGCACTGAGAGCATCGAAGAACCGTGCAACTAATAAAACTAATCCTGCAGCAGCAACCGAGAGTCCAAAGACGTCAGTATAAAAATACATGATATAGGTAGTAATAGTAACATATAGCATGTTACCGGCTAAATCAGTAAATGAATAACTGATTTTTTCGGTTAATGATAATTTGTCGGTCGTATCTTTTCCGACCGTAGTTTCTGACCGTACATTTGCTTCCATACTCTTTCTCCTTTTCTTTGAAAAATTTATCTCATAAGGTTAAATGGAAACCAAACAATATCATTTGGCCAGCAGAAGTTTTTAATTAACAATTGCATGCCTATTACGGTTATCTCCGTTCTTTTAAGTATCCTCAGCAATCTTAATGTCAGTTTCATCATTTATGACTGACCACTAATAAAGTATATATCCTTCACAACTAAGTATTGATAGCGCTTTCGAATTTTATTTGTTAAGTAGCAGAAATTTAGAGAAAGTAAGCGCGCGTTTACCATGTTGTAAAACAATCTTACTTACCTGCATTTACTCATGCATTTGTGTTTGATTCATACATTCAATTGGCATCAAAAGGAATAACCTCATTTGATCCACTGTTTTCGATTTTTCCACTCATAGAACCAAATTAGCTATAGCAGTCTGCTCAATCACTAAACCTTTTTCATATCGCCCGATAAATTCTTCAAATCCTTTAACGTCAAGTCCATCAGGATAAATTTCTTTCCCATCAACGTCTTTAAAGACTTTTTTATCGAGGAAGTCTTCTAAACTTTCATTTTGATTTTTATTCATCATCTAAGAAGCAAGAATGGCAATCCCCAGGCCCAACCTTCTCCAGCGGTTTCCATCACTGAAACCCGAACATTGATTGCAGCTGCAACAATTTTTTGTCCAACTACAGGAGTTTTAAATAAACCATCCTGAGCTAAAATACCATCAATGGCGACATTTTCTTTCCTTGTCAAAATACCCATTCCTAATTTCAAGCCACTGAATGCGGTAAAAAGATGAGTCCACATGAAGTTTGCTAAATTGAAATGACCCTCTGGTGAACGAACAAATAATGGTCGGCCTTTTTCTAAACCTGTTATATTTTCTCCCGAGAAATAGCCATAACTAAGCAAACCGCCACCATCTGAGTCCGCCTCCAAAGCTTTATTCAACATCACTTCGAATAGTTGATTCGTTTCAACCTTTTTTCTCATTGCCTCAGAAAATTCACGGAACAATCTCAGCCAAGCATTGATATCACTTGAACAGCTATTCCCATGAACCATTCCCACTGGACTACCGTTTGGTGTAGTTACTAAATCGATTTCTGGATACACTTTTGAAAGTTCTCTCTCTAATACAATCATGGCAAAAACTGAGGTTCCTACTGAGACGTTTCCGGTACGTTTTCTCATACTATTCGTAGCAACCATCCCTTTGTATTCTTATCTTTTTTCACCATCTTCCGAGTCTGTTTTTTTAAAAAACTTACATTTCATGAATCCAGACTCGCATTTCCCCTTTCGCTCGATTACACCAAGCGTAATAAGGAATAGCGGTTAATTCTTGGGGAATCATTTGTACCTGTTTGTCACTATAAAGCTCATCTGAGGAGATCACTCGATACCCTTCAGCTGTTAGTGTAACTACCCCATTTAAGAAATCTGGTTCATACCGGCTGATTATCTCGCTTTGCTTTGGAAGGCGAATCCCTGCAAGGTTAGCCCCGTTATCCACTTCTTCAATACAATAAACAATCGGACCGCGCTGTAACGCTGTTTGCCCTTGATTCATCGACACAAGTGGATTGCTGCGCATTCTCATAATCGACATGTCCATTTCAAGCGTGACACTATCACCAGATTGCCATACTCGGTCTAAAAGCAAATAACCTTTTTCTAATTCTTTAACAGACACAGTTTGTCCATTTACTTTAGCTAAAACCGTTTTACACCAACCAGGTATTCTTAATCCTAGTTTGAACTGTACCGGTTTCTCTACCTTGACCGTTATAGCAATGTCGCCTTCCCAAGGATAGTTATGAGTTTGAGCCAACTCAACATTTCTACCGGACAAAACGGTCTGAACTTTACCAGCAACGTATAAATGAGTATATAGAGTATCTTCTGTTTGCGTATAAACATTGTCCTCAATAGAAGCAATCATACGTGCTAAATTCGGCGGACAGCATGCACAGAAAAACCATTTTTGACGTTCTGTTTTCACATGATCTTGGTCTTTTCTAACTTTCTGGAATGGATTTACTTCTAAAGGATTCACATAGAAAAATCGCTTACCATCTAAATCCATGCCACTCAGTGTACCATTATAAATCGCGCGTTCAAGTACATCAGTATATTTTCGGTTTGTATCCAAGCGAAGCATCCGATTTGCCCAGAACGCAAGACCAACTGATGCACAAGTTTCACAATACATACTATCGTTTGGCAGATCATGATTGCATGTAATTGCTTCTCCATTGACTGCGGACCCAATCCCCGCCGTAATATACATTTTATGTTTGGTTACATCATCCCAAAGAATTTCGCACGTTTCTTTTAACGAATTATCCTTAGTTTTCGCTGCTAAATCAGCCATTGCAATATATAGATACATGGCTCTAACTGCATGACCCACGGCTTCTTTTTGTTGTCTCACCGGCTTATGAGCTTGTTGATACTCATCCCCTAAGCCAAAGTTAATATTATTATCATCATTCCAAGTTGGGGCCGTATCAATTGTTTTCCTTTTCTCCATTTCCTCCGAAAAATAAATTGGTTGCTGGCCGCGTTGTTCAATAAAATATTGAGCTAGATTTAAATATTTTTGATTATTTGTGACGTCATAAAGCTTAACTAATGCCAATTCAATTTCCTCGTGACCGGGATAACCTTTAATTTTGCCTTCCTCCGCCCCAAATACTGAATCAATTAAATCAACGTACCTTTCCATGATGTGCAGAAGTTCTTTTTTCCCTGTTGATTTATAGTAGGCTACAGCTGCTTCGATAAAATGACCAGCACAATACAATTCATGATTATCCCGCAAATTGGTCCAACGGTTGTTTGGCTCTTTTAACGTATAATACGTATTTAAATATCCATCTTCTTGCTGAGCCCTTTCTAATAAAGCAATTACTTCATCTGCTTTTTTCTCCAATTCAATATTTGGAAAATCGCGTAAACTATATGCTACGGTTTCTAACCATTTAGCAACATCACTATCTTGGAAAACAGTTCCATAATAATCGCCATTAGACTCACCGGCTGCAATGCGGAAGTTTTCGATGGCATGACTTGGTTCTGTGTCTGGAAGTTCATCGTTTAATGCTTTCCACTGGTAAGGAATAACTTCGTTTGCCACAATACCTTTATAATTTTTCCAAAACTGATCTTCTACTACTTGTTTGGCTGGGGTTGTAATACTTTCCGTTAATTCGAACTTCATTAAATAAATCGTCCCTTTCTAAAAATATTATATTTACATTTTTTCAATTCTACTTTATTATTTCTATAAAAGCGCTACCATTATTTTTGTATAAGTTTTCACAGCGCTTACAATATCTATTTTAGCATCAAGATATTAGCTAAAAAATATCGATTTTGAACGTAAATTTATAAAATTTCACACTTAAGGCTGGGGATTGATATGACCAAAACTACATATTTATCATTTCTTGTACCCCCATTCCCTTACTTTATTGAAGGGAATCTTACTACCTATAAAAAAGACCAGCGTCACCCCCAACGTTATAATTTAGGGTATTTTGATGTTATTATCATGAAGGAAGGGAGTATGTATTTAGGGGAAGAGGATGAAAAATGGAAATTGTTACCTAGGGAAGTTTTAATCCTAGAGCCTAATAAACATCATTTTCCGATTGAACCCTGTGCAGAAGGGGCTGTATTTTACTGGTTTCACTTTCAGACAAAAAACAAGTGGCTTGTCCAAAAGGAGCAAAAATCCGTGGACCCGGATCAGCCAGTTCCAACCCTGCACTATTACTCCGAAAATAACACGATTCATCTACCCAAATATCAAAAGCTTATTAACCCAAATGAGCTATATGATCAATTAGATTTACTACTAGAATCAACAGTTAAGGTCCGTTCGTTGGCTTTTTTAGAAACCCAGCAAATTTTCATGCAGGTTCTGCAAAGTCTCGAATATAATCAAAACAATCAAAGTGGTACTGTGCATTTGGCGGAACAAATTGAGATCTATTTAAAACAAAATTATAAAGAACCTATTAACAATAAAAGCTTGGCAGCTCATTTTCATGTTCATGAAAATTACTTGGCACGATGCATGAAACAGGTATTTGGTTGTACGCCTCTAGAATACTTAAATATTTATCGCATAGAACAAGGGCGACTTTTACTTTTAAAAACTGATTGGCCCTTACACCTTATTTCGGAAGAAACCGGCTTTTCACGTTTAAGCTACTTCTCCCAATGCTTTAAAAACAAATATGGTATATCTCCGGCTAACTATCGCAAACAATATTGGAAACACCCTGAAACCCCTGTCTAATATAAAGAGTCATAAAAATTATGTATCTAGATAATTATTTTTCTCAACTTATCAATACAAATCTAGCCCATGATTCATTTTTTGCTCCAATAATCAGATGTTTTATTTTTTTATCAATGGTTTGAAAGCAAACATTTAGAAAGAAAGCTTGAAAACAAAATAAAAGGATGTTCTTTTAGGCGAAAAAAAGTAAATCAGCAAAAAGGTTATTTATGTGGAATATGGATAGTACTTTCACAATCCTATAGTAGTTGTTGCCATAAAATTAAAGAAATATAGGGACTTATTTTGCAATTATTTTCTGATTTGTGGCCATTTATCCACTGACTGCAAAAGTTAATAACCATCATATTACCTACTTCCTTCTGTGCCTATTACATCTATTGAAGTGGCTTTAGGAAAATCACGTTTTTAGAATCATCATCCCTTCATCACCTAAATAAATTAGAACTTATACAAATCGGAAATACACTTATAGCTAGTCCTGATAAAATAAGAGTTTACTTTATGAACGAATATAATCAAACAGAGCGAGTAGAAACGGTAAACATATCTAATAAGTGATCAAGTAATGGAAAAGAACTTCATGGTATAAAGTGAAAAAAATGACCAGATTCAAATTAAAATGTATTATGAATAGACCAAGAAGGGATTAGATTATGATTTTAAGAATAATGAGAGCAAAGTGAAATTTAAAAGTCCTTCTTAATCATTATGAATGGCTATAAGATGAAAAGACCGTTATCATTTGGATAATGGTCTTTTTGTTTAGTTATCGTCCGTAAAAGTATACTTTTACGGACATTTACTTTGCGAACCATCTGGTTATGTTCACTGTTTACAGAGTAAGAAGGTGATTAATAGATATGAAAATTATGACCGTTCATAATGGATAAAAATTACAAATTATTTTTATTAAACAGGTTTGTGCTTTTTTTCTACCTGGAGCATGTTTTATGTAAACTAAATTTGTATATCGTATACCTGATGATGATTACTCTCCAAGCAGAATATTTTTAGTGATTGGATATTTTTGGTAGTATAAAGTGGTAAGGAGAGGGTTTTATGAAAGCAATTGTACATAGTAAAGAAAAAGGGATAGCCGGTTTAAAGTATCAAGAGGTTCCTGAAAAAAAGCCAGGTTATGGTGAGGTAAAAGTAAAACTAAAGGCAGTGGGACTGAATCGTCGGGATTTGTTTGTTATTAACAATAGGACACCAGAGGATCCCATTCTTATCCCAGGTTCTGACGGGGCAGGTATTATAGAAGAGATGGGCGAAGGAGTTTCAAATTTCACTATACATACCGAGGTTATTATTAATCCGAGTCTTGATTGGGAGTTCGCTGATGAGGTTCCTACTGTTCCCAAAATATTGGGAGGACCATCAGATGGCACTTTTTCGGAATATGTTATTATTTCATCTAAAAATGTAGTTAAGAAACCTTCCTATCTTTCTTGGGAAGAAGCAGGGGTGTTACCTCTATCCGCATTAACAGCTTATAGAGCACTCTTTACAAAAGGAAATTTGAAAAAGATCAGCATCTTCTCATACCTGGAATAGGAAGTGGTGTAGCTACTTACGCTATGTTATTTGCCAAAGCAATAGGTGCTAAAGTCAGTGTGACATCAAGAAGGGAAGAAAAAAGACAACAGGCTAGAAATTATGGAGCAGACTGTGCATTTGATAATAATACGGATTGGAATGAAAGTCTAGAAGGTGAAAAAGTTGATGTGGTATTAGATAGTATAGGTCCTGCTACGTTCCCTCATTATTTTGATGTTCTCAGCCCTAATGGTTGTATCGTAAATTTCGGGGCAAGCTCTGGAGACAAGGTAGAAATCCCTTTACGAACTTTATTTTACCCACAATTTAATATTCTAGGTACATCTATGGGTAGTCGAGAAGAGTTTGAGCAAATGATTGAATTTATAACAAAACATTCTTTAAAACCCATTATAGATAAAACCTACTCTTTATCCGAAGCTATTCTTGCCTTCAATAGAATGAATGAGGGAGAACAATTCGGGAATATCGCGTTGTTGATTGAATAAGCTTACTATTCCTTTTAGAGCTCACTTTTTATAAGTGAGCTTCTTTATTTCTGATAATCAACATTATGTGAATTGACTAATGTCTATCAAACAACGAATCAGTAATTCTTTTGTATTAGGTCTTTATATTTATTTTATTCTCAAAATTTTGTTGATAGTTTCCTATAAATGTTATAATATGTTTATTGTTGTAACATATTGAAGGGGAGGAAATTACTATGATTAACATGAAAAAGTTGTGTGTAGGTATTATGGCCTGTGGTGTGGTATTTGGGGTAAGTAATGTTACTGCACAAGCAGCACCAGCAAACGACAAAAACTGTGGTGATTTTGGCGGAGACAAACAAGCTGTTATGGATTTCTGGTACAATAACGGTTATAGTGCTACAAGCGATCCTCATGACTTAGATCGTGATAATGATGGTTTACCATGTGAGACAAGCAAAGGGGATTGGGATAATTTTGTAGCGAAGAAGGAAGCAGCTAAGAAAGAAGAAACTGCTCAAGAAACAACTAAACCAGAGGAAACAACTTCTTCAACTCCAGCTACAACCGAAGAAAAAGCAGAAGATAATATACAAACTACACCTGAACAACCCGTTCAGCAACCAACTGAAACAAAGGAACAAGGAGAAGTACTTCCTAAAACAGCTACAAATGACGTAGCTATGATGGGACTAGCAGGTCTTATGGCTGCTGCTGGCGGAGTATTAATGATGAAACGTAGAAAGAAATAATAGATATAAACTAAAAGGCAGGCTTATACCTGTCTTTTCTTTATAGAGGTGGTAGCATTGAGGCGTATTTTAGGATATATATTGATTCTAAGCGCGCTAGTATTAGGCTTAAATTCTTTTTGGAATTGGTACGAAGGAAAATCCTCAGCACAGGATTTAACAGAGGAAGAGGTTAAACAATATGTAGACTATTCAACAACTATAGACAAGCAAGAAGCAAAAACTAAGCAGGTTCCATCTTCGGAAGTAAGTCATAATAAAGGGGAGGAAGTAGCAACTCTTGTTATTCCAACTCTTGGTCAGAAATATACAGTATATTGGGGAACAGATGAGGATAGTTTGCAGAAAGGTGTAGGAATGTTTATAAGTGACTTAACAACTACACCTGATGGAAACGGTCATACCGTATTAAGTGGTCATAGAGATACAGTCTTTACAGGCTTGGATAAAGTTAATGAAGGTAATGATTTAATCGTTAAATATAATGGCCAGATATACACGTATGAAGTTAAGAAAACATGGATTGTTGATAAGGATGATCGAAGTGTAATCGTGGAGAAAGATAAACCAACTTTAACTCTTACAACTTGTTATCCGTTTCATTACGTGGGCAGTGCGCCAGAGAGATATATTATACAAGCTGAGAGAATATAATAGCCATTTGACTCTACTGGGATTAAGGAGAGAGCAAATACTTGTATTAATATGGGTTCCGGTAATATTGGATGGCATCAAGAGAAAAGAAAAAGCGTAAACTCGTTGTTACTGAACGGGTTTGCGCTCTTTTTACTTCCTCGAACATGTTTTATGTAAACTAAAAATGTAGGGAATATGTAATATAGGAATTTCATTTTTGTAAGCAGAAATAGTACTAAACATGCTATATAAAAACAAAGGGAGGAGAACCTATGAATATTTCGATTGCAAATACGATAGAGAATGTTGATTGGTCAAGGATGAGGGAAATTTATCATTCTGTAGGGTGGAAGAAACACGAGGAAGAGAAGATTAAAAGGATATTCCATCTAAGTAATGTCATAACGATTGCTTATGATGAAAATAAAATCGTAGGATTTGGAAGAGCCCTATCAGATGGAATATTTAATGCTGCTATTTATGATGTTGTGATTGAAGACATATATCAAAATAAAGGAATTGGACAACAAATTATAGGTGACCTACTTGCCCAACTCAAGGATATTTCGTGTGTTCATCTGGTTGCTACAACAGGAAATGAAGCATTTTATCGTAAAGTAGGCTTCAGTAAGATGAAAACTGGTATGGCTCGATATTTAAATGCTGCTTTAACTGAAGAATACTTGGAATAATTGATTTCCGATAATCAACATTATGGTGCGACAAGAAGTCGCTTTCTTACAGTGTAGCTAACGCTACTCATCTAGACGCAAAGATGATCTCCGTCCGAAACGGCATGCTTGGTAACGAGTCTGTCGGTTGCATGAGGAAATGCGGAAACAGAGGACAAATGCATGGTCCAGAATACTGCTAGGAGAAGATAGGTATGGTAAACGAGAGTGAAGGTTCATAAGCTTCGTAATGATTAGCTCAGGATAATGCATAGACTAGCCTGGGTCTTGGTAAGAGGAAAAGTAGAATCATAATGCTACTCTGATGCGTCCCGCATCTTGCCCGGAGTAAAGCAAATCTACTGCTTTCTATTCGCAGAGTAACACAGCAAAATAACGGCAAGCGAACACCTGGTGTAGATGGCTTTACGGCCTCAAAACCAAGCGAACGTATCAAACTATACAAACAACTAGTTAAAGGTAATGTCTTTCGACATCGTCCAAAGCCAGCAAAACGAACGTTTATCCCGAAGAAAAATGGAAAACTGAGACCTCTCGGTATCCCCACGATACGAGATCGAGTGTATCAAAACGTAGTAAAAAACGCACTCGAACCACAATGGGAGGTCAAGTTTGAACCAACTTCTTATGGTTTTCGTCCTAAACGAAGCACACACGATGCTATAAGTAATCTTTTTAATAAGCTTAACACGAATAGTAAGAAAAAGTGGGTATTTGAGGGAGATTTCTTAGGATGTTTTGACCATCTTAATCACAATTGGATAGTAGAACAAACATCTATGTTTCCAGGAAACACTCTCATCAAAAGATGGCTTAAAATGGGATACATAGAGCAGGATATGCTTCGTACGACAACAGAAGGAACCCCTCAAGGGGGTATCGTGTCTCCCCTTCTAGCTAATATCGCCTTATGCGGTATGGAAGAAGAAATTGGTATTGTCTATAAAAAGACATATAAACCAAATGGAGGATACGCAATCCACCCAAAATGTAAGATAGGACGTGTTCTCTATGCCGATGACTTCGTCATCGTAACGGAAACGAAGGAAAACGCTGAAAGTATGTATGGGAAACTCACTCCTTACTTACAAAAGCGAGGAATTACACTTAGCAAAGAGAAAACTAGAGTTACACATATTGAGAATGGGTTTGATTTTCTTGGCTTCTCGCTTCGTCAATACAAGACGGAACAAGGCAATAAGCTACTAATCAAACCTAGCAGAGACAGCATTAAAAAAGCAAAAAGTAAGATAAAAGATACGTTCGTAGTGATGAGAGGACGACCAATAAAAGAACTGATACGTGTTCTAAACCCAATTATTAGTGGTTACGGACAATATTGGAAGCACGTCGTTTCAAAAAAGGCGTTTGGATACATGGATAATTACTTATTCCTCAAAATAACAAAACATCTTAAACGGCTACATCAAAAGAAGTCGTGGAAGTGGATTACCAAACGTTATTTTAAGAAACCCAACCACGGAGGGAATGATAAGTGGATTCTGACCTGTCCACTTACTAATATCCAATTGTTAAGGATGTCCTGGATTAAGATAGAACGACATGTCATGGTAGCCTATAAAAACAGCCCGGATGATCCTAGTCTAAGAGAGTATTGGGAAAAGCGAGACCGTAAGGTCTTTAATAGTGAAAATAAATTAGATAGGATGAAACTCGCAAGAAAACAAGGATATCGTTGTGCATTGTGTAAGCAGACTCTACAAAATGGAGAAAAAGTTACAGTGCGAAACCTCGAGGTTTCTACAGGTAAATTTGCAGAATTAGTACATGTACCATGTATTAAATAAGTTGTTCGGATAAAAAGAAGGCTTGAGCCGTATGACGGGAAATCTGTCACGTACGGTTCTTAGGGGGGCGGGTGCTCGTGAGAGTGCCTGCCTACCCGACTTAAATTGTTTTCTATCTCCTCTATATAGTATAAAAAGACATTTGAAACGGAGAAAACTAATTTTGTTTCTAACTCGTCTAACAATTGAGGAGCAGGAGATGTTGCGATATTATACATTAAGCACATTTCTTATTTAGTTAGGAGGAGAGAAATCATTAGTACTCGAAAAGAAAGTGAGCCCATTATTTTAACCATTCTCTTAATAATAGCTTCTATTCTTATCTTTTTTATTTCTAGATTATTTCCAAATGCAAATTTGACCATTAGTATTCTTCTATATCTTGTTATAGATATTGGTTTTATTTTGGCTTTAGTTTTAGGTATAAAAACCAAAAATTCTAGTGTAGTTTGGTTCAGTATTATATCTAATGGAATATTATTTGTTTTATTATCCACTTTTATCTTTTTATTAGCCTTGGCAAATGGAATATCTGAAGCATAGCTTGCTTTTGTCTTAATACTTAATAAAGAGAGAAGAACTTTAAGCTGATAGCTAAAAGTTCTTCTCTCTTTCAGTTTCTATAGGTTCTTATAATATAGGTTATGGTGCGACAAGAAGTCGCTTTTATATAGTGTGGCTCACGCCACTGGTTTAGACGCAAAAACTATCCCCGTCCAAAACTGCGGGCCTGGTAACGGGTTCGTGGGTTGCATGCGGAAATGCGGAAACAGAGAGTCAGTGCACGACTCGGAACACTGCTAGGGGAAGATGAGTATGGTGAACGGAAGTGAAGGTTTGTAAGCTTCGTAAATGTTAGCTCAAGATAGTGCACAGGTTTGCTTGGGTATTGGCAAGAGGAAAAGCAGATTCATAATGCTGCTGTGATGCGTCCCGCATCTTGCCCGGAGTAAAGAACCCACCTAACCTCGTCGTATCTATAAGATGCGGAACTTGGTAAGCTCTATGTCATCTGCATAAGCAGTAGGATGACTGCAAAGTCAAACGATGTGGCAGAGGGTAAAGGATACGAGAGAAAGCGAATGCCATTATCTCGAAAGAGAACAGGAAAGCAGGAAACTGTATAACTGAATGGATACTATCGTCCTTACGGACAAACCCATGGTAGGCCCGAAAGGGGGCTGACTTCTCGTTGGTCTCTCGTAGGCACATAAGGTTGTGGCTATCTTCTGACGAAAGAAACGTACTGTTATGTATACCTCCATTTGGAGCGTCGGCGTACGTTTTGCTTGCCTCTATGGTATGTGATGAGGATACGACAGCAAATGGACCTGCGATGGGAGGCTTGAGCCGATGTGTCTTGAAAGGGACTTGCACGGTTCTTAGGGGAGGAGGGGGCAGTGATGCCCCTAACTTACCCGACTGAACTTGAAATGAATCCCTTATACATAATGTTTTATAATACAACAAAATTATAAAAGATAGATAAAAAGCCCATGAACTCAATAATTCACAGGCTTTGTTCCGACGATTAAAAATATTTCTGAAAGAGGGAATCCCAAGCTTCTAGAGCCTTTTGTTTAAGCAATGTTTGTTTCATATGAGTAAGTTTATAAACTGTATAATCTGGAGGAGAATGTGTAAGCTCATAAATTTTATAGTTTCCACTTTTAATGGCTTCATTAGCTATGTACTTTGGAACAATCGCCCATTGCATTGAATCTTTTAGAAGATATAGAAGTAAATGAGTACTGTCTAATTTTATTCGTGAAATGGATAAAGGATCCCACCAGTAATCATGCCAAGATTGATATTCAAGCCCCCAAGGCATGAAAAATTCGTAATCAGGATTTAATTCTTTAGGATGAAGCTTTTCTGAACTATAACCACTCTCATCTGAAGGTCGAATAACAACCATGGGTGATGTAAAGCACTTTTCCACTTTTACATTTGGGTGAACCCTTTCTCTAAGAGAGTAAGCTACGTCGATATGTCTTTTTTCAATTTCTGAATATAGATGATAAGAATGTAATGTATGAATCTGAAGTTTTACTAAAGGCTGGTGGTTCGTTAAATTTCTAAAGACTCTAGGTAGCATAAATGTATTGATACTATCAACGGCACCAAGGTTTAGGGATAATCTTGGCCCTTGAGTTTTTAGTAGGTGCGCTTCTTGTTCTAAACGACTCCATTCCTCTGCTAATTTATAAAATTCCTCACCTAAAGGAGTTAAAATGATTTGTTTTATACCCTTTCCACGTTCAATTAATTGAATCCCAAATTCTTTTTCAAGTACCTTTATTCGCTGACTAACGGTAGTTTGTGCTACATGTAATTCCTCTGCTGCAGCACTAATAGTCTTTGAGCGAACAACTGCAAGAAATGTTTCAATTGAATTAGAATGAAAATCCATTAGTTCGCCTCCAAATAGCAATATTTATGGTATTAAATAGCTAATTAATTAGTTTTACAAAGTCATCTTCTATATTTAATATAAAGTTAATTAATTACTCTGTCTAATAGAAAGGGAGGAAAGAATATTGGGTTGTAAAGTTATTTATTTTGAAAAAGTGTTTACTGCAACACGTGAAATCATCAATACATATAAAAGTGTAGATACGGAGGTTAACTACTGGGTAGATTTAAATGATGAAAAAAAAGAACAAGCGTTACGTGAGGCAAACTATCTCATTACAGCATCTTATCCTATTACGAGAGAGTTATTAGAAAAAGCTCCTAATGTAAAGTTAATTCAAAAGACTGGGAGTGGGGTTGATAACATTGACTTGAAAGCTGCTGCTGAATTTGGAATTCAAGTAGCTAGTACACCAGGAGCAAATTCAAATAGTGTGGTCGAGTTGACTATCGGAATGATTATAGGTCTGTATAGAAAACTTCATTTCCTAGATCGATTAACTAAAAATGGAGAATGGAAAATGTGGGAATATCGAACAGCAATGTTTGAAATGAATGGTAAAACTCATGGAGTCATTGGTATAGGAAACATAGGTAAAAAAGTGGCCCAACTGTCAACAGCTTTTGGAACAAATGTTGTTTATTATGATGTAAATAGATTGTCAATGGAAGAGGAAAAAGAGTTAGGGATAACTTATGTTACGTTTGATAGTTTATTATCTCAATCAGATATTATAAGTCTCCATATCCCTTTAATACCACAGACAAGAAATTTAATTAGTGATAAAGAATTGAGCTTAATGAAGTCTACAGCCATTTTAGTTAATGTAGCAAGAGGCAATATCATCGATGAACAATCACTTGCGGAATCACTGAAATGTAATCGCTTACTAGGTGCAGCACTCGATACATGGGCAGCTGAGCCGATCAATTCAGATAATCCATTATTACAACTTGATAATGTACTTGCTACTCCTCATATCGCAGGAGGAACCAGGGATGTATTAGAAACTGTACTGCGTTTATCCTTTGAAAACATAAGAAAAATAGAAGAAGGGGATATAGCCGATAATTTAGTACAAGTAGTTTCAGAATCTGTTTAACTTCTAGTAAATCAAATATAAAAAATAATAGAAATTTCGTTTGTTTCTTATTTCATAAAGTGAGGGGATAATATTGTCGAACGTAGGATTTAGAATTATTCAATATAATAATCGAGTAGATCAAGAGATTATAGAAGGATTTAAGGGGGTTGCGACCCCTAATATTGGGGATGTAATGGGACGTATGTATGCTATGGATCATTCTATTAAAAGTGTAAATAAGCCAGGCATTCATATTGTTGGAAGCGCTTTAACTGTTCGTACTCATCCTTCCGATAATTTAATGGTTCATAAAGCAATGGATATGGCGCAGCCGGGGGATATCATTGTTGTCGATGCTTGTGGGGACATGGGGAATGCAATTTTAGGCGAGCTCATGTGCCATTATGCGAAAACGAAGGGGATTATCGGTTACATTGTTGATGGACCAATCCGCGATCTATATAGCATTGCGGAAATGAAATTTCCTGTTTTCGCTAAAGGGGGAACCCCTCGTGGTCCTTATAAAGAGGGGCCTGGTGAAATTAACACAGTTATTAGCTGTGGAAATGTTGCCGTAAGTCCCGGGGATATAATAGTCGCGGATGATGATGGCATTGTAGTCATTCCAAAGGGAGATGCTGAAGATGTTCTTAGAAAAGCTCAAGACATCCAAACGAAAGAGAAAATGGTTATTGAATCCATTTATAATGGAAATTGGGATCGTACATGGGTAGATGAAACGTTAAAGAGAAAAGGATGCGAAGTTATTGAAGAATACTCTTATCGCGAAAAGTAAACAAGTTTATTTTACCTGTGACTAAGGGATTTCAGAAAAGTAAAAGAAAATTAAAGATTAATAATTGGAAGCAATAACCCAAATCACTGAGGTACACCAAGAATATATCTTAAAAATGGGATGGGGGGAAGGATATAATGAAAGAGTCGCCACAGAAAAAGACACGTTTTCGCTGGGTAGTCATATTAATAATTTTTATAACTTATATGATTGCCGGGGCAGATAGGGCCAACATCAGTGTTGTTATTCCCTATTTTCAGAAGGAATTTGAGTTAAGTAATACAGATATTGGGGCAATGGCTAGTCTCTTTTACATTGGATATGCTATTATCCAGATTCCATCTGGATTTATCTATAGTAAGTTTGGAACACGTAAGATATTCACTTTCTCTATGATCGTTACTTCGGTTGCCACATTCTTTATAGGAACGGCTAGCTCGGCTCTCCAACTTAAAATTGGACGAGTATTACTAGGGATTGCAGAAGGACCACTTCCAGTTGGGATTATTTCGACTATTAATCGATGGTTCCCTGGAAAGGAAAAGGGAACTGCGACCGGAATTTATATGTCCGCCATGAAGTTTGCTCCAGCAATTGTTCCTCCGTTGTGTGCATATATTATCTACGCTTTTGGCTGGCGTGAAGTTTTCTATATATTTGCTATTCCAGGGATTATCTTTGCTCTATTTTGGCTCTGGTTAGTAAAAGATAACCCGGAAGAAAGTCCGTACTGTTCAAAAGAGGAAGTAAAGTATATTAAGTCTGAAGAACACTCAAATATCGATGTGAAAGTCAAAAAAAATAAGAAAAAATACTCCATGAAGTCGGTAGATAAACTTATTCGTGCCAAGAAAGTGAACTCCCTTGACACGAGTAAAAAGATTTTTCTTTCATGGAATATATGGGGGTGTACGCTCGGGTACTTTTTCATGGTTGGGATTGTTTACGCGATTATGACATGGATACCTACTTACTTGGTAGACGTTAAGAAGTATTCAATTATGGAGATGGGATTCGTGGCTTCAGCCCCGTGGATAGGTGCTATATTAGGAAACTTAATTGGTGGATGGCTTTCAGATAATATCTTTGATAAACGCCGAAAACCTCTTATGATAGTGACTGCAGCATCAACCATTTTCAGTATGTATGCATTATTGTATGCCCCAAATAATCCTATGTTTCTAAGTATTCTTCTCATTATAACTGGGATTTTGTTAAATTTAGGATACTCAACATTTTTAGCGTACCCTATGGGGATTACATCCAAGGAAAAATTACCACTTGCAGCTTCCATCGTTAATACTGGTGGTTCGTTAGGTGGGGCTTTTGCTCCATTCGTAGTAGGTTTAATTTTAGATAAATTTAATTGGGATATGGTATTTACATTCTTATCAGCTAGCTCTTTAATAACTTTCATCCTTCTCTTCACTATTATTGAACCAAGGGAAAAAATTGAATCAATGGTTGAAAAGGAAGGTTATGAAAAAGTCACCTTTTGATTAAGTTAGATATAAAATAAAAGAGGATAATTGGATTCTAATTTAAACATAGAAATTCCCCCAGACAGAGATAAAGATATAAAGTTGAATATGAAAGCAATTTTCTAAAAAGAAAAAGCTCAAACTCGTTGTAATTCAATGAGTTTGAGCTTTTATTACTTCCTAGAATGCGTGTTATGTAAACTAAAAATGAATATTGTATATACACGCATTTTATATAATCTTATAAAAAAACAATTCCTTTTTATTCTGATTTTTCACAAGAAAAATAATAGCCTAAGTTCAAGGTACTCATCTCTACAACGGGTTGACCACCTATATTAAAACATCCCTCTGAGAATTCATTAATTTCTTTGTTATTAAAATAGCTTTCAGAGAAGATAAGGGAGCTTGCTATAACTACTGTAAAAGGAAGAATAATAGACAGTCTTTGTCCTATAGTTAGTTTTTTTAACTTCATTAAAACTCACCTTCTTTCTCTTTTATTTTACTACATTTACCAATGTATTTATATATTTATTAAATAAGGGAAGCAGGAGGAAATAACAAGGGGTTTTATCTAAACTAAGATTGTGTATTGCATATATTCATTAACAATAATTGTAACAGTAAGGATATGAATGTTGAAACGAAAATGATAAAGAAACGTATAAAGAGAAGAAAAGAGAAAAGGGGGAAATATACATATGGCTTGTTGTAACCATTGTAACTATAAATGGAAAGCAAAAAATATATGGTTACTTAGTCTTTCTAAAAAGGGGAGAGAATGTCCTAACTGTAAAACAAGACAATTTATCTCACTTAAAGGAAAGGAGCCCTTAATTGGGCTAGGATATTTAAGTGGAATTGTTGCAATACTTTTCATCGTCCTTTTTCCGTTTTTGGCAAGATTATCGGATGATGATGAAACAATGTTATAAAGGTGGGGATAATATGTTTACAGCAGGTATTAAGGTTATAAAAACAGAGGATGAATTAATTATTAAATGGCAGCTATCTGAAGTTAAAATTCCTTTAGAAGATATTATTGAAGTTATTGAGGATGAAACCTATGGAGGTCAATCACCGGATAGCATACGTATAGGAACCCCCTATGGAACAACTGATCGAATTATAATTAGGACTAAGCAACATAATTATTTACTGTTTACTACCAATAAATTTACGATATTAAAAGAGATTAATTCCTAAATAAATGTTCTTAACTTTTATTAACGTATCCTACTATAAAAACACAGATGTTCTGTAACATCTGTGTTTTTAATGCCAGTAAAATGTACTATGTTAATTAAAGTTAGATACTACATATAATATAACTATTTACAATATATATACAATTATGTTAATGTATACAAAATCAAACGCGATGAAGAGAAGAGTAAATAAACTAAATTCTACACAGAGAACCCTGGTAGCTGAAAAAGGGTTAGAATTTTTTTATTGAAGCAAGCCTCTGAGCAGCACATTGGAACCTATTATAGAGGGGATAGTGTGACGGGTGCTCCCGTTACAGAGCTAGGGTATAGATAATTGAATTGTACCTGACAAGATTAATATGGCGACATATTAATAAACTGGGGTGGCACCGCGATTTAAAATCTCGCCCCCAAGACTTACATGTCTTGGGGGTGGGATTTTTTTATTTGGTTTTGGAATTTTGTTGCAAAATCTGATGCTATTTTAGGAGGGATTTGAATTGAGACTTCAAAAATCATTAGAAACTTGGCGCTATCCGTCTATCTTATTGTTTAGTATTGGTATTTCGAGTGTGGGAAGTTGGATTTACTTTATAGCTTTAAATCTTATTGTTCTTAACCTGACCGAATCAGCCCTTGCTGTATCTGGTTTGTATATCATAAGAGCTTTATCTACCCTTTTTACGAATATTTGGTCTGGTAGTCTTATCGATCGTTTAAATAAGAAGTATCTCATGATTACATTAGATATTGCTCAAAGCATATTCATTGTATTGCTTCCTTTCTTCTCCTCTTTGGGATTGACTTATGGAATGGTCTTTATCATTACCATAGCTAGTTCGATGTACCACTCCACTTCGATCACGTATATCACAAAATTGATACCTATGAGACAAAGGAAGCGCTTTAATTCACTTCGTAGTTTACTTGACTCTGGAGCTTTCGTGACTGGTCCAGCTATAGCAGGAATGATGTTTACGTTAGGTTCGCCTAATATGGCTATCTATATCAATGCAGGAGCTTTATTATTATCTGCCCTCATCACAATGAGAATGCCAAATGTTGAATCTACTGTAAAAGTAGAAAAAAGTACAGAGACAACGAGGATATCTTTCAAGTTATTAAAAGATGATTGGAAACTCGTGATTAGATTCAGTCGTCAGTACGTATACATCATGGCAGTCTATCTCTTATTCAGCATG
Organism: Priestia sp. TRM10; assembly: GCF_057808375.1. Classification (NCBI taxonomy): domain Bacteria; kingdom Bacillati; phylum Bacillota; class Bacilli; order Caryophanales; family Bacillaceae; genus Priestia; species Priestia sp. TRM10. The sequence continues at coordinate 28,076 of NZ_JBJZOT010000012.1, forward strand.
ATGATTGTAATGATGACAGCTACAGATTCGTTAGAAGCAGCTTTCGCTACTAAGGTGCTGTCTTTAACCGAAGGTGAATATGGAGTTTTAGTAAGTATCGCTGGAGCAGGTGTGTTAGTTGGTTCTTTACTGAATGCCATAATAGTCGAAAAGATACCGACATCTTGGATGATTGGAATGGGATCTATTATAACAGCAGGTGGGTATGTTCTTTTATCAGCTTCTCATACGTTTCTTATAGCAGCTGTAGGTTTTTTTACTTTATCCTTTGCTACAGCCTTTGCTAATACAGGCTTCTATACCTTTTACCAAAACAATATACCTGTTGATGTTATGGGGAGAATCGTAAGTTTGTATGGATTCATAGAAGCTTTTCTGATCATTATCTTTACTGTCATTTTTGGTATCTCAGCTGAGTTGATTTCGATACGATTCGTTGTAGTTTCAGGTGCGTGTATTATGTTACTAGTATCCATTGCCCTATTTATTTGCAATGTTCAACCATCTAAGGACAAACTCTATACTCATTCACCTGAACTTAAAGATTCACTTTAATAAAATGAGTTTTGTTAGGTTTAAAGTTTTAACAGATACAAAACAAAAAGGGTCTTTGCTTAAAGATCCTTTTATTTCTTATAATTTATTTTATGTTGACTATGAATACATACGATATACACCTCTAGATAGCTCCTGAAATCGACTATAAATGGTCCACCTAATTTCAAAGGTTTTCCTTACATTTTGTAGAATTCTTTTTAGAAATGGAGGGAAAGAGGGTGTGAACTCTAAGGTGCATACACCGTTAGATAAGGGATTAAATTATGTTTTAGAAAATGGAACGGATCTAGAGAAATGGCATGCAAAGCAACTTTTAAATATAAAGGAAGAACTTCCACCTCATTGGGCATCCAAACAGAATCCTGGTGGGGGTTGGAACAGTAAGGAATTTAATAACACAGTTTCTAATATGGGAAGCACGAGTGTCACTCTTATGAGATTGATATTCTTCAAGTTACAACATCTCGATGAAATGAATATGACCGTAGATTTTTTATGGAATACTCAACAAAATGATGGCCGTTGGGGCGAAAACCCGAAACAGTATAAAGATAATCCACCTGAGTGGAATAAACCAGGAGACTTAAAAGTGGAGGTATGGGAAACAGCTAATAATCTGGCTTCTCTGAGTGCACTTGGTTACACCAACGATAGGAGGGTTATAAAAGGAATTGAATGGGTTGAATCAAAAGAAATAGAGTCTGGACGATTCCCTGGATATATACATACAACTCATGCCATGGCTGCTGTTAAATTTCTACAAGAAGAGTATGAAGCTAGTGAAAAATATATAGAACAATCTCATCACTTTCTGGAACAAAATAAGCATAAAGATTGGTTTGATATTATGGATGTAACTTGGCCTTTAATGTTATGGTCAAATGCTCGAATGTCTCCTAAACACCCCACTGTAGAAACTTATCTCTCTGAATTAATTTCAAGAAGAAATGAAGACGGGATTTGGCGAAGCATCTATCCAAATTGTGATACTCAATATACCATTGAAGCCATTTCTCTATTACGAAACTATAGAGAATAAAAGAACAAGTCTAACGCTCAAAAGACAGTATCTATTCACTGGTGCTGTCTTTTAAATTTATAAGGAGCTTATTATTGAATTTTGGATAATCAACACTACGGTAACTATCTTTGATATGGTCCACTGTTGCTATGATAGTAAATCACTATAAGTATTTACTTGTTTTTTAAAAATTAGTCAGTTATACTGATTATATATTTAACTGATTAATGTAAGGAGGTGAGGACTTAGATGAATAAGTGGAATCAATCTTATGGTTTTTTACTTGGAAAGTCTCTTCAACAAATGGAAAATAAGTTTGCTGAAGGACTGGTTCCTTTTAACATCAATTCAAGACAATATGGCGTTCTTTTATTTATTGAAGAAAACCCATACTCTTCTCAAAAAGACATATCTGACAACCTACAAATTGATCGAACGACGATGGTCAGTCATATTGATCATTTGGAAACGTTAGGATTTGTGGAGAGAACCAAGAACCCTAATGACCGAAGATCTTATAGTCTTTTAATTACGGAAAAAGGAAAGGAAGTACTGAATTCACGTTGGGAATTTCTAACCGATGTAGAATCAGAAGTTTTAACGCCTTTAAATCAGCAAGAAAGACAATTGCTGAAAGATTTTTTGATTAGAATTTGGAAGTCACTATAGAAAATAGGAGGTTATACCAAATGAACGCACTGGATTATTTTAATGCACGTCTTCAAGCGACTATAAGCCCCATGGATTACATAAAAGCAAAGGAAATGAATCCGGAACGATATTTTTTAATTGATGTTAGGAATGGTCCTGCTCATGTAAGAAATGTAACCATTAAGGATTCCCATATCATACCCGAACAAGAATTAGCCAACCGTTTAGGTGAAATTCCTAAAGACAAAGAGATTATTGTGTATTGTTGGGATGTTTGGTGCAATACAGCAGCTAAAGTTGCCAAATCTTTATTGGAACAAGGATATGACGTGAAAGAGTTAACAGGTGGAATTGCAGCATGGAAGGAAATGAACTTTCCAGTTTCAACTTCCACTCCGGATAATCCCTTATCCAATCATTGTGGGTGTTGATTTACGTGGAAAAAAATATAAGGTATTGGGTTGGAGTGGCTTCTCGCGACCATGTAATGAAGGGCGTTCAAGGTGGTTTTGCTCAACTTTGTCATGGTAAGGAAGCTCCTTTAAAAAAGATGAAGACGGGCGATTGGATCATTTATTATTCTCCAAAGGTACAGCTTAATGAAAGTACTCCGTATCAAAAATTTACGGCTTTAGGACGAGTTGTTGACGATCATATCTTTCAATTTGATATGGGAAATGATTTTATACCCTTCCGAAGAAAGATAGATTTTATGGAGTGTACAGATACATCTATTCATCCTTTAATTCCAGAGCTCTCTTTCATTAAAAATAAGAAGTATTGGGGTTATTCGTTTCGATTTGGCCATTTAGAAATAAGTGAAGATGATTTTAAAGTCATCAAAGAAGAAATGACAGAGATGAAAGGAGATTAGACTGTTCTAATCTTCTTTTAACTTTTTGGGAATGCATTAGTAATACGGACAATTTTATAGCTTCATGTACATATACGGTTATATAGTTGAACCCTTGTTAAAGGTAAGACAAGGGCGGTTGTGGTAGGTGTGGGGGCGTTTTCCATTTCGAAAGAAAGCTTGAAAAGAGAATAAAAAGATGTTCTTTTAAGGGAAAAAGAAATAAACTAGCAACAAGGGGATTTATGGCAAATGTGGAGGTTACTCCCACACCCCTATAGTAGTTGTTGTTATAAAAAAAAAAGACGAGGCTATATTTTGCATTTATCTTTTCATTTACAGGTAATCCTCCACTGAATGTAAAATTGAAGCCCTCTAGTGCTCATTATTTCAATTGAATTTATATATCCACCTTAAAATTAAGCGAGTTTCTACCATATTAATAATATAATCATTTAATATATATAATCTAGGGGAGAAGACATGAACAAACATTGTTGTGACAATATGGAATATCATGCAAACTTTAAGTGTGACATTCATAAAACGCCATTTGAGTGTCCTGATCATCTCATTTTATTTGATGACAAGCATAATGACTATGGATTAATTGTTCATGATGGTGGTTCATCCACTATTGAAATGTCTTTTTGTCCATGGTGTGGTAAGAAATTATAAAATTACTATACATAATAACTCTAGTATGTTGTGATATACCTAAGTAGAAGAGAGCAAGTTCGTTATCATTAACCGAACTTGCTCTCTTTTACTTCCTGTAAGGGGTGTTATGTGAACTAAAATCTATTTGGTATTTATTATTCACTAACTAGCTGTTCTTCCTCAATATCCGGTAGCAAGGGACGATGGGATACGGAAGATGAAAATATAATAGATGTTGTTACTTGACCATAAGGAATGAGTTTATCTACTAGATTCTCTAATTGATGCATAGACGCCACTGCCGTTTTCATAAAATAACTATTTGTTCCTGTAACCCGGTGACACTCTAAAATATCTTTCTCGTTTCTTATTTTATCTTCAAAATCCCGACACTTACATTTTAAACTTCCAATCTGAATAATGGCCTGTACACCTTTTCCGATGGCTTCTGGGGATATACGTGTAGTAAATCTCTCGATTACTCCACTTTCTTGAAGTCGTCTTAATCGTTCATTTACGCTAGGACGACTAAGATGTAGCTCTTTAGACAATTGGATAATGGTCATTCTACTGTCTTCTTGGAGAAGTTTAAGGATTTTATAATCAATATAGTCCATTTTTCCACCCTTTTTCACTTTTGTTTATGATTCAGATGATTTTTATACAAAACTAAAAACTAAAATCCATTATTTGTATATTTCTGCATATAAATATACCTTATTGTTTTCTATAATGCTAGTAAACTTATAGATTAAGGAGGAAGTGGGTTGGATAAGTCATCAAAACAAAGTATTTCAGCTCCTCAAGGAGTAGCCCTATATGTGGGGGCTGTATTAGGTTCAGGAATCTTAATATTACCTGGCATAACAGCCGGAATAGCTGGAAGCCATTCATTGATAGCATGGATAGGGATGGTGTTATTAAGTATTCCACTTGCCTGTACGTTTGCCTATCCCTCTATTGAGTATCCCAGTTCAGGAGGAATCGCTACATTTGCTAATAAAGCATTTGGATATTATACAGGAGCTTTATCAGGATGGTTATTCTTCATAGTTGGAAGCTTTGGACAAATAATTGTGTCACTAACAGGAGGAATGTACATAACCTTTGCGTTCGATTTACCAGATTTCTTTGCCTACATAATAGCTGTTTTATTACTCATAATCGCTACTGTTGGGAACTATTTTGGGTTAAAGACGAGTGGTAAAGTTCAACTCGTTATCGCTGCCCTCACATTTCTCATCTTACTTTCCACCATTTTGTTATCTCTACCACACATTCAATACCATCAGTTATCTTTACGTATTAATCAAGACAACATCATGTCAGTGGGACAGTCTGCTATGTTAATATTTTGGTCTTTTTTTGGATGGGAAGCGATATCAAGTTTAGCTCCAGAATTTAAGCAACCTAGAAAGAGAAACATTATGTTCTCAACATGGGGAGCTATATGTATAGTTGGTATTTTGTATATCGGAATTGCCTTAGCTGTAGTGGGAACGCAATCCTATACACTAGAGGGGACATCAACTGAACAAGCATTAAATAATGCCTCCTTAGCCGAAGTAGTGAGGAAAGTTGTCGGTTTGAACGGTTCATGGATAACTGGAATAGTGGCTCTTACTATATGTTTAGGTACGACGAATGCATTTATTGCTGGTATTAGCCGTCTAGGCTATTCCTTAGCTCATGATAAATTAGCACCAAAATGGCTAGATAAATATGATAGTAAAAATGCTGTACCTCACAGATCTGTACTTCTAGTTGGTCTATTCTCCGTAGCCGGTGTAGTGATTAGTTTCATTTTAAATATTAGGTTAGATCAATTAGTATTAGTGCCCAATTCATTAGCTATTGCTACATATGTTATTGGTACAGCTGCAGGGGTAAAATTGATTAAGCATAAACTAGGAAAGGTATTAGCTTTCTTATCGTGCATCTTATGCTTAGCTGCTTACCCCTTTATAGGAACTTCTGTTGTTATACCTATCAGTGTAGTGATGATTTGTCTTTCATATATAACATGGAGAAAGAGGAAAGAAAAAAATCGTAATGCATCATCCAATTATAGGGGTGAAATACATGACTAGTGGTCTTTTTAGTTACTTTCTTTTAGGCATTTCCCTATCTGCACCAGTAGGTCCTATTAATGTAGCTCAAATCAATAAGGGAATAAAAAATGGATTTTGGAATGCATGGCTTGTAGGAATGGGTGCCATGATTGCTGACGTATGTATGATGCTACTCATTTATCTTGGAATAACAAGTATTTTTGAGTACGAAGGTGTCAAACTCACTATGTGGCTTTTGGGGTTTATTACGTTAAGCTATCTAGGATACGATAGTATTAGAAATGCTTCAATGAATATTTCTGAAGATATAAATACTCAAAGCAAAGAATCTTTGAGCCAATCATTTTTATCAGGCTTCTTAATTGCTATATCGAACCCGTTAAATATCGTTTTTGGGGTTGGGATTTATGGATCTATGTTAACAAGCGTTATCAATAAATTAGGAAAACAAGAAGCTATATTGTATAGTACGGCCATATTCGTAGGCATTACATGTTGGGACTTATTCATGGCTACGATTGTTCACTTCGGACGTAAACGATTAAACCTAAATATGTTAAAGTGGGTCTCCATTATAGCCGGTGTGGTCTTAATAGGTTTCGGTCTTACATTTGGATACCAAGCTATAAAGAGTATACTTTCACTTCTAAGCTAAATCTTTAATAATAGAAAATAGAAATGCACTTGTATCTGGTAACCAGCCCGTAAAAGTATATATAGAGGAAAATAAAAAGCACAAATCCGTTGTTACTGAACAGGTTTGTGCTTTTTTTACTTCCGGGAACTTATTTTATGTTAACTAAGAATGCATAAATAACTAGGGTAAAATACTTCCTAGCACAAAACACTTTAAAGATACTACTACTATGAAGCGTACTAAGTAAATTTGCTTCCCAGACAACGGTTTATCAGCATTTTCCCTTATAGCAGGATGGATGTAAAAAATGAAATAAATTTAAATTCTGATCCAAATAAAGCAGCTCTCTTCGAAATCACTTTTCCCTTTTTACAGTAGATGTTTTACTTACAGTTATATTTAATACTTTATTAAAACAAGCCCAAATCTATTTTTAGACTTGAGCCTTGTTTCAATTTTCCCCTTATAATGGTACCTAATGTTTAAGATGAGATATCCTATTTTAATACTTTTTGCTCTCTATTACTTTAGAGAAAATAGTCTTTTACATGAGAAACATATCAATTTCCCATTCTTTTGGATAATTCCATTTAAAAATCCATTCGAACAATGAATTTTCTTGTTACATTTACTGCATAATCCAACTAGCTCTTTCACTTTCTTCCTCCATCCATATTAATGGCGAATTTCTTATTTTATTATCCTACTTGAGGATATTATCGTTTAAAAAATAGATTATAATAAACAATTGGAGTGAAATGTAGTTATATCTATTCCCCCAGTTATGAGTATTTTATACCTTTATCCTCGAACGAACATGTAGTGTTAAAGGGGTTCCTTTCTCTTCCTCCTCGGTGTAGTTTAGATAAAAATTTATCAAAATCAGGAGCAAGCTGCAGAGTTCCCCACCGCATATTCTCCATATGTCTTTCCCATAGATAAACAACGGATGGATTTGTAGAACCATTTTTATAATTTAAAGCGATATAGTGATGAAAATCTCCCCATAATAAAACTATATGTGGAGGTAACCCTAGTAGCTCAATCCAATACTTTGAGGATAAAATCCCTAATCTTCGTCCCTCACTATCTATATCAATACCTTCCATGAAGTACATATTAATTGAGTTGTTGAAATAGGAATAGTGAACTTCTCCTCCATTCTGTTCTTTTAATAAGCTTATATAGGAAGAGGGAAGTTGCACTTTTAATTGGTTTTCCGCCTCTTGAATAACCCTTTCCTTTAAAGGTTCATAGGACCAGGCACTATTCTTCTTCCAGAAATCCCTTCCCGTATAATAACTTGCCTTCACCTGTAATCCTCCTCTATGTTTTGTTCCCTTTTCACTTTTATATAAAATTAGAACCCTACTTAGATCTTAAGTAAGGACCTTGTTTTTAATACCTAATAATTTTTAAAAGTGATTTCTTCAATACTAACCTTAGTAGGTCCTCCTGGGGTCAGTAGGACAACCTTTTCCCTTAAAGATCGTAGGAGTAACTGACTACCAACAGGGGATAAAAACGAAATATAACCCTCATCTGGATTAACTTGATTAGGAAAACAAATTGTAAATTGTTCTGTTTCCTGCTCTTCTTCGTATAAAAGGGTAACCTGACTTCCAATAAAAACCTGAGGTATCGAAGGAGGGAGGTCGGATTCCTGATCAAAAATCTCTAAAAGATCCTGTACACTAGACGCATACCGATTAAAAAATTGAGTGTATTCATTTATATCAGATGCGAAATAGGAGTCTACAAAACTTGCATAATTTTCTTCTAGATAAACTAACTGTTTCACAAAATTTTCTCTTAGGGGATGACAAACGTTATGGTTCATAGTAGATAACCCCCTTAGCATGACTTAAACCTTTGCAAATTTTCATTTCAAATTTCATAAAAAAACCTCCTAAACAAAAAATGAAGATTACCTAGGTAATCTTCATCACATCATAGCATATGGTGGTAGAAGTTACTATACTTCTGCTAACCTGTAGTGATTGAAGGGTTGCAGAAAGAAAAAAGATGTCAGAAGTTATCCAAATAAGGCAAGTGAAATATCTGAACAACATTTTAGAACAGGATTAACGTTTCATGTTGGGATTCATGTCGTATGAAACAGCTACCTTTATATGAAATGGCATTGAAGCCATACATATGAAGAAAAAAGGGCAAGTTCATCCACAGGTGAAGTCTATTCAAAATCAGGTTGAATTCACTCATAAGTTATTCAGAATAGCTGCTTAATCTCAAAATTAATAGGACATTACCATATTTCTATTGCATTATTTTTGAACCAGAACTATCTTTTTCCTCTATTGATTTCTTTTCTCTCTGCATGCTTATTTTTATCCATTCTCTGACCTTTTGCATCCTAGAGTCAAAAACTCTTTGTAATAAACCCGTTAGTTGGAAATCAAAAAAGTGTTGTTTCCTTATTTTTATCAATGCTTCTTCATAGGAGGAAAAACGGAGCTGTTGGAACAGAAAATAGTCCATTGTTTCTTGAATAGATATGCGATCTTTCCAACAGTTGAGTGGGACATTCGCAAATTGCCACGGTTTAAATACACCTGGATAAACAGCTTGAATAACTTGAAAAGGAGATTGTTCAAAAATATCGAAGACGCCATATAAATGATACTTTTTAAAAAAATGAAGATTCACGTGTAAAGGGATTTCTTCTATAGGAATATTCAGTTCATTTTCAATTACATGCTTAACCGCCTTAATTGCTCGATTTTTCCCTTCTTTTCCGTGCCAATATTTATGAGGGACTTGCTGAAACTCCCACGGTTTAAAGCGTCCCGGATAAGCATTTTCAATTACATCATAATAATTCCAACCATAAATCATAGCAGGTGGTTTTAGACGATGGGACCATAGTATATTTGCCTGTACTCTTACAGGAATTTCATGAATTGGAATCAATAGTCGCTCTTCAAGCAGATAACATGTCATATATCTCACATATTTTTTGCCTTCTTCTCCTGAGAAAAATTTATTGGGAAAGCGCTTTACTTTTCCATTTAAAACATCTTGATAAATTTCAACTACCCATTCTCGGCTCATTGGTTTTCCTCCCCTCTGGTAAAATTCATTACAAATCTATTATAGATAACAATGCAACTATTATATACATAGAAATTACATATTATTTTCCTCTTGAAAGGAAAGTAGAATGATTAGATTTGACCCAGACCAAACTAACTTTGTTCCCGTTTTTCATTTTGAAGATTACAATTTATACATACTTATTCTCCCTCTTTTCCCTTTCTTTTTTTTATAAAAATGTAAGCAGAGTCGGCAAAGAATAGAAGGAGAAGAAAAAAAAGAACAAATAATTCTACGACTTCCATTACACGAAAAGGGTTAACAGCCTTATACAACGCTTGAAAAATATCTGCTCCTTGAAGAATATCAATGCCTATAGATAACCCCATTAAACATCCCGTCATTAAAAGAGAAACACCTATGATTTTCATACTTATCACACTCCACTTAATAGGGTCTTCCCGTTTCTCTCATATGATACAAATTTTTTGTGGAAATTTACATAAAAATTCCTTGTATGGTTAAGGTAATAGAAACTAAAGGAAAGGTGCCTTGATTTATGCCTTCGTTTTTTAAAGACCAGAAATCAAAAAAAAACCGTCAACAGAATACTGAAAATCAACCTGATAATAATTCAGTAAAAAATATATACCGTTCCTTATCGGCTAATCTTGATACGATTAAACAGAAAACAGGAAACAGTTCAGACGTCGTGATTCGTCAATTAAAAATAGGGGAGAATTTTGATATTAAGATAGCCATTGTCTATGTAGAAGGAATTGTAGACAACCAATCTATTCAGGAGTTCTTGCTCGAATCCATAATGAAGGACGAACATAAAGAAACAGTGAATCAGCAGAACGTATTCGATTTGATTTCTGAAGATATGATCACAATTGGAAAGGTATTATCCATTGATACTTGGAATGACCTGTTTTTATCCTTATTGTCAGGCGATACCCTTATTCTAGTCGATGGAACAGACCAGGCACTGAGTGTAGATACAAAAGGTGGAGAGAGGCGGGCCATTACAGAATCAAATACTCAGATGGTAGTACGCGGTCCAAAGGAAGCCTTTACGGAGTCTATTGGAACCAACATAGCCATGATCCGTCGAATTATTAAAAACCCGGATTTATGGGTTGAATCAATGAAGATTGGTCGTGTTACCCAAACCGATGTAACTATGATGTACATGCATGGCATTGCGAATGATCAAATCATTAAAGAAATACGCCAGCGATTACATAAGATTGATATTGATAGTGTTTTAGAATCAGGGTATATTCAGCAATTTATTGAAGATCAAACATTAACTACATTTCCCACTATGTACGATACCGAAAGACCAGATATCGTGGCAGGGAATCTCCTAGAGGGACGAATTGCGATTTTCGTTGATGGAACGCCCTTCGTACTGATTGCTCCAGCTGTCTTTATCCAATTTTTCCAATCAGCCGAGGACTATTATGTTCGTTTCGATATTGCAACATCGATTCGCTTTTTACGTGTTGTTATGTTTCTTATTTCGCTTATCGCACCAGCTGCTTATGTTGCTGTGACAACGTTTCATCAGGAGATGGTCCCAACACAGCTTATCGTAGCGATTGCAGCACAAAGGGAAGCGGTCCCTTTTCCAGCCTTCGTAGAAGCGCTTCTCATGGAGGTCACCTTTGAAATCTTGCGAGAAGCAGGGGTTCGGTTACCCAAAGCTATTGGTTCAGCGGTATCGATTGTCGGCGCCCTTGTTATCGGGCAAGCTGCCGTTCAAGCTAGCATTGTATCACCAGCCATGGTTATCATTGTATCCCTAACAGCAATTGCTAATTTTGCTATACCTTCTTTTGCCATGGCCATTTCAGTTCGTTTACTCCGTTTTTTGTTTATGATATGTGCAGCGGTATTTGGTTTCTATGGCATTATTCTAGCCCTTCTTATGTTGGTCGTTCACTTATGCAGTTTACGCTCATTTGGTATTCCCTATATGGCGCCATTGGCCCCCTTTATCCCATCAAACAATGAAGATACGATTGTACGATTACCATGGTGGACTCTTAGAAAAAGACCTCGATTAATAAGTACAAATACGAAACGTGAAGGGGAGAACCAACACCCGCATCCTCCTTCATCACGCGGTATGGTGAATCGGGATATTGAAGAAGGTGACAACAATGAAACGTAAAGGGGCTTTTCTTTTATTAATGATAATGATGACCGTCTTATTAACAAGTTGTTGGAGTAAAAAGGAGTTAACAGACCTTGCTATTGTGGCAGCTGTGGGAGTAGATAAAGTGGAAGATGGACGATACAACTTAACACTTCAAGTTATCAATCCTGGGAACGTGGCTGGAGGGATGCAAGGCGGTGGAGGCGATGCACAAAATTCCCCTGTGACTGTCTATTCTATCTCGGGGAAAAATTTAGTCGAAGCAAGCAGACGGGCTTCAAGCAGAATTTCTCGGCGATTGTATTATGCACATACAAACTTAGTCATCGTTGGGGAAAGTCTTGCGAGAGAAGAGGGGATTGAGGTATTAATGGATGCGTTTGATCGAGATCCTGAATTTCGGACGACCTCCACTCTCGTTATTGCTAACCATTCAAATGCCGCAGATTTGATTAAAACATTAACTCCTGTTGATAAGATTCCAGCAAATAAAGTGCTGAAAACTTTAGAGTTCACAGAAAGACAATGGGGAGAAAATGTAAAAGTTTCACTTCAAGATGTAATGAAAGGACTTCAATCTTCCAAAGAAGAAACCGTTGTAGCTGGATTTCGTATGACGGGGAATTCTAAGCAAGCAGGGAAGTTAGAAAACATTCAAGACAGTGTGCCTGAAGCAACACTTCGAGCTTCCGGAATTGCTGTTTTGAAACAAGGAAAGTTAGTGGATTGGCTGTATGGAAAAACAGCAAGAGGAACGGTATGGATTTTAGATAAAATACAAGAAACTGCCATTAACGTTGATTGGGAAGGGAAAAAAGAAGCCATAACCTATCAAACCATTCGTCAAAAAACAGATGTGTCTGCCCAAGTGAAGAATGGTCACCCTCACATTTCGATTCATGCGCGTGTTGAAGGAGACATCAGTGAAATGGAGATACCTATTGATATCACCAATCCAAAGGTCATTACAAAAATTGAAAAATCCTTGCGAAAAGTAATTGAAGATGAGCTAAAGGAATCTATTAAACATGCACAGAAAAACAAAACAGATATCCTTGGATTCGGCGCGACCGTCCACCGTTCTAGACCAAACGAATGGAAGGAAATAAAATCAGAATGGAGCGATGTGTATTTTCCGAAATTAGATGTAGATATTACCGTGGAGGCCTATATCCGTCGTGCTGGCTTACGAAACAAGTCGTTTCTTTCAGGTTTAAAAGAAAATCAAAAGTAAAGCAAAGGAGGTACCAATTGAATGGAATGGAGAAAGCCAAAATTAGTGCCAAACAGCTCTTTATCTTAATGGTCTTATTTGAATTGGGTACTGCTATGTTAGTGCCCCTCGCTATGAGGGCGAAGCAGGATGCCTGGCTGGCGATTTTACTTGGAATGATAGGCAGTTTAGCTCTATTTTTAGTCTATTATAAACTTTATTGGTATTATCCTGATCTTCTGCCTACAGAATACATGCAAAAAATCTTAGGTAAGGTGATGGGAACAGTACTTGCCTTTATCTACATTCTTTACTTTATGTATGATGCTTCAAGGATTCTACGCGATTTTGGTGAAATGCTGTTAACCTTTGCCTACCCTGAAACTCCTTTATTTATTGGGAATGGGTTATTAATACTTGTCATTATTTATACCATCAGAAAAGGAATAGAGGTCATAGCTCGATCAGGGGAACTACTTTTTATCTTGATGTATATCCTAGCGATCTCTGGATTTATTTTGATTGTGGTCTCGGGTTTAATCGATTTTACCAACTTGCAACCTGTACTAGAAGAAGGGCTAATACCAACCTTAAAAGTTACATTATCTGAAACCTTATATTTTCCATTTACTGAAGCTATTGTGTTTACGATGATTTTACCATATTTGAATGAGCCTAAGAAGGCAAAGGTGACGATGTTATGTGCAACCGGATTAAGTGGGATCAACTTGGTGATTACGATGCTTATTAATGTAAGTGTGCTTGGGGTGGATCTGACTGCGCGTTCACAATTCCCTCTTCTTAGTACTGTACAAAGTATCCAAGTCGCTGACTTTTTAGAACGTCTTGATGTGTTTTTTATGCTTTCCATGGTAATCGGTATTTTCTTTAAGATTAGTGTGTTATTTTATGCAGTTGTCATAGGTACAGCTAACTTATTTAAGATTAAATCACCTTCACGGCTGTCGTATCCTTTAGGCATAGTCATTCTATTTCTGTCTACTATAATTGCGAGTAATTTTCAAGAACATCTCTATGAAGGGCTAAAAATAGCACCGTTTATTCATATTCCTCTCTTCAGTATTATTCCTCCTCTCCTTCTTCTTATTGCTTTTTTTAAAACCAGGAAGAAGCAAAGAGAATAATAAGGTTTATAAGAGGGAGGGTACAATATGAGTGGAGTTAAAATCGAAATAGAGCGATGCGTACTCTCCAAAATTAAATGTATACCTCACAGAAAAGGAGAAGCAGCTGGCTCACAATATAAATCGTTGCTTTTGAGCATAAAAGAGAATTAAAAGTGAGAAAAAGGAGGGGCAAGGTGAATGGAAAAAGCCAAAATTAGTGCCAGTCAGCTCTTTATTTTAATGGTACTATTTGAACTCGGTAGTTCTTTACTAGTACCCCTTGCCATGGATGCAAAACAGGATGCTTGGCTTGCGATTCTATGTGGAATGGTAGGCAGTTTAGTTCTATTTTTAGTCTATTATAAACTTCATTGGTATTATCCCGACCTCTTGCCTATAGAGTACATGCAAAAACTTCTAGGGAAAGTGATAGGAACAGTACTTGCCTTTGTCTACATCCTTTACTTTATGTATGATGCATCAAGAATTTTACGTGATTTTGGCGAGATGTTACTAACTTTCGCCTATCCTGATACGCCTTTATTTATCGCAAACGCTTTATTAATGCTTATCATTATTTATATGGTTCGAAGAGGAATTGAAGTTATAGCGCGTTCTGCAGAGCTCCTCTTTATATTGATGTACATCCTTGCGGTCGCTGGATTTATTCTCATTGTGAGTTCTGGTTTAATTGATTTTACTAACTTACAACCGGTACTAGAAGAAGGGATGTTACCGGTCTTGAAAATTGCATTTACTCAAACTTTATATTTCCCGTTTGCAGAAGCTATTGTGTTTACAATGATTCTGCCTTATTTAAATAATCCTAAGAAGGCAAAAGTAACCATGTTATGTGCAACAGGATTAAGTGGTATCAATTTGGTGATTACGATGATCATTAATGTTAGTGTGCTTGGGGTGGATTTGACAGCACGTTCACAATTCCCTCTTCTTAGCACTGTACAAAGCATCCAGGTTGCTGATTTCTTGGAACGTCTTGATGTATTTTTTATGATTGCCTTGGTAATTGGTATTTTTTTTAAGATTAGCGTGTTGGTTTATGCAGCTGTCATAGGCACGGCCAGTTTATTTAAAATTGAATCGCCTTCACGACTATCGTATCCTTTAGGCATAGCTATTCTTTTCTTATCCATCACGATTGCGAGCAATTACCAAGAACATATCCGTGAGGGACTGAAGATAGCAATTTTTGTTCTACATATTCCTCTCTTCGTGCTCCTTCCTCTCCTTCTTCTTCTTGTTGCTTTCTTGAAAAATAGGAAGAAGAGAGAATAATGACTCTTTTTGTCGAAAACGAAATTATTATTGGTGAATTTAGGATTTAAACTAATGATAATAAACAAAATGTAGAAAGGTTTATAATAAATAAACTTTCCAATAATTAGGTGTCCGGGATACAATTAAAAAAATACCATTCTCTTTATACAAACGATGAGGTGATTTTTATGTATACTTGGTTTTATGATCATTTCGTTAACACTGTCCTTTTCCCACTTACCTGTTTAGTACTGGTTACCATTACTTTAAGCACGTATGCATACTTTAAATTGAAGAAAATAAATAAACAGTAGTTCACAGGAATATTTGATTGCTAAAATAACTACCGAACTTTCTTCTTTGAAATTTAGTTATGATTAGGGAGAGAAGCTACTAATAGAAATAATAATTCAATATCAGAATGATTTTTCACTCTCAAAAATCAATTTTTGTTTTGCTTTTAAACACGAATAACTATCTAAAAAATACTATTCTGTATTCAGATTAAGGTTGGCATTATCAAATGATATGATCTCAGCATTGATTGAAGGAACATAATATTATCCAAAGTATGTCTCGTAAGCGTAAATATTTAGATAACGCGGGGATAGAAAACTTCTTCGGTTTATTAAAATCAGAGTTGTTTTATCTTCAAGAGTTTAATAGTATAGAGCATTTTAAACAAGAATTAGAGTCTTATATTTTCTATTACATTCACAAAAGAACTAAAACCAAACTAAAAGGATTGATTCCTGTAGAATGCAGAATTCAATCCTCATCAGCTGCTTAAATAAACCTCTAACTTTGTGGGTTCACTTCACTCCAAGCAGTAGTTTTTCTGTTTTTACTCTGTATAAGATAGTTATTTTTAGTTCATATAATGTTGCTTTCAGGAAGTGAAAAAGAGCATATCCATTCAGTTATAATGAACTGGCTCTTTTTTGTATCACTTTTCAATTTTACGAATCCATTTGTAATAGCACACCACCATAATAAGTAAAAAGGGATAGACGAACAAGGAATACCGTAATCTCCACCACCCATGATGAAAATATCCCCATGGTTCAGATAACAAAGCGATGGCTTCATAAAGCAGTATACCTATAGACCAGCAACCTACATATATCATTCGTTTACAAAGAGAGGAACCAAACGGGTATCCATTTAGAAACATCATATTTACAGGTGGAATCAATATAGTCAATGCAAGAATGGACTTCAAATCAATCGCTTGAGAAAAGTACCAATACCCATCATATTTTCCAGCTACATATAGGTCAACAAGTCCT
Source organism: Priestia sp. TRM10 (assembly GCF_057808375.1). Lineage (NCBI taxonomy): Bacteria > Bacillati > Bacillota > Bacilli > Caryophanales > Bacillaceae > Priestia > Priestia sp. TRM10. The sequence continues at coordinate 44,656 of NZ_JBJZOT010000012.1, forward strand.
TGAAGGGCTATAGTAAACATCCAAAGATGTACGATTTGATTTCGTGTTAATCGTGTATTGGTTGTAAAGGCTACCGTATTAAAAAGAGTAATAGCTAATAGAAGACCTATCATAGTAAAAATCCTTTTCAAAAAGTAACGTCTCTTCAGACATCTCATATCTTCGGCTCACAGCGAAAGAATTGAATATAAACCTCTTCTTATATTGTATTTATATCTTCTCACTATCAGGAAGTAATATGGCTTACTTTTCAGTCTTATGGCACATTAGACCTTTTATGGAGACTTGTAATAAATTTACCTAATAATACTCCGGTAACTATACCAGGAACGACAAGAAGTATTGGGAGCCAAACGGGCCCAATCAGGAGCCCAAAGAGCCTAAAATGTGAAGAGTATATACATCCAACAGTCACAAAATAAGCACAAAATACAAAAGGTAAAAAAGAATATTTTCCTTTCCCGCCACCTGCATCTTTACAAGCATCCCACATGGCAAAGAAGTATAAACATGGATAAAACAGTAACCATTGATAATCAGCTTGTTCAATCGCTTCTTTTATGTCTCCCTGAAAACTTAAAATAATTATGATGTTAAAATGACCTTTAACATTAATTAGAAATTCTAAAAACACAAACACAATACCTTTTATAAGTTTACCATTTAGAAATTGACCGAATCCTGGGAGTGCAATACTCCATAACAATGCTTCTTTATTGTTCGCCACATCGCTCTATTCCTTTTTAAAATTATTTTCGACTAGCTTTCAATTGGAAGTTGTTCAAGCTGTTCCAATTATATCTTAAATCCTGTCATACGCTTTTGGCGGTGATTCCAACCAACCTTTATCAATTAAGATATTGATACCGTCGTCAACAAATAGGCCAATGTTCATAAGAGTTCTTATATATAAGAAATCAATATCTCTTCTTGCTGTTACCGCCAGTGAGTTTCCGAATGACCTTATCTTCATGGCAAACATATCTACTTTATGGAACAGCATAATTTTGTCGGAAAAAGGTGGATATGTAGAGGTTGTAACCAAATGGTTTAGGTACGCCGGTGATTGAATGTGCTCAATATGAAGTTTTTCCTTATACTGCTTTAGCGATTTATCAGTCATGTCTAAACCCCGTTTAAACAAAGCCTTTATCTTTTGATCTTGAACGATCTGATGAAATCCCGATAGTAATGTCATACTTGTTACGTTATTCTCAATATTATCCCAAAGATGTATGATTTCTAATGCCTGTAATGGTCGGATATCTCCCATAAAACCCTTTAAGTAACTTTGTTTATCAATTTTATCAATTCCATCTGGTGTGGGAATGATAGGAGGTTGCGCAATGAATTTTTTGTTCATTAAAACACTATTAATTTGTCCTAAAAAGATGGTCGTACATTGATTACAATAAATAAAAAACTCCCTTATATCTTCCCGCATGACCAATGGAACGGCTACTGCGTAAAGACTCATACCTGCCTTAGCAGCATATTTTAAATAGTGAACGTAAAATTCATCTGCGTATAAACGGGGAGCTCCAAGATTTACATCATCTTTAGTAAATCCAATAGGGATAGGAAAACTTTCATTTTTAAAAACTCCCTCTATCCTCTGTGTGAAATCCTTTGATAAGGCTAAACCATTTTCCAATAGAAACCTAATATCTTCATCCTCGCAATGTTGAAGAAAATAACTTAAAATTTGAATGGACATACTGTTTCCCATATAGGTAGCCCAAAGTTTACCCATTTCAAAAGACGTTAAAGATTGAGTCTCGTCTGATATTTTTGGATTTATATTGAGTGGTTTTAACACATTCATTGGATTTAAATCTTTATCGGTGGTCATAACCAATCTCCTTTTCCCGCATTTTTGCTTATGATAACCCTTGGAAAAAAATTAATTCTAACAAATCTGAACTTTAATTTATAACGGCAATGAAAAGACTGCTGAAACGGTCATTTTCTTCTCCTATTGATATAGAGGATTAATCTGTTGAAAAAATCTTCTTCTGCCATATGTGATAAAAGTAAATCACAAAGGAAAGTCCATAAATGACTAATGCATATTGCCAAAACGTAATATTCTTATATTTCGCAACACCTAATAAACTTAATAAGGGCAACATGATAAAACTCATCACAATATCCATAATCAAATTGACAACGGTATACCATAAAAAATTATGGGATGTTAATCTAAAGATCCAAAAGGTTCCAACTGCGAAAATCCCATAGGCAAAGCTTACGTCAGTCATATATCCCCATGGGACAATATACGCTTCGATAACCCACCAGTTATATATATAGGCGATTTGAAAGATAATTGTCATTAAGAAACAAGTAAAAATGGTGACAGGCATAAACCTTTTTATTGTCGTTGAGCTAGCAAAGAACAAAGTAAACCAAGGGAGGATTAAAAAAATAAATAAAATAATTTTTGCTGTCATAAAGCCAAACCCTCCAATCCTTTTCCATCATCATTCAATTTTATTGTTTCAATCGAATACAAAGTTATTCAAGCTTACTCTTAGTTTCCAGGGTGTTTATTAGCAGGATAGAAAAGAGTTTTCAATTAAAGGTTTTTGTAGCTGAATTATTTCATCGTATCTTTTTTATTGGTTAGTTGTTCTTTATCTATTGTTGGAGGGGGTTGCTCCATCCAGGCATGATCAATCATGAGCTCGGCTCCATCTTTAGCATATAGAGCAATTTCAAGCGCTAATCGTTCATAATTTAAAATCAGATCGTTTCTTTGACTCGCAGCTGCTGCCGTGGCATAATTTCCTGATCCTGCGGCACTCATAAAAGCCATATGAAACATCGTTAATTTATCCGAAAATGGCGGTGTTGTTGAATTGGTAATGGCAACATCTGATGAAACAGGTGGTTGTATATCATTTTCAAGAAGAATTTTTGTAAAGATATCCACATGCTTTTTGGAAATATCCCGACCTCTTAACATCCATTTTTGAATTCTTTCTCTTGGTGAGGTTTGAGCAAAACTAATGGCTAACTTTGTGCCCATAATGTTGGTTTGGATATTCATGAATAAATGTGATATTTCCACAGCATTTAAAGGTCTCTGTTTACTAAAAATAGAAAATCCACTTAGATATTCTCTAGCGTCTACATAATCGGTTTGAGTTGGATAAGGAATATAAGGCGCTCTAACAAATAATCCTTTTGAAAGAGCCACTTTTGAGCTACGCTCGTATAGTTCTGATGTTTCGTTTAAACCTTCTCTGTAATAAGCCCTCATATCCTCTCTAGCACTCATGGAAATAAATCCCCCATATCCGAGTAACCCGATTTTAGCCATATGATTGATATATATCAGCATAAAAGGATCTGTATAAAGAGCAGGGGCATTCAAATTAACATCGTCATCATAAGTAAATCCTGTTGGAAGTGGAATTTGCTCCTTTTGAAAAATCGTTGTTAATTTTTCTAAATGAGTAGATGAAAGATCATAAGAAAATTGGATAATCGACTTAATTTCTTCATCTTGTACATGTTTTAAAAAATAACCTAAAACACATTTGGACATACTATCATTCATATAGCTAGTCCATATCGAAGCTATTTCAGATGAAGTTAATTTTGCTTGATATTCAGTCATAGTGGATGAACCTCCAAAGAATATTTTTTATGGGATGAATATATTCTTTGTTTAAAAACTGGATAATATGACAGAAGCCAGGGAAAGAATTTTCCTTTGGCTTCTGTCATATTTTAATTTATGGATAGAAATGATAGATATTCTGAACACAGAGTACATAATAAAAGGAAATTTCATAAAACACCGCAATTGAGGCATTTTGAAGAGAAGGATACCTCTAAACCTCTCTTTTTTAAATCGGCATAAAAGGAGGCATAAGAAAATAAAAGTAACGAACACTGGTTTATTTAATATGAAGTAATATTTATTCTTACTTAATTCTTTTAAGATAAGTCGGTTTATTCAATCTTAAGTTTCTTCTTTTGATTTCGTCATAAATGATTTGTCTAAGTTCATCATTGAGATCTTGCTCAACCACCTGATGGTACAATCTTATCAACACATTATTTGGCGTAAAAAACCACGGGGACATCATTATTTTCCATCACCTTTATAGATATTAACGGTATGCAGTTCGTTAGTTTTATCATTAAACGCCTATTCAGTTAATATACAACACTTTTTATCCAATAAACTCATGGTTCAATAACAACAAGTTTGCGCTTTTTATTTTTGTTTATATTTAGATTTACACGCTTTTTAATTTTTTTGAAATTATGAGGGATGATAAGTCTTAAAGGAGGGATGGGATATGAAGAAAAGTCTTCTTATGGTTAGCATCTTCATTTTACTTTTTTTACTAGTAGCTTGTATGAAATGACCGGAAACCTTCTATAAATAATAATCATCCCCATAACAAAGACTGCCCAGTACCCATTAGTATATAATGTAATGAAATTGGTATGTCCTTAATCGAATAAGGGAGCCATAACCTATCTTTTTAAACCAATCCATCACTATGTATACAAAAAAGGAATCCACCGTTATATTAGTGACCATATAGCTAAAAAAATGACCATAGATGAATTTGAAAATCCATAGACTTCTCACTATAAAATGTCCAAATATAAGTGGTATGTCCCCTAAAAGCTTAGGATGAAGCCTTCTATAAAACCCAAATAACTTTTTTATGAGCTATAAAGCTTTCTCCTAATGCTAAAAGATTAATACCTAAAGAAGATAGGAAAAACTTTTTAAATGTTTGTTTTCCTAGGAGTGAAAGCGAAAACCAAGGAACGATTAACATTCCGATTAAACAAAGTTCATAGCGTTTTATTTCACAAACATTCTTATCCTAAAAACAGCATTTTATTTATAAAATTTTATATCTTGAGCAAACTACTCAAGATATGATGTAGCACCCCTAAGACATCTCATTTTGTAACAGAAAAACCTACTGTACATGGTGAACTGCACACCGATTGTTAGATACAATCTAACAATCGGTGTGCAGTTCACCTTTAAGCAGTAGGTTTTTCTATTTTCAGACTGTATCTGACATCCAAATTTATTTGAGATAAAGCATTGTATTTCATTTTTTAATAGCATAACTTTTTATCGACATTGTAACTCCAAAGTAAGTGATTAAATGTTACAGTAAATAGTCCTTTAAAGATTGCTGTAGTGTTCCTTTGGTTACAGCCTTTTGATTGAAATTAATGCCAAGGTGAATCATCTCTCTTACCAGTTCCGGTCTCAATCCGGTTATAACCGTTTCACATCCCATCATAGTAATACCCTCCAGTACTTTATGAAAATGATCGATAACGACCTCATCCATATCGGTAATACCTGATAAATCCATGATTAACGTATGAATACGAGTTCTTGCAATATCATTCAGTACTTTTTCTTCAATGATGTCCATACGATGCGAATCAATGATTCCTATTAAAGGGAGAATGGCAACAGTAGGACTAATAGGGATAATTGGTACAGATAGATGTTCCACATTTTTTCTTTGCCTATAGATTAATTCGTCTTTAAAGTCAGAATATCTTAGGAAAAAGGTGTTTAGAAACTGATCAATGTTGTTATTAATTTGTTCCTCTAACTCAAAAAAATCTTTCCTAATGCTAGGTAAGTTGAATTCAGATTGGTATTCATAAATGGTTTTCCATAATGTTCTTCTTATCGCCTGAACCCATTCAAGCTTAAATGCTAAAGTAAGGGAATGCTGCGCCCAGGCAACCCCTTCCTGTTTTGCGAATGCAACAATATCTTGGTGGTTGTTTTCTAAGATATAAACGACTAATTTTTCAGCATTCTTTAAGAGATCAATATTACCTTGTCTTAGAATATCGTGAATAACCTCTGCTACATTTACGGCTTCTGATAACAACTTCTGTTGAAAAACTTCTCTCTTATCCTTAACATAGTGAATCATATCTTGAATATCATGACTACCATTCCTCATTTAACATACTCCTTTCAAAATAAATCATCCAACTTATGAACTATAATGTAGGACCTTATTTTTATAATATAATTAAGGTAGATTATATGACAACTATGTGGAGGGAGTTGGAATAACCTTACGGTAATTCTGTAATTCGGCAACGTAACTTAAGTATAAAAAATACTACCAATTTTAATATGCTCCTATACTAATAAAAGGTTCTGACAACAGGATTTTCAATTGAATACTATTCCAAATCATCCCTTAATTTAAATGATTGAAATTTCTTTTAGGTAATGCTGTATTACATTATGTATATTATATCTTGATAGTGCGTTCAAGTATTCCTAAACCTTATTCTGAAGGTATTGATTAAGATGACTAATACCTTTAGATCTCTATGAAATTATATTATCTTTAATATGAAACTTGTTCTGGTTGTACAATTTCATATTCACCTTCTGCATACTCTTGCTCCGCATAATGGCCTCCCCATTGACAGAGCTCCTGCAATATAGGTTTAAGAGATTCTCCAAGTTCAGTGGATGAATATTCAACCTTCGGCGGTACTTGATTATACATCTTTCTGCTCACAAGTCCACTGGCTTCAAGCTCTCTAAGTGTTTGAATCAGCATTTTCTGAGTTATATTTGGGATAATGCGCTTTAATTCACTCGTTCTCTTTGGTCCATTCATTAAAAAGTATAATACAAGGCCTTTCCATTTTCCTCCAATAACTTCCTTTGTCACTTCAAACCCACAGCTAAATTTTTTCATGTCTAAAGCTCTCCATTCCACATTTATTACTTTTTAGTTACTATATCACAAAAAAGTGGGTACTTCCGATAATGTGCTTACTGAAGGATACTATATCTTGTAAGTTGTTCTTCAAGTACTTAAAGGTACTAGACATAAAATAAAATTAATTCTAAAGGAGTGTTAAGTATGGGTAAATTTGAAGGTAAAATAGCGCTTGTAACGGGTGGAACAAGTGGGATTGGTCTTGCTACAGCACAAAAATTTGTAAACGAAGGTGCATATGTTTATATCACAGGACGTAGACAAAACGAACTTGATAAAGCTGTTAACCAAATTGGCAAGAACGTAACCGGTGTTCAAGGTGATATTTCTAAGCTTGAAGACTTAGACAAACTATATGACATTATAAAGCAGGAAAAAGGTAAGTTGGACATTCTTTTTGCTAATGCAGGCACCGGCAACTTCCTTCCATTAGGTGAAATTACTGAAGAGCAGGTTGATAGAACGTTCGACATTAACGTTAAAGGCACCATCTTTACTGTTCAAAAAGCGTTATCACTATTCCCGGACAAAGTAGGTTCTATTATTGTAACGGGCTCTACTGCTGGATCAATTGGCAACCCAGCGTTTAGTGTATATGGAGCATCTAAAGCAGCATTAAGAGCACTAGTTCGCAATTGGATTCTTGACCTAAAAGGTACTGAAATCCGTGTAAATGTGGTTAGTCCAGGAAGTATTCTTACACCTGCATACGATGAGCTTTTTGGTGATGCACTTGAAGGAGTAATGGAAAATAGCAGAAATACTGTTCCAGCTGGAAAAGTTGGGACACCTGAAGAAGTAGCAAACGCTGTATCTTTCCTTGCTTCAGACGAAAGCAGTTACTTGACGGGTGTTGAATTGTTCGTAGATGGCGGGCTAGCACAGGTATAATTTCACTGCGCAGAGATTACAAATAGTCCCCAAAAAAGGTTAATGGGGATTTACTTGAAGAAGTCGTATAAACAAGTCGTTTTCCTTAAAGGACAGGGAATTCGACTTTTTTATGTTTGAATTTGATTAACGTTGTAAATTCGCATTTTCCTGGGGCTACCACTAAACGACCTGTAAAAAAGATTACTTTGTGGATAAATGTACTTAAAGTAACGGGGGCTTTAGTTTAATACACCAAATTAAAAAATCGGTTCCTAAACGTTGTAAAGGAATCGATTTTTTTATGCTCTATTTAGCTTAACGTTAAGGAAATTCCCATATAAAAAGCCTAATTCTCATTTAAAATTGAGAAATATTAAGATGACTTAGTTTAAAGCATGCATTTGTACACTATTTTTTGGAATAGATCATTCGTCTTATCATAGTTCATATAGAAACATTTAATACTTAGGTTTCTAAAAAATACATTTAGTATACTAAATATTTCCTGCGGTTTATCAGTTATTGAACTATAGAAGCCTGTTACTCCAGGAGGAAGATTCATTAAATGACTCCTTTCAAAATATTTATATGTAGGAAGCATTTAATTCTACTTTATATAAAACATGTTAACAGTAGAAAAAAGCACAAACCTATTTAACAAAGTGGTTTGGGTCTTTTTTCCTGATACGAAGGCTTATAATGATAACATCCATTAATTAACTTTATAATCCATAAAAGGTGAATATAAACAGATAGTTCGCAAAGAGGACGTCCGTAAAAGTGTACTTTTACGGACTGTTGTTTTCATATTTATGAATAATAAAAAAAGCAGCCTAGGTATTAATAGGCTGCTTTTTTATTAATTATTTACCTGTTTCTGAGAAACGTTGAATACGTTCTGCAATTTCATCACGTACACGCTGGAAGAAGGCCCATTTCTCTTCATCTGTTCCTTCTGCTTTTGCTGGATCATCGAACCCCCAATGTTCACGTTTTACGTGAGGAGGTGTCATCGGACATTTATCAGCTGCATCTCCGCATAGAGTCACCACTAAATCTGCATTGTTTAGGATTTCAGGATCAATGATATCAGAGGTTTGATCTGAAATATCGATATCAGCTTCTTTCATCGCTTTAACCGCATTGGGATTAAGACCATGCGCTTCAATGCCAGCGCTATATACATTCCATTCATTAGAATCTAAATATTTTTTTGCCCAACCTTCTGCCATTTGACTACGGCAGGAGTTTCCTGTACATAAGAAATAAAGTGTTTTTTTAGACATGTGTCAAATCTCCTTTGATGTGTTATGAAATAATAAGTAACCAAATATATAAACCAACGAGTGTAATAAACAATGTTGGAATGGTTAAGATAATACCGGTTTTAAAGTAGGTTCCCCAAGAAATCTTGACTCCTTTAGTTGAAAGAACATGAAGCCATAAAAGGGTTGCTAGAGAACCAATTGGCGTAATTTTTGGTCCTAAATCCGAACCGATTACATTCGCATAAATTAAGGCTTCTTTAATGGTCCCTGTTGCAGAAGTAGCATCAATAGCTAAGGCATCAATCATGACCGTTGGCATGTTATTCATAATGGATGATAGGATAGCTGCAATGAATCCCATACCCATGGTAGCTGCAAACAATCCATGATCAGCCGTTGCTTGAATGACATTCGCTAATACTTCTGTTAAACCAACATTTCGTAGTCCATAGACCACTACATACATACCAATAGAGAAGAAAACAATGGCCCACGGAGCTCCTTGTAATACCTTTTTCGTTTGTACAGCTGAGCTCTTTCTAGCCATTAGTAAGAATAAGATGGCAATAATACCAGCAATAATAGAAACCGGTATATTAAAGAATTCTCCAATAAAGTAGCCTAGTACTAAAACCATAAGCACAATTCCAGATAATCGGAACATCTTCTCATCCTTAATGGCATCACGTGGTTTTTGTAAATCAGCTACATTGTATGTCTTGGGTATATTTCGACGGAAGTAGAGATACAACACCATGATGCTAGCGAACAGAGCAAATAAATCCGGTACGATCATGCGTGAAGCAAACTCAGAGAAACTAATTCCGAAGAAGTCAGCTGATACTATATTGACTAAGTTACTAACAACAAGGGGTAATGACGTAGTATCCGCAATAAAACCACTTGCCATAATAAAAGGAAAGACCATATGATCTTCAAATTTTAATGCTCGTACCATAGCTAATACAATGGGTGTTAGAATCAATGCGGCTCCATCATTCGCAAATAATGCAGCCACGACGGCTCCAAGAAGAGAAACATAAACAAACATTCGAACACCATTTCCACGAGCAGCTCTCGCCATATGTAAGGCCGCCCATTCAAAGAAACCTATTTCATCTAAAATTAAAGAAATAATAATAACAGCAATAAACGTTAAAGTAGCATTCCATACGATTCCTGTTACATCTATAACATCTTGAAAATCAACTACACCTACAAGTAAAGCTAAAACAGCTCCTCCACAGGCTGACCATCCAATGGATAAATTTTTAGGTTGCCAAATGACTAAAATTAAGGTGAAGAGGAAAATCAACGATGCAAGGACAATAGATAGCAATGTTTATACCTCCTATTCACAACAATTAATGCGCAACCCTTGATTTTCTAAATCCGTTAACTTTTGATCTTGACTAGGCAATCTATCAAGTATCACAGAAACAAATTCATAATATTCACTTTCCTTGTTAATCGAGTAAAAGATCCATTGACCTTTTCTTCTTTCCTTTACAACCCCAGAATCTCGGAGTTTTCGTAAATGCTGACTAATGGCTGGCTGACTCGCTCCATAAATTTCGACTAATTCACATACACAACATTCATGATGCTGCAATAACCTCATCATAGACAATCTTCTCTTGTCTGATAATAACTTGAGGATTTGAGCAGCATTCTCCATATCAATAGTGGTTTTTACGATCATCACTACACCCCTTTCTTATAACAAAATCATTATATAATTATAAGCTTATGTATTCAAGCTAAAATCTTCTTTTTTATTTCATCAAATTTTCTTAATTTAATGTTTGCTTTTGGTTAATTTTTCAGGTATTATAGATTCATCAAGAAAATTTGATTAAGAGAAGGTGAGGGCTATAAGATGATCGTCAATAACTCTGGAAACTTATCGGTAGCGTACTTTCAATCTTATTTTCAACTTATTATGAATACACAACGGATAGAGAAAGAAGAAGCCAAGCATTTTATCTTTCATCGTTTCTTTAATCAAAACCCTATATCTAGAGGGCCGATTACATATGGGAACTTTGAAAAAGCGTATCAAAGTTTTAATCATTAAATCAAAAAAAGTTGATAAAGAGGGATGCTAATGGAAACAGTAAAGGATATGAATCCAACATTTGAGCAATATGAGAAGAAATTTAAAGCTCTTGCTGACCAAAAGAGATTAGAGATTATGTATGAGCTTTGTCAAAGAGGGCAGACCTGTGTATGTGATTTAACCGATCACTTCGAGATGGCGCAATCGAAACTCTCTTATCATTTGAAGATTTTATTAGACGCTAATCTGATTACAAAAGAAACCAAAGGAACATGGAGTTATTATGACTTAAATCATAAAGAGGTCAATCACGTGTTGTCCGAAGAACTTTGCTGCCTATTTCGAAAAGAAAATACCGACGGTTGTTCATGTTCTTAATTTTTTAATCAATACATCAAAAAAAGTTGATTAAATAGGAGGAATAAAAATGAAATATGTTCATGTAGGGATTAATGTTACTCATTTAGAATCGTCTATTGAGTTTTATCAAAAAGTTTTTGGAGTAGGGCCTGTGAAGGTGAAAGATGACTACGCCAAATTCTTATTGGATGAACCAGGATTAAATTTCACCTTAAATGTGCGTAACAAAGTTGAAGGGAATCAAGTCAATCATTTTGGTTTTCAAGTAGAAACACAGGAAGAAATTACAGCGCATAAAACACGATTGGAGAAAGAAGGCTTCTTTGCGCGAGAAGAAATGGATACAACGTGTTGTTATGCTGTTCAAGATAAATTTTGGGTAACAGATCCTGACGGTAACGAATGGGAGTTCTTTTATACTAAATCAGACAGTGAAGTACACAAAGTTGAAGATTCCGCAGAATCTAATAAAGCTGAGCCTTCTAACACCTCATGTTGTTAATATATTTTTATTAAAAGAGGATAACATCTTAAAAAATAGAGCTTCCTTGGTTTGGGAGCTCTGTTTTGCTTTATAATATGTAATTTTTTAGTTAACATAACCTATATTATATGACTTGATTTTTGTATTTAGTGACGTATGATAGGCAAAACAGAAAATAATCGCAAAATTTGAGCCTATATCTGTGTACTTTCATTACAATAACTACTATAGGCTTGTAGGAGTATTCCCTACATTTTCCACAAATCCCCTTGTCGATAATTTACTTTCCTTTCACCTAAAATGATTTCTTTCTATCTCGTTTTTATACTGTATTTTCAAATGGAAAATATCCCCACCCCTACCACAACCACCCTTGTCGTACATTTAACAAGAGGTAAGATATATAAACATACGTGTGTATATCAATCTACAAAACTGCCCATACTGCTCAGGTATTCCCCCATATGTAAAAACCCTTTGTTAATGCTAGGCAAAGAATTTCTTTTTATCATAGGAAATTCAATATTAATTAATCACCATAACGTAAGTTATCAGAAGGAATAAAAGCGCAAATCTGTTAAGTAACAACAAATTTACGCTTTTTCTTTATATGAGTTTTAGTGCTTATTCAGAATACGTTTGTTTTAAGGGTTTCTTCGCAAGTAAAGCGCACATGACACCGATAACCGGAAAAATAGCTAAAAATAAAAGAATGAGGGTATAGCTATGAAATACATCAAAACCTATCCCTAAAGGTAATGGGCCTAAAGATGACCCTATAACCATAACGGCCATAGCAATTCCATTAATACTACCTATATATTTCCTCCCAAAGTAGTTAGACCAGATGATATTTAATGTAATTCTCTCTAAACCATTTGCTATTCCCCATATAATCCCGAAAAGTATAGCTAATGGAACGTTCTTAGTTACTAAAAGAAGAAATAAAAAGATGATTTCTATAATGAAAATTACAGCTAATAAAATATTGGTTTTTACTTTTTCCAAAATAAACCCTGAAACAAAAGATACAGGAAACCCCACTATCGCCATTAAGCTAAGAACCATAGCAGCCACAGAAGGAGAAAGTTTTTGTTCTCCAAATATAGATAAGAGGTGAAAAGTGATTCCTGTATTCACCATAGCAGGAATACCGATACATACTAATAATAGCCAAAACGTTTTGGTTTTCATAGCTTGCTGTAATGTCCAATCCTCTTCACTTACGTGTGGAGACGATTGAATAACATGGTTAGGGTTTTTATCCCTATGATGTTGATTTGCACCGTCTGGTAATAGTCCGATATCCTCTGGCCGATTTCGAATTCCTATTAAAGCAATAGGAACAAAGAAAATGAGCAATACAACACCCCAGAATTGCCAAGTGACTTGCCAATTCCAAGTATCAATTATCCACATATTTATGATAGGAAATAGTGTAGCACTTGCAAAACTTCCAATAGCCATAAAACTCATGGCTCTACCTCTTTTTGAAATAAACCATTGCGGAACTAAAGTATTGGGAAGCAACGTCATACTCCCTTGACCAAATAAGCGAATAAGAAAGAATCCAATCGCTAACATCCATATATTAGTCACTAGGCTATTAAATAAACAAGCAAGACCAAAAACGATTCCTACAATGACTGTCATTCTCCGTTGTCCCAACTGATCTACAATTTTTCCGATGAAAATCATTAATAATCCTGCTACTAAGGTAGCCATAGAATAAATACTTGAGACTTGAGAACGAGACCAACCAAAATTCTCAATATAATAATCAATAAATATAGAATTAGAATATGTTTGTCCAGGGCCTGATAAAAATACTCCCATTGCTGAAATAAATACAATAATCCATCCATAATAAAATGGAACCTGTCTTCCCATCCCTTTTTCCATTACATTTCATCCCCATTTAAGTAATAAAAAGAAAACCGATCCTTCTTTTATAAGAAAAACCGGTTATTTTGTATCTTAATCGTAATCTATTTAATAATCATGACAGGACAATCTACTCTTTTAGCCACTTTATGACTGACGCTTCCTAAGACCATTCCTTGAAGTGCATTTAACCCACGGCTTCCAATAATCATCATATCAAATGCATGTTTGTTGGCATACGATACAATCGTTGGACCTGGTTCACCGCGTTCAATCGTTAACTTGCATGTTACATTTTCTTGTTTAAACAAGTTTTCTATTTCAGCTAAACCTTGCTGTCTCTTCTGTTTCAATTCGCTGTGCAAAACCTCTGTCTTCACCTTAGAAAGATCAATGACTGAAATAATTTCTACTTCAGCATCAGTAACTAGCTTAGCTAACTGTATCGCATGTGCAGCAGCCCTTTTAGAGTGCTCTGAGCCATCTACAGCTAATAAAATGTTTTTATACATACATTGTCCCCCTATCAATGATTAGATGGTCGTGCATTTGGGTTATTATACGTGGCTAATTTTTGAAGTAGTTTATTACTAACATCATTTAAACCCGTTAGTCTTACTTCAGCATTCGTTTGTTCTTTTAACTTCAATACCACTTTATCAATCGCTGCGACAGCCGAATCATCCCAAATATGTGCTTCTGAAAAATCAATCAAGATAAGTTCTTGTTTTCCTTCAAAAGCAAAAGAATCCACAAAATCTTGAACAGACGCAAAGAATAATTGTCCTTTAACGGTATAGACTTTTTTATGTGAAGACTCATTTGTCGATACTTCGACTTTGGATATTTTAGCTGCAAAGAAGATAGCACTTAAAATAACTCCCGCAATAACCCCTTTAGATAAATCGTGTGTGGCTACTACTGTAATAACTGTGACAAGCATGACAATTGTATCTGTTAAAGGAACCTTTGTTAAAGTACGAAGGGAAGACCAGTCAAATGTCCCAATGGATACCATAATCATAACGCCAGCTAAAGCAGCCATTGGAATTTTTACAACCCAGTCTCCAAGAACCAAGATAAGAAACATTAAAAATACCCCAGCTACGAATGTAGATAAACGTCCTCTTCCCCCAGATTTTACATTGATAACCGTTTGACCAATCATCGCACAACCAGCCATACCACCGAAGAAACCAGCTACGATATTGGCAATTCCTTGTCCGCGGCTTTCTTTGTTCTTATCACTTGGTGTATCTGTCATATCATCGACAATTGATGCGGTTAATAGGGATTCCGTTAGTCCGACAATCGATAACCCTAAAGCAGTAGGAAAGATAATAGATAATGTCTCCATATTCAAAGGAATATCAGGAATCGCGAACATTGGTAATGATTGTGTAATTTCCCCTAAATCACCTACTGTGTTCAACTGAAAACCACCTACAATAGCTGCAATCGTCATGACAACAATGGCTACCAATGGAGCTGGTATAGCTTTTGTAAAACGTGGTAAAATATAGATAATAGCCAATGTAATGGCTACAAATACATATGTCATCGTAGAAATGCCTACAAAGTGAGGAACTTGTGCCATAAAAATTAAAATAGCTAATGAATTAACGAATCCTACCATAACAGACCGGGGAATAAATTTCATAAGACGTGCAATTTTAAAGATCCCAAAGACTAATTGAATAATACCTGTTAAAATGGTTGTGGCAAATAAATATTCTATCCCATGCTCTTTTACTAACGTTACCATAAGTAATGCCATGGCTCCGGTAGCAGCTGAGATCATAGCAGGCCTGCCGCCAACGAAAGCCATCACAACGGCAATACAGAAGGACGCATAAAGCCCCACCATAGGATCAACCCCTGCAATAATAGAAAAAGCAATCGCTTCTGGAATAAGGGCTAGAGCTACCACAATACCTGAAAGGATATCTCCTTTTATATTTCCAAACCATTCACTATTTAGTTTTTTTACCATCTGAATCAAAACACCTTCCTTAATGTATTAGGAAAAATTATCTTTTTAAAGTACCATAAATGTCCCTTTTAGGTACTTTAAAACCATAAAAAAAGTAAAAGAGTATATCTCACTATTCTTATATATGTGAACTCTTTTATACCTTTTCCATAGTATACGTATACTCCTATTTTTTACGCAAATTACTGTAGTCTAATGACTTATCTTCTTAAGGTACATAAGACTCCTTTCTATTTTTATTTATAGTGACTTCTAACTCTCATAGAAGTCGGGACGCTGTTAACAAATAAAACTTTAACAGAAAGAAAAGTAAAAGTCTATATTTTTTAGTTCCAAAAACGTTCTTTTTTGGTTCTGTCTAGATTTCCTAATCTCTCAATAAAACAAATGTTAACGGTATCGATAATTTGTTACAATAATAAAATGCAAAGAAAACTTCCTTATAGGAGATGGTTTAGTGATCATTGGCTATACTCGTCCATATCGTGACGATGAGAATGTAAATAAGCAATTGAACGCTTTAAAAGAGCGTCATTGTGAAAAAATATATGAAGAAAAAACGAACTCGATCAATAAACGTGTGGAATTTGATGATATGTTAGGGAATGTAAATGAAGGGGATACCGTAATGGTCTATAAATTCTATTGCATTGCGGACTCTACGAGACATCTCATTGAATTAATTGAATACTTTTCTGACCATAACATTAACTTTGTATCCATTCTGGATAATGTAGATACGTCAACCTCGGAAGGGAAAATTTTCTTCGATATGATGAAACGTATGGGGGAGTTTCAACATGATGTCATTAGTGAACGTACCAGAGCTGGTTTAAAAGAAGCTAAGCAAAAAGGGAAAAATAGTGGACGTCCAAAGAAACCAGATTATAACGTTCATCGTGCTCTTGAAATGTATTGGAGTAAGAAATATAAGATTTCTCAAATTACAGAAGCTACAGGGATTAGTAAAACAACATTATATCGTTACCTAGACAACTAATTACTTACTTTTCAACTCCCATATCTGCTATATATTATTCAATAGGAACTAGAGTTTAGAAAATAAAAGTCCATAATATTTATGGACTTTTATTTCATTTCAAATCCCTTAGTTTTATCTCTATGTATTTCATAACTATAACTTTGTTAACATAACACGTTTTATAGGTAGCAACCTTTTTCACGGATCTTTTTATACAAAAATAGCGCCCCATTAATGGGGCGCTATTCCTATGTAAAAAGTATAGAGATTTCGATATCAATAGTAATCAATCTGCATTTAAATAATGAGATAAAGCAACTTTATTCAAATAAAAAGGACATTTCTTATATGCCCTGCTTCCCTGTATCAGCCCCACCTACGCTAAATACTGTGACAGCCACTCATGCTATCCCGCCTATCCTTAGTATAAATGAAAGCGATTACAAAATAAAGGAATATTTAATATTATGTTTTTCAGATGTATATCCTATTCATTTCTAATTAACATAATGTTCATTAGAGGAAGGAAAACAGCGCATTTAATTGTTTATTGACACTTTTGCTGGTCATAAAAAAGAACGTCCTACCTACGCAGGAACGTTTTTATTTTCGCTTTCCCTTTCAACAATCCACATGATAAATTTCTTTTCTTCTTCTGTTAATTCGCGTTTTAATCCTTGTTCAAATCCCTTTACAAGGTCTGTGTATCGTTCATTAAGTAAAAAAATCTTATCCATGTAACACCCCCCATTATCTTTTAAAGTCAAAAAGCATTCTGTTACTTTTAATTTAGTTAATCTTAAATAAATTTTTCTTTTTCATACTAATCACATCTTTTTTTAGATTACTAGTATCAGTATATTCAAGTTTGAGAGATTACTTACAGATGTTTTAAATTTTTTGCACCGGAATCCCTTTTTTAAGTTCCTTTCCTCTTAATGGCAGCCAACAGTAATAAAAATCATACTGATATGAGTATTTGTCTTATATTTAGTCCTAGCCGAACCAACTGGTCATTATATTCTTTCAGCTTGTATAATATATCTCTCTGGTGCACTTCCTACATAATGGAATGGATAACAAGTTGTAAGAGTTAAAGTTGGTTTATCTTTCTTTACAATTACACTTCGGTCATCCTTATCAACAATCCATGTTTTCTTAACTTCATACGTATATATTTGGTCATTATATTTAACGATCAAATCATTACCTTCCTCGACTTTATCCAAACCCGTAAAAACTGTATCTCTATGGCCACTTAATACGGTATGACCATTTCCGTCAGGTGTAGTGGTTAAGTCACTTACAAACATTCCTACACCTTTCTGCAAACTTTCCTCATCTGTTCCCCAATACACTGTATATTTTTGTCCAAGAGTTGGAATAACGAGAGTTGCTACTTCCTCTCCTTTATTATGACTCACTTTTGAAGATGGAACCTGCTTAGTTTTTGCTTCTTGTTTGTCTATAGTTGTTGAAGAGTCTACATATTTTTTAACCTCTTCTTCTGTTAAGTCCTGTGCCGAGGATTTCCCTTCGTACCAATTCCAAAAGGAATTTAAGCCTAATACTAGCGCGCTTAGAATCAATATATATCCTAAAATACGCCTCAATATTACCACCTCTATAAAGAAAAGACAGGTATAAGCCTGCCTTTTAGTTTATATCTATTATTTCTTTCTACGTTTAATCATTAGTGCTCCACCAACAGCAGCCATAAGACCAGCTAATCCCATCATAGCAACATCATTTGTAGCTGTTTTAGGAAGCGCTTCACCTTGTTCTTTCACTTCAGTTGCGTTTTCATCTTTAGTTGTAGTAATTGCTTGTTCTTTATCATCTGCTTTTTCTTCTGTTGTTGCTGGAGTTGTTGAAGTGGTTTCCTCTTGCTTAGTTTCTTCTTGAGCAGATTCATCTGTATCTGTTGAGGTTTTACTAATACCATTGATTTTGGAAGTGTCGTATCCTTCAGGAGCTTCACAAGGAATACCATCATCTACCTTATTACCCCAACCATCTAAACGTTCAGGATCATTTTGAGCTGTGTATCCTTTTGAGTTCCAGTAAGCAACAACCTCATCATAGTTTGCAAAATCTGAACAATCTTTGTCTTCTGCTGGTGCTGCTTGTGCAGTAACATTACCTACCCCAAATACCACACCACAGGCCATAATACCTACACACAACTTTTTCATGTTAACCATAGTAAATTCCTCCCCTTCAAAATGTTACATCAATAAACACATTATAACATTTATAGAGAACTATCAACAAAATTTTGTGAATCATATAAACATATAGACCTAATATAAAAGATTCATTATTTGACATATTTTTATTTATAATTTATTTATTAAAAAATTATAAAGGGTACTTTCCCACTCGGAAAAGTACCCCATATAAGATAATAATAACGAAGAACACTTATTATAATATGGGTTTCCCTCAGTAGGAAGTTCCTTATGGAATTACAAGAGAGAGGTTCTCTACTTCAGGTGGAAGATATAAAAATTAAGGTTTTGTTTAGGTTTCTCAACCTGTAAAAATGTTACAATTAATCTGTAATGGTTATTTATGTATTATATAAGAATAATAGAAAAAATTTTTTGTAGGATAAGGGAGTTTACAATGAAGAAAATTATTTGTTTGGTGTTATTAATAGCAACTTTGTTTTCACTGGCTGCATGTTCTGAGTTTAAAAAGGGATTTGAAGAGGGTAAGAAACAAACCGAAAATTCTAAATAAGCAAGTTGCATAATCAACTGATAATAAAAAAGCGTAAAATCATTGACTGATAAGGGTTTTATGCTTTTTCTTTTCCTATAAGTATACTTTCACGGACTCGCTTGTCAGATTGATAGACAGGATGAAGAAGAACATGTTAATAAAATTGCTTAAAGGTAGCGAGAGATTAGTGGAATATTATACCATAATTTTCATTTGCATTTATAATAAGGAGAAAGGATATTCAAATATCCTTTCCATCAGAAAAAAGCAGTATATTATTAGAAGGAGAAGAATGATGGATACGTTATTACAGGAAATCATAAATTGGATTAAAATAGCTGATCAACAGATTGTGATTGGCATTTCAGGGCATGGTGCGGCTGGAAAAACCACATTTTCCAATAAGCTCGTAAACCTATTAAATCAAAATGAAGTAAATTACATTAATACAGATCCATATATTGTTAGTTCGAATATAAGAAAGCATGCAATTATTGACTATACCTATGAAAACGAAAATCATCGTTATAAAATGACGGCTTGTCACCCATCAGCACATCATTTGCCTTCTTTAGAAAGAGATATTCAGATGGTTAGAGAAGGTTTAGATTTATGTACAATAGAAACGCATTATATGAACAGTAAGTTAATTTACTCAAAAAATAAAGTAACGATTGTAGAAGGGATGAGTGTTGCCTTTATTAATCCAGATTTATTTGATTTAAGAATTTACTTCTATACAGACGGTGAAACGGAATTAATGAGAAGATCGAATCGTGATATTATTGAGAGAGGAACTGATATCAATTATTTAAGGCAATCTCATGAAGAGCGTCGAATTCAGTACGAATTATTTATGCATCTGTATAGTCATCGATTCGATGTTATTATCAAAATGACTGATGAAACCATAACACTAGAAAAAAACACATTTGCATTTAAATAATAATAATTTCTAGTTCGCATAACAAACATTATTGAAAGACTAAGTGTAAAAAAGGATAACTAAATAGTTATCCTTTTTTTCTATTATGAACGAGCACACCCTTATATCTATTAATCACATTTTTACGGACATAGATGAGGGAGGCATATTAACTTTAGGAAAAATATTTATTCCATCTTCTTTATTATTGAACTATAAAAATGAGATGCATTCCAAAACCTTTTTTATTCCTCCTCGTCTAATCCTTACAAAGCATAAAACATTTACTTATCCTTGCATGAAAAGGAGCATAAAATGAAAAAGATACTAGGTATTATCTCTGTGGTATTATTTTTGGTCTCTGCTGTATTCGGAATTAGAGAAACGTTCTTTATAGGTAGTTGGTTGAGATATAGCGTTATGTTGTTTCTACTCACTGCCTCACTACCATCTGTTATTGGTTTCATTCTTTCATTTTTCACTAAAAAAGGGATCTTAAAAGTTGTAGGAATGCTAGGAAACGGTGCAATTATGTTTTTAACGGTTGTATTGCCCCTTGCAGCAAATATTGTATGGCCCTTGCAATAGGAATCCTCCTCGGTGATTTCGGAGGATAATCAACAAGCAACGTAGTTAAATAAAAACTGTGTTGTTCAAATCTTTTATTTATAAACTACTAATCAAGCGAGGAAACACACATTGAGAAAACATTTTGGTAAAATTTCATTTATTTTTTTAATTTTAACTATTTCCTTTTATTTTATGGTTCCTACAGACGATCATTACTCATCAATAACCATTAATACATGGTTACTGATTGGGTTGACCTTTACCTTAATTTTTGCTTTCTTAAGTCCAAAAAATATATGGAAAAAAATCGTACTATCGGTTGTTACAATAGCCGTTATAATCTTTTTATTTGTTGCTGTCGCATTTGGAATATCAGGTTTATAAAGAATAAAGCTATTATTTACATATCATGAATTATAGATAATAATAAAGAAGCTTTGGTTACTCTGAACCAAAGCTTCTTTATTATTGTTCATTAAAATCTTTTTTTATTTCTCGAAAGAGTTTTAAAATATCTTTATAAAAGCAAATAAGTAATGTTCCAACAATATTTAATGCAGTAGAAATGATTAAATTCCCCAAAATGAGACCAAGAAAGATACCCAAAAATACAATACCGATTCCTATATAAAAGCCTGGATGTAATATTTCATCCTCGTCTTTTTTGTCGTCCTCATTAATATTTATATTGACCTGTAAAGTTGAATCACTTTTAATCAGATCATCAATAGTTGTTTCATATATCTCACTTAATTTTAACAAGTTCTGGATGTCAGGATAACCTTTATTATTTTCCCATTTATATACAGCCTGTCTAGATACATTCATCAGTTGAGCAAGCTCTTCCCTAGACATCTTCTTTACTTCCCTCAATCTTTGCAATTCATCTCCTAATTTCAAACAACTCACCTCTATAACCACTTTATAACAAATATGTAAAAGTAGCTACAAACGCTTTGTAATAAGGTGTAAACATTAGTTAACATAAGATGTATTCTAAGAATAGACAAAACAACACCTGATTATTTGATTAGGTGTTGTTTTATATTACTTTATGAAAGTGAACTATGGGTTGAATTTGAATTCTTCCATATAAATCGCTTTAAGCTTAATATGAAAAGTGATACAATGATGCCCCCAATCATAATCATACTTACAATAAATAATCCACCAAGTCCTAACATTGAGTCATGGTAGGTTACCATAGGGGGAACATCATAGCCATTTTGAGAGATGGCAAATCTAGAAATTTCTAAGTATGTAAGGTGAAAACCCATTGTTGTCCAGATACTTCTCGTCCAGAAACGCAGCAACTGCAAACATACCCCAAAGCATAAAATTACTAGAATATAAGATAAGGTAATAGAGTTTCCTGGAGCAAGTCCAACGATGACTTGAATCTGGTTGACGGCTATAGGAATAGACAAAAATAACAGGGTTTGAAATAATACGGCTAACCAAGTGACGAATCGGTGGCGTAATACATCATATATCATCCCTCGTAATGCTAATTCTTCTGGCAAAGCCTCATACAAAATAGCAATGACCATATTAATTAGTAGTGCTGTAAACCACTGATTGGGCGCATGCCATTGTTCAATAATAATCCATCCTTGGAAAGAAGCGATTATAAAGCCTAATGAAGCCAGGACGGTAGCTAGAAGGATTCCTGTTATAAAATGATAAATACTTTTCCATGAATAGATCGGCTTTTTGGGCTTGATACCCGTGAGCTGGTAGACATGCCGATACAAATACAGAATAGTTGGCACCACCAGCCCACTCATTACAATCCCTTGAATTAACAATTTGGTATTTCTGGATACGTTAAATTGTTGCTCGACCATTGTACCAGAAAGAGAACCTAGGAACAGACCGACAGTTAAGGTGGTCCATCCTGCGATTAAAAGAAGTATCCATCTCATTTACTGTTTACCCCCTATATAGTGACCTATCCTCTTGTACCTGATCAGAAATAACGACTTTTTTGTTTATTACTTAATATCTAATCTAGTTTATATTCAATTAAATTTCGTCTAACTTTTTTCGTGCTTTAGTAAAGGCTCTTTTCCTACGTATTTTATACTGATAATTTTCTACCTGTGTTGCTCAACAATTGTGCCCGATTATAGTAAGTTTCATTTTTAAAAATTATCGAACTTTTTTCTTGCTTTCTGCTTTAATTTAAAACTAAACCGGCTTGTATGCTCTTCATTTTTTACTAATAATTGATACGCAGATAAAATTGTAATAACGCGAACTGAAATGTATAAACCAATAGCCATTAAAGCTACAAAAATGGGATAGTAAGGTACCAGGACACCCATATCTAACTTTTTTTCCAACGCAAAGGCTAGGAAACTTACGGTCAGTAAACAAGCACCGATCACGGCTATCACTGAATACTTTTTCTTAACATTCTCGTATCTCATTGCTAGCTCCTTAAGAAATTTAGAATCGAACAGCAAAACTTCCTTCTTAAGAACTATATATTGTCCCTGGTCAGACCCTGCTGTTACAAAAGCAATAACTCCTAATGTAGCAATGAAAATGATGAGAAGTAATTCAAACGCCGAATTTTGCTTAAAGATTAAATACGGTTCAAAGGCTAGAGCAAGAAGACCAAATCCTAATCCAATATGTTTAGCACTTTTTTGTGCACTTAACAAAAATCCTTCTGCCATTTCCCTGCTTACATAATAACCTTCCTCATTATCTTTTTCTGATCCAATTGTATCTTTTAATAAGTAATCCATGGACACCTCAAAAATGTTTCCAATTCTAAGGAGCTTTTCAGTCTCGGGAAATCCTTGACCATTTTCCCACTTACTAACGGCTTGCCGTGTAGTGTTTAATTGTTCAGCTAAGGCCTCCTGAGAAAGCCCTTTTTCTTTTCTTAACTTAAAAAGCTTTTCACCAAATGTCATATATGTAGACTCCTTTCTTCCAATAACTGAATTATCTCAAAACAGCCCTTATTCTTCCATCTTGTTACAGTTGCATTTTGTTAACTTACAGTTGCAACTGTGTTATATCAGGCTTTTTCCATGCAATACTAGTTACCATAATGTTCATTATTGAAATTTATAACTAGAATAGAGAAAGCATTTAATCTTTCAAAAGATCAAATGCTTTCTCTGTTTTATCTCTTATAAATGTCATTAGAAGATAACCAATCTATGAATTGTTGATAAGGATAATATGTAGTCCCTTTAAGCTCTATTCGAGGAGCACCATTATATTTGTTTAACAAATCTTCGACTTCGCCCTTACTTAGATTAAAATAAAGATGCAGATCTCTTTCTTTAATTAAATGAGGGTAACTAGATTTTTTCGGTGGTTTACTAAAATTCTTTAAACCATCTCCTATAAAATATCCAAAGGCAGCTAAACCCACTGCAATCCAAAAGAAACTTATATCCACGACATACACCTCCAAAAATTACCATAATAATATCCTATCAGAAACTAAATTATAAAGCACCATTTATATCCAGTGTATTTTCAGTTCACATAAAATGGCTCTAGGTAAAAACAAGCACAAATCTTTTTAACAGAAATTAATTTGGTTAATTTTTACATCAAGAAACACATAATGACTACATCCATTAATTACCTTTTCACTCCATAAAAAGTGAATATAAACAAAACGTTCACAAAATGAACGTCCATAAAAGTTTACTTTTACGGATATTTCTTTTTGATTAGAAATCTAGCCTTTTTCATGTTCATTTAAGTTAAAATTTAAATTACGAACGTACTTCTAAATACATACACTTTTACGAACTCTTTTGATAGAATAATAGGGAGAGAAATACAAAAGGAGTATAAAAATGGAAAATGGAAAATTTGGATACATACGAGTAAGTAGTCGAGATCAAAACGAAGGTCGTCAACTTCAATCGATGGAGGAAGCTGGAATTTCTCCTCGGGATATTTTCATCGACAAGCAAAATGGAAAAAATTTCAATATATAGCAGTATCAACTGATGAAACGGATGATGCGTAAAGGAGATATTCTTTATATTCATTCTCTAGATTGCTTTGGTTGTAATAAGGAAGAAATTTTACAATAATGTAATTATACTACAAAAAAGTTTGAAGCTGATATTGTGGTCTTGGATATGCCATTGTTGGATACCACTCAGTATAAGGATAGTCTAGGAACCTTTATTGTTAGTGTTATAACCTATTTCCTCAATATCCCAATAATAATGGAACCATATTTAGAAACGTCATTGAGAGGGAATTGATTCTGCGGTAAAGAAGTAAAAGGATTATTAGTAAGAGCCAGAAAGTAACTACAATTACTTTGTAGAAACATAAAAACATTAGGGACATATGTATCCCTAATGTTTTTTATTAACTTCTTTTATTTATTTGGGTTTCCTTGATTAAAAACTCTATGAGATGTTCTTCACTTAACCCTAATTTCATAACTTTCCCACTAAATATATCCATTACTTAGTAGGGATTTTTAACTTTTTTTGCTATTCCATAAACCTTAATTTTATATATAGAAGAAATTCATCCATTAAAAAAGATTAATTAAAACTATATATGTATCTAATTACATTAATTTTTGAATAATGTTTTTTACATCTTCTAAATAATCATCTTTTATTTCTGGGACGAGTAATTCACCATCAACTGCATCAAGCATAATTTGTTCTTTTTCTTTTAAGCGCTTATACACTGCTTGATCAATAAAACCACCGTGAGCACGATCCCCATCAGTCATTAAATAATGATAACGTGTGTATTGATCCGATGCCAATCCTAAACGGTGAATACGATCTCTAGATTGTAACATAAACGTTAAATTGAAATTATATTCGAAATAGATTGCATCGTGAACTGTTTGATGCAATGAAATTGATTCTCCTAAAGTATTCGGATTTGAAATCATGACTTGTACATCTCCATCACGAAAATCATTAATCAAATTAACACGTTGGTCTTTTGGTGTTTCTCCGTAAATTAGATTTGCATGTATTTTCCTTTGTTTTAAAACGCGTTTAATCTTTTTCATCGTCTCCACGAACATACCCCAGACAATCACTTTTTTCCCTTCACCCACTAATTCTTCAATTAATTGAATGCCTCTTTCAAACTTTGCAGAAGTGATAGTTCCTACGTCTAATTGTTCATAGGCTTTGCGTCTTGCTAATTCTCTTTCTTCATCAGTTAAAGCGTTGAACTGTGACAAATCAATCTCATCTTGTAAAAATCCTAGATCTTGATATTCAATTTTCTCTAACAATAAACTAGGATTTGTAGATGCTTGCAACAGTCTTAAATAAAGTGCTAAAATATTTCCTTCATTTTCATAGATTGCTTGAACTAAGCTAGTTTGTCTTTCAGTAGGTTGCACAATTTTCAATATGTCCGGATCTGCTGGTGGCACTTGTAGATCTTGTTTATTTGTCCTCCAAAAGAAAGGTTGAATACGCTCGTTAATTTCTTCTGCGTTAGGATTTTCCAAATCATTGATTTCCCATCCAAAGAACGAATCATATTCTTGATCATAAAGTAAGTGTAAAAAATTATAGATATCTTTATAACTATTAGGAATCGGTGTACCCGTCAAAACATAATGATATTGCGCTTTGAGACCTAAATTTAGCGCTGCCTTCGCTCTACGTCCTGCGACCCCTTTTATTCGGTGCACTTCATCAAAGACAATCATCGTTTGTTCATCAATTAACTCATTTAAAATCGCCAATTTCCCTTCTAATGCTTCGTAGTTAATGACAATGACATCGCTTTTACCCCAGTCCATTCGAAGTTTACCAGTATCGCGATATTTAGATTTTCGTAAATTTATAAACTTTAAATTGCGTTTTTCTCCAAAAACCTCCATATACTCTGTACGCCAAGCCTCAAAAGCATTGATTGGTGAAATAACCAACAATTGTCTTACCTGATTCACTTTATCACTACTTAAATAAGCAAATGCGCCGTATGTCATGGCCGTCTTACCTGCACCTGGAACAGAAAAATTGGCAGCTTTCTTCATCATTGCCAAATAAAAACTTGCCCATAATTGTTCTAGTTTTAAGGGACGAGATATTTCTTCATCTAAAATGGTTTTAAAAGTATTCAACTCACCTTGCCATCTATCATCAAATGACTTGATTGTACTTCCTGCGATACGATGCTCTTCAATTGCATACTTATTCTGTTGAATATACGCTTGAATTTCATCACTGACTATTAAGGATGGTGCATTAATACGAGACAAGGCTTTATCAATCTTCTCAATTAATTCTTGTAATGCCACATAATTAATATCACCATTAATTAACAAGGTATCATAACTTATAAAGTAACTTCGATAGCGTTCTAACATTCGTTTCACTTTACCCTGTTGAAAATATTCATCTATCGTATCTTGAAATTGAAAAAATGTCTTCTCTTTATATATGACAGTAACCAATTCAGGATTAGATTTCATCATCATAAATATCTATCAGCTCTCTACTGATTAAATTTATTTGAACTAATTGCTCTCTAATTTCATTAATTTGATCTTTACTGAAGTTATTAAAGTTTAGATTTCCTGTTAACCCATCACCTTTATGCATATCTTTTAGCGTATTGACAGTTTCCTTCACACCATCAATAAAGTTATCGATATTTTTACCACGATTTTGCCGGTTACGTGTTTGAACATATTTAGTATTGATGTCTCTAAATTCCGGTGTTACCTCTTCAATAACTCGTCTAAAATCCATTGTAGAGTTAACGGGATTGCTATCAAAAATATCTCTTAAATCATCAATCGTATCTTCAACTGCTTCATTAAAATCTTCATTAGCATTTGTTATTAAGACATCTTTAAAATATTCACGAATTTCACGTCCAGTATCTCCACCTGTAGCTAACATTTTAGTTAACAAAGCAAAAGCTGTAACTTTACTTTGTTCATAGGCCGGGCCTTTTTTAGGGAATTGGCTATCTAATTTTTTGGCTAATTCATATAATGGTGTGTATAATTTCGTATCTTTAATAATGTGATATGCATTTTCTTTTGCATTAATAAATTTTAAAAATTCACCCATTAATTCCACTGTTAAGATACGATGCTTAATCTCTTTTGGTTTAATTGCTGACTCTTTCGCATAATCGTTTTCTGTCATCAATTTTTCCATGACTACTGTTCGATAAATATCAATTGATAAATCAACCGGATCATAAGACTGACGTTCTTCTGTACCCATTTGAATAGCAAGTTCTAATCTTTTAATTTCTGCTCTCTCTGTTTTTGATTCATAAGTAAAAGGTAAAATAACAGCTTCGAATAAATATGTTTCACCAGTTTCTTCAGCTAATTGTCTCAGCGCTGTATATCGTCTATTTCCATCAATCACTCGACCGTCTGCTAACACATAACCAAAAACTTTTTGACCAGATTCTTGAATTGATTTTTTTGTACTCTTTAACTTTGTAGAATTATCTTCTACAATCATTTTAGCGATTTTTTGATTGTATTCTGGATTTTCACCATCTCTAGCAGGTTCCAATAAAATGTCTTCTCTAGAAATAGCTGAAGCAATACGGCCGTTTTCATTATTATAGTAAAGATACTTTAATGGAATACGATAGACATCTAACATGCCATCACTTACATTTGGTAGTTGTATCGGTAATTTAGGTTTAGCTCCAGTTTTTACCAAACAAGAGTTTTTCACTAAATCTAATAAAGAAATATTTTTATCCACTATACCTTCCTCATTCTTCTGTCAATTTTTGAATTATTGAATAGACTTGTTGTGCACTAGTAGCTTCTTCAAATTGAACATTTTGCTCTTGAAGTTCATTAAAAAATTTCTTTTGAATTTCTACGATGCGTTGATCTTCTACTCGCATATTTTCGGCTTTTGTTTCAACCAATAAGTAGACATTTGTTTGATCTTCCTTCTCAATCATGTAAATAAAGTCTGGCGTTGTTGAGCCACCTGTATATTTTGGTACTTGAATCGCGCGTTTGGGCAATTTGCCAAACGTCGTCACTTTGTCATTATATTTATGACGTAATAACTCTCTTTCCGGTATGATACTGTCATAACGCATGGGTGGAATATCATACAGATAACGAGATTCTTCTTTTGCTTGTTCATCTCTATTCACACCTAATACTTCAGCATTAATAGCGTCGACAAACGTATCTGACTCTGGATTATAAATTGATGTACGTGCTTGGAAGTCTAATTTCTTATAAGCATAGGCTTGCGCAAATACTTCATCAAAGCGACGTTTAAATTCACGCGTGATATTCTCAAGTGAAACAGCACTTAAATAACGTACATCTCCTTTTAAATCAGACTTAATCTGTTTTAAAACATTTGCGTGAATGTCTTTAATTGGAATCCCTGTTGCCGTATGAATAGCTCGGATGAATTTGCCGTAGGCTATTCCTGGCAAATAGCGCTTGTTGTACGTTCCTTCTTGAATTTGTAAATCAACTTTCTTTCCATTTTCACTCGTAGATACAGACTGAATTTTTTGTTTCGGAATTTCTCGCTCATATAGTGATGAGTTTCCAATGATTTCATCGGCCATTAATCGAATAGTTTCCGGGATACGTTCAAATTCCAACATATAGCGGTTTGAAAATTGGCGCCATAGCTCTTTTACCTTTTCCCAATTTTCTTTTCTTAATTTCACTTGCAATTGAACGGAAGAGTTTTTCTTATCAATAACTTTATCATCACGTAAGCGATTTGTATTCAATTCAGGATAGTATTCAATTAACCACTCAAAGCCATCTTTTTCAACGCCGTCAATCGTAACTGCTTTTTTAAATTCATTTTTTCGATTGATAATCCCAAGATTATCCAAATCCTCTAACAAATTTTCATCTGTATAGTCAGAAGTTTTTTGTTTTCTTTCCATGACAATCAGTTGAATCATATCTTCTGTTAATTTTTCTTGATTTAAGTTAACCTTCACATCACGATTGATTTCACCTACTAATTGTTGCGCAAAATCTTTTTCATCATAGCCAATTAAAAAGGCTAGTCTAGCTTGATGTTCATTTTGTTGAATACGATGCCCTGTTTCATCAACCGGTAAGCGCAACCCACGACCAACTTCTTGAATTTTACTGTTTTCACTACCAGACGTACGTAATTTGGCAATGACAAATACGTTTGGATTATCCCATCCTTCACGCAATGTCCATTTTGAGAAGAGAAAGCGTCTCGTTTGCCATTGACCATTATCATCTTTAAAACTTAATAGCTTTTCTTTATTTTTTAGAATATCTTCTACTTCACCTTGAATAGCTTCATCACCAGACCCACGATCTTCACCAAAGTAACCTGCATGAACATTTTGTTTATCGCTTGAAAGACTTATTTGGGTCGCTTGTAAAAATTCTAAGTACTCTTTTTCTCTAGGCAAATTTCGAAGCTCATATTCTCTCACTAAGCTTGTTAGTTTTTCTTTTAATAATCGTTCAAACGTTGCTTTTAACCAACCATCTTCTTTACGATAACTACTAATACTATCAATAAAGAAAAGACTTAATGTTTTAATTTTTGGGGCGTTATTTTCTCTTTGATTGTTTCTTAAAAAGTTTCTTTTTTCGATTTCAAAATGCTTATCGATAGCATCCTGAATGATAAGCTCTTGATAATTAGAACGATACGTACCTGGAATTAAATCCATGCCTTTTTCTAGTTCTAATTCATTGCTTAACAGTTTTGAACCTATGTATTCTACATCTCCTTCAAAACCCGAGTCTACTTCTGCTAAATTATCGCCCACGTTCAAAGTCCACGTCCTATTCCCTTGTTTCAAAACTAGTTCTTTCGCTTTGACACTCTCTACTCGATAACGATTGTTCGCTTGCTCTTCTGAAAGCTCCGGATAATAAATATCTATGCCTTTGACTAAACCGCCATTAAAACTTTCAATGGCATTTAAATCGAATTGCGGTTTGTCTCGGTAATAATCTTTTTTCACTACTTTATTTTTTCCTTTCCCCACAACCTTTTCGGGGAAAGTGGCGCCAAAACGGACAATCATTTGAGGTTTAATCATTTCAATCGCTTTATAATTCGCTTTGTCTCGAGGAAAACGATGCGGTTCATCAATAATGACTACTGGGCGCGTATTTTTAATAGCTTCAATTGGACTTGTTATACCACCAATTAACGTTTGATCGTAATCCTTATTGCTCATACTTTTTGAGCGCAACATATCTGCATTAATTAATAATACTTCAATCGTATTTGTATTTTGTCGACTACCTTCTATAAAATTTAAAAGTTGTGCTGGGAAGTTTTTACGACCTGATTTCGCTTTGAAGTCCCCAGCATTGATAACATTTAGCTCAGTACGTGTATTCTCATAAAATTGAGAGAAATGTTGTTTCACATAATCACTTTGGATAAAGTTTTTAGCCCCTTCTTTAATCGCTGGACTTGGAACGACAATGACAAATTTGAAAATCCCGTATTGTTGATGCATTTGATACATTAGGCGTGTGTAAACATATGTTTTCCCTGTACCAGTCTCCATTTTAACATCGATATTTGTTTGTTCTTGATATCTTCCTTGAATGAGTGGATTTGCATAAACAGCATTTACTCCATAATCATTCACCTCATGATCTATTCCTGAAAAGCTTTTCATAATGGCACTCAAGCTTTTTTCTTGATGAGGCAGTTCTTCTAATAATATTTTCATATCCCACTGTCTCCTAATATCTTTTCACTAAATTGACTTTCCCATTTAATTGTTTTAAGCCAATTTCTAGTTCTCGGATACTTTCCAAACCAAATGAATAGCCATACATAACGATTGTTTGGACAGCTAATTGATTCTTCCCAATTAAGTTTAACAATACTTTTGTTTGTTGCGAATTCCAATGTTCGTTAATTAAATACAAACGACTATTATCAATATAAAATGCCGTGTAACCTTGCAAATTAATATTTTCCACCGGTACATCGAATTTGTAGCCGTCCGATACTAGCCAAGTTACTTTAATGGTATCTTCACCACTTGCACTACCTGCTACATGTAATCCTTCAGAAGAGAATGGTTGAATCATATCGTCAAATCCACTTTCAGAAATCTGTCTTAACTGACCACTTGTATCTTTAAACAGTCCAGTTTCAAGATCAAATGCTTCTAAGTCATCTAAAGTTGGTTGATTTGGAGCCACTACCTGGTAGTGTTTAAAGCCACCATCGAAATACTCAGGAAGCGCTGAACCTTCTTCCATTTTAATTTTTTCACTCGCTTTTTGTATACGATCGCGTGAAATTTCGTCAATCGTTAAGTAACCTGTATTAAAAGGTGATTCGCTTCCTTTATTCGCTACTTTATTGCCATCGTCATCAAGATAATATGTTTTTTCTGGTAGTTGCACTAATATAAATTGACGATTACCATTATCTTCCGCATTCAATTGCATTACTGCATCTGCCGTCGTACCTGACCCTGCGAAGAAGTCTAGCACTGTGCTATTTTTATCCGTCGCATGGAACACAATGCGTTTGATCAATTCAGAAGGTTTGACTGTGTCAAAGAGCTCTGTATTACCCATCAATTTATTTAATTCCTTTTTCGCTGTTTCCGCCGTACCAATTGATTTTGGGAAGAAGCCCCAGAACGGTTCCGTTTCATAGCTTTTCTCTTCATCTGGTCGGATTTTGATGATGACTTTACCATCTCTGATACTTAGACTACCTTTATTCTTATACTCTTCAATTTTATCCTTTCCTAACTTCCACTGTTTCCCTGGAGGAGGTTGGATGCCTTCAATGTCAAAAACCATTGTACCTCTTCCACGAATTCCCCCTGCACTCATCGTTTCTAATATATATTCTCGGTAGGCGCCTTTTTCATCTTCAAGTGGATACTCCTTTTCACCTGTTACCACTAAATTAAAGTGATTAATGGAAAGAGTTGAATAAACTAAAATCGTTTCAATCTTTGGCTGTAATTTGTCATATGAGGTTTTCGTATTTTGTGATTTTGTTTTTGATTCCCATCCAATGCTGCCGACAAATGAAACCTCACCAAAGATTTCATCACATATTAATTTCAAATTAGCTTGTTCATTATCATCGATTGAAATAAACATAAGTCCTTTATCTGATAGCAATCTTTTTGCTAACCAGATTCTAGGGAACATAAATGTTAGCCATGCCGAATGTGTTGCGTTTCCTTGAATTGTTTTCAGACGGCGTAACTCTTCATCATTCATACCAAACATATCTTTTAACGCTTGATCGCTATATTCAAATTTATCCGGATAAACAAACCCATCACTACCTGTATTATAAGGAGGATCTATATAAATAAGATCGATTGAGTTGTAGTAGTTATTTTGTAGATGACGTAATGTTTCTAGATTATCACCTGAGAAAAATAAGTTCTTACTCTCCTTATTTTCTGCTAAATTGTTATGATCATTGTTTGGTACAATTACCGTTGTCGCATGTTCACCAGCTTGTTTCTTAGCATAATCTTTACCAATAAATGCTAACTGATGACCACTTGTTAATTCCTCAACATTTTTTTCTTTTAAAGCACACTGGAATTTTTCTAAATCAAACTTACTCTCTTCAATGATATTACCTTCCTCATCAAATTTATTCTCAGTGAAAAATTCAGGAAGCTTCTTTTTTAAATCATTTAAAAAAAACGTATTAGACTTCACTGTTTTATTGTGGTTTATGTTGTCTTGTAACAATCAGTACACTCCTTCTTATCTCTCTATTCATTGATATATCACATATAATTATAGATCACTACATTTATTATATAATAATATATTTAATAGCATTAATTTGTCATTATAAAATAGGATTATTACACCTATAATAAATTATATAATCTTGTGTTCTGTAAATAAAAAATACATAGTGTTGTAATAAATCGTGCAGAGAATTACAAATTAATAAGGACTTCGGTCATAAGTTTTGAATCAGAAAATCCGTTTTATTAAGAATTAGATTCACCAAGTGAGATTATCATGACCGCCCCTCTATGTAAAGTTGGAGGGGACTAAGTTCTCTTCACTTTTGCCTTACGATAAATCCATAATTTGGAAGGTTATATTTTATTCCCTATAATATCATTCTTTTATATATTATAGGGGGAAAATGAATACGATTAAAACTTTGTTATGGCCAACGAATCAGAAAAGAATAGGTGATAAGGATAAGATAGGAGAATAATGTGCAAGTGAGGGGTTTTTACTTTCTATTTAGTAAGGAGGGAATGTAAATTTCTTTTTTATTTGTCGTGAATATTTTGGAATTAAATAAAGTTTATATCCAAAAATGGAATTAATTAAATGGTGTTCATAAAACTATACTAACTCCGAGAGTTATTGTACTGAAGTGTGAGTACTTAACCACTCTTTTTTACGCGTTACAAATGTAGCCAGGAATTAAATGATAAAATAAAATTTAAACTGATGAATTTCACTTTTAAGCAAAGTATAAATGATAATAAGAGAGAGTAGCTTAAAAACGGGAGGAACCATCATGAAACTTAAGAACAAGCCAGAAATCAGATATGCTTTGTGGCAGGCTTATAAAAGAAAATGTGCAGTCTGCGGAGAACCTATTGAATATACAAATTTACATGTTGATCACATATTAGCAGAAAGTCTTGAAAAGAATCCCGAAGAACTTAGTGAAGTCTTGAAAAGATATAAATTAACAAATAACTTTGATATAAATAGTCTCTATAACTTAAGACCTGCTTGCAGTTACTGCAATATACAAAAAAGTAATCATGAATCTCCAGAGGAAATAACTTATAGATTGCTAAGAAAAGCGAAAAATAAGATAAAGGATATAGAAAGAGGAATTAAACAATTTAAAGAGGATGCCGCATATGCTTTGAAGGTTGAAGCAATGCGGGGCTTAGTAGCAAAGGGAGAGCTAAAAATAGAGGAATACATAGATCAAGTTAACAACTTTATTGCAGATTACGGCCAAGATTACATAGAAATAGATGATAAACTCAATAATTTCCGTTTAATAAAACAACATTCTGTAATGTTAGAAGGAAATTTACCTAAACTTAATGATCCAGAAGGTTA
This sequence comes from Priestia sp. TRM10, assembly GCF_057808375.1. Taxonomy (NCBI): domain Bacteria; kingdom Bacillati; phylum Bacillota; class Bacilli; order Caryophanales; family Bacillaceae; genus Priestia; species Priestia sp. TRM10. The sequence goes on from NZ_JBJZOT010000012.1 coordinate 79,622, forward strand.
TTGTTTATTTACTTTCAATAGCTTTTATATTCGTGGTGTACAGATTAGTTTGTCTCATAAAGAAATTCTTCAAGTGCTTTATAAAGGAGTTAAAACACCTTTTAAATTACTAATGCGTCCCTACATTGTAGACAAGCTAGATGAAAACAATTTTTTAATCCAATTAGGTAGCTGTAGATTTAATTTAAATGCAAGCGAAACTAGTCACTTATGTAATGTTATTGACAAATTCATTTATGAATATTTAAATGCATTGAAAAAAATTGAAAAAACATTGCAAAGTGAGGAGTTCATTCCTGTAAATGATGAAAAATTAAAATACAAACTCATTAAGATAAATAAAAATATATGGAAGTTAATGTTAGAATTTGCTCAGGAACACGATAATTACCATGGCGAAGGTTATTGGCACATATTTGATTCATCGGGAAGAAATATGCTTAAAATATACAATAACTTACCAACTGATCGATACAATTCGGGATTTCACTGTTTTATTCATAGTCTAGTTGAAGATTTTCACAGTTGGGAGCCATCTAATGATGTATGGTTAGTTTGGTGGTACATTGGAGAAGACGAGGAATTTGGAATAAGAACATATTGGACAGTACAACAAACATACAATTGGCTTACAAAAGAATTTATTCCGTTTGTCTTATATAATTTTAATAAACCTTTTAAAAAGGAAAAAGTTTCCTCTGGAGAATATAGGGAGCAAATTAACATTCAAGATGTTTTTTATAGGGAAAGTAATCGTTTTTATAATCGTCATAAGATTAAAACAAGTGGCGATTTGTTACATCTAATAGAGTCATTACAATTGCATTATTCAATGACTAATCAAATTTTCTTTGATAAAGAAGCTATTCATAAAATTTACGACTCTTTAGTATACATTTTAGACATTTGTCCCTCTCCAGATTACTATTATACTTGCCGTAAACTTGATTTAAAAGAAACTGAAAATAGAAAGGATCTAAAAGCTCAAATTCTAGAAAAGAAAAAGTCAGAGAAATATGGCAAAATATATGGTGGTAGATTAGATATGCTATTTAGAGCACTATTCATAAACGTTGAATTGTCAATACAAATAATAAATGAGGATGAAGTAGAGAAAATAACTAAACTGCTTGAACCATTTATTGAAGAATATAACATGTTTAAGTTAGTAGAAGTCTATAGTAAATAAATATATAAATAACCAGAATAGTAATTTAAATCCTTATTTTTTAATGGTTTCATTATATTTGAGATATAAATTATTTGTTCGTACTCACCCTGATTCATAGCGTTTATTAAAGTTTTAAGAGTATCTTTTAACTTTGTTAATGTATTTGTACCTGGTGTGGGGTCTTCTTGTGACTTTGCTTGGGCAAAGATTCTTTTATTATCTTTTAGGTATAGCTTAATATCATCAATATTACCCTCAACTTTTAAGCTCTCTAAATTTCCTATATTTTTGATGGCTAATAGGATAGCTGCATTACTTTAGAAGTCCCAACCAAATGCAGATGATGTTGCATTGGTATCAATAACTTTAGTAGTATCTGTGGAATTCACCATTTTGATCACCTAGTCCATTCTTAATCATAAAAACTATTTTTAGTTAACTTATTTATAAAAGTTAATTACTATTATAAAGAAAATTGTTGGTATTTTGCACCTAAATAGGGATATTTTAATTATATAATTAAAATGTTTTTTCTTTTGGTGTGTTCAAATACGGAGATCATCTCTTCATCGTGATTTGATAATTCCTCATCCTCTATTACAAAGTATCTCATCTTATTACCCCAATTTTATAACATCGGAGATGAGATTATATCGATGTATACAGAAAAGAGAAATTCATATATAGTTAGCCAACCAACTTATTGTAATTGATTATTGCGTTATGTAATTAAATCAACACTCTATCCAACAATAAATAATGCCTCTCTCATTGAGAGTAAGGACTTTGTTCAGGTAAAATAAAGGAAAGAGTATGCAAAAAATTTCGAGAAGGTGTTTTTATGAAGAAAGTTGTGGCTGCTATTATAAAACATAAGGATCAGCTATTAATTGCTCAAAGAAATTCAAGAGATGATTTGGCAGGTAAGTGGGAATTCCCTGGTGGTAAGATCGAGTCTGGTGAAACACCTGAGGAGTGTCTAGTAAGGGAGATAAGAGAAGAATTAAAAGTAGAGTTAGAAGTTAGATCATTTTATGACGATAATATATATAGTTACAATGATTATACCATTCATCTATTATTCTATTGGGCAAAAATCTTAGAAGGTGAGGTTACTCCAATTGTTCATGATGATTTAAAATGGATCACTATAAAAGAATTAGCAAGGTTTGATTTTGCTCCTGCTGATATTCCCATAGTAAAAAGACTGGAGAGGGAGAATATATGAGCTTCGAACATGGATTACAACCTTCTGACATTTTAACAAATCAAGAACTAATGAGTACATTTAAATGTGCAATGGTTGGAGGAATGAGGTTTTCACACCGTACGAATGCCTTAGTTCTCATTTCTGACCATACAAAGTCTTTGTATGATGATCGTTGGATTAGCAATGTATTTCATTATACAGGGATGGGGCAAGTAGGAAATCAAAGTTTAGATTATAGTCAAAACAAGAAGCTATATCAATCGACTCATACGGATGTGACTGTTTATTTATTTGAAGTATTTACGCAAAATCAATATGTTTTCCAAGGTGAGGTTTACTTGTCAGGTAGTCCTTATCAGGAGGAACAACTCGACAGAAACGACGAACTTCGACTTGTTTGGGTGTTTCCCTTAAGTTTAAAGAACGAACACAATGAGATATTGATTCCAACGGAATTTTTTGAATCTAGAGAGAAGATTCAAGAGAAAAAAGCAAAAAAGCTGACACAAGACGAGTTAATGAAAAGAGCTTCACGTGCTTCTCATAAACCCGGTTCTCGAATGGTTGTTACAAAGGGATATGAAAGAGATGTATACGTTTCAGAGTATACCAAGAGAAGAGCAAATGGGGTTTGTCAATTATGTGAAGAACCTGCTCCATTTCATACTAAGAAAGGTGACCCTTATTTAGAAACCCATCACATTGAATGGTTATCTAAAGGTGGAGAAGATACGATTGAGAATACAGTTGCCCTGTGTCCTAACTGTCATCGCAGAATGCATGCTTTAAATTCAAAAAAGGATGTAGAAAAGTTAAAAATAGTTGCATCTAAAAGCTAAATAAAAAGAGCAAACCCCCTATCTATTAGAGTTTGCTCTTTTCGTTTCTTCATATAATCTTGTTTGCCAAACAACCGCCCTTTTTCAAGTACATCAAAAACATACATTTATGATACGTAGATTTTAATATAATTTTTGAAACAGAAATAAGGCCAGAGGAAATTGTAAATTTCTTTTTTATTTATCGTGATTATCTTAGAATTAAATGACGTTTATAGCTAAAGGAAGAGCTTAATTAAATGGTGTCCATAAAACTATTATTCTTCGAAGTAGTCTAAATCAACTTTTTTTAATATATACTCAGCTATTTTTGAAACACCAATATTATATTTAAACATATAACCCGCCAGATCCGTTCCATTAATTAAAATAATTTTTTTCTCAATTAGATTTACATATTCTTTTGCACCTTTTGTAAAATCAGAGGTTGTAATAAAAACACCCTTACGTGCACGTTGACCTTCTAAACTTCCAGCAAACTTTTGAATTTCAGGACGGCCAACGACGTTTTCCCATCGCTTTGCTTGTACATAAATCATATCTAACCCCAAGACATCTTCCTTAATAATACCATCAATACCTTCATCTCCACTTTTCCCAATTGCTTTACCAGCATCCTCAATAGAGCCTCCATACCCCATAGCCACTAACAATTCAACTACAAGTTTTTCAAAAAACTCTGGTGTACACCCTTTCACACGTTCAAGAATTTCGTCACTAATTTGTTGCTGAATCTCCTTATATCCTTGATCAAGCAACTCTTGTGGAGTTAGATCATCTTTATCGCATTTATCTAATAAACCATTATCCTCATCTTGTTTTTTATTTTGAAATTTTTGAAATTCCTCGTAATTCATTAAATATTTTTTATTAATTTCTGTTACATGGGGGTCGTGCAATAATTTTTGACCACGCTCTGTAATAACAAATGTAGCTCTTTTTACATCTTTAATTAATCCAGCCTTTTTTAAATAAGTTCTCGCCCAACCAATTCGATTATGATAAACAAGTTGCTTTCCACTAGGAAGAACCTCTTCTTTATCCTCTGTTGTCAAATTAAAATGATCTGCCAAGTATATATATGCTTCTTGTAAAGTATGTTCATTACCATCCATAAATAGTTCTAATAATGGATACATAAATGACTGATAATCTGGGACGGCCATTTTAAAATCTCCTTTTGATTATATATTTCAAATTTATGTATGTATAAAGAAACAGCAAGCCAAAATAGGTTGCTGTTTCTTTATACGTTGAAGTGCACTAAACTGTTCACGTATCATTTTCGGTTTCATTATAACATTTCGGGATGAATATTGAGAAAACTTTTAATTGTTTACTTGTACCTGTCTCCCTTGCATCTTTCTGTATTTCTTACTACTTTCATGATTTTTTAGGATGGATATACTTAATTTTGCAACAGAAATTGTGACTAAAATCTTCATTTTCCGCATAAAAAAAGGGCAGGCTATATGCCATGCTCTTTAAGAGTTAAAAATCATCCTTCCAGATTTTCTATTCCTACATTTTTTGTTAATAAATCTTTTAGAGATGGGGCAATATAAATGGCATCACTTATATCCAAATCCCCAAACCCTGTTAGATATATACCAAGACCTTCCTTTCCTGTACCATAAATAATTGCCATACCACCCTCGTTGTCACCAATCATAAGACTGTTAGGAATATATTTATCTAGATTATACCCCTCGCTATTTTCAAGAGATGCGTCTGCTCCCCAAATACGAAGATACATTTCATATTCACCATCTCCATCCTCAACTTGGGCATTAATCTCAACATCTGTACCTGTTCTAATAATATCTATATAATCATCAGGTACTTCTACAGGAGAAAACAATTTGAGTTGTTCTATAGATTCTTCCGTTGAAGGTTCCTCTATTGCATCCACTCTAAATTTACTAGTTAAGTTATCTAATATACTCATTAGAATTCCACCTTTTTATATTCAACTTTTAGTTTATCTAACATTTTATATTGTTGCTCTAATGTGTCTTCAATTGTCTTCCTTAAAAAACCTGTTTTCTGCATATCGGATACAATATACCCTAATTCTTCTTAGAGAGAAGAGCTCTACTTTCCTTTACTAGCAGCTTCCCTTGCACCCCTTCGCGTATTTTGCAATTGGGAGATGAAGTAATATTGATATATTTTTCATGTATCAAAAACACTCTTTTATGATATGCAGATTTTAAAATAAGTTTTGAAACAAAAAAGGATTGGATTTAAGAAGTAAAACGCCTGATTACAACAATGCCTCAAAAACCATGGTTTTTACACTAAATATAATTCATGCTAAATATTAATTTAAATAAGGATTTAAGTAAAAAGATCATATATGAAATACAGGTTTTTTATTCTAAAAATAAAAATGTTAGGTAAAATAATATGTTAGAGTAAAAGTAGAAAAATATTCTTATGATAAGGGGTGGTTCTAAATGAAAGAACAAGAGCATGTTATCTTTCGTGAAGTTCAGCGCCCTCGCCAAATTTGGATATGGATTGTGATTCTGGCTATTGCAGTGTTTATGTGGTATATCTTCATAAAACAAGTTATCTTTGGCATTTCAATGGGCGATAATCCAGCTCCTAACGCCGTTCTGCTAATTCTTTGGCTTATTTTTGGGATTGCCTTTCCACTAGGTCTGCTAGGGTTCATGAAGCTAATAACAGAGGTACGTGAAGATGGTATATATATCCGTTTTGCACCGTTCCATATTCGATACAAGTCCTTTTTATTTAAGGATATGGTTAGTTATACGAGCATTAAGTATAACTCGTTTACACGGTTTGGAGGTTGGGGCATACGTATAAATTTTAAAGGAGAAACTGCCTATAACATGGGGGGAGACCAAGGGGTAGAATTACAATTAAACAGAAATAAAACTGTGGTGGTGGGCTCCCAAAATCCTGAAGGAATAGTAAAAGCTATAGATTTAACACAAAGGGTATGAAAGATTCATTTTGAGTAACAAGATGTGGTATCAATCTCATTACTAACTATAGGACAAGACTGTTGAGCCACACAGGTAGAAGATAATCAAGGTTTATTAAAGTAACGATAAATCAGGCAACATAACTTTTGTTCTTGTCAAAAAAAGCCCTTATATTTTCATATAAAGGCTTTTTCTATACTACCTTATTCCCCCCTTCCCCCCACCTCATTTCATCAGTAATTTACATGTGTTGTTAATAAGATCCTTCCCCGATCTACGAGAAAAAATCCAATTATCTTAATTAAACGTTATAAAACTCTATATCGAATGGTTCATCTTTGAAGACATCTCTATCAAGGCCATGAACATTAATAAGACAGTAGTTACATACATCAGTTTCTTTGCCCTCTAGTACTAGAGTTGTATAAACAGCATGATGGATTTCCTTCCCACATGTACCGCATAATAAAGTTTTCATCAATTCTATTCCCCTATGTTGTAATCTTGTTTCCTTTAAAACTATTATCTATTGAAAATATAATTGAATAGGTCTCTTTTAAGCTCGGCAAAAGCTTAAGGATTCAAAGATCGTTTTTTTCGACCCACTCATTTATTAATTTGAACATCTCATTAGTTTCAACTCTTAACTCATTGTTTACGCAACTATCTACAAATTCAGTGCTTATTATTGTATACTTTTTTGAAATTTCTAAGCTACATATATTCCCTGAAATTTCTTCACGTTCACTTTTTTCTGTTATTACATTTTCCATGAAGTCTTTGAAAATAGCTTCACCAACAGAAGCCATATCTTCAAATACTAGCTCAATAAGTTTAAATTCATTATTTAGCCTTGGGATATAAAAATCATCTACATTAAGTTCAAAAGTATATTCCATTTTTATTTTTCCCCCTTTCCTCTAGAATAAATTGGGAAGGCGGTATCAACAATTCCCTTATCATTTAACCACATTTTAACCCTCATTCCTTCTTTTGTTTTACCAACGTACCCTTCTGCATTACTAAAATTATCTACAGTACTTCTCGCACATTTGATTGCATCTAGCACTTTGACATGATTCCAACTATCAGGAAAAAATATAGAAAACTTGGTCTCTCCGTTTATTTCAATAGTTGCTTTGTAAACCCAAAACTTATTAGGAAATTAAAAATCCCCTAGAAATAAAAAGACTAGGGGATTTTTAATATAGAAACAATATTTACACCGAAAGCAAGAAGCAAAACTAAAATACATATTACGAATTGTTGAGATTTGGATTTCTTATTAAACCATCCCTATCTCCTTTTGTCCTGGTCAAACATAAAATAATCAAGAAGGGTAAGAACAATAATCCCCACTGTAACAAGAAACAGTTCGAATGCCGTTTCCCTCTTCTTAAATTCCTTTTAATTCCATCTCATCGAAAGATAAACCATAAAACACTATATATAAACTATACGAAATTAGTTAACATAATCTTCGTTATCGGTAGTAAAATCTTTTTAAATAAAAGGCTTTTATCCCATTTATTTTTTACGTAGGCCTCTCAAATAGTTTCCTAGGTATGCTCCAATAGATCCAATGAAAAATATAAGTATACATTGAACTAAAAGGCTTGAAGGAGAAACTAATTGAAAAATAAAAGCACTTAACCCTCCCCATAAAATAAATAACAATAAATTCTTTACTGTAATCCCCATAATGTACCCCTTTTTTAAAACCTCTTTAATTTATTAAAACATATAATTTATTTACTTGATATAACAGGAATTATAAGAAATCTTTTATGTTTTTAAGATGTATAAGATATTCACGATTAGTTGAGATAATGATTGTTATAAGAAGTAAAGGGATCTCCTTTTGGGACCCCTTTACTTCTTATAACAATACAATATTTCATCCCTATTTGAATTTGATACTTTTTCTAAGAATAAGGAAAAGACAATAAAGATTATCGCATCAATCCAACTTAAATCTTCTAATCCAATCAAAAAACCTTAGACTAGAAGATCCTTGTAGTTGTTTATTGAAGTTAAGCACCCTTTAGCCGTAAAAATATTGGTCTTTTAATTCTCGTTTCTTTTTTCTTGTTAGAATAAAGTATATTCCAAGAATGAAAGTAATAATTAGAATGACACAACTTAACGAATAGATCCCAGGTAATCTATATGAATAGGATACTGAAGTAACTCCAGTATCTAAATCTATCGCTGTAGTTTTTTCCTTGATTTTAAAAGGATCACAAAGTGCATCTACAATTATGTAAGTTAAAAAAGATTGAATAATAAGAAATATCCCTACTGCACGTCTCATCATTTCCCCTCCTTACATATGCAATAATCTAATTTTAAAGGAACTAAACAATTATTTCATAAAATGGAAGAAATAAAAATAGAAAGTAAATGAATATTATATACAAAACTAGTTTACATAATACATCTTAGAGGAAGTTGATAAGTTCCAGATCCCTTGTCTCCCAAGGAATCTGGAACTTATCTTTTTTCTCCTTTATACAAGATTTTATACACCGTTGAGCTACCAAGCTTTCTTCCCTTCTCCAATATAAAAAGAGTGCATAAAAACTTAGGAGCTTATGCACTTTTTTCTAAAGACATATCATCTTCTATATATTAATTATGCTGACCATCAAAAGGATTTCCAATCATTCAATAAGGGATCCCAGTTTTTAATTTTAAATATACAATAGCCATTAATAAGTCTCCTCTTTTAAGTTTATCTTTTATGCTTACATTTAAAAAAGGGAGCTTTCTAATCTATATTACAACCTAACTATTCTTTTTATTTTACTTTTTCTAGAATTTCTTTATATCCAAAGCAACCACCGGTATCCGTGCTTTCCTGAAAATTACTATATTCCTCTTGATTCCCTATAAAGAAATGCATAAATTTTATTTCTTTCTTTCCTTCGGCAGGTTTTGATGATGATCCTATACCGGCTTGCTGAATATTTTCTAAGGGTATTTCATCTATTTTATTTCCACTTTCATCAACATAGTAGTATTTAGTCTCAACATCTTGGGTATCGGAGTCTGGATCACTCCAACCAAACTTTTCGGAAGATGAAGTTGCAATTGCACCTTCTTCATTCAATTTATAAATAATCTTATCATCTTTTTTTTCTAATTTAGGGGCGCCTTTTTTATTATAAATTACATAGGAACAACCTTTGTGCCCATTTGGGATCAAGACTTCTTCTTTTATTTGATCATTATTCAAATTAGAACATCCTCCTAAGATAAATGAGAGAGCAAATGAGATTGTTACAAATTTAATCATTCTTTCCTCCTTTTTCATATATCCCTAACTAAACGATATACCCAGCTTTTTTGAATTAATAGATTTAGATAGAAATTATTAATCCCATAATCTATCTTAGAGGAAGTGGAGAAGTTCCAGAACCCTTGTCCCCCAAGGAGTTTGGAACTTCTCTTTTTTCTCCGTTATGCAAGATTTTATACATCGTTATTTTACCAAGGTTTTAGTGATCCTTAAACATAAAAAGGGTGCATAAAAACTAGAGAGTTTATGCACTCAATAAATATAGGAATTCCCTTTAATAATGTACAGGAACACGATCTAAATTCTTTTTCTTGGCTATAAAATAACGACTATAACTATCTACAAGTTCGTGTGTATCTGGATTAATAATAATGGGTTTATCTACCGTTCCATTCTGCTCAATACTTTCTTCTACTGCCTTTTGTTTCTCTATTCCTGGGGTAAATTGAAGAAAGATTTCCGGAACCTTAATTTTTTCTAAGGACATCCAATCCTTCGTTCCCTTTGGAACAAGAATCTGCTTTTTCTCTTGCTGTTGTTTACTTTCTTCTTGAGGTTGACTTCCCTCTTGTTTTTTAGCTCTTGAACCCTTTTTCGGTGTTTGGTTCGGTTGTTTTGCCTCTTTTCCTTTGTCCTCGATTTCTTGTATCTGCATACAGATAACGCCAATCTCACCTGTACATTGTTCAAACGGAATATCCAAACAAGGCTCCCCTTGAACCACGAAACGTCGTTGAGAAAACTCCTCTTGGACTATATTTAATTTGTTAAATTGTTTGAGACTCAGCACAACCGTATAGGTAATGGCATTACTTTTAAATGGTATACCTTTTGGTGCATTGGGACTTCCCTTTTCCTCCATATCAAAAGCCAGGTACTTACCATAGTCTTGAATTGAGCTAGTCGGACAGCCAGTTACAGTGATTTTATGAGCCATCGTTCTCCCTCCTTCTCTTTCTATATACTTAGTATATATACCCCTATATAGGATTGAACAGAGGCCAAATCAAAAAAACAACAGAAAGAATTTATTTTTCCATCATTTTATGAATTTACTACATTATTAATATTTCCTATATTTGCTACAATAAAATTATCATGAAAACAAAGGGGTTGTTTATTTGAAAAATACAGGTGTTGTAAGAAAAGTTGATCAATTAGGTCGTGTCGTCTTACCAAAGGAGCTCAGAGAAAACCTTGCTATTGAGAAGAATGATCCTTTAGAAATCTTCGTAGATGAGAATCAAATCATCTTAAGAAAATATCAATACCATAAAGCATGTATGATTACAGGTAAAGTATCCGAAGAAAATATGGTATTAGCAAACGGAAAAGTGGTACTTAGTCGAGAAGGAATCGAGATTCTTTCTAAAGAAGTAGGGAAAATTGATGTTTACGTCTAAGAGATAAAAGACAGGTATAAATGAGTATGTGTAGATGTGATGATAGGCCTGCATTTTGCATTTATCTTTTGTTTCGTGGGTATTCCTCCACCAAATGCAAAACTCAGGCCTCTTTTAATATGTACTTTTTATTACTAAAAAAACAACATGTAGTAATTGCGCTACATGTTGTTTATAAAATGCTTTTCTACTTAATATTCCTCTAAATCATTTTCTATCCAGTTGACCCATTTAGTATTAGGTTTATTATTACTTATAAGTTGAGTATTACCTGTTTCAATAGCTAACGCTAAACTGTTAAAGAATTCAGTATCACTTGGTAACTGGTTTTCCGTAAGAGCAGGATGTTCCCACGCTTCAGTACGATAAAATAGTGGGATATTATCAACCCCTATTTCTTCAAGGATTTCATCATCTTTCAATAAAAACTTCTCTGGATAATATGCGGACAATATTCTTACTAATTTAGTATGACTAAATGGTTCTGGTTCCTTTATTCCGATATTGCTATAGTCTGCTTTAGAAGGAGTAAGAGTAATTGTTTCATCGTTTAAATCAACTTCTATATTAAATGGATCAATAATTAAATTACCATCATTATCATAGTAAGAGTCATTGAAGTTATCAAAGATATCATCAATTGCTATGACAAGACCATTATTTCTAATCCCATTACCATAGGCAAATAAAAGATTTTCTATATTATTAGAACTTGCTCCAACCATCTCAAATCCAATTAACCATTCTTGTTCATTCCTATAAACAGAGATTCTACTATTAGCATTATTGAAGGTTATATTATCAAACATTGGAAAATCAAGTTTTTTAGCATAACTATCAAGTGTTTTTAAAATTTCATTTGCTAACAATTACATTACATCCTCTCATTTGTGTAGTACTTTTCTTCTTGTTTTAGAATACTTAGAAAAGTGGCCACCTTGGGTATTAGAGCATTTTTTACAATGAGGGTAGAGTCGTTGTCTTCTCTTTCCTCTTACACTATTACCAGGTTGGTGATCTAGAATCCAATTCCCTCTTCGAGTACCCGGTTTTTTCGCTCCACAAGTATGACAACCCATTTCCACGCAAATGGGTTAATATTACTCTAAATTCAACATATTCTTACATTTCCAAGTTGAAATTTGAGAGCATTGTATATAATACATCATTGATGCTAGACATGTATATAGTTTAATAGAACATTTTACATAGGATAATTTTCACAGATAATTTAATTAATATGGAAATTTCAGAAATATATACACTTACTTTAAAAGGGTTTTATATAGCAAATTAGTAATCAGAAGATAACTTTGGATGGTAAAGTTCTTTGTGAGGAGGAGATGGATAATCTTAATAACTTCCTAAGAGAATTTATGGATAAGGATTCTGACTATAATAGGCATTTAAAAGCTTAATTTCAACGTCATGAGGAGCACAGCACTTATTCTGCATATATTTTTGTTTCGTGGATATTCGTCCAGTAAATGTAGAATTTAGACCTCTTTTAATATAGACTTTTCATTGCTCATATTCTTTTATCAATTTTAAAACATAGATCTTATATATGTGATAAGCTTAACAAACAAGTGGATAATTTCGGAATATAAGGTAAAGGTGATGAAAGTGAATAAAGAAGAAACAACCCATAACCAGAATAAATTAAAAAAATCATTTCTAGGGTTAGGTTGTTTAGGTTGGATAATCGTTTGTGTGGGTGCCATACTAACACTCATTGTATGTTCTGTAGGAATATTTTTATACTTGATATGGTTTAAAGAAACGGTAATTGTAAAGAGTTATTCCCCAGATCATCTTCAAGCTATTGAAGTGATAGAAAGAGGGGAAAACGCAGGTTTTTTTGGTCCCTCAACCGTTAGAATTAAACATGGAAAAGAGTACCTTGAGACGAGTATACATAACGATGGAATGAATCTTAATGATACGAATATTTCCGTTGAATGGCTGAATAATGAACAGGCCTTTATTACTCTAGATGGTGATGAACAAATACCAGAAGTGATTGAGTTTAAGCGTAATTACGGAAAGGATACAAATCCATTTAAAGTCATCCATAAAAATTTAGGATACATAACGTTTGAAAAAAGCTATTCTCCAGGTCATGAAAATGTAATTGAATATAGGGCTGTGACCTTCTCTTTAGGTTCTTCTCAGCGAGATAAAACCTCGCCTATTCGAGTGTATTATGGAAAAGCTAAAACTGAATTGACAAAATTTGTAGAGATAAAAGCAGGAAGCATAGATAGACAGGAATATGATTATTTTCAGTCTGGTTGGGTGGATGATACTAAAGTTCAAATTACAGCCATGAAAAAAGGTAAAGACTATGTAGACTATCCTGTACATTTGTTTACTCTTGACTTGGATAAAGGGGTTTTAGAAGATCACTATGTCGAAGCGCAAAGTTAATGAAAGCCCCCAACAAAAAAAGGATCCACTCTTGAAGAGTGGATCCTTCATGTATTACTTCGTATTATATCCTTTGAAATTATAGCCATACACTTTGGTTAGCTCCTGAAAACTTCTATAAGAATAGGTGATATTAACTGACGTTCCCACTTGAACTTTGTCGAAAAGCTTTTCAATATCAGCATTATGCATTCTAATGCACCCTTGACTCACATATTTTCCAATGCTGCTTTCATTGTTATTTCCATGAATGGCGTATGTATCACCATATGTTCCATTTGCATTAATTCCTAACCAACGTTTTCCTAATGGATTGCGCGGATCTCCCCCAGGAATCTTACCCGTGTAATATGGTCGATTCTTAATTTTATTAACAACTTTAAAAAATCCAACCGGTGTTTTATCCCACGTCTTCCCTGTTGCAACAGGCACTACCATTTCAAGGTAGCCATTATGATAATACGCTAGTTTATTATAATACTTGTTGATAATGATCAGATCCTGATTTGCTGTGTTACTTGCTGCCTCCGTTTTACCTGCTATCATTCCACTTAACAAGACCATGAACAAAGCCAAAACAGTCATCGTTTTAAATAGTTTCTTCATAAAGCCCATTCTCCTCTATTGCTTATTTTTATATAAAACAAACAAGTATCCCTTCATAAGAGATACTTGTTCATTAAATCATGATAAATAGAATTTTAGGTAAAAAGATTTATCCCTAATTACTAAATAGTGTAAAAAAATAGTTAAAATGTTGGGTTACAAAGAAAAGGAGGAAGTAATTACCTGTTCTTAGCCGTCACCTTCACCTTAACATCGACTAGGTGTAAAAGCTTTGCTTCTTCTTTTTGTAAAGACTGGGTAGGGATCTTTTTCACCCAGGCTTTTTTCACCCCATATCCATTCCATCTAAAGCCATTTTCCTTCAAGTAATCTCGATGATCATAGCAATTAGAAACACATAGATAATAATACGACTCAATTTTCATCGTATTGGCTTGCTCTACGACAATACACTTTTCATCGATCCATTGAGCAACCGTATTTTTTTCTTCTTCTACCTCGTCTTCATTGATTTCTCTCGTCCACGCTTGCTCTAAAGAACTGTATTTGTACCCTCTCTTCTTCAATTTATCCTTAATCGAAAAGGAGTTACGCACCTTGATTACATATTGATCTTTCTTATATTCCTGGTCTGGAATCTCCCACTCTTCAATGGGACCGAAATGCTTTTCTAATCGCTCCTTATCAGCACTGTCTTCCTCCGTCAAAATATCCTCTTTGTTCATTAACCCCATCCCCATTGCGGTAACAAGAAGGTGATGGAAAACTTCATAAAACACTTTGGTATGATCACTTTTTTGACGTAAGCAGTGGTCAATGTGATGCGCAGTTTCATGTAAAGAAGTGGCTATAATATGACCATTGGGAAGAGAAAGGTTAAAGATCTCAATTTTTCTCGTTTTAGGATAATAGCGTCCATGGATCGTTTTCATTTCTTTGACTTTAATATCAACAAAAAACTTCGTAAAAGCATTGTTAGGATACTGTTCTACCGGATAAGCCTTCTTCACCACATCACATAATGTTTGATAAATATTATAAGAACTCATTTTATTCTCCCCTTTATGTTGAAATAAAAAAGTCCCTTAAAGGGACTTAAAACATGCATGAATGCATGTGACCTGTTATTTATGAATCGCTTCGGTATGACGACATTGAGGGAAAGAGGAACATCCAAAAAAGCGATTCGTCTTTCCTTGGCGTACCACTAATGACTTACCACACGTTGGACATGTACGAGGCTCTGGTTCTATCTCTCGATACACCTTTTCGGCTGTGTGAGTAGGATTTACTTCTAAAATCAACTCTTGAAGGGCTTTGCGATCAAATAGCTGCACGTTACACGCTTCGGCTAAGGCTCTTGCTGATTTCGTAAAGGAACTATTCGTGATAACCCACGCTTCATCGGCTTTATAATAAGCTTGGGCTCCATAGACTTCTTGCACAGCTGATAAACTGACTCTATTTTTGGATCCATATCGCTTTGCTTGAATGACAATCTTTTGTTGTCCTTTCATAATAAGATCCGCCCCAAAGTCACCACTTTTAGGGGTTACGTGAGCTTTATACCCTAATTGTTGAAACAAGGCTTTTAAGTACGTCTCGAATTGAAACCCATCCATTTGATCAATGTATTGAATACCGGAACGGGCCAATCGTTTCATAGCCGTTCGTTCTTGTAATCTCCGATAAACAATACGTATAAGGTAAAAGGCGATCATGATAAGAAAAAAGGTAGTAAAAGCTACCATTGTATTTTCCACTTATGCCATCTCCTGTTCGTATACCGGTTTTCTTTTCTTTTTGGCTTGGTGGAGAGGTTGTTGTTCTCTCCCTTGTCCTGTCTTTTTTAATACGTCATTCCAATCTTTTTCCTTGGACGGAAGATTAGGTTGAATCATGTCCTCTTTGAGAAGCAAATGCATCTTTTGAATAAACTTCTTTCCCGCCTCATCGTTATCAACGGATAATACCACTTTTTTAATGTCGGATCCTTCTTTCCTTGCATCAATGAAAGATTGTAAAACGGTACGACTTTTGAGACCATTCATACTCACAAGCCGAGCACCTTGAAGTTTCTCTTTTTGAAGGCTCCAATACGATAAAAGGTCCACCGGACTTTCAAACATATACAATTTCGTGGGCTTTCCTACATCCACAGTAAACCCTGCATCCTTTTTGGCATCGGGCAGCACTTGTTTAAAGGAACCTCGCCCATGGTCCATTCTGATGGTTCCTTGTCGATCGGCTCCTATAATGTTGCCTTTTCCTCCTTGTTCTCTCCATTTGAAGACAATATTATTTCGTTTGTCTTGTGCGATTAAATCCTTTTGAAGCAGCCATTGAACTAAACGAGGATCAATCTTTCGTTCCTGGATTAAATAGTGTTTGAGCTTTTCTTGATTCTTCACTTCAAGGTGTTGAGGATATTGGAAAGGCTTTGTTGATTCTTGCTCATTAGAGTGGGAACGAGTAAAGGTTTTAAGGTTTCGATCGTTGATGTCCTGTACAGCTTCTACAAACGATAAATTATAGTACATCTTGGCAAAATTAATGGCCCCGTATCCTTTCTCATTTTGGCTATTCCAGGCATACATATTGTCACGAATAATTAAGCTGTCATGTTCGGTATGACGATAATACTTACCTTCTTTCTTGAACGTTTCGCCTTTGGACTCTAGGTATGATAGCAAATCGGCCTCTTTTGCTTTCATCTTCTCATCCTTTCGCACGAATTTTCGATTCCCCAATGAAGACCCTCCCTCTTCTATAAAATGAAAAAAGAGAGCTTAACATTCAGCTCTCTTTTCAATCTTTTTCTTAACGTTCTAATTCATATTCTGTTCGTTTCTTTTTGGCTGCCTTTTTCCCTTTTACTCCTTGAAAAAGCTTTTTAATGCCTTTTTCTTGGGCATGATCCTTATCATAAGCCTTTTTCTCCTGATCTAAAGACTTCTCTAATTGCGTCAGTTTCGCTTTTTGAGCATCTGTAAGAGGAAGATCCTTCAATTCCTTTAAAACCTCTTTTTTGAGCTGATAGACCTTAGAAAAAGGTTGTTTGCTTTCAAATTCCTTCATTTGTTGAAGACGCTTTTCCCGTTCTTCTGGGGTTTCTTTTTTCATTTGAACACCATTCGTAGTTTTCTCTTTATCTTTTGACTCTTCTTTTTCTTTAGAAGGAGAAAAACCTAATTGTTTCAATACCTCTTGTTTATACTGCTCTTTGTAGGTTTGTTCCGCCTGAGGCTCTTCTAAAACTTCTTGAAGCTGTTGTTTATAGGCTTCTTTAAACTTCTCCTCTGGTGTTTGTTCGTTACCTTGATGAAAGGCTTTCATCACCTGACGTTCAATTCCCTTAACCTCTTCCTCTGAAAGTCCATGTTCCTGGACTAAGTCTTCTTTAAAAGTAAAATAGTTCTGTTCAGCAACAATACGATCTAAAACCGTATCCGTCCGTTCGGGTGTTTCTTATTTTTGAGCCTGTAAGTATGTTTCATATTTTTGGCTCATTTCCTTTGCATAATCGAATGCAGGTGCAATATCTTGACCCTTAATCAGTTCTTGGAGATTCGCTTCTTTTTGAAGAATCCAAGAATTTTCACTCCAATTCTCTCCATCTATTATTTCTCTCTCATATACCTTGATTCGTCCTGTCTCAAGATTAATATTCCCTTTTAGGTCTCCATCCCTATTTGTATCAATAGAGGTAACAGAAAAGAAAAGTGTATTCTTATCTTTTAAGGTTTTTTCCATCTTGAGTTCTGGGAACTTTTCTTCTCCTTTATTCCCTATTGCATATTGACGGATGAGGTTTTGAACTTTCTCTCTATTCATTAACGCCTCTATATCTAATGGCATATCTTTTGCTGCCTCTTGTAAAAAGGTAGCGCCTACCTCACTTTCATAGGCGACTTTCTTCCCTTCTGAATCCCGAGAGACCATTAAAACAGTTGGTTTCATCTCTTTCCCCTTATCTTTTGATGTTTTTCCTTCCTGTAAAAGATACACGGCATTCTCTTCTAAAGAACTCAGTTTCCCAGGACTCAAATTGGACCATTTAGCTTCGATTTTAGTATTTTGAGGGCGTTGCACAAATCGTTTTAATGCCCGTTTATCCTCGGTAATGGATTTAAATTGTTCTGGTGTAACCGATGTGATTTTTTTCATCTTCTTTTCCTCCTTGGATTAAATGAAATGTAAAAAAAGAGAGCTTTAAATTCGCTCCCTATCTCTCTAACTCATATTCTGATTTCTTCTTTTTCACCGTTCCTTTTCTCTTTTTTAAGGGTGAAGCTTGAGGGCTTTTATCCTTCTCTTCCTTATGAAAAGAGGAAACCACTTGTTTTTCCATCTTCACAATATCCTTTTCCCCCATCCATCCTTTATTTAAAGCTGTTTGTCTTGAGTTGTAGTAGTTGTTTTCAGCTGTTAAGCGACCTAATATACTGTCGGTATCTTGAGGAGATTCTTGTTGTAGAGACTGTCTATAGTGCGTGTAAGATGCTTTTAGCCTCTCTCCAATATGTGCAGAAGAAAGAGGATCTGTTTCATGCTGCTGGCCTTGTTCCTTATTTAATGATGGCTCTTTTCCCTTTTGAAGTTGGTCCTCAATTGTTTCAATAAAACTAACTGACGTCGAATGAACTTCTTTTAACAATTGCGTTTTATCCTTAAACTCTTTACCCTTCGTCCAATTTGCGAGATAGTCTAACGAATAATCGCTTGTATCAATGTTAAAATGAGAAGCTACCGTGTAGGCGGTCATTTCTGCTTGGAACTCTTTTTCAGCACGTGTATAGTTACCGAACTTCTCTTTTGTATGCAAAACGGCGTGGGTTAATTCGTGCAACAGCGTTTTGACATTCTGTTTTTCAGAGTTACGGGGATTTAAAGCCACCTCTTTTGTTAAGGTATAACTTACCCCCTTTGCGGATCCTAGCTCCTCTTTCGGATCCACAATGGAAATGCCGTTCTTTTCCGCAATGGCCTCCATTCCTTTGTACAGCATAGAATAGTTTTCTACATTTCCTTCTAGCCAACGGTTGGGAAAAATCTTCGGAAGATCTTGAGCTGTTGCGTTCGTTTGAGCGATATCGAACGTAAATCCAACTGAAAAATACAATCCGCCATTTTTCACCTCCTTTTTCCCTTCTTCAATCAGCTTTTTCTCCTCTTTTGTAGCTTTATTCACCGATTTCCATTTTCCTTTTTCATCCTTAAATTTCGGTACGGTTCGTTGAGGAACCAGAATCGCAATGCCTTTCTCCCCTTTTTGAACCGAAAACCCTTTACTCTTCCAGAATGCAAAAGACCCGACAGCTTGTGCTCCCGGGAATTGACTTTGTATTAAGGCTACATTGGATATCGAGTACTGATAAAACTTCCCCATAAAGCTCAGATACTCTTTTAAATCTTGAGGAGAATGAAAGTGTTGCTCAATTCTTTTCTCCATATTTTTGGTGAGGTTTTCCACTTCTTTTTTCTTCTCTTCCACTGACTTTTTCTTATAGGTTTTACTCATCTTCGTTCACCTCATGAGAACGACTGATTTCCATTAATTCTTCCATTTCTTCCTCATTCCAAGGATCCTCATACTCTAAAAAGAGCTCATGCGTCTCAGTATGGATGGGAACTAACCAATTCTCTTGTACTTGCACGTATTGATGAAGTTCCGCGGCTTCTCCTTCAGAAAGAGAAACTATCACTTTCTCTCCTTGGACCGATAAAATCACTTCTTGATCTCCTACCTCTTGAATGATTCCTAGTGTTACTTTTTCATTGAATAACATCTTGCTTCCTCCTCCTTGTCTTTAAGATTCACCCAAATGACAGCGCCTTGGGGATGTTGATACGGTACAGGTTCTTTAAAACGTTGGGGATTCTCTAATACCCAAGCATGTATGCGTTTGTATGGTGCCTGAAATTTGTTATTCCCCGAAATGCAATGAAACTGTTCACTTTTTTCATACTCATCGAATGTAAGCCTCTTGCTATCCACTACATCAACAGTACCAAAAACGTGGCTAGTTCCACTTTTAATTAAAGCAATCTTTCCTCTGATAGATGTATTGGATCCTCTAATTTCCCATGTCTTTTTCCCTTGAAAAATAAGCTCAATCCACGGAGACTTTATGAGTAATCCTTTCATCCTAATGCCTTTCTTTCGAGAAGTTTTCTTGCTTTCCTCTCGACTCTTCCCAATCAATCCGTTTTTGGCGTTGGTGAGCAATCCGTCTCTCCACTTCTTCTCTTGCAATGCGTACAGGATCTACCTCTTGAACGCTTGTTGGAATAAAACCCGTTCCCAATTCCGATTTATTAAAGAAGATTCCATTCAGTAATTCAATGAGAATTTGGCTATTTTTATCCGCAGCGTTCGCTCCTAAACGAATTTTCGTGAGCTCCTTTTTTAACACCTCATGTAGATTTTGGCTGACTACTTCGGAAATATATTGTAGAGACCATTCCTTTTCTTTTTCGTCTCGATACTTCCTACAAATATCCTCAATCGCTTCCCCTGGAAAACGAAAATGATGTTCTTCCATATAAGCTTGAATATATTGATCCGTTGTTTCATCTAAAGAAATCATTCGTCTTTGCTTATTCATCTAATACTCCCTCTCCTGTTCATGATTTCGTTCAATTTTTTGTTGTAAACGTTCATAGTGACGTTGGTTTTTCCAACTCTCATATTCTGTTTTAAAGGCTCTTTCCATCTTCCGAAAAGCATGTTGGATCGAACCTTGTTGGGTGAAGGTTTGTTGCTTGGGATGAGAAAAGCGCTTCTTTTGAAGCGCCTTCTCCTTGCGATCATATTCCTTCATTTCCTTTAAAAAAGCATTGCCCATGCGCTTATATAACTCATCAATTTTATTCTGCTTATAATGTTTATAGCGATGCCGATCTTCCTTCCCTTCACCGTAGGCTTTCTTTAAAACGTCCACTTCTTTATCTAATTTTTTTACAAACGTTTGATAATCTTTTGCATGATATTTTTCAATATATTTTCGACTTAACTCATCGATGTAAGGTTTCAAAGGCTTTAAAGTATTGTATCTATATTGCCACTGTCTCTTATCTTCTGGAAGATGATTATAAATTTGTAAAAAGAGTGGTTTGAGCTCTCGATTTCTCCATTTAAAAGAAGAATCTTTTTGCTTGCTGCCTACCATATGTTTACGAATTAAATCATTGATTTTCTTTTGACTGTCTCCACGATCCATCATTTGATTAACGACTTGAGACTTCATTGCATCGATACTTTTTTGCTTCCTCATGCCTCGTTCTCTTGTAGGATGAAGTTCAACCGTAGCGATATGAATATGAATGTTGTCGGTATTATAATGGATGGCAGCTGACCAAACGGCTGACTCATTTAACTTTTCCCTTTTAAGCATTTCATTCATAGCTTTCCGTGTAATATCCATGACTTTTTTTTCATCTAACGTATGGCTACGAGAATCATATAGCCCTTGTTCTTCGAGCCAAGGATTATGAAAAGTGATGACATCTTGCCACATGAGGCTATGATTTTCTTGCGCTTGTTGGAATAACTGTTTAACCTTCTTTTTCTCCTCTTCATCCAATCGATCCGATTGTTGAGTAAATAGAGCAGATGTTTTATCAGGATTCGATAAATAATCTTGATAAAGCGTGAACAGTTTTTCATGTGCCCCCTGTTCCTTTTTGGCATCGTCACGATCTACATAATCCACATAATCTTGATAAGCTTTCTTATTGGATGTAACAAATCTTACTTTGAGTACGACTCCCGGTGTAATAGAGGATGAATTCATTTTTTATACTCCTCTAAAAAAGAAGCAAAGAGCTCACCCCTTTGTCTTATCCCGTAATCTTCTACGGTTTTTATACTATTGAGCGTAGAGCGTTGAATATTTTTCTCCAGAGAATACAACTCCTCTCTCATATGAAGTCGTTCTCTTTTTAAAAGATCCTCTATATTTTGAGACACCGCCTCTACCACTTTTTCTAACGAATCCTTCTCTCCCTTTTGTGCTTCCTCATGTTCTTTGCATATACGAGAAATCGCATCTCCTGTATAGCGCAAGTGATGTTTCTCCATATAAGCTTGAATATAATTTTTGACTTTCGGTGGTAAGGTTATTTTCATACGTTCTTTTATCATAACGATTCATCTCCTCCCATTAATTCATGCATAATGTCATTCATATTTTCCATCGTGTTTGAGCACTGCCCCATCATTTGAAGAACTTTCTCTAACATGTTTTCAAGTTGCAATTCACGGTTGGTTTGTTCACGGAAAAAGGCCAGCGTTTCAAGCTGACCTTTCAAGAATTCTTGTCGTGAAATTCCTTTTTCTTTTGCCAATTCATCAAACTTTTTTACAGCTGTTGGATCAATATTTCGTACGATAATATCCATTACATTCATCCTCTCTCGAAATTCTGTGCTCTACACCCAAAAAGAGAGAAGAGCATAAGGGGTTTTTGCCCCCACGGACCGTGTGGGGTTAGGCAAAGCCTAACAAAAACGTGGGTACACAGAAACGTTCGAAGTGTTGATATACTGCCGACCTACTGTTGATATACTGTTGATATAAAAAATACGTAGTGTTGATATACGGTCGACCTGCCTTTTTTCAATTTTAGTGAAGATCTTGCTCTTTTTCGTTTAACTTTTTGAGCTTTTCCTTTAACATTTTCTTCTCATCTTTATAAAGACTAATGCTCTCTTCTTTCATCCGAATCTCATCTTCTTTGAGTGAAATTTGTGCTTCCGTTTCAGCTTTTTCCGTCTCAATTTGATACTCCATATCGGCTTTTAATTCGCCAATTTCTTTTCGTAAAGCTCTCTGATTTTTCATTTCAACCCCAATCGCTTTTTCATAGGATTTCATTTTCTTTTTCACTTCTTTTTGCTGAATATCGACCACTAATAAGCCGTAAGCTTGCATATTTTTTAATGACTTTTCGGAACTTGTAGACGTTTTGCTTTGATCAGAGGAGATGGTCTGAACAAGCTCATCTTCAGGCTCTTTTTCCTCTGTTTTTTCTTCACTTCCCTCCACATCCACGCTTTCTTCTTGCACTGGTTTTTGATACAAATCAAACGCTAAGGCTTCCCAATTAGAGGATAATTGTTTGACCCTTACGACGTAATATCCATCATCTTGGTACAAAACTTTAATCGGTAAATCTACTCCTGAATTTGCTTTTTCTTGCGCCTTAAACTGAAAATCTTCTTCATCGACTTGATCCATTCTTAACACCATTTCGAGTTGATGTTGAACCGGATAATACGTTCGTTTCTCTAACGTTACCGTTCCACTTGAGCTTAAATCTAACGTTTTTCTCGTTTCGGTATGATACAATTTTTCATCCGAAGCGATATACACTTTTGAGGTCAAAAAGGTAAAGAATCCAAGGAACATAAACGCCATGATGAGAGAAAACATCCAAGATCTTTTTCTTCGCAAGTTATACTTATAATCTTTCAATGCCTTCATGTTTCTTCTCCCTTCTATTCCGATACAATTTCATTTTTTAATGGTTCTATACTTGTGACGATCCATCGATTCTCTTCTTTACGCAACGAAATTTTAGCGATGATATTCGTCGTTTCTTCCACTTTTTCTTCTGAGATTTGAAGATGATTTTGGAACTCGGCAATAACTTGAACCTCATCTAAATTGCTGTCATACTGTTGTAAATAGAGTTGCATATTTTGAGGTTTTGAACGGTATGTGTCGCCCAATTCAAATTGAGCAGAAGGATAAAACTGTTCATATAATTCCGAACTCATAATTCGTTTCGCTTTCTTTTTTCGTTCCGTAAAGCCTTCTTTTTCCTGATGATAAGAAACATCTAAAAAGGTGTTTATCGTCTCTAAATAGTTGCGTCTTTGTTGCTCTTGGGCAGAAGGTAAAACCTCTTTTAATTGCTTTTTAAGTGCTTGATTTTCTTCTTGTAAGGTCTCTTTACTAATAGCTTCTTGTTTCGCTGAGGTCGTTTGAGAGATGTTTCGATTGAGATAAATATTGAAAAACGTAACGCCTGCGATAAACACCGCAAGCGTGATAAATAGGATCCATTTTTTCTTTTCCATACGTCACTCTCCTGTTTAGAAACGTTTGACTCTTCCGTTAAATACTTTGGACCAATACGTTCCAGGAGCCATACTTGCAATGGCCACTCCTGTACTGGATTGATCGCCAATAAATTGATTGTTTCCGAGATAAATCCCAACGTGTCCATCAACCTTATACGTATCAAAAAAGATGACATCACCCGGTTGCATATCCTTTGGATTGATCGCTTGCCCTTGTACTTTAATCGTGTCCGTGGTGACGCTTGTCATCGGTCCAAGATTCACTCCGACCTGTTCAAACGCCCATCGGACAAAGCTCGAACAGTCAAATCGTCCGGCAGCAATATCAGCTGGATTACGTCCTCCTCCAAATACATAAACGGTTTTGTTCACGAATCTCATTCCTTTTTGAGCAGCTGCCATTCCCTTAGAACCATTGCCTCCATTCCCTCCACTAACAGGTGCCGTTGGTTTTCCATCGACTGAAATCGTGCCGGTATAGTACTTCAACACGGCGTCAACATAGAGGCTATCGCCATAGCACGCGCCGTAGGGAATCATCTCAGGACGAACACAACGATAGATGCCCGTATGCTTTAACTTTTGATATTGTTGTTGAGAAAATTGAATCGCTAATTCTTTGGTATAATGACCACCATTCTTCATGGCAAAGTTGATAAATCCAGGGCCAAAATTGTAGCTTTGAAGCGTAAGTTTGATATCATAATTCGCTTTTTGCAACACACTTTTAAAGTGAGAAACTCCTTGGTCAATCGAAAGTTCAGGACTCGTAATACATCCTACTTCTCCACAATAAGACTCACTTGATTGCATCGGATCATTGCCTCTTCCTGCTGACTCTTGCATCATAAGTGCCATCATAATTGGCACATAGGAAGGATCTAATCCATGCTTACTCGCGTACTTTTCAAGCAAGGGTTGATACTGTTGAACTTGGGCAGAGACATTAGCCGTTCCTGCTCCAATGCCTCCTCCTCCAACGATTGTGACATCCTCTTGGCCCGAATCACTTTCTAATCCACCTACTAAAGTAATCACAGCCCCCATGAGAACCAAACCGATGATACCAACGAGAGCGAGAACGCCTCCGATTAAGTACTTCTTCGGAATGAGTTGTAAGACAATATGCATTCCTTATGCGCCTCCTCCGTATAAAGCGAGTTCTTCATCGGTCACTTCAATGTGAAACTGAATGTTCTTTACAGCTTTAATCGATAAAATGACATCCCCCTGAGCTAAGTTCGGAATGACATCCAACTCACTTTCGGTGAGCTGTCCGGCAAAAATCCGTCGTAACATTTCTACATTACTGTTATCCTGCTGCATGATAAATTTATATTGAGCGAGTTCAAATAGAATCTTAATTTCTTCTACAGCTGATAGATCGGAGCCTTCTGGAACAAAGTCTCTGATGGAATGACTGGCAAAGATCAACCCACCGAAATACTTACGAGCTTCCCGGCTAAACTTTGTTAAGAAACGGAGCGCGTGCTCACTTCCTTTTCGAGTGTTCACCACGTGATGAGCCTCATCCATGACAATGAGATAACGAATGGCATCTTCAAACGAAAGCTCTCCTCGGTTGTAAGCTTCAAATTGAGGAGAGCCTTGTTGCAACATGTTATCCCAAAGGAGGTTCATTACACTGAACAGTTGGGCTTGGAAGATTTCCGGTTTTAAGCTCGATAGATGACGTAGGGAAAAAAACACAATTTGTTCTTCATTAAAATCTTCAATGGTGGAGATCCCGTCAAAAAGATGAGCGTAGGTTTCCACCAAGTTCATCAAATTCAACTCAATTAACTCCAAGCGATGGGTACGACTGACACCTAAATGAGCATGATGTTCTTTCTTATCAAAGTTGGCATACAGTTCTTTTCTCACAAAGGAAAGGAAATGACTAAAAATCGGATACTTTTCTACAGGTTGACTCGTAATGGTGTTGTTCTCTCCTTTTTCATCACTCCATAAGCCTTTATGAATGTACAATTTACGCAAGAGATTCTCGTATTCTTTTAACTCCTCATCCTTAGCTTCTGGAGCAATAAAGCGATAAAAGATCGTCAACTTCGATAAATGTTGCGTAAAACAATTCAGTTCACTTTCAGAGGTTTTGAACACTTGAAGAGGATTGATTTTCCCCTCTGATCCATCTAATGCAATCTGTTTTCCTCCTAAATCACGAACTAACTCTCGAAATTCTCCTGTAATATCAAAGCCCCGAATCTTATAACCCTTAATCGCATTATCCATCGTCAGTTTCTTTAAAAACGTGGATTTACCGGCCCCCATCAACCCCATGAGAACGGCATTATAGCTTTTACGATGTTCATCCTTATGGAAAAGATCATAGATCACACTTCCACCGGTTCGGGTCGTGCCGTAATACATCCCATAGGGATCATCTAACTGGGTAAAATGAAAAGGAAACCCACCGGCTAGGGATAGCGCAGGGATTTCCTTTCCTTTTCTCTTATTTACATATTGTAATTGGGTATCAAAGTCCGTAACCATCGACTCCCATTCATACTCTTGTTCATTTAAGAAAATAGCACCTCGAAAGTTATGAGATTCTAAATGCTCGATGACCCTCTTAAACTCTTTTTCTAGATCGGGAATTGTTTTAGCTGCCAAGTAGATTCGTAGATGAATGCGTTTCATGACTTCCCCATTCACAATCTGACGGTATAACTCCCTCATCTCATGAAACAGGTTTTCAGCATCTAACCGATCAATACTCTCCTTGGCATGAAGGTGACGAGCATTTTGTTCCGACATATTCTTATTGATAGAATCAATGACTTGTTTTCGGTCATCACTCACCACATCCAAGGTGGTAATCACGTTAGGCATGTTCAGAATCGGCTCTAACCAGAAGTCGTTAACATTGTTTGGATAATCATAAACATGCACACAAGTGGAATAGCCATCCCCATTCCGAACACAATTTTCTTTAAAACTCACGCCACCTTGCGGTTGAATTTGACTCAATAACGTAGGGTTATAGCCTTCTTTCTTTTTGACCTCTTCATTCGTTTTATATTTTAAAAAAGGAAATGCCATGTTTCTCCCACCTTCTCTTTATTGTTTATTGCCAAGTTTGGCATTTTGATTATAAAGTTTATAGATTAGTTCAATTTTCTTCTTATCATTCACCTCAATAAGAGGGGTTGTTCTTTGTAAATAGCGAATAAGATCCTCTCTTCTTTCCTTGACCATTAATTCGGTTTTTCCATAGATAAACACAAAATACTCCCGATTTGTTCGGCCCCACTCTAAAAATTGAAGCTCTTTTAATTTTTGTTGAAGAAAACGCTCATAGAGAAGGTTTTGGGACCGTTCTAACTTCTTTTCTAAATATTGTTGTTGTTGTTCTGTGGAAACGGGAAGATTTAATGAGACAACCTTAAAGGCTTCTTGATAGCTTTGAAAACCACTTGCCAGGCTGTAAATATGGAAAGAAGCCTCTTTTTCGTTCATCGCAAAAATATCTTTACTTTGGATTTGCCAAATATCAAAGAAGCCTTCTCCTTTTAATTGAAATAAACCACTTTCGGTATAATCGACAATGGGTATGATCTCCGCAATCAGCTTCTTGATTTGAGGTGATTTCTCTTTTTTTGCTTTAGCTCGTTTCTCTCTCAAGGCAGCAAAAGGATGTAAGAAGGAACGTTTACGTGTCTTGATCTCCTTTTCATCCAAAAAGAAAGGAGCTTCCTGAGACCATTTCTTTCCCTTTTTCATTTGAGATGCAGGTTGTTGAATCGGTTGTTCTTCAAATAAAGCCATGCGTCTTCTCTCCTTTATCAATCCTCTTCTTGATCAATCGCACAATACGTATTTTTCTTTCGCATCATCGTAATCAACAGCACTTGATACATTCTCTTTTTCGGGTTCGTATGCGGTCTCCAAATCATGATAAGACCCACAATGCCCATGAAGATGTAATACGGAATTTGTAACGTCGGATGAATAAAAATATTTAAGATCATCGTGAAGATTAATAAACCAATAATGAACAGTAAATCAAAGAGAAATAGAGATTTATTGATTTTAAGCTCCGTCGTCACTTCTTTAGGAATATTGTAATTCGCCATATTTTCACTCCTTCATATAAAAAAGGAAGTAGAGCATCTCTACTTCCTTTATTTTTTCTTATTCTGATCTCGTTTTACGAGGCCCCTTAACCCTGCACCTGTATTTCGCCCAATCTGATAGGTACGCTTCGTTTGATGAACCGTCTTCGATTCCTTCCATGTAGAAACAGCTTTATCTCGAATGACCTGCCCAATATGACGCGTTTCCGTCCGTTGTTGGTTTGGCATCGGAATCTCTTCCGTGCTCGCTGGCACCACTTCCTGTTGGGAAGCATTCTGAACGGGAGCCGAAGAAGAAACGGTATGAGATTCTTGCGTTGCTGCCACTTGAGCCTCGGCTTGACGAATATTCTCCTGTAACGGAGCAGAAGCAGAGGTATGAATGACATTTGGCATAGAAGACGGAGTTTCCGATGGTGCCTCATAGGAACTTGAATTCTCTGTAGATGGTATTTCCTGATGAAGCGTGGTTCCATTTTGTACAGGTGGTGGAGTATCAATGGTTTGGGAACCATGAGTTGAAGGAGAGGAAATCTCCTGTGTTCCCCTTGATTTGTTCATTTCTTGTTGAAGACTGCTGCCTCCTTGAACAGATGGTGTATCGATAATCTGAGATCCACCATTAGAAGAAGAGGTAAAGCCTTGCGTTTTCCCTGATGTGTTCATTTCTTGTTGAAGATTGCTTCCTCTTTGAACGGATGGTGCATCTACCGTTTTAGATCCTCCATTAGAAGAAGAGATAGAGCCTTGAGAAGAAGAAAGACCTCCATTTCCTTCTACGGCTTTCATTTCATCATGAAGCGTCGTTTGTCCTTGACCCAATCCTTGCTTTCCCGATATGCCTTCTGTAGTAGAAGCACCATTTTCGCCTTCCAAAGCCGTCATTTCATCTTGTAAGCTTGTTGTTCCTGGCCCGCCATTTCCTCCACTCTCTACTGTAGAAGACGCGTTCTGTTCCTCTTGAGCGTTAGACGAAAGATCATGCCCCTGCGCGCCTCCTTCTTTGGATTCGGCTGCTTTCATTTCTTCTTGAAGAGAGGAGCCTTGATGTAACCCACCGGCTTGCGATTGACCTTGCTCCATCTTCCCATTTCCTTGTTCTTGTCCGGGAACATGAGAGCTTAAATCAGAACCTTTGCCTTGCCCTTCCTGTTGTCCTTTACCTTGCCCTTGACCTGTTGCTTTTTTCATTTGTTCCGGTAAGGTCTCTTTTTTTCCTTGTCCTTGACCAGACCCTTTAGCTAAACCGGCAGCCATGCCAGCCATGCCTCCACCTGCCATAGAAAGACCACCGACACCTGATTTCCCTAATCCTCCTAATTTCTCTAATGCCTTTTTTCCCTTTCCAACGGATCCCATGGCACTTTCTATACCTTTGGCTAGGCCCACACCACCTGCAACAGCAGCCCATCCACTCTTTAAGCCCGCATCGATCCCAAAGATACGTTCACACATCACTGGACCATCAACAACCGCAATACTAATCGCAATTAAAGCAATGAGATAGGCGATTCCATCTAGTTTATCGCTAATAAATTGGGTTCCCATGAGATACACTTTCATCGAAATAAAAATCATGATAATAATCAAAAAGGTGTTCATAATGCTTTTTAAGACCTGTTTAAGCTTCTGACCATCGGCAATGTCTGCCGGAGCTAACAGTTGCGCTAAAATGGAGTTAAACGCTAATTCATAACATAACTTAGCTAATTTAATTGTGATAAACAGTAACGTCATTCCGGTAACAAAGAGCGTAATAGCAATCGTCCAGAAATCCCAATGCCATCGGTAGTACTGTTCTGGAAAAAAGTCAAACCATCCATTATCTAACTTGGCTAAGCCTTCTTTTCCCTCCCCATTGAGGGCTAATTTCTTTTTGAGTATCTGCTTTCCTGTGTCACTCAACCCATCTTTATCGTTAATCTTAAATTCATCATCAATCTTTTCTGTAATATCAATCATTTTGATATTCTTTTGAGGCACCCTGTTTGGTTTCTTTAAATCGGTTGTTTTCCATCCATTCACATCCAATTGGGCAACATCGGTAATACCATCTTTAATAATTTTTTCACTCGTGGTTCCTTCTTCATTTAAATCTACGGCATTAACCGCCTCATCCGTGAACTTATCAGCTTTTAACATGCCCACATTGAGAAGAACAATAACCCCAATGGAAATAAACAGATTAAACATAATCTGCTCTCGGTTAAGCTTCTTATTCATAATGAGCAAATATCCAATGTACAGTATGGAAAAAGCTAATAACACATAAAGAAAAGGTTGGATATCCTTAATAAATCCTTGCACATCCGGGGAGTTGAAAAAGGTCTTAATCCCCAAAATACTATCTGTAATGCCTTCTAGCCCATCGACTAACCAAGCTAAAGATTGAATGAGAAACCATCCCATCCACCTCAAGCAATACGACCAAATATTCCCGACTTCCAGATAATCATGAAAAGTTTGAAGCTTCTCTACAATTTCTTCATCTTTCATCCGGTGCTCATCTCCCTTTCAACGTTTCGTTCACTGGATTAGCCTTCAAATAACTCTTCAACGGTAAGAGAAAGACGTTCTGCCATGGCGTCCACTCGGATCACCATCGGTGCTTCGCCCTCTTCTTCGTTCCCCTTTTGAAGAAAAAGGATCCCATCTAATAACCCAATTGAAACTCGATTTCCTTCTGCCACAATCGGTGTATACTCCGTAATAATACGTTCTAATTCCTTTGTAATCGTGTTCATATGTTTCTCCTCCTTTTAAGATTGAACCGGTTGAGGTTCCTCATTTTCTAATACTTCACTAATACGCCGAATATGCTTGGTGATCGCATCATAGAGATACGAATCCATTTGATCGTTCGCTCCAAGTTCATGTAAGATACCCAAGAAGTCCTCCATTACTTTATGTTCTAGGTCTTCTATCGTTTGAGGTAATTTCGGTAACAATTTATCCTGAATCAGTCTCAATACATTCGGATCAGACGCAAAAAACTCGTTGATCGTCATCGACTTCCAATCCTTAGGAGAGGAAGCAAATGGAGCATCCGACGCTTGAGACGTTTCTTCCTCTTTTTCCTGGGAGGAGGTTGGTTGCGGTGAAGCAGCTTTCTCTTGATCAGACGCGTAAGGCTTTTCTCCAAATAAATATGAAAAATCTACAATCAGTTTCTTTGGATCCACCTTTTCATGAAGCGAGACAATATCTAGATCTAAAATGGATTGGTCCGTATTAAATTCGTCTCCAAGATACTCCCATCGATATTTCATGGCTGTTTTTCCCGTATTAAAAATTGGATAGGCTTTCACACGATTACGCTCCTGATCTTGTCGCTTAATGACTCGATACACCACATTTTCACCTTCTTCTAAACTCATGAGCTCACTGGCTGTTAAAAGAGGTTTTGTATCTACACTTTCCGTCTTACTCTTATCCAAAGACAATCCTTTTCCACTTCGAGAAGTAGAATGAATGGTCTCATTCCCTAACTTTTTGGAAATCGTTTCAGCCGTCTGATTGTCACTTGTTAAAATATAAATGGTGTTTCCGCAGTTTCCACTAATGGTATCCGCATTGTCTCCATATTTATTTTTTAGCTGAGAATACGCTTGAATGACTAAGTTAAAACGTATATTTCGTCCCAGGCAAACCGTCACCATGTTACTCATATCTTCAATCGCTGGCATATTACCAAATTCATCTAAAATATACACTACTTCCCTGTGGCATTTCCCACTTCGAGCCAAGGATGCATTTTTGGCTAGAACTGAATACATTTGACGTACAAAAATAGATGCAATGACGTGATTACTAGAGTCATAGTCCGGTGTAATCATGAAAATCGCAATCGGCTTATTGAAATAAATAATGTCTTGAATTTCCATACCTTTTGAGGCTTCCTTGACCTCTAATGTTGTTTCCCCGGTTTCCTCATCTATCTGTTTAATCGTCACTTTACATTTTTTCTTTCCTTCCCTTTCTTGAATGTAAATCTCCTTGTTTACTTCTAACGTTTGTTGAAAATTCAATTCAAAGCGCCCTTCTCCATCCGTTTTAATGCTTTCCGTTGTCTTATCAGGAAACAGAATTTCTACTCGCTTCCTAGGGGTCGCTTTTCCTCTTATGGTTTTTCCAAATCCCACTCGCTTAAGATCTACACTATTTCGAGACGTCATCTTCGCTATTTCATCGAATGTGAAAATAGAAAGTCGATCCATGGTTTGAGTAAAGATGCCACCTCGCGTCGTCCCTTTTGAAAAATTTGAGGTCGCATATTGCATTTTCGCCACACTATCAGAAGGCAAATCTTGAAAATATTTATCTAGCGCATTTTGTGTTTCCTCTGAATCTCCATCGATTTCAATCTCTCTAGATCCTAGCTCCGACAGCATATTGGCTACGGCATACATCGTAATCTTTTCTTCTGTTCCTTCTTTAATACATTTATCCGTGATGGCTAAAATCATCGCATTACATAAGCTCATGGCACAGTTTTGCCAAAAGGGATCCTTGGAGTTGGGATTGTAATAAAGTGTATAAGAAAGCGTGTTACATAACGACTGAGCTGTTGAATAATCTTCTTGTTTATAGGCCTCAATAATGAGTTGTAAAGGATTATAACTCATGGACTCTAAAGGATTTAAAAGATTCAGCACTTCGATATGATAGCCTCTTTTTTCAAGCGTTTCCTTTGATGCAGCGAAGAGCTCGCCTTTGGTATCATTATTGATAAGAGAAGGCTGGTTTTCAGCCCTGGAATACACATCAATGGCTGGAAACACAAAGGTTTCCCCTTTCCCACTTCGAGTAATCCCGACAATCATATTGTTAACGGGACTATCATCAATCAATAGAAACGGCGTTCTCTTAAACAATAGATGAGCTTGTAATAATTTTTGAATGCCTTTTACTTTTCTGTACGTTTTCCAGTTGGAAACTAATTTAACTTTATCCATGCGAGAAATGGGCACCCCTCCTCCATCGGAGTACCGTTCCCCTTTTTCTGGTACAGCTCGATATTGTTTCTGTAATTCCTCTAGTGTTGTAAAACGACTCGACCCTTTTTGATTTCGGTTTAAATCCTTAAAGTTAGAACGGATATTGTAAATAAGTTTAGCCGTCAAAAGGGTGGATCCTAATCCTATAGCTCCATACACATAAGGGTAATCAAGAAAATGGAACGTATAGGCGTCCTTAAAGGATGGATGAAACGGTTGAGGATCCAACACATCACTAAAACTCGTTTTCAGTACATCTAGGATCATATTAAATATAAAATTGACACCTAATAGGGTAAGAATAAAAAAACAAGCACTCAATGGAATGAGTACTTGTTTTTCAGCTATTTTATATTTGATGGAGGTGGATTCTCTCATTCTCCTTCCTCCTTATATATCTCTTCTGTAAAGTATGCAGTGGTTTGAGCAGAACGATTATCACTATTATCAAAGGCATCCATATTGTTTTTGATGATATCCCTAAACTCATCTTCTGAAATGATTTCAGGATCTAAAAACCCTTTATCCAAGTCTTTTGTATAAGAATCAATTTCCCATTGAAAATTATAATCACAATATCTTAATAAAGGAATGTTAGGCTCAAAACTTATGATATTTTCCCTATCAATGGAACAAAAAATTAAATCGAATAAATAACACGTATCCCCATGATTAAGGAGGATTTTTTGATCTTTCAATTCTTCCGCCTCAAAAAACATTTCTTGACCATCCTCATTAAAAACTTTGAACATTACATTTATGCACATGGCACCAATACAATCATTTTTATAAGTAAATGATTTATTAGCCAGCAATAAATAATCGTAACCTAGCCTATATTTTTTCATTACTCATCATCCTTGCCCCATTATTTAAAAGACTCTATATACCATTTAAAACTTTTTCTTTCTTCTGTTTCTCCTCCGTTAGGGATTGAATTTTTGCTTCATCTTTTGGATCCTTCTGCTGTTGCTCCTCTATCTGTTTTTGAAGATCCTGTATTTCTTGTTGAACCTGTTCGTACTTTTTAATCTTTTGATGGATACGCTTATCTTGAAGATGGTTAACTTGTTTTTTAGCTTCTTCTACCTTACCTGTTCTTAGCAGAGCATATCCTTTCATGCGTTGACGCTTTTCCGTCATTCTGACCTCCTTTTGAGAGAGTACATCTTCCCATCGTTGTTCGAGATACGCCGCATCAAAGGTTCCTGTAGAAGAAGGAAAAAGTTCTTGGAATGCTTTTATCTGCTGCACATCTCCTTTTTCCAACAATTGATCTTCTACTTTCCTTTCTCCTCCTACCTTCACAGCTTCCTTATACTTCTTTTCTTCTAACAGAAGGCTCATATAGACGTCTTGATTGACTTGTAAATCCTTATTCCCTTTCCCTTTGGAAAGCTGTTCTATTGCCTGTTCTGTATCTCCTAGAAGAGCTGTTTCATATAAGTTCGTTAACTTTTCTTCTTCTTTCAATTTTTGTTCGAGTTGCACTACCTCATCATTTTGTTGTTGAGAAGCTGAAACCGTCGTCCAACACCCTATGGATAAAAGTAAAACCGATAAAGCACTTCCTCCATAGATCATTTTTCGATGAAGATGAGAAAGTTTCGAAGTGTATCCTTCTTTAGAAGAGGTTCCAGGAGTTAAGATTGATTCGTCTCTTTCTGGAAACTCTATGGCCTCAGGATGTAAAGAATAAGGCACTTCGTGATATAGCTTTTTGAGAAAAGATTGTTTGATAACTTCTTGGTTTGGATTGATTTTCATTTGAGATAACTGTTTTTGGATATGATCGAGTAGATTTATAGCAAAGTGAGAGCCTAGTTGATACGTGCCGGCATATAACTCTTGGTTTTCTTCATTCAGCACGTGAAAGTCAATCGAAGCTCTTTTCTCTTGTTGACGATACTGATGTTCTAATTCATGTGTTCTCTCACACGCTTCTTGAAAAGAGAGCTTCTGAAACGTAGGAACCTCTTTCGTTTCACTTTTCATGAACATCACAAACATGTTTTTCCTCCTTTGTATGAAAAAAAGAGATGAAAAAAAGCCATACTTTTCAGTACAGCTTCCTCATCCCTTTTTATAAATGATGATGATAAGTTCGTTTATCCTCCAAATTTAATGTTGCTATCTACCCCTTGTGCAATACCTAAAGCTCCCATCACAATCACAAGACCAACAGCCCCACCAATAAACCATCCAATACATTTTTGGCGTCCTCGGTCACCACCAAGCATTAACAAGTAACCTCCGATTGCAAACGCGATCGCTGCACAAATAAGTCCTAACCGTTGTCCCCACTTTAAAGTAGACTTTCCACTTTCAATTAAACCTGACATTCCATCGGCAGCACCAAGTGACAAGTCATTCATTTGGTTTAATAGATCAATCATTCTATACTCCCCTTTTCCTCTTAATTATGAACTACTGGGTTTTCATGAGAAGAAACTTCGGAAGGAACAGCTTTTTTAGGTGTCTCCTTCTCTTCGGCGGGTTCTGTAAAGGCACTTAACGCCTCTAAAATTAAGTCTTGATTCTCTTCAATAAACGTTTGATGTTGCTGATGAAGCCAATCATTATATTTATGACCTTGGACTTTTAATAACTTTTCTACAAGATCTTTCGACTTCTTTAAATCCTTTTGTGTAATGGACATCGCCTCACTCCTTTCATAAAGTAAGCCATTAGTTCTCAAAATACGTTTCTTTTGACATTTGAATGAAGTAATCAAGCTCAGCTTCCAATTCTGACGCTTCATATTCTTCAAAATCAATTTGATTCTTCATTTCACCATCTTTATAGACGGCTAAAGTATCAGCATTTTGATCTAACCCATAGTACATTTGGTTTTTCGAACCATCGTATCTCGGATCATTACTATTAATTTCTTTCGCATTTACATCATTTCTTTCCATCGCTTTTTTTGCACTATAAAGGTAATTATCCCGATTATCTTTATCTAGCGAATAGATAATAAATCCTGTTCCATCCTCTTTCATAAACTTCTTCATGGCTTGAGGACTCAATTCTTCAATGTTTCCATTTCCCTTCACTTCGCTTGAACCTTGAGAAAACACAAATACTGATCCTATACCAAGGACTAAAACTACACCTGCAATGAGTGAAATCAACCCATACTTACGGTTCATATTTTCATTCTCCTTTGTTCTAAATATTCAGACATACTAAGCGATTCTAAAACCTACCGAGAGATTTTTGGATAAGCTCAGTCTCTGTCTCCTCAGTATAACAAGGAAAAGAAAGGAAAATATATCCCTTATTATGGCTGGAAAGGGTTAACCCTATGTTGGCATGCATGATGAAAATCACCAAGCCCAACAATGCACAACGTTTTGGCATGTACGAAGAACCTTATGCATCCCCTGGTAGTGAGATACACTGTAAGAATTCCACATCGATCACCAGTGAGTTTGAGGACGCCTTCACCGAACCTTATCATCATCGTATACCTGAATCCCCTTGTGACCGATTGAGGGGAGGCACGCTTTATCCAATTGTCGAGGATCGTTTCGTGCTCTCGGCACGTCTTAGAATCGCTTGTATGTGGTCCATTTAGAACGAAAAGAATAGTGGTTAACTACTTTTGTGAGATACTTCTTTGAGTTCTTCTTCCTTATGTCGTCTCTTCGCCATAATGCGTTGATTATGGTCCCGGACGGAACGAATATCATAATAAATATCAGCTACTCTCTTAATACTTCCTGTTTCGTGTTCAACAGCAACAGCTCCCTGTAGTTTATACACTTTTCCATCGAAGGTTTTAGCACTTTGAGCTCGAGCCGCAGCTATTTCATAGAATGCCAGTCGCTTCGCTGTCTTCATCTTTCACCGCCCCTTTTTTATTATGGTCTTGTATGAAGGAGAAATCCTCCAACGGCAAATCCAATGCTTTAGCGATTTTGCGAATCGTATCATACGTAGGGTACCTTCGACTTCCTCGTTCAATTTGAGAGATTGTACATTGAGGAACCCCTGATACTTCGGCTAGTTCTAACTGGGTCCACCCTTTTCTCACTCTCTTCACCCTGATTATGTTAATGTTTTCCACCTCCTTGATTAGAGTATATTCAATAACAAATAATTTGTAAATAGGTTTTTAAAATAAATTATTAACATTAGGGTACTTTAACAAATACCCTTCCCTTTTGTTAAAATAAAAGAAAATGTTAAAGTGAGTAGATACTTATGAATGAACTTAAAAATCACATCGGTAGGAAGGTTAAAAGTTACAGAAAAAGCCTTAATATGACTACCGCAGAGTTAGGAAGATTATCTAAAACTTCTCAGAGTACTATTAGTGGTCTTGAACGTGGAGAAAGGTTTGTTACTTTTGACTCCATGATAGATATCTGTGATGTTCTAGGGGTGGGATTATATGATGTATTGCCCTCAGAATATAATAAAAATCTAAAGGGTATGGATGAAACAAAGGAAAAGTCTAATATTATTTTAGATAGACTGTCTGTAGATGATACTGAACTTATAGAAAATCTAGTCATTAACTATATGCCTTTATTGAGAATTATTAATGAGTTAGATTCTACTCAAAAGAAACATCTGACCATGTTTCTCAGTTCTATAGTTAATAATAAATACTAACTATAACAAAAACTTTTAACTTAAATTTTTAATTTGATAATGAATAAGTAAGGTTACTTACATAATAAGGGTATTATCCAAATTAAGGGAGGGTTAAAATAATACCCCCCCTTTTCTCATTTCACTGAAAGCCTTTTATTATCAAATCAAAGAAGCAAGACAAATCAACAAAGAATGTTAATTTATCTTGCTTCTTATTATTTTCAGTTGTTTCTTTACGGTTTCAACTGATTTATATAGCTTTTCAGCAATTTGTTTTCGACTTAAACCTTTCTCTTTTAATTCATATACATCTCGTTCCGTAGGAGTTAAGACTTTTATTTTCCTTTCTTTCTTTAACTCCTTAACAAGGATAGGTGACACATCTGAGTGTAAACTTACCTTCCCTTCATACGCATCTCTCACAGCTTTAGGAATATCCCTATAAGATGTTTTGGTTACATAATTAATAGCTCCTATATCAAAGGATTCTAAAATAGCATCCGGTTCTTCCCATGAAGTTAACATTATAATTTTCTTTATGCCTTTACTATATAATTCTCTCGCTACTGCAATCCCACTTAAATCTGCTTCATCTCTTGTAAGACTTAAATCCATTAAAACTATATCTACTTGTTCATTATTAATTTGGATAGATTGCTCTTTTGTGTAAGCTTGTTTAACTACAGTAATATCCTCTTCTTTTTCTACATACTCACATACACATTTCATCCATACGGGATCATCTTCTACAACCATTAGCTTAATTGGACACATGGACTTTCTCCTCCATTGATTGTGAATTATGATGCTTGTTCATACTTCTAATTCTTTTTGAAGGAAACATTAAAGTAATTGTTGTACCCTGATTAACTTGGCTCTTTATTGAAATGTCACCATCATGTTTCTGGATCACGTTATAACAATAAGTTAGACCTAATCCATAATTTCCGACTCGTCTTTTTGTAGAGTAAAAGGGATCTAATACAAGTGGAACTTGATCTTGCTCTATACCTTTTCCATTATCTTTAAAATCTATATAAACTTTATTACGGCTTTGATAAACCTTAATAATTAAAGACCCACCTTTCCCCATAGCCTCTATGGCATTTTTAATAATGTTCATAAATGCTTCTTGTATATGTATAACATCTCCCGCGAGTTTAACATTTGTTTCGTATTGCTTAATAATTGATATATCTGACGTTATATAAGGCTTTAATAGCTCAAGAGTACGTTCCAGAATACTATTCAACCAAAAAGTAGATTCTTTAAGATCTATAATATTCAACTTACTTTGGATTCGGGTAGATAGCTCCAAAACATGCTGTGTTGAATTCAACGTTAAATCAATATTTTCAGCGACTTTCTCATTTTCAGGAATATGATCTCGTAATTGGCTTACTAAGAAATCAATCTTTGCTATTTCATTTTTTATAGTGTGATTCAAGAGAGCTGTTCCCGATACTACGGCTTTCATGGTAGTATCACGTCTTTCTTTTTCTACTCTAATTTGTACTCCTAAAATACCGTATCTAATAGCAAAATACAAAAACACAAAGAACTGAAGGATTATTACCAATGTATTGTATTTCCATATCCCAACAAAACCAAACGCTTCAAGGATAATATTAGTGGTAACAGCAAATGTAGTCATGGGTACTATTAATAAAGCAGTTAATGCCTTTTGTCTTTTTATCGTTAGCCTTGTTTCTTTCCAAGCTGAATAGACTAATAGAAAGTTTGACATCAGTACATAAGGGACAATCCAAATAGATAGTACATCAAAGTTCACCCTAAACTCTGGATATATAGGAAAGGTAAAATACATAATAATAGGCGGAATCAATAACAACCATTTATACAAATTTTTATGTTTAGGATTACTTATTGTGTCAGAATATATTAATCCAAATATTAAAATGGCATAGGG
Source organism: Priestia sp. TRM10 (assembly GCF_057808375.1). Classification (NCBI taxonomy): domain Bacteria; kingdom Bacillati; phylum Bacillota; class Bacilli; order Caryophanales; family Bacillaceae; genus Priestia; species Priestia sp. TRM10. The sequence goes on from NZ_JBJZOT010000012.1 coordinate 119,218, forward strand.
AGTCCAATAGTGTCCAATCGAAGTAAATATACCATCCAATACCAGAGCCCACTCTGGACGTTCTGTACCTTTTCCCAGTAAAACACCTACTCCACCAAATCCTCCGAAAAAGCCAATATAACTTGCCCATCTGATTTTTTCATTTTTAGGATTTCTAATAAGGAGTATTGCTCCCATTAACCAGAGCAGTATTACAAGTATCAGCATACTATCTACCTCTTCAGCTTATTTTGAATAAAAGAAAGGGTATCTACTGCAATTCTTTTTCGATTTAAAACAATACCGGCATGTCCACCTTTATAGATGTATCTTGGAGGTCTCCCCCATGCTTCCCATAAGTGATCTGCGTCCTCAATGTGAACATACTGATCGTACTTGGCGGAAATAAGCAAAATGTTATCTTTTTTCATTTTGGGCACAGCTTGACTAGGATCCGTTATCTTCCAGTATGAGGTTAAATCTTCATAGTTTACACCATGCTCTTCTAAATCTTTTCGTATAAACTTTCCAGGTATAGTATTCCATATCGAATAAGAAAGTCGATTAGCATAGAAAATGGAAGTTAAAATATCAATTTCTGACTCAAGAGTAGCCACTAAATTTGTAATAAATCCTCCTAGACTAACGCCAATTAATACGACTGGTCCTTTTTTATTCTTTTTAATCCATTGAATAAGCGCCCTAAGATCTTTTACGGCTTGCCTAGTCGAATCAATAGTTCTAGAGATATTAGCACTTATCATAAACTCGCCACTATAAAGTGATGTTTCTGGTTCCCTCTCGAAATGGTAAGGTAACGTAAAATAATACATATTCCATTTCAATTCTTCGGCAATCCGTTCATGGAATATTTTTTTTATTCTGTCAAATGAACTCATACGCCAACCGTGTATAAAAATCACGTTAGGCACTTCATCATGATGGTTATTAAGAAATACTTCTCCATTTACAAGGTCATTAGGTGTAATACCTGATGAAAATAGACTTGGAAAACTAAAGCTTCCTACATCATATCCTTCTTTGGAATATTGGATATCATAATTTACATCCGTTTTAAATGATTGATAAAAGCTCTCCCTATCCTTTATAGAAGGTTCTTCATTAATCACAGAAGAAAATTGAGAATTTGCACTACGCTTCCTATGTAAATCATATAAAGCATAATAATCAATTAATTTTGAAATAAACAAATTCATTACCCCTAACTCTTGTCTTAGCCTATATAATTAGAATTTACTTTGCAAAATATTTAATATATCTTGTGGCCTATCGGCAATATGATTTGGCTCTCCTGCTTCTAGAAGTTCTTTAGAATCATATCCCCAAGATACTGCTATACAATATAATTGATTTTGCTTAGCAGCCTTAATATCCCTTAGTTCATCACCTATATAAATAATATCCTCGGCTTTTAAATTATGATCTTTTAAGAAAAAGGATATTTCCCCTTTCTTAGAAAATGGATTGAATGAATAATGGGCATAGTCGAATATATCCATAGAATTATTTATTAAAAACTTACTAGTTGTATCTCGAGAATTCGTGGTCAAAAAACCCAATTGAAAACCCATTTTCTTTAATTGAACTATAACACCATGAATCCCCTTTACTGGTTCTAAATCGGGGAGATATTGTTGGTATCTCTGTTTGATTTTCATACCTACTATAGGCATCTTATATATTGGTATATTCAATACTCTACACCTATCACGTACAGACAATGTACTTAGATATGGAATTTCCTCCTCAGCAATCTTCCTGTATTCATACTTTCCTGCAATTTCGTTAAATATATTAATAGCCAAATGTTTAGTATTTAAAAGAGTACCATTAAAATTAAAAAGTATAGTTTTATCCATATTAACCCTTTCCAAATTGTTTACAGTTAAATAGGTTTTATTTTTCAATTATATCAAATTAAGGTAATGAACTGTAATACAATAGATTTCAATTTTTTAAATTCAAATTATTTCTATTACATAAAGTAAACAAAGGCTCCTATGACAATAAGAATCACAATTAATGGTAATGTCAAAACAGCCAAACACCCTATAATTTCAAACAAAATACAAAACACAAGATAGGAACCAATCAGAAAGATCCCAATAAGCAATAACAAACCTAAAATCTTCAAAAGAGCATATTTAAAGAAAAAAAAGAACCCAATTAGACATAGTAGAACGATGGTGCATACAAAAATCGGTTTTATCATGCGATTAACAGCTTCCACCCTCTCATCCCCTTTTGATCAAATAAGCCTCTCATAATATGAGAGGCTTAACATTCATTCCCTAAAAATTATCAAAAAATCGATTTTGGGTTAACCTCTTGATAATTGACTTTACTTTTGGTTTCTGATTTATTCAATTCTTCATTTACTGGACGTTCTTCCTGTACAGAGAAAGACGATTTCTCAAGGATAGATGCATCTTTTCCTGGAGATCCTCCTGAAAGGATACCCTCTTTTACCGTTAAAGTATCTTTTCCTCTAAGAGCCTCTAGAATAAACATATCTCGACTCATTTCTTTATCGACATGATGATTTAAAACGCTCTCCGTCCCATATAGCTCAATCATATGATACACAATCTTACGTAGAGAAAGCGCAATGTTATCCTGATTTTCAAACCACTCATAAAATTCATCAGTTTCATTGCTTTTAAACTTCCAGTTATACTGTGTTTTTCTTTTTTTTTCGTTCGTCATACCTTTACATCACCACAGTTTCTTTGTATTCTTCTGTAAATAGCATGTTGCGATTTAAGATATCTAATCCTTTCACGTTCATATCAACAGCATATTGTTCGGGGATCCAAAGGACTTTCGCATCCACAGAGTCCGCAAATTCTTTTAAGTATTTATACATATCCTCTTTAAATTCGATGGAGCCTCCTCCATAGCAAGCTAGATATTCTGGTTCACTAGAGAGTGTTGTTGTGTATTTACGTTCTACATCTTCCAAAATGAAATCCACTTGATTGATACGAGCCTCACGCAAGTAATGAACAGCTAAGTCATGATCTTTAGGATACTCATCTGGTCGCTCAATATATTTCGCAAATTGCTGACGATTAATATTAAGGCCTTTACGTTCTTCTTTCATTAATTGAATTGCTTCTTCGACCGCATGCCCTACTCCACGCCGTTCTCCTGTACACTGCTCTGGTTGAGGATTTACACCCACAGAATAAATGTACTCGGTTGTACCACTTCCAATATCGATATGCATAATTTTGGAGTTTGTGAAATGCGATCCCTCGATTTTCTTCATTCCATACTCTTTGCAAAACTCTTTAAACATATCATTTGGTCCTTCAAAGATTGCATATAATGCCGGAATACCTTCTTTGGTAACCTTTACTTGTGAGAAGTTTAATTCTACGGTTACCTGTTCTTGACCTACATACACAATGACCACATGAGAAGTTTCCATAAAACGCTCTTCTAACTGTCTCGCTGTCTCTATATTGTGTTGACTGGCTGGGATGGCACTACTCATGCCCACTTCTACTTTTATGGATTGAGGAAGATTCCCTTCCGCATCATAATGTTTTTGCACAGCTCTTCCTGCCACATAACCTAACGTATTAATTAAAGGTAAATCACTACTATGCTTTTCATGAACGGCAATATCCATATTGCTTACGCCTTCTGTAGTTTGAATTGCTCGTTCTCCAATCATATATAAACCATCACGACGAATGGATGAGCTTGAAATATGTACGAGTAATTGGTCAATGAGATTTGCTACGTTCTTTTTTACATCATTTTCATGGACTGAAGGTTTTCGATTAATTCTTTTATAAGCACTTGGAACTTTCACTACCTCTTTAATGCCTGGTTCAAGAATCTTCATTTTATCGTTTCCGATATCATTAGCAAGGATCAATTTCATTATTAAATCCCACTCCTTTTTTATTTTCTCATATATTATAGCATAAAATACATTAATATTTAATATTTTAAATATATTTTTTATACTTTTTTTATACTTTAAAAACAAAAATACAAAACGAGGTGATTTTTATATAATAATTATATAAATACTAATATATTATTATATAAACTTAGATAAAAATGTATAAAACACTTATTTTAAATATAAATTATACGTTTTTAATAAATTTTAGGTTCCCTTATTATATAAAAACAATACATAATGACTCTTCATTTAAAATTTTATTCATAGAGAAGTTTTTAAATAACTATAGTGAATTTAAACCTAAGTAGTTATAAGTTAGTGTAAACATTAAGAGAAGTTAAAACTTAACTTTAAACCTTTATAAAACATACTTATAAACTCTATAGATAAGTGTAAACAAAGGTAATCATAAATAATAAAAACTTAAGTGTAAGTTAAAACCTACATTTATATAACATTGAGGATAACTTTAGTGATATCAAATTAATTATTAAAGAAACCGCCCAAAAGATTGATAAAAGTGTACATATTACCGGAAAATGAATTAAAAACTTATATCTCAACATTATCAAAAGATAACTAGCAATGTTTTGATAAGTTTTTCATCTAAATGTTATTATTAATTATTGAATAGTAACATTTAGAAGGAAAAAGTGGAGTTAAGTTGAAACTTAACTTTAAATCTTCATAAAATAGGTTTATCATCTCTATAGGTAGGTGTAAACAAAGGTGAAGATATGTGGTGAAAACCTAAGGGGAAGTGAAAACCCAACTTTACAAAACCCCACGGGTAACTTTGGTAATATCAAACTAATCGCTAAAGGAGCCGCCTAGAATATTGATGAAAGTGTACATGTGTTTAGGAGTGGAATGGAAGAATTAAAGAATCATATTCTAACTTTATAAAGAGAAAGTGGATATCATTTTTTTGGATAAACCTTTTATATCATAGTTACTATTAGCTACTAAGTAGAAACAAGGGGGGAAAGGGTAAGGAAAGTTGAAACTTAACTTTAAATTCTTATAAAATAAGTTTATTATCTCTATAGGTAGGTGAAGACAAAGGTGAAAATAGATAACGAAAACCTAAGTGAAAGTGAAAACCCAACTTCAGATAACATTGATGATAACTCTGGTGATATCAAACTAACTATTAAAGAAGCTGCTCAAAAGATTGATGAAAGTGTACATGTTGTCCGTAACTGGATGAAAGAACTAAAAAATCACATTCCTACTTTACAAGGAGAAAATGGGTATCATTATTTTGATAAGTCTTCAATTGAACAGTTATTATTAATTAAGAAACTAAGTAGGGAACAAGGTTATTCCATTAAACAAATTAATCATTATCTTTCCACTGGTGATGATCCTTTAAAACCTGCAAGGACACCAGAGGATCCAGTTATGTTGGAACTAGAGGTTATTAAGGAACATTTAAAGAGACAAGAAGAATTTAACCAGGCACTAATTAATAGATTAGAAAAACAACAAGAGTACATACAGAACTCCTTAGAAAAGAGGGACCAACAACTTCTGGACGTAGTTAAAGAAACCCAACAATCAAAATCTGAAGTAGCTGCAACTAAAAAGAAAGGGTTTTTCGCTCGATTGTTTTCTTAAGAAGGCATGTAGAAAGAAAATCTTATAGGTAAAAATAAGGGCATATTTTGGGAAAAGGCAAACCCAAACATGCTCTTATTTAATAGGATTGATTAACTTTTCACAAAAAAGGTTGATTGTTTTAAAATCCTTGCTTTATTAAAACTCTCAATTGCCTAACAATGCTCTATTATAGCTTTTATTCCTGAATTTCCCCGTTATTCAGAGACTAAATTGAAGTGTCTAAACGAATAGTCTCGTCTTTAAATATAGTTCCATTTTCAGCTTTTCGGTACACATTAATCATAACTTGACTATCGCCTTGCCATTTAACCTCAAAATTATCAACTGTCGTTAAATCAAACCCTGTAAGTTCTTTATATTTCACCAACTTGCTACCATATTCTCCGTAATAAATCCGTAGGGAAGAGTATCCATAGGTTATCTTTTTATCCTTCTCATCTATAGTTCTGGTACTCATTTCCTGAAAGTCGATGGTATGTACTAGAGTTGGCGAATGGCTTGTAAGAAAAGAAGTTCCACTCAGAGGGGGAGACTTAGAAACTTCTTCTTCCCATTCATCCGATGTTGAACAGCCAAAAAGGATGAATATTATTCCTAATCCAATCATCAAAAATTTAAGAAGTATGTTTGCCTTCATTTCTTGTCTAATTCTCATTCTTGTCTCCTTAAATATAAGAATTCCTCTTCAACAAACCTTCACTTTAATAGCATGACTTTAAATTCAAGATTTACTGTCTGTTACTAACACAGTAGTCTTACAGTTTGTTTAAGAATAATGTGCTAAAATAGCCTTCATTCTGACCATTTCATCTTCTTGTGATTCATCATTTATGGAAAGAGTGCTCTCTTTTACTTTTTCTTTCTCTTGTTGTTCTTGAAACCAATCCGGCAGCATTTCTTTACGCACAATTTTACGAGGGGTTACAACTACAGACTCTTCTTTATCTATTGTTTGTACAAGTTCATTAAATTTATTTAAAGCAATTCGATACACCAACTTACATTGCTCCTCAAAGCTCATAGAACGCGTTTTTATGTATGTAAATAAAGTATGAATAGATTCATAAGCAATCGAGTGAATATCCTTTTTAGAAAGAGTCATAGATACAGATTGACATACTTTTTGAGAAGCCACACGTACACGTAAATAAAGATCTCTTAAAGAGTCTTTAAACACATCTTTAAAGGTTTGATTAATGAGTTTTGGGACTCCTTTGATAAAAGGAATCGTTTTATACATAAAATGATTTTTAATATAATGATTTTTAGGTAAAGAATAGGTAGAAACTTTTTTTGACTCTCCATCCTTACTCTCACAAGGGATTTCAGCGTTTTCTGCTTGGACATCAGCTTGGACATCAAAGTCGAAATATTGTTGCCAGTGTGTAAAACAAGGATGATCCACAAAGAAATAAACAGCAGCGCCTCGACCATTATGTTTAGAAGAAGAACGATGAGCCTTCACGATCTTTCCAGCTTCCTCTAATGTTTTCATGACACGACGGATTGTACGAGCAGAAATATCGTGTTTCTCAGCAAAATAGGAGTCCTTCGCATAAACAAAGCCTTTATCTGTAGCTAAAAAGCAAATCATATCAATCGCGTTACGTGTTTCTGGTTTTAAACGAACATATGAATCTCCAAATGCAGACTCTACAATACTTAAAAGTTTGTACTTCATTTGTTTCTGTTCATGTTGGGTTTTCGTATAAGATTCATAGTTTTGCATACGGGCAAAATCATCACTGAAAATTAACATATTTTCTCTCCTCTTTTCTGTAGGAAAAGAAAAAGGGTGTGTTTACCGTTTAAAAATTCGGTAAACACACCCTTTACGAAAGAGAGTACAATAAACCCTTGCAATAGTTAAAGTTTTGCTGTAAAATGCAGATAGAAACTTTAACTATTGTGAACAAGGTTTGAGGTAAGTGTTTACCG